>JAXMDT010000001.1:0-290591 GCA_046348685.1 Rickettsiales bacterium
GGCCATCGTATTGCCGCGTAATACCCTTGCATGCTTTTTATGCAAGTCATACGCAGTAGGGGCAGAAGTTTTATCTGGTAAACCCTACATTCACAAGCGTGAGCAATCATGCCCACAACTTTCAACAATTAGGAGATTAACATGGCAAACTACGACAATCAGTCAAGTGGTCAGTCCAGCAACCAAGGTCGTGATCAGGAAGGCAAATTCCAGGAGAAAAACCGTACTGGTCAGCAATCCAGCAACCAAGGTATGGGCCAGCAGCAACGCGATAAAACGTCGCAAGGTTCTGGTTCCACCTCAGGTTCATCCGGTTCCCAATCTGGCAACCGCTAGTTAATCGAAAATGCGACGGGGGCTTCGGCCCCCGTACATTTCCAAGGAGGTCTTTATGGAAAACGAAAAGATTACCGATCCACGCTCGCCAACCTACGCACCGGATGACGATAATATTAAAAGGGCAGGTGGTAATGAAAATCCTGCGCCGTTAGAAGTTCCTAATGAGGAAAAAACGCCGGCTGAAATTCCCGAAAAAAGCTAATAGCTAGTACGATTAGTTGCAGGATAAAAGGGCGGCTTTGTCGCCCTTTTATCTTATCAGTTATATATATATTTTATATTTTTACTCTTTCGGCACACAGCCTTTTAATGCGCGTTTTCGTACCATATACATGAAGGCAACAAAGCCGATAAGGGGAGGTTCTTATGAATACGAATGCAGCAAACCCACTTGAGACTATTAATACGCAGCTCACGCAGTTGAAGAAGCAATTCGGTAAATATATCGAAGAAGAATCGCTTCAGGACGATATCGACGCGCTGTCGCGCTGGATCGATGATTATCATTCTAACAAGCCGGATGCGGCGGAATATCTGCAGGAACACGGTCCGAAAATGCTGGAAAACATTACCAAGCGTTTGAAATTCGCGGCTGAGGAGATGCAGCGTATCGAGCAGGAAAGTCCCGCCGCAGCGCAAAACTTCAGTGGCGGTAAGGCAGACCGTCTGCATAAAGCGGCCACCGTCACCGAAAAAGCGCAGGAGCATCTCGGTAAAGCGCTTGAAGAGGAAAACGCTTAACAGGGTCTTTTATCCGTCACTTACGAAATTGCGGCTATACTCACATCGCATTTTGAAACTGTGGATTTTATCTCTTAGGCACTGCCATGGGGCAGTTCATTGCACAACCCTCAAGGAGGTATTTATGAAAAACTTCGGTAAACTCGTTGCAGTAGGCGGCTTTGCTGCATTGCTTTCTACCAGCGCACTAGCTGCTACGGTAAGCATCAAGCAACTGCCTGATAGCGGCAACGTCACCATTGCTGGTACTGTTTCCAACGTTAAGAACGAGCGTGAATTCACGCTGCGTGATGAAACCGGTACCATCGATGTCAACATTAAATCCGGCCAATCCGTGGTGCTGAAAGAAGGCGCGAAAGTGTCTGTTGACGGCACCGTTGACAAAGGCATTCTCGGCAAAGACATCAATGCAACTAACGTCACTGTTGATAAATCGATGTCCGAAAACGTAACGGAAGGCATCGAGAAAAACACGAACCTGTCGATGGAAGGCGCTCAGGCAACCACCATCGCGCAGCTGCCGAAAGAAGGTAAAGTTAAACTTTCCGGTACCGTGACGGATGTCGATAACGAGAAAGAATTCACGCTGAAAGATTCGACCGGTTCGATCGACGTTGATCTCGATCAGACTGCCGAAGCCGCTGCGCTGAAAGAAGGCTCGGAAGTTACCGTCATCGGCTATGTCGATGATGGCATGACCGGTAAAGATATCAACGCGACGAAAGTCATGGTGATTTCGGATACCGCACCATCAGCGGGTTCAGCTTCGAACGCGGACTAAGACTAAAAACGATTTTGCCTTCTTTGAAGGTAGGTTGGAACCAGGGTTGCATTTCCCCGTGCAACCCTGGTTTATTATTTGCAGGATTATTCCTGGATCGCCCTTCTAACCTAAAACAAAAATGTCATCGCGGCGAAGGCCGGGTTCCACGTATGAAATAACTAAGCCGCGCTTTTATCTTTCAGCGTCGTTGCCAGGATGTTCTTGCCATCGCCATTCTCCACGAAGTGGGCAAGGGCGGCGGCGACTTTCATATCGTAGGTGGCCGTATCCTCGAGAATGGACTTAAGTGCTTCATCAAGCGGACGTTTCTGGCGGTAGGCGCGTTCCGAGACCATCGCCACCAAGCTATTACACACGCTGACAATGCGTGCGGGCAATAAAATCGCATCGCCTTTCAAACCAAGCGGGCCGCTGCCATCCATCTTTTCCTGCGCCTGACGGATGGTTTCCACGACTGGGCCATCAAACTCGATATCTTTCAGGAAATCGGCCGAGGCCATTAGCGAGTCGCGGATTTTCTTGCGGTCGGCATCTTTCAGGTCGCCGGAAGCGAGCAGGTTTTCCGGAATCAGGATTTTGCCGAGGTTCATCAATTGGCCGGCTGTTTCTACTGTTTCAATCTCAGCTTCTGAAAGCTTCATTGCCTGTGCCACGCCGCGCGCCAGGGATGCCACCGCGCTCGAATGATGCGCTGCATGTGGATCGCGCTTATCGACCACCGTCACCAGCGACTTGATCAGATGCTCCAGCGTGCGCTGCTGGCGCTCCTGGCTGTTGACCAACTCCGTGATATCGCTTTCGATGACGAGCACGCCCGGTACTTCGCGGTCTTCATCGACGAGCGGAATATCCATCAGCGGAATGTGCTGCCGCTCGATCGCGGTTTTCACGACGCCGCTTTCTTCTTCCTTAAGCAGGGTGGAGAAGGGGGCGTGTTTTTTCTCCGCCATCTCGCTGCCTGCTTCCACCGGCTCGGCTTTCACTTTTCCGATCACATCGGCAATCGGCTTGCCGATCATTGCCGGTACGTCCATGCCAGCATTTTCCGCCGCCTTGCGGTTGGCGTAACGGTAGCGGTGCTCACGGTCGAGAATATAGGTGCTGATCGGCGTCGTATCCGCAATCAGGTCGAGCAATTTCTGCTGGCGCTCGATGGTGTGATTTAGCGCGCGCATCGCCGCTGCATCTTTCTCGGCACGCAGCGCGGTCGCATGTTTCCACAGCGCGATGATGAGCACGGTCAGCAAGCCCGCCGTCAGCAGGTAACCGATATGCATCCACTGGACGCGGCGCGTGACATCGGCAAGCGCTACCTTCTGGTCGATCTTGCGGATCACCGACCATGTCGTGTTTGGAATATTCTCGGCAACCGCAAAGGTTTTTTCGCCGCGGTAATCCACGCCCGAAACCATCGCATGCGGTGTCTTCAAGGCGGTCAATTCCATCGAATCCGGAATTTCTTTCGTGCTGCGCGCGACATAGGCAACCCCGTCCTGACGTGGCGAAAAATAGGTAAGCGTATCGTTGCCGTAAGAAATCAGCAGCGATTCGGCGGTGGCTTCGTTCGTGGCGAGGTCTTTCAGCATGCTGAAAAACTCCTGGCTGAGCGATGCCGCCGCGACGACATAACCAAGCGGCTGCGCATCGTCGGCACTGGCCTGTACCGGATAGACCGGCAGTCGAAACACGGCGGCACGCTGATTGTTACGCAGCACGAACGGGCCGAAAAACACATCCGTTTTTGGATTGGAAAAATCGCGTACCGCATCCGGCAGCTCTTCCAGCGAGGGCATGCCTTGCGTGGAGACGACCGGTTTTTTATTCGCATCGAGCAGTAAAATGCCCGGGCTTTTTTCGACGGGCATATTGGCCGGAATCGCTTCGGTTGTCTCGGCGGCGAATCCGCCTTCGCGCGCCGTGCTGATCAGCAGGTTGCGCAGGAACGTCAGCTGCGCGGGTTCCACGGCAGGCATTTCGGCGGCCGCTTCGGGCGGGATGCCGCCGTCGAGCGCTTCCTGCGGCACGGTGCTGCCCATGCTGAGTTCCGTCATATAGAGTTTCAGTGAAACATTATCGCTGAGGCGTTTCAGCGTCTGGCGGCGATGGTCCACCCATCCGGCCACTGTCCGGCTGTCGCTGGCCGCCACTAAGGAGAGCTTGGTTTCCAGCGCCGACAGTTCACGGGTGCGTTCCTGCTCGCCGAACCAATCGATGGCAAACCATCCAGCTATCACGAAGCCAAGCCATGCAAGGAGCATACTCCAGCTGAAATAATTCGATTTTTTAAGAGGATGGTTTGTCATAATGGTTAAGCCATTTATAAATAATTATTAACGCGATCTTTACTCAAAACACGGACAATAAAAGCTGGGGAAATATACATCATCTGGCATTTGTGTCGAACAAAAACGTTACAAAATTCAGTCTGCTTGCACTGTGTTGCCTGATGATGTCGGCAATCGCACCGGAGGCCGCCAGCGCCAATGTCAGCCTGTTTGGCACCCGCGAAACCATGTCCAACAATATTTCTCCCTTTGTCAAATGGACAGGGCTTCTCGCCAAGGAACCGGTTGACCGCGAGCGCATGCGCGCCGATTGCAACCGCGTCGGCCCGGGCTGCATGTACAATCAGTGGGAGCAGCTGATCAGCAAAGCAAGAACCTTGCCGCGCATCAACCAGCTAAGCTTCATCAATCGCGAGATGAATCGCGGGCGTTACATCGTCGATCCGGAAAACTGGGGGCGGGAGGATTACTGGGAATCGGTCTATGAGTTCCTGATGCGCGACGGCGACTGCGAGGATTTCGCTATCGCCAAATATATGACGCTGAAGGAAGTCGGCGTTCCGCCGGAAGATATGCGCATCGTTATCCTGCAGGACTACAACTTAAACCTGATGCATGCCGTACTCGCCGTCACCATCAACGGCATCAACTACATTCTCGACAATCAATTGCAGCAGGTCGTGCGCGACACTGCCATCCATCACTACGAGCCGATCTATTCCATCAACGAAAAACATTGGTGGCGGCACCTGCCGTATTAATGTCATCCCGGCGTAGGCCGGGATCCACGCTAGATTTCTTTAATCTTATTGCTTTTTCTGATTATAGAGTAGTCAGGCTTCTAAGGACATGTGCATTGTCAGGCAAGCTTTTGTTACACACTATTACAAACAAAGCGCCTGTATATAAATCAATCACCTGTCAGTAATTAACCATTTTTGCTGTGGCAATATGGCACTTATTGCTTGCAAAGCTGCCCCGTTTATGAGATTTAAACCAAAAATTAACCACACGGTCATGATGTACTGATTACAGTGTGGACTGGAGAAAAAATATGTTGATCAGGACCACCGCTCTTTCCGTACTTCTCGCAACGACTGTTTTGACTGCGCAGGCTCAGGCTCAGGCTGTTCCGCCTAGTGCGCTTCCAGCCCAGGTAGAACCAGGCCGTGTCGGTCAGCGTTTCAATCTGGATGAGCGTCCGGCTCTGGATTCGAAACCAATGGCGACCCCGCCGCAGCAAGATACCGGCCCGGTCGATAACACTGGCCCATCTTTTACGCTGACCCGCGTCAATGTGCAGGGCAATACCGCTATCAGCAGCGGCAAGCTCTCTCTGATTTATAAAGATATGATCGGCAAGACGACGACGCTGGGTGGCGTGCGTAAAATCGCATCCGACATCACGGCCTACTATCGTAACCAGGGTTACATTCTGACCCGCGCCGTGGTTCCGCCGCAGCGTGTCGAAGGTGGCGCGGTCACCATTCAGATCATCGAAGGTTTCATCGATTCCGTTACGTTTAACGGCGCCGAGGCGCAGAATCAGTATCTGCTGAAATCCTACGCGGAGAAAATCAAGCTGTCCCGTCCGCTCAATAATAAAGACCTCGAACGCTATCTGCTTCTCATGGACGATCTGAACGGCGCAACCGCCCGTGCAGTGCTCAGCCCGTCTTCGTCGCAGCCCGGCGCATCGGCGCTCACCATCACGGTTGAGCATGATCCGATCGAAGGTGAAATCACCGCCGATAACCGCGGCAGCCGTTTCCTCGGCCCGATCCAGACCGGCGCGCGCTTTGCCACCAACTCGCTGTTCGGTGGTTCCGAGAAACTCCAGCTCCGTGCGATTGGCGCATCCGAGTGGGACGAACTGCGTTACTATGAAGGTTCCTACCAGCAGCCATACGGCGCGGAAGGCGCATCGCTGCGCTTCCTCACTTCATATACCGAAACGGAGCCGGGAAATTTCCTTGAGCGTTTCGACATTGAGGGCAAAAGCCTGAACTTCTCGCTTTCTTCCAAGCATCCGATCATCCGCTCGCGCCAGGAAAACCTGTATGGTGAATACGGTTTCCGTTATCGTGATTCGACGACCGACGTATTGAGCAGCAATCTCTATGACGATCATATCCGCGCTGTCTTCCTCAGCACCGGTTACGATGTGCTGGATCCGTTGATGGCCGTCAACCGCATCGACATGGAACTGAGCCAGGGCGTTGATATTTTTGACGGCAACGAGCACTTCGATACGAAGTCGCGCGCGAATGCCGATCCGAAATTCACCAAACTCGAAGGTCAATACACCCGCCTGCAGCCGCTCAATGAACAGATTTCGTTCTTCTGGGGCGTCGCTGGTCAGTATGCATTCTCGCCGCTGTATTCTTCGGAAGAATTCGGCGTCGGCAGCATTCCGTACGGCAGCGCGTATGACCCGGCAGAAATTACCGGCGATTCCGGCGTGGCTACCCGCATCGAAGCGCGTCTCAGCAACTTCCTGCCTGAGACCTTCATCAATCTTTACCAGCTTTATGCCTTTTACGATTACGGCAAAGTCTGGAACCGCGGCGTGTTGATCGGCGAAAACGAAGATGATTCGTTGGCATCCACCGGTGTGGGCGTTCGCTTCAACCTGATCCGCAACATCTCGGGCACGTTCGAGATCGCGGTTCCGATGACGCGTGACGTTGCAGCGGAAGGCAGTGGCGGTGACGATGTTCGCGGCTTCTTCTCGCTCGCTTGGGGCTTCTAGAGAGCATTTTCCATTTTAGCGTGCGCGTCGTTATCCTTCGGACTCGCCGTGCTCATGTACTAGTTGTACACTCCGCGCGGCTCAACTCGGCTACCTAGCGCACACTAAAAGCAAAAACGCTCTTTGTCATTGCGAAGAGGCCATTGGCCGACGTGACAATCCAGCAGCGCGGCGTCTGCGGCGCAACTTAATATATCTTGAAGAATAAGCATGGCGAAAAAGCCACAGATAATGTGAATGTAAATGTATTACTCAAGTAGAAAAGTTTTCTATTAAGCTTATAAAGATTTGATATGTTTTTTATGGAAAAAGCTGGGGCTCGCCCCGGCTTTTTTATTAAGCCTTTGATATTATTAATCTTACAAATATTAACAAAACACTATCAAAGTATTAAGAAAACCTTAAATTTAGCTTGGATTCGAAATAAAGATGTGGTACACCGCTTGCAATCAAAATTCGCGTAGCGTTCTTTACTAGGGCAATACGTATAAAAAACTGTGACCAACCAAATTGTTTAGAGGGTAAGCAACCATGGAACCGACGACCAACAAGAATGTATCCAAATTTATCGATAACGTGAAAAACAGCACCGCGCTGTGCGGCATGGCAGCCATTGCCGTGCTCGTTGCCACGGCAGCTCAGGCAGCGCCGCAGGGCGGCGTGCCGGTCAGCGGCGGCATCGCAATCGACAATAACACTGGTGTCGGAAACGTCACCATTACCCAGACCGATACTAAAGGTATCATCAACTGGAACAGCTTCAACATCGGTAATGGCGAAACGACGCAATTCGTTCAGCCGACCGCTGCTTCTTCGACTCTTAACCGCGTGACTGGCACTGTTGCACCCTCCCAGATCCTCGGTAATTTGAAAGCAAACGGTCAGGTTTACATCGTCAACCCGAACGGCGTGTTCTTCGGTAAGAATTCCAAAGTCGATGTCGCGGGTCTCGTTGCTTCCACGGCAAATATCTCCGACGCGAACTATAATGCAGGCGTCCTGAATTTCGGCACCGCCGGCACCCCTGGCGCGACCATCGAAAACCAGGGCCAGATCACGGCAGCGGATAGCGGCCTCGTGGCGCTGGTTGCTCCGAATGTGAAAAATGCAGGCCTGATCGTTGCCAACACCGGCACCATTGCGATCGGCGCCGGTGAAACCGCGACCGTCGATATCAACGGCGACGGCCTTGTCAGCTTCGCTGTTGCTGGTCAATCCGGCGGCAATAACGCGATCAATAACACCGGCGTGCTCACCGCACGCGGCGGCGCGATTTATTTGACCGCTCAGCAGGCGGCTGGCGTCGTTGATCAAGTCATCAACACCACCGGCGTCGTTGAAGCGAAATCGACCAGCACCAAAGAAGGCGTGATCGAATTCACCGCAGCAGGCAACGGCGACATTCTCGTTCAAAACCGCGTCGATGCATCCGGCCCGCAGGCGAACAGCAAGGGTGGCACGATTAAAATGACCGCGCGCAACATCACCGTGAAAGGCACGGGCGCAGCTCAGCCTGTTGATCTTCCGAATGGCGTCGTAGCCCAGCAGGATTGGGAAAACGACGGCATCGCGAAACTGAACGTGCAGGGCACCAATGGCGGCGGCACGATGAAACTGACCGCGACCAACAACCTGACCATCGGCAGCGATTGCGGCTGCACGCCGGGTTCTTCGGCGCGTATCTACAGCGGCGGCAAACCGGGCGCGGATGGCGGCAAACTTGAACTGACCGCTGGCAATCTGGTCGATTTCAAACGCAATAGCTTCATCGACGCGACCGGCGTCAACGGCGGCGATGTCACCTTCACCGGCGACAAACTGATCGTCAACGGCGAGATTCGAGCAAAGCCGCAAGGCGGCAAGGGCGGCACCGTGACGTTCGATCCGGAAAAAATCGTCATCAACGATGGCGGTCAGAACGGCAAAGTGAACAACATCGCGGAAGAACTTGTTGAGCAGCTCTCACAGGATGGCGTTAATGTTGACATCGCGGCGCATAAGGAAGTGCGTCTGCTGCAATTGACCGACAACGATCTGACCGGCGGCGAAGGCGATATTACGCTCCGCACCAAAGACGCAGATGGTAAAGTCTGGTTCAGCAGCAAAAAGCAGCAGATCAAGACGACCTCGGGTGATGTGAACATCATCGCAGGCACTGGCGGCATCGACATTGGAAATATCTTCACCAATGGCTACGCAACGACCGGCAAAGCGGGTAAAATTACCCTGCAGACGACCGGCGATGCAACGGCCCGTACGCTTTCCGCGAACGCCACCGAAGGCGCGGCTTCCATCGAAGTCAATGCGGCAGGCGATGTGTTCATTAAGAACGACGCAATCGCTGAAACCTTCGATTCCGGTACCACGACACCGGCGATTGCCACTGTCAGCATCAAAGGCAATAACGTCCAGGTGAATGACGATGTCACCGCGCATGCGCAGGCAGGCAGCGGCACGTCTACCAGTGCCAATGTTTTCATCGATGCTTCGGGCGATCTGAACGTGGATCACGTGCAGGCATTTGCAGACGGCGGCAGCACGGCTACCGCGCAGAACACGATCAAAGGCACGAACATTACCATGCGTGATGATTTCGAGTCGCTTGCTAACCCGACTTCGGGCACCGGCACCGGTAAACTCGATGTTACGGGCGACGTCACGTCGATCATCAAAGACAACGTCAATGATTTCCACGCCACCACCGATGTGCTGGTCACTGGTAAAGTGCACGGCGTTTCGAACCTGGATGCGGACGTTGATACCTCGCTCAGCGAATCGCGCAGCAACCAGCAGGTTCGTTTCCTTGCCGGTAACAGCGTGAAAGTCACCGATACCATCAGCACCTTGCTCGCAGGCGTCTATGCCAAAGCTGGTGCAGGCGGCATCGACGTTGCGGATATCACCACCGGTCAGGACCTGGGCGCACGCGTCCTAAATCAGGATCCGGGTGCATTCCGCGCGGGCAGCGTGAAGCTCATCACCACCGATGGCGGTGACATCACAGCAGGCACGATCAAATCGACCGGTACCAGCGGCGACCTCGGCATTCGCGTTCTCGCCGACGGCAGCGCCACGGTTGACGGCATCGACGTTGATATCGTTGATCTGCCGGATCCGGGCACGCTCCGCGATGTCACGGTTCGCGTCGATGGCAAAAAAGACGTCACCATCAATAACGACGTCAACATCTATACGTGGGATGACCAAGGCGCGACCCGCGAAGCCGGCCCGATCCGCTTCAGCGCCACCGCAGGCGACCAGCTCACCATCGGCGGCAATGTCGATGTGCAGGGCAACGGCGGCTGGAGAGGTAGCAATAAAGGTAATGACACCGGCTTCTCCGATGTACGCATCACCCTTACCGGCGGCAGCGGCATCAACGTGAACAACGTGCATGCATTGGCTAACGGCGGCAAAACCGCTGACAGCTACATCGATATCCAGGGTCTCGGCGGCACGGTTTCCATCGGTGACCTCCTCGCGGAATCCTATACCTCGACCAACGTCAGCGACACGGTAGCGAATGCCACCGTACGCATCGTGGCTCCGGGTACGGATGTCGATTCCGATGCCAACATCAACTATAAAGGCGCCGATCCGAAAGCGATTGCGATGAATGCATCCCGTCAGGGCCGCTACAGCGATGTGCAGACGGTGGACGGTGACACGGCTCGCCTGATCATCATCAACAAGCCTAACAATCCGGGCAACCCAGGCAATCCTGGAAACCCAGGGAATCCAGGTAACCCAGGAAATCCGGGTAATCCAGGTACTCCTGGCGAGCCAGGCACGCCGGGTGAACCGAATCAGCCAGGCAACCCGGGTAATCCTGGAACGCCGGGTACTCCGGTCGCCTTCAACGGTCTTGATGAAATCGAGATCGAGCGTGATTCCGACTATGACCGTGGTCTCTATTCCTACTTCGGTGAAACCCTCGGTCGTCCGTATTATTACGGTAACGTCGATGTGAACCTGACGCTCCTGACCGGTGGCCGTCCGGGTGGCAACACGGGTTCGATCGCACAGCTCGCTCCGGCGGCTGGCGGCAATGCCAACCAGAGCCTTGAGCAGCAGCTGGCGAATCTTGAGCCTGCAGCTGGCGGCGTGCCAAGCGATTCATGCGTCAACAATTTCCTCGATGAAGGTTATTCTCTAAACTTCAACGAGCAACGTTGCGACGATGAAACATTTGTCAATCGCCCGCAGGTCACTGCACAGTAAGCAACTGTCACGTTGACTGAAAATAGTGAGCCGCCCTCGTATGCAAATACGGGGGCGGCTTGCTTTTAGGGTTTGATAAATCTAGGGTTATTGGAACGAGGAGAAAACCCATGGCCACATCATCTGCAAAACCCGAAATGGCAGCCGGCGCCACGGAGCGCAATATGCCGCTTTTCATCAAGCAACCGCGCGCGCTTTCACTGGAGTCACACGGCAAGTCCGGTATCAAGCGCACGGCGGGCTTCGCCTTTGCGAAAGATACCAATTCGGTACCGCTGACGTCGGTGGAGTTTTTTGAAGCGGCGCGCAGTTTTCCAATTGTCTTTTCATCGTCGGAGCCAGTGGCTCCGGTGGCCATTCTCGGTTTGGAACAGGATAATATGTTCCTTGAGAAAAATGACGAATGGAAAGCCGGCCATTATATTCCGGGCTATATCCGCCAGTATCCGTTCCTGCTGTATAAAAACTCGGCGAACGATGAAATGGTGCTGTGTATCGATGAGGCAAGCGCCGCGTTCGCCAAAACCTCGCCGGATATGTCTTTTTATACGGATGACGGCAAACCGGCGGAATTCTCGCAGAAAGCGCTCGAATTCTGCGCGGCGTATTATCAGCAGCATCAAGGCACGCTGGAATTTGTCAAGGCGCTGAAAGAGAACGATCTGCTCACGGCGCGCCAGACGACCGTCACGCTGCCGGATGGCAATAAAGTCAATCTCACCGGCTTCCTTGCCATCGACGAGGCGAAATATACCAATCTGCCGGACGCCGTATATCTCGACTGGCGCAAGAAGGGCTGGACGCTACTTGTCGACGCGATCCTGATTTCCACGATTAACTGGAAATATCTCGCGCAGATGACGGTCGATAAAAAGGTGAAATAAATCATGTCGTCACGCAGATGGTGCGGGATTACTATGGCTTATAGTGTACGGGCGAAATCCTCACTTCACCTTCTCATCTCTATTCACCCAGGCATTCATCATCAGGCCGAAGCCGATCATGATGCTAAGCTGCATGGAGCCCCCGTAAGAGAGCAGGGGCAGGGGCAGGCCGACCACAGGCAGCATCCCCATCACCATCGCCGTATTGACGAACATGTGGAAGAACAGCATCGCGGCGACGCCCTGCGCCATCACGGAGCCGAAGAGATTGCGGCAGCGCAGGGCAACCCCCAGCGAAAACCAGATCAGCAGCGTAAAAAGCCCGAGCACCGTCAGCCCGCCGATGAATCCGGTTTCCTCCGTCAGCATCGTAAAGATAAAGTCGGTCTGTTTCTCAGGCAGGAAATCAAGCTGCGCTTGAGAGCCTTTCAAAAATCCTTTGCCGTTGATGCCGCCTGATCCGATCGCGATCATCGACTGCGTGATGTTATAGCCGGAACCCAATGGATCCTGCGAGGGATCAAGGAAAGTCATCACGCGTTGCTTCTGGTAGTCATGCATGAAATGCCAGGCGACCGGCGCCGCGGCGAGACCCAGCGTAATGACGATGATGAAGTAGCGCAGCCGCACGCCAGCCGCGAACAGAATCCATCCCGTAACGGCCATGATGATCAGCGTTGTACCGAGATTCGGCTGCTTCAGGATGAGTACCGCGGGCATAATGACAAGCCCTACGGGTACGATCAGATATTTAAGCCCCGGATACTGCAGCGGCGGAAACGCATGCAGGTAGCGCGCCAGCATCAGGATTACCGCCAGCTTGGTCATTTCGGACGGTTGCAGGTTTAGCGGGCCGAGCGCAATCCAGCGCTGCGCTCCGCCGCCCATATGTCCCATCACTTCGACGAAAACCAGCAGCAGCAAACATCCGCCATAGAAAAAATACGAGCCGCGCATCAGCCATTTGAGCGGCACCATTGCCACGGCGATCATGATAAAAACCCCTGCGGCAAACCGCGCCAGGTGAGGCGCTGCCCACGGACGCATGTCGCCGCCTGCAGCCGAATACTGCATCAGGACACCGATGGTGCCGACTGCCAGAATCATGATCAGCGCCAGAAGCGGTATCTGCCGAAGTTTTCCTAGGATGTCACCGCTGCGGATCATGCGTCTTCCTTTGCGAACTGCATGGTTTTCAAAAGAATATCTTTGGCAACAGGGGCGGCGGCACTGGCGCCGCCGCCGCCATGTTCCACAAGAACGGCGATGGCGTATTCCGGCACATCGATCGGCCCAAATCCCACGAACAGTGCATGGTGCCGCTGGTTCCACGGCAACAGGTTCTGATTAAGCCCGCGCACGACGATTTTCCGCACCTGCGACGTACCGGTTTTACCTGCCATCGAAAATCCTTCATCGGTAATCCGTGAACCATACGCCGTCCCGCGGCCCGTATTCACCGTCTCGATCATGCCTTCGCGTACCAGCTTCAGCGCATCCTGGCTGATATCGAGCGCGGGGATCTCAGTGTCCTTTTCCAGTGGCTGCAAGCGCGGGCTGACCATTTTGCCGCTTGCCAGCCGCGCCGTCATGACAGCAAGCTGCAATGGTGTAGAGATCACGTAACCCTGGCCGATGCCGCAGGAAATGGTGTCTCCCGGCTGCCATTTCTGTGCGTAGGTTTGTTCTTTCCATTCCTCGCTCGGCATGATGCCGGTTTTTTCGCCCAGAAGACCGATGCCGGTGCGATCGCCAAAACCGAACATGCGTCCATATTTCGCCATCGTGTTGATGCCCATCTTGCGCGCCATGGTATAAAAAAACGTATCGCAGGATTCGGCCAGCGCGTCGATCACGGTGACGTTGCCGTGGCCTTCCGGTTTCCAGCAGTTGAAGCGGTGGTTGCCAAGATAAAAATGCCCCGGGCAATACACCGACGTATAGGCATTCGCTGCGCCCTCCTGCAGCGCTGCTGCCGCCATCATGCATTTAAAGGTTGATCCTGGCGGATATTGCCCTGTGATGGCTTTATTGAGCAGCGGATTTTTTTCGTTTGCGTTGAGTTCTTTCCAGTAAACGGACGTAATGCCGCGGCTGAAGCTGTTGGGATCGAACGCGGGGGTCGAAACCAGCGCGCGGATTTCGCCAGTGTTCACGTGGATCACGATCGCCGCGCCGCTTTCTTCCTTGTAGCGTTCCGTGGCAAAACGCTGCAGTCTCCGGTCGATCGTCGTTTGAATATCCTTACCCGGCTTGGGATCGTCGCGTTTGACTTCGCGGATCGGCACGCCGTGGGCATTCATTTCCAGATGCCGCACGCCCGGCGCGCCGCGTATCTGGTCTTCGAGCATTTTCTCCATGCCGGACTTGCCGACCTTGAACCCCGGCACATGATATAGCGGCTGCTGGTCTTTCTCATCAGGCGAAACGGCGCCGACATAACCCACAAGATGCGATGCTTTTTCTTCCATCGGGTAGTGACGCATGAATGCTTCGGCGATCGCGGCGCCCGGCAGTTCAGGAATGTAAAATTCGATTTTCGACACCTCATCCCACGTCAAATATTCTTTCACCAGCACGGTGCGTCCCTGCGGCAAGCCCCGTAATTCCTGATCGATCCGCCGCAGGGTAATATCCGGCAATTCAAGGAGTTTCGTCAGCGTGCCAAGCGTCTTCTGGGTCTGCAGCTTTTCGCCCTTGGTCAGTAAAACCTGATAGTAAAGCTTGTTTTCAGCGAGCGGCTTGCCGCGGTGGTCGAGGATTTTTCCGCGCAGCGGCGCCATCAGTTGCAGATTGATGCGGTTATCTTCGGCAAGGGTCGAATAGGTTTCCGCTTTGATGAACTGTAGGTAATAGAGCCGGGCGACAAGGGTTGAGGTGAACGCAAGCTGCAATCCGCCGAGAAAAAAAGCCCGGCGCGTGATACTTCTTTGCTGCTGGGTAACACGGCGCATGAAACTAGGATAACTTTGTAAACTATTGCCGCAAGGTAGGAATAGGGATCAGAGGTCAGAGATCAGGATTCAGAATGTATCTGATGTATTATTTAAACTGGCCGCTGGCCGCGTGAACTCTATTTTACCGCTTTCCCGTCAGTGCACGGAAGATACGCTTGAAGAGCAGGACCACCAACGGGTAGATGCCGACAGTCGCCAGCCATCCGGCGATAACTGGGGCGGGAGTAATATAGCTGTTACCGAAATAACGGGCGAACAGGAAGGATAGCGCACAGGACACGCCGTAAACCAGCGCAAAGCCGAGCAGCGGAAAAAAGCTGTGATTATGCGGAATGAAATGGCGGATGCGTGCGGAAAGCAGGCGCACCAGCATGAAGGAAAGCGCATGGACGCCGAACATGCCGCCCAGCACCGCATCGGTGACGAGGCCGAGGATAAACAGCATGCCGTAATGCACGCGCGACGGGCGCAGCAGCGACCAGTAAAAGATAGCGATTTCGGCAAGACCGAAAGAAAAGGGCAGGCTATGCAGCACCGGCAGCATGCCGATATTCAGCAGGCCGAAAAGAACGATCAGTAATCCTGGGATGAACTTACGCTGGCCATGATCGAGTTTGTGGAGATGGCCGCTCATGCGAGGCTCATAGCTGGCCGTGTTCATCGCGCGACGACTTTAATGAAATCGGTCTGGGTCGGCTCGGCAAACAGGCGTACCTTGAACCCGTCCTTGTCCTTGGAAATGATTTCGCCAACCGGCAGACCGGCGGGAACGACGCCGCCGTCGCTCGCCGTCATCAGGCGGTCGCCGACTTTGAAACGCGTACCGGCGGAAACATAAAGCAGCTCCGGTGTTTCCGAATTATTTCCGGCAAGAATGGCTTTCTCCCCCGTGCGTGATGCGATGACGGGTATACGTGCATTCAGGTCGGTCAGCAGCAGCACGTGCGAACTGGTTTGCGCCACGTCGAGGATGCGGCCGATCATGCCTTCGGCGCTCATCACCGCCTGGTGCTCCAGAATATTCTGGTCAAGGCCGGCGTTGATCATGAACGTATGCGAAAAGGAATAATCCGGTACGCTGATGACACGCGCGGCGACGAAAGAAGCGGGGCTTTCTTTGCGGATATCGAGCAGGTTTTTCAGTTCGATGTTTTCCGTCTGCAGATGTTCGGCGACAGTCTGCCACTGCATCAGCTGCGCATTTTCCGCCTTCAGGCGCTTGTTCTCACTATAGACGGTGCCGATGTTTTTCACCCAGGCGATGCTGCTGTCGATCGCGGCGGATGGTTTGGCGATGGCGCTGAGCACCGGTGCCATCGTGTCGCTGATGGCAAGGCGCAGGCGTTCGGCCGTGCCGTTGCCGCCCTGGTGCATCGACATCAGGATGAGGGCTGCGACAAAGAAAGCGCATACGGACAGGAAGCTGAGCAAAGGCTTCAGCGAAACTGAAAGGGAAAGCGACGAGGCGCGATGATATTTCACGTTGAGTCCGCGCAGGTTAGGGATTCTAGTCTTCATGATACGGCAAAAAGATTAAAAAAGGTTTTCACGCAGTGCCTTCTAAATCTTAACACAGCCAGGTCAACGGTAAAATAGCAAAATCTACTATTCGTTGATATTTATCACGGCATACACCTCTAGTTATGGCGTGACAGAATCGTTACATAGATCACGCTTTAGGGAGTATTGCAGCCGCAGTAATTGATGAAAGCGGCCCGAGACTGGGCATTCAGGGGATTGTTCAAATCATGCCATGGATAGCTGTCAGCACTGCCGCCGAAATAGATTGAATAATAGACTTTATTGTCGGGGTCTTTCGCATATTCGCACATCTTTTGGATGTAATAAGGGTTATCCCCGGGCGTGAAAGAAGGATTTTGAAGATTCGCGCTACAGGGAATCGTCCTGATATTGCAGTTTATAAGACCCCACTCGGGAAATGCTGTGTACTTGCCGCGTTCTTTGGCGAAGTTGCGTGCCATGTCCAGTTTCGCCTGGCGGTTTGCCCAGCGCGCCACGGCATCGGTTTTCGAGCCGCTGTTATCATAAGCTTCGATGCTGATGATATCGACCACGTCATCACCAGGATATCCCTCGCGCATCAACGCATCATTGATCGTACCATTACTATTGTAATCGAACTTGATACCGCAATCGCCGCAGGTCGAGCGGATTGAGGTAACGATGTTGTGAAAACAACTGCGAAAAGCGGGCACCAGTTCATTGTGCCATGTACCGCTTTTTTTATCTTTGGGCGACATGCCAGGATTTGTCCCGATATTCCACTCCCAGCCAATACGCAAAATCAAACCGTGGTTAATGCCAGCGGCTTTCAAAGCGTGTCCGTAATTCGCATAGTGATTATTAAAAGTTCCAGCGGCGCAACTCTGTAGACGGTTACTTAAAACACTGAAAGGTTCCTCGTTGACGCCGACGACGCCAGGATAGGAAAGTACAAAGTGGCGGCATGAAGGACCTTCATTCAGATATTGCGCGATAAGGCTGATATTTTTAGTCCACCCTCCGTTTAACGCGTTCCATTCCGTGCGTCCTTCAAACGTATGACCGACATCGAAGGAAACAGGCAGATCGGTATGCTGTCCGCCCAGCAATGCACCGGGGCGCGGCGGTGAACACATGCAGCTTGGCGGCGGCGGTGCGGTCGGCGGGCAGAGGTCGGGACTGATATCGCACAGCGCGGCTGGGTTCATCGGCCCGGGACGTGGCGGCATTTTAACGCTGTCCATACACCGAGGCTCTTTGAAAATACTCGGCACGCCTTCACTGGCGACATTGGATTCATAGCAACCGCTCAATGCCTGTTTAACAGGGATAGGACTCCGCATGGATATCAACGCGTCACTGGATGGTTGCGCGGCGCCAAGAACAAGCCCAGAGAGAGCGAGGAGAACTGTGTACATTACTTCGTATGATACACGAAACATGCCTTCTTTCCTAGAGAGCAATAAGAAAAAAGGTCTTTAGTTGGTGATTTATTTTAGCTTTCTAAAACTGTTGATTTGCTTTGAAAAATATACAAAAAGACGTTCGCCGGGCTAATTCGGCGAACGTCCATATTTGTATTTCAAAATTTTAGTGTGCGGTTGAGGTCAGGTCGCTGTCGATGCCGGACTCTTTCAGCTGGCTGATCACCATCTGTTTCAGGGCTTCGAGCGATTTCTCATCCTGCGCTTCGCAGCGCGCGATGAGTGCCGATTGCGTATTGGACGCACGCGCCAGCCACCAGCCGCCATGTGCTTTCACGCGGACGCCGTCCACTTCATTCACTTCGATCGGTTCACCGGAGGCCTGCATTTTTTTCAAGCGGTCGCGGATTTCTTCCACCACTTGGAATTTGCGGGCAGGGTCAACGTCGATACGAATCTCCGGCGTATTGTAAACATGCGGGATCGCATCGACCATCTGGGTCAGCGTTTCCTTGCTGTGTGCGACGAGGTCGAGCAGGCGTACGGCGGAGTAGATGCCATCGTCGAACCCGTAATACCCATCGGCAAAGAAAATGTGGCCACTCATTTCACCAGCAATAGCGGCGCCGGTTTCCGCCATTTTCGCTTTGATCAGCGAATGGCCTGTTTTCCACATGATCGGCTCGCCGCCGTTTTTCTTCACGTCGTCGAACAGAATCTGGCTCGCTTTGACATCGGCGATGATCGGCGCGCCCGGTTTGCGGGAGAGAATTTCGCGCGAGAAGAACATCATCATCTGGTCGCCCCAGAGAATCGTGCCTTTGCCGTCAACGGCGCCAATGCGGTCGCCATCGCCATCGAACGCCACGCCGAGATCGGCTTTTGTCTCGAGGACTTTATCGATCAGCTGCTGCATGTTTTCCGGCACGGTTGGGTCTGGATGGTGGTTCGGGAAGCGGCCATCAAGCTCCGTGTTGAGCAGGATATGCTCGCCCGGCAGAAGCTTCGTCACCATTTCGGTGATTTCGCCGGCAGCCCCGTTACCTGGATCCCAGACGACTTTGAGGGATTTTGCGCCTTCTTTTTTGAAGTCGGACGCCATGCGCTCCACGTAAATCGGCTTGATGTCGATCTGTTCTTCGCTGCCGCTGGCGGAGAGAAAATCTTCTTTTTCGATAAGATCGCCGAGTTCCTGAATCAGATCACCGTAGAAAGGCTTCGTGCCCAGCGTCATTTTGAAGCCGTTATGGTGCGGCGGGTTGTGCGAGCCGGTCACCATGATGCCCGCGTCGGCTTTGGTGTGGTGAGCCGCGAAATAAAGCATCGGGGTAGGGCCGACGCCAGTATTTTTGATCGCGGCGCCGGAATCGAGGAGGCCTTGCAAAAGCGCGTTGGAAAGCGCGGGTGAGCTGACGCGGCCATCCCGTGCCATCGCTATAACTGGGTGTGCTTTGCTCAGCTTACGGCTAATAATAGTAGCGAAAGCGCGGCCGATCGCGTATGCGATTTCCGGCGAGAGTGACTCATCTACAACACCGCGGATGTCGTAGGCGCGTAATATGCTGCGTTGCAGCGAAATTTTCGGTGTGGCTTTTGTAGCTTGCATATCAAAATCCCTCTTTGATGTTGTAGATGAAGAAAAATCGTCGTTTGTGCAGTGCAAAATCTGTTCCTTTTGGGTCGGCATGCTATTCGTCCTCTAACGTAAAAGTAAATAAGAATATTTTAACGGGCATAGCCGAACCGGAATATAAATACTAGTTAAAAAAGTGTTTACGAAGCAAAAAAAATTCTATACGTAAGAGACTGCATAGCTGCAATGCAAAATAATTATGGTTTCTTTATGGGAACTATGTGTTAATTAATAAAATATTATTAAATTGTCTAACAATAGGAATGTAACCATGGCAAGTGTAACCGCATTAAGAAAACCCGCAAACGACTCAAAACCAATAATTGTTCCGGTTATTTTATCCGGTGGCATGGGCAGTCGCCTGTGGCCGATGTCCCGCGCAAAAATGCCTAAACAATTCATGGGTTTTGGTACAAACGGGGGTTCCAGCCTTCTGAATCAGACGGCGAAACGCGTAAAATCTAACCGTTTTGCAGCGCCATTAGTGATTACTAATAGTGATCATCGTTTCCTGGTTGCCGAACACATGAAGCAAGCGGGCTTTTCCAATGCAGGTATCATTCTGGAACCCGAAATGCGCAACACTGCACCGGCGATTGCCGCTGCCGCGCTCTACGTTCAATCCTTATATAAAAACGCCCTGATGCTGGTCCTTCCTTCCGACCACGTCATCAAGGACGAAAAAACCTTTGCCGCTGCGGTTGAGACGGCTTCCGACGTCGCCGCCGATGGTTTCCTCGTGACCTTCGGTATTTCGCCGGAATATCCGGAAACCGGTTATGGCTACATTAAACAAGGTAATGCGCTCGAAGCTGCTGAAGGTGCTTACAGCGTCAGCAAATTCGTTGAAAAGCCGGACAGCGAAACCGCGACGAAATATCTCGCCGCGGGCGATTATTCGTGGAACAGCGGCATGTTCATGTTCCCGGTCGATACGTTGATCGCTGAAATGAAGACGCACCAGCCGAAAACGCTGCAAGCCTGCGAACAGGCTTTGGCAAAAGCAGAGAAAGACCCGGATTTCATTCGCCTCGATGCCGACGCGTTCTCGAAAGCCCCGAAAGATTCGATCGATTACGCGATCATGGAGAAAACCGAGAAAGCGGCCGTCGTGCCGGTTTCATGCGGCTGGTCGGATGCCGGTGCATGGGATTCCCTGTGGCGCATTGGTGAAAAAGATGCGGACAACAACGTGAAAAAAGGCACCGTTTATGCCCGCGACACGAAAGATTCCTATATCCACGCGGAAGACGGCCCGCAGATTGCGACTCTCGGCCTTGAGAACGTGATCGTCGTTTCCACGAAAGACACCGTGCTCGTTGCCGATAAGAAGCGCGCTCAGGACGTCAAAGCCCTGATGGAAGAAGTGAAAGAGAAAAACAGTGAGTTGGTTGACCATCACCTGCGCGTGCAGCGCCCGTGGGGTTTCTATGAAACCATCCAGTTGCATCCGACCCATCAGGTGAAATTCATCTCTGTGAAGCCCGGCGCGAAACTTTCCGTGCAGATGCACCACCACCGCGCTGAGCATTGGGTAGTCGTGAAGGGCACTGGCCGCGTGTCGGTTGACGGCGAAGAAAAAATGCTGACCGAAAACCAGTATGTGCACATCCCGCTTGGTTCGGTTCATTGGATCGAAAACATCGGCAAGCTCGAGCTGGAATTCATCGAAGTGCAGTTCGGCTCGTATCTCGGTGAAGATGACATCGTCCGCTTCAGCGACATCTATGGCCGCGCCGGTACGAACAAATAAGGCATCCTACTTGGATTGAGAGCAAAGGAAACGCCCGGTAGAAATACCGGGCGTTTTTGTTATGCAGACCTTGACCATGGGCTAAACTCGGCTATTTTGGCTGAAATATGCCAAAAAGAGGGAGAAAATGGCCGGCCATTCGCAGTTTAAGAACATCATGCACAGGAAGGGCGCTCAGGATAAGAAGCGCTCGAAACTCTACACGAAGATCATCCGCGAGATCGTCGTGGCGGCCAAATCCGGCCTGCCGGACCCCAACTCCAACCCGCGCCTGCGTGCGGCCATGCTGATGGCACGGCAGGAAAATATGCCCAAGGACAAGATCGAAAACGCGATCAAAAAGGCCACCGGCGCGCAGGATGCCGAGAATTATAAAGAAGTGCGCTACGAAGGCTACGGGCCGGGCGGCGTTGCCATCATCGTCGAGGCATTGACTGACAACAACAACCGCACCGCCGGGGATGTGCGCTCTACCTTCACCAAACAAGGCGGAAATATGGGGGAGTCAGGCAGCGTCAGTTTCATGTTCGACCATCTCGGCATGATCGAATTCGCCAAAGCCGCCGCCTCCGACGATGCAATGTTCGAAGCCGCTGTCGAAGCCGGTGCGGACAATGTGGAGTCGGATGAGGAAGCGCACCGAGTCACCTGCAGCGTTGATGCGTTGCATGAAGTCGCCCGGGCGCTCGAGGCCAAATTCGGCGAGCCGAAATCCGCGAAATTCACCTGGCTGCCAAAAACGACGACGCCGGTTTCCGAAGAGCAAGCGCAGGCGCTCCTCAAGCTGATCGACACGCTGGAAGATAATGACGACGTGCAGCAGGTGTTCTCGAACTTCGAGGTTTCGGAAGAAATCATGAAGCGGTTGAGTGCCTAGTACATCTGTCATTCTGAGGGAGCGCAGCGACCGAAGAATCTAGATCCTTCGCTGCGCTCAGGATGACGAAGAGGAATTTATGCGCATCATCGGCATCGACCCTGGC
This sequence comes from Rickettsiales bacterium, assembly GCA_046348685.1. Classification (GTDB taxonomy): domain Bacteria; phylum Pseudomonadota; class Alphaproteobacteria; order Rickettsiales; family UBA998; genus JAXMDT01. The sequence goes on from JAXMDT010000001.1 coordinate 22,260, forward strand.
CTGCAAACCACCGGCTACGGGATCATCACCGTCAAAGGCAATGCCTGCTCGCATGTGACGAGCGGCACGATCAAAAGCAATGCCAAGGAAAATCTCTCTGAGCGCCTGTTGACCCTCAGCGTCGGCCTCAAGCATGTCATCGAGCAGTACCAGCCGGACATGGCGGCGATCGAGGAAACCTTCGTCAACGTCAATGCGGCCTCCACCCTGAAGCTCGGCAATGCGCGGGGGGCAATTTTGCTGACCCTGGCCCAGTCCGGCCTGCCGGTATCGGAATATGCCGCTACCCTCGTCAAAAAAAGCATTGTCGGGGTAGGACGGGCGGAAAAAGACCAGGTCGGCATGATGGTGAAGATTCTTTTGCGTGATGTAGATCAATCCTCGCACGATGCGCTCGATGCCCTGGCAATCGCCCTTTGCCATGCCCATCATTATCAGACGATGGCAGTATACTAATCGTCATTCCAGCGAAAGCTGGAATCCAGAGTTTTCTTGCCTCCCTTCGGAATCTTTGATTTATTAAAATAAGTAATTCAATTTTATAAGCTGGATTCCAGCTTTCGCTGGAATGACGAAGCAAGTATGATCGGTAAACTGCGAGGGAAGGTGGATAGTATCGCTGAGGATCATCTGATTCTCGATGTGAACGGCGTTGGCTATCTGGTGTTTGCTTCCTCGCGCATTCTCTCGCAGCTTGCTGACATCAAAGGCGAGGTCAGCCTCGCCATCGAAACCCATGTGCGCGAAGACCATATCCATCTCTACGGGTTTCTCACCGAAGCTGAGCGTGCCTGGTTCAAATTGCTCACCACTGTGCAGGGCGTCGGCGCGAAGATGGGGCTCTCGCTGCTCAGCGCGTTTTCGCCGGAAGAAATGACGATTATGATCGCCGCCGGGGATGTCACCTCGCTCACCCGGGCCAATGGTGTTGGAAAAAAGCTCGGCGAGCGTCTGGTCACCGAACTCAAATCCAAAGTTGGCGCGCTGGAAATTAAAACCGCGACGTTTACGCCAAATGCTGCGCCCACCAAAGCCAGCAAGAAAACCTCCAGCCTCAATGAAGATGCGGTCTCGGCGCTCATCCACCTCGGTTACTCGCGCACTGAAGCGTTCCAGGCCGTCGCCCGCGCCGTCAGCGAGGGAGCAAAGACCTTGGACGATATCATCAAAATGGGACTGCAGGAATTAGTGGCGTAGTTATGTACGTTGATAAAAGTCTATGGCAGAAAACATATGACAAAGAATTTTTGCCGCTTTGGCCATGTTCAAGATGTGGAATCGGCCATCTTCATTTAATAGAAGATACTTTCAGAATTATAGAACCTTATCATGTAGAGCTTGATAGAACTTTTCTACACGAAATTAACGAAATAGATGCACGGCGGTTCTGCGGTATGCTTTCATGTACCTACACACCGTGTAAAGATATTGTCTCATTTTACGGTAATACCTCGCTGTATTTAGTCATTGAGGAAGACGGTAAAAGTTTTGATTCTGAAAGTTTAGAAATACAAGGAATGTTTCCTGCGCCAGACATATTCAAAATTAGCGATAAAGTTCCAAAAAATATTTCTAAGGAAATGAGAAAAGCTTTTAGGCTTTATTGGGTCGATAATGAAGCATGTGCTAATAAGATTAGAAATATTGCGGAACGAATCTTAGATTGGCTGAATGTTCCCAAAGAAGTAATAAATGATAATGGAAAACCTTCAAAAACATTAAATGCTAGAATTAAATTTTATTCAAAAAATGACTCTGAAAATGCAGATTTATTAGATGCATTAAGGGAGATTGGAAATGTTGGATCACATGGTCAAACTGTATATTGGTCAACGCTTTTAGATTCATTTGATGTTTCTGCTTATGTTTTTGAAGAGCTTTTTTTAAATAAAAAAGAACAGATAAAGAAAATTAGAGACCGAATTTTAATGTTTTGCTAAGTATGTTAAATGTCTGATGCTGCTTTAAAAACCTCACAAAAACTTCCGGAAGACATCGCCGAGATCAAATTGCGGCCGCAGGCGCTGGCGGAGTTTACCGGCCAGAAGCAGGCCTGCGAAAACCTGAAAGTGTTCGTCGATGCGGCACGTTCACGCGAAGAAGCGCTCGACCATGTGCTGCTTTATGGGCCGCCGGGTTTGGGAAAAACGACGCTCGCGCAAATTATCGCGCTCGAAATGGGCGTCGGCTTTCGCTCCACGTCTGGCCCACTGCTGACGCGCGCCGGTGATCTCGCTGCCATTCTCACCAGTTTGCAGCCGCGCGATGTTCTGTTCATCGACGAGATTCACCGCCTGCCGATTGCCGTGGAAGAGGTGCTGTATCCCGCGATGGAAGACGGCAAACTAGACATCATCATTGGCGAAGGCCCAGCGGCGCGCACGGTGCGCATCGACCTGCCGCCATTCACGCTGGTAGGTGCGACGACACGCCTTGGCCTGATTTCAAACCCTTTGCGCGACCGTTTCGGCATTCCACTGGCGCTGCAATTTTACGATGTATCGGAATTGAAAAAAGTGATCGCCCGCGCCGCCGATATTTTCGATGTCGAAGTGAAAGAAGAGGGGATCACCGAAATCGCCAAGCGTTCGCGTGGCACGCCGCGGATCGCCGTACGCCTCCTTCGCCGTGTGCGTGATTTTGCGACTGCCGAGAAAAAGAAAACCGTGGATGCGAAGCTGGCGGACAGTGCGCTCCTCAAACTGGATGTGGATCATTTGGGGCTGGATACTGCCGATCGTCGCTATCTCAAATTCATTGCTGAGCATTATCAGGGCGGGCCGGTAGGTATTGAAACCGTGGCGGCGGGTCTTTCCGAGCAGCGCGATAACCTGGAGGAAACAGTAGAACCTTATTTGCTGCAGATCGGTTTCCTGCAGCGCACGCCGCGTGGCCGCGTCCTTACCGAAAATGCGTTCAAGCATCTCGGATTAAAAGCGCCGAAGCGCGATATGCTCCAGGCGGATTTACTGGATAATTAGCGTTCGATCGTAGCGCTGGACTTCGACATTTTTTCGGCCACCGCATCGGTAACGCGCGTTCGGGAATATCCGTGTGGACGCTGCTTATGCCAATCAAAAACATCTGCGTATATATTTTCCGCGTTATGCAGATAATTTTCCCAATCAGTGGCATGCTGATCAAACGCCTCATCGCCAACAATAGCACGCATTTTTACCATAACCGCTGTGTACAATTCGTTGATGTTATCACGTAAGGATGTGACGGCATCCCGTTCCGGATGGTCTGGAAAGATACAGTGATCATGTAGTGCGCGCTCTGCAGTCGTCGCCAGGGCGCGGTAAAGGGCGATTTCATTAAACGTGCTGCGGACAAGAAGTTGAACCCCTTTTTCAAACATAACCGCGTCATCATTTTTGATATGTCCGTCGTCAGCGGGCAGCCGCATAAACAAACTGATTCCGTCTTTCACGATCTGCAGCGTGTCCACGATCTCACCCTGTCCGTCGCGGAGCAAGCGGGCATGCGTATTCTGGTCGATTTTCTTTTTATCGAGGCCGGTGCTGAATGGGCGGTTATTGATGCCGAGCATGATAAGTTCCAGATCGTCTTTGACATAACCGCGTTTCGGTTTGCTGGTCTCCGGATACGAAGCTCCCAGAAATGCAATCACCTTTTCGGCGGACGCATCAATACGCTGAAACAGTTGTTCCAATCCTTCTTTATCGGAAGTGCGGTCATTACAGGGTAATTGTACATGTACGTTCATGCGCCTCACTTTGCCCCATTTCTGTTACATTTTGATGTAATGAAGGAGATTCACTTGGATATGCCTGCTATGTACCCCATATTGTAGCCATGCAATCTGCTCTCGCCTTTCTCAAAAGACACTACCTATTCATTGAATTTACGGTCTTTTTCCTGCTTATTCCGATATCGTTCATGCTGCTTCCCAAGCGCAGCGTCGTCTTTTTATGCCTATGGATGGTCGCCATTATCGGTTATTTCTGGATGCGGTATCACGATAAGGAAAAACTGTCGCACATCATGCGGTTTTCAAAGGATTATCTTCCGGAAATCAAGCGTATGGCGCCGCTTTTTTTGCTTAATATCTCACTATTGGCCCTTCTGACATATTATCTGAAACCTGATCTCTGGCTCAAATTCCCGAGCGAGCGGCCTTTGGTCTGGGCGATGGTCATGCTGCTTTACCCAATTCTTTCTGCCGCCCCCCAGGAATTCGTCTATCGCGTTATTTTCTTCCAGCGATACCGGCCACTCTTTGCCAGCGATCGCGCCATGATCTTCGCCAGCAGCACGACATTTGGGATCGCGCACGCCTTTCTGCTCAATTTCATCGCGCCAGGACTTAGCATCATCGGCGGCGTCATCTTTTGCCTGACCTATCTCAAGCGTAAATCCTTCTGGCTTGTTCTCCTGGAACATGCTTTGTACGGCAATATGATCTTCACGCTGGGGCTCGGTTACTATTTCTACCATGCAGCACACTAAGGCCTTTTCGTTCCAGGTACGCGTCTACTACGAGGATACGGACGCCGCCGGCATCGTCTATTACGCTAATTATCTGAAATTCGCCGAGCGTGCCCGCACTGAGTGGCTGCGCGCCGTGGGTTTCGAGCAGGAAAAGCTGCGCGCGGAGCAGGGGCTCGGTTTCGTCGTTGCCCATCTGGAGGCGGATTATAAGCTTCCGGCCCGCCTGGACGACCTCATTACCATTGAAACTTCCTTGCAACAGCATAGTAAAGTCCATATGACAATGCGGCAAATCCTTAAGAAGGGGGATGCCACGCTGGTAATTCTTAGTGTAAAGATCGCCTGTGTGGACAAAAACGGAAAACCGGTGCGCATTCCGGAACAACTCTTGCATGCGCTGGCAAAATAAAGAATATGTACATCATCCTGAGCGAAGCAAAATATCTGCAGGATGCTTCGCTGCGCTCAGCATGGCATAAAATGGTTGGAGGACTGAAATGACGGACAGCACAAATGTGAACACGGCAGTGGAGAGCGTCGCCCAGACGGATGTGGCGGGCAGCGTCGCAGCGATGCACGATCTTTCCGCCTGGGGCATGTTCATGAATGCGGGCATCATCGGCAAGATGGTGATGATCCTGCTCATCATCGCCTCGTTCTGGAGCTGGGCGATCATTTTCGATAAATGGATGCGCTTCAAGATGATCAAGCAGAAAGCATCGCGCTTTGAACATGATTTCTGGTCCGCCGAAGCGCTCGATAGTTTCTATGAAAAAATGAAACGACGCGCCTCGCATCCCTTCGCGGTTGTTTTTCTTTCCGCGATGGAGGAATGGTTCCGCTCCGATAACCGCCAGGGCTCCGTGCGTCCGCGCACATCGATCCTGCAGCCGGGTGTTATCGGTCGCATCGCGCAGATCATGAATGTCGCGCGTAACCGCGAGTTGGAAGATCTGGAAAAAGGCCTCGGCTTCCTTGCCACAGTTGGTTCTGCTGCGCCGTTCGTCGGTCTGTTCGGCACGGTGTGGGGGATCATGCACTCCTTCCAGTCGATCGCGTCTTCCAAAAACACGTCGCTTGCCGTCGTCGCACCCGGTATCGCTGAGTCGCTGTTTGCGACGGCGCTGGGCCTTGCCGCCGCGATTCCGGCGGTCATTGCCTATAATAAATTCTCCAACGACCTCGCGAAATACTCCGGCAAGCTGGAAGATTTCTGCACCGAGTTCCTGGCATTGCTCTCACGTCAAGCTGAACAGGCAGGGAGAGTCTAGATGGGAGCGCAATTCGGAGGGGACTGGCAGGGGCGCGATTTCAAACGCCGGCCGGTGAGCGAAATCAACGTCACCCCGATGGTGGACGTGATGCTCGTGTTGCTCGTTATCTTCATGATCACCGCGCCGATGATGACGGCGGGCGTGACGGTCGACCTGCCGGAAGCGAAATCGCAGCCGGTCGCCGGTCAGGATGAACCGATCAGCGTTTCGGTGAAACGCAACGGCGATATTTTCCTGCAGGAAGCCAAAATCACGCTCGAGCAAATCGGCCCCAAACTTCAGGCCGTCGCCGGTGAGAATAAAGATGCACGCATTTTCGTGCGCGGCGACCGCAACGTGGATTACGGCACGATGATGAAAGTCGTCGGCGAAATCCAGGCAGGCGGTTTCATGAAAGTGGCGCTCATTTCCGAATCGCCCGGCAGCAGCCCGCCGAGTAAGAAGAAGGGATAAATGCTGACGAACCTGACGCGTACTCTGATTCCCTCTCCCGCTTGCGGGGGAGGGTCAGGGTGGGGGAATCGTGAGACGCTGTATTCCCCCCTCCTAACCTCCCCCCGTAAACGGGAGGAGGAACATTGCGCACAAAAGGCTAGCCTATGACCCGTGGCGCGTACTATTCCGCCGGTCTCCATGTTGCCGTTCTGATTCTCGCTTTTCTCGGACTTCCCAGTTTCTTTGACAATGACGAGCCGGAGCCGATGGTGCTGACCGTCGAGGTATTGCCCATTGCGCCGAAATCCAACGTGCCTCCGTCGCAGCAGCCCATCGCGCCGAAAAAAGAAGAAGCGCAGAAGAAAGGCCCGGAAAATCAGCCGAAGAAAAACTCGACGCCGCCGCCGCCGAAAAAAGAAGCGGTCAAAGTTCCGGAGAAGGTGAAGGAAAAACCGGCGGAAAAACCAAAGCCTAAAAAACCGGAAGAGAAAAAGCCCGAAGAGAAACCGGAAGACGATCCTCTTGAGGATATCCTGAAAGATGTCCGCAGCGAAGCGATGAAGCCGGATGCCAAAAAAGACGTGAAAAAATCCGCCGCGCCGACGAACATTGCCAAGTCCAATGCTCCGTATGATCCAAGCCTGCCGATGACGATCAGTGAGATGGATGCGATTCGCGGCCAATTCGTCAAATGCTGGCGCGTACCCGCGGGTGCGAAGAACGACTATGAATTGAAAGTGCATGTCAATGTGCAGCTGCGTCCGGATGGTTCCGTTGTTTCTGCCGAGGTCGCAGGTGGCGATATGATTCGCTATAATACGGATAATTTCTTCCGCGGTGCAGCCGACTCAGCGATACGTGCGGTCTATAAATGCAGTCCGCTCAAAAACCTTCCCGCCGACAAATACTCTACCTGGAAGGACATGGAACTGACCTTTGATCCGCGTGACTTATTGTATTAACTAGATTTTCTTTGTCATTAGGCTGTCATTTCACGTAGCTATACTATGCCCACATGGGGGCATTTATGGCTGATAGTGAACTGACGGGGTTGATCCGGGACATTCTCGCAGAAGAAAAAGCATATAGCGAGGGATCAGCACATGCCGTCTAGTACTCTGGACGATTTGCTGCGGATCACATCTGCGGAATATACGGCCTACGCAGTACAATATGATAGGTGGTATACGAGTTTTAGGCCCGTTCGGGATAAGTATTTGCAAGCGGCGGACATCGCTGGGCTGGATAGTAGCAGTCAGGAGCATCATGACAGATTTATAGATGCGACTAACAAAGCGTTTAAGGATGTTGGCACAGCACCGCAAATCAGCACAACGCTTACCGAAAATATGTATGAGCTTAATGTGAAGGTGGGGCATGCGGTTTACAAAGAAGGAGCACGTGCAGCCCCGAATATGAGAGATTTCCCGAACATTGATCGTAGTCTGGCTGAAAACGTCCTGCTCGTGTCGCTGAATTCCTTAAATGAGCGTTTTACAAATGGCGTTGCCGGTTTTGCAGATGCGACAGCGGAATATGATGTGCTTGCTGCCAAAGGCTACGGCGCATTTAAAATGCCGGATGCTAATTTCAATGTTTCCAATCCGGCAAACACACTTGAAGAACAGAAAAATCGCTTTATCCGCCGGGCGATCACCGAAGGGCAGTCACGTGATATTATCCTTGAAGAAATGAATGCAGCTCCACCAACGGAAAACAGTATCAAGATAGCCCGAACCTTGCTCGAAAACTCATCCGTTTTGAAAGACGTTCCCGCATCGGCTTGGGACGAAAAAATAAATCCTGAAAAAATTTTACAGAAAGCGGCGAGTCTCGATCCATTCACCGCCCTGACAGCGGGTAAGCAGCTTTATGAAAATGGATTTGGCATTGCAGTCGAAGAAGCTCGCCTGCGTGTTGCTGAAATAAACACAAAGGATCGCGCGGGCGTATTTACAGAAGCTCAAATCCTTCCCGATGCACGTCAGGAAAAGCCCATTATCTTTCGCGCATAATATATCAAGAAACTGATATTTATCACTTAATAATGTCATATTGTTGTCATGGGATTATAGTAGATTCGTGGCCAATAAAAATAATAATAAAAACACTATTGGAGTGATGTATGTCGCGCTCTCAGTCAGAAGAACTCATTCGTCAGGTTAGATTGCTCTACGGCGATTATCTTCAGCGGCAGGCTAACCGGTTTGAGGATGTTGCCCGCATGCAGGATAACCTTATGGCAGGCACGGGCATATCCTCAAGCGATGCAGAACGTTACAATCATGCCATTCGGCAGGCACAGCTGCAGGCGCTGCGAACGGTTCCCGAGCCGGTTATGAGTGACCGCCTGATTGGGTTGCGCAATGATTTGGCAAATACCGTGCGCGGCGATATCTATGAGATGGGTATTGAAGAAGCGCCTGATCTCACAGCCGTTAAACAATCCAATGCGGGTGGCTCTATTGCAAGCATTGCCGGAGCGTCTGCGGCAGATGCACTCTTTCAGCGGGTAAAGGCCGGAAAATCAAGCCTTGCGCAAGCTTTGCAAAATCTCAATGGCCTTCATCAAAAAGGATATGATGAGACGCTATACGCTGCGCTTCAAAACGATATTCATGTAAACTTTCCGGAAACAAAATATATTTTTCCGGCAAATCCGGCTGCTCCTGCACTTAAAGAAGCGATGGCGCTGCGCATCCTTCTGGATGATGATATTCGGGATCGGACGATCGATGAACTCTACCGTGACCCTCCGACAGAAAAAGGCAAGGAGATCGCTGCGATTTTTATTGAACATCCGCGAGCGATCAGGAATCTGCCCCAGTCGCTTTGGTCCGGCCTACGTTTTGTAAACGGGCGGAAAGACTGGATGGAACGCGCGGCGGAATTGCAGCCTGAATTGGCGCTCAAGCCAGAGCATCGGGAAGAATTAAAAAGGCTTGGGTTTAAAGACGCCGTGCAAGGCGCGCGCTCTGAAGAAAAAGAACGCCAGGAAGAATCAACGCAACACAGCAGCCTGATTTAACACGACAGTGGCAATGATAGGGAGATGCTTGCGCAAAGTGTTCCCGATGTGCGACCGATTGGCAAATCTCCTGTTCGAGGTAGCGTGTGATGTCACGAAGCTTTCACAAACCATCTTTATAATTCAAAAAACATAGGAGCACACCATGACCGATACACTATCCAGTGTTGAAAGAAGAATTGAAGCGCTGGCAGGCGATATATCTGTTAAGCAAGACATACGAGATTTGAGGGGGGATTCAGGCGGCATTGAAGGTTCTTATCATAATCGTGAAGCGATCAGGCTTTCTAAGGACATGTCTGACACTGTTAGAGCGTATGTAGAAAAAGCCGGTTTTGATCGTGCGTCTGAATTCCTGTCCGGCGTGAACAAACGTCATCCCGAAGCATTGTGGCAGGTGGCACATGGTGCCTTTCCGGTTTTAGAAGATGGGATTACCCGTGGGCAGCTTTCACTCGCCGGATCCTCGGCATGGTTAAAAAAGACATTTCCTGATCTCGGAGACAACAGCCAATTTCTGGCCGTACATAACGGCCTTTCCCATGTGTTAAAAAATCCAATAATACGGAACGATCTTGATTCGGGTCTGACGCGTGAGGATGCGGCCGTTCTGTTGGAATATCCGCAGGCCCTCCAGTATGCCGCTTTTGATGTGCAGAAAGAATTTAATGCGGCCAATCCTATGACGCCATATGAAGGTCCATATGACAACGCTTCATTAAATAATTTGATACGCCGTGCGGTGCTTCTCGCGCCGGATGTTGCTAAGCGCAATGAGGATGAATTGAGATCGGTTGGTTTCGGCGATGCATTAGATAAACCGATTGAACAGCGTTCAGAAACATCGACTGGCTTCAATCAAACTTTTGCCGCGCAAAGTTTGCCTGATGCCCGTCATGGACGAAATATGGAAATCGTTTAATTGCTTCTCACGCATTGACATCTAAGAAGGCTCCGTTCATAAAACGTTATTCGTTTTTTGCCAAAGGGCCTTATCATGAAACATACTTTGTCGTCGATGCGTGCATTTTTCGCGCTTTCATTTCTTATTTTGATTTCCTCGCCCGCGCATGCGGTGCTGAAGCTGGATATCACCCAAGGGAATATCGATCCGCTGCCGATCGCGGTTGTCGAGCTGAACGGCACAGATGGTGAAGCCGCACAAGTCGGCCGCGATATTTCCAGCGTCATTGCCGCAGACCTTGAGCGTTCCGGCATTTTCCGCCCGATTGATAAAGGCGCATTCATCGAACAGATCAACGCATCCACCTCGGTGCCGCGCTTTCCCGACTGGCGCCAGATCAATGCGCAGGCTCTCGTGCACGGCACCGTCACCTCGCTGGGCGGCGGCAAATTGAAAGTCTCGTTCCGCCTGTGGGATGTGTATGCCGAGGCGCAGATGGAAGGCAAACAGTTCGACACGTTCTCGCGCAACTGGCGCCGCGTCGCGCACCTGATTGCCGACCTGATTTTCAAACGCATCACGGGTGAAGAAGGCTTTTTCGATACGCGCATCGTTTATGTTTCGGAAACGGGGCCAAAGAACAAGCGTATCAAACGCCTCGCCATCATGGATCAGGACGGTGAGAATCACAAATTCCTCACCAACGGCCAATTCCTGGTGTTGACGCCGCGCTTCTCGCCGAACACGCAGGAAATTCTCTATATGTCCTATGCGGGCAAGCAGCCGCGCGTCTACCTGCGCGATCTGCAGACGGGCAGGGAAGAATCGATCGGTACATTCAAGGGCATGTCCTTTGCGCCGCGCTTCGATAACACCGGCAACCGCATGGTGATGTCGATTGCGGATGGCGGTAATACGGAAATCTACCAGATGGATCTGCGTTCGCGGAACCTGCAACGCCTGACCAACGATCCTGGGATCGATACGTCGCCGTCCTATTCGCCGGATGGCCGCTCCATCGTCTTCAACTCCGACCGTGGCGGCTCGCAGCAGCTGTATGTGATGAGTTCAAGCGGCGGCGGCGTGAAGCGCATCAGCTTCGGCGATGGCCGTTACGGGGATCCTGTCTGGTCGCCGCGCGGGGATTTGATCGCCTTCACCAAGATGGCAGGCGGCCAATTCTCAATTGGCGTCATGCGCTCGGATGGCTCGGGCGAACGGGAAATTACCCAGTCCTGGCTGGATGAAAGCCCGAGCTGGGCGCCGAATGGCCGTTATATCGTTTTCACGCGCCAGCGCTCCGCTTACGATAAGAGCCGGCTTATGATGATCGACGTAACAGGCCGTAACTTAAGAGAAATCCTGACGCCGACTGAGGCGACGGATCCGGCCTGGTCGCCACTGTTGCCATAAAACAACAGGGGTCAAATCCGTTGAAAGCGGAGAGGGAAAAACAACCATAGGAATTGATTTTCTTCTCCGTTCCTTTCATTCATAGGTCACCGAATTTTCTAACTTAGTCTGGAGAAACAAAATGAAAACAACGGTAAAAATCGGAGCTCTGCTCTCGACTCTCTTCTTGCTCGCAGCGTGCGAAACCCCTGGCGGCGACGGTACCGATGGTACTGGCAACGGCAGCGGTGGCTATGGCGCAACCGGCCCTGGCACCGAAGGTGAATTCCAAAATCAGGTTGGCGATCGCGTCTTCTTCGCACTCGACAGCTCTTCCCTCAGCGGCGAAGCGCAGTCGACCCTGGAGCGCCAAGCTAACTGGCTGAAGCAATACGGCAACTTTAGCGCCACCATCGAAGGTCATTGCGATGAGCGCGGCACCCGTGAGTACAACCTTGCCCTCGGCGAGCGTCGTGCAACGGCTGTAAAGAACTACCTGGTGAACCTGGGCGTTCCGGCTTCCCGCCTGTCGACGATCTCTTATGGTAAAGAGCGTCCGGCAGTTCTCGGCAGCGATGAGTCCGCATGGTCTCAAAACCGCCGCGGCGTGACCGTACTGTCCCGCTAATCAGCGATAAGACAATTGGCAAAACCGCTGGCATGCATTACGCTTGCCAGCGGTTTTTGTTTATAGGCCGTGTGAGGGAATATGAAAGTGCACCGTTTTGTTTTGAGTATCATGGTAGTTGCAACCAGCGTAAGCGCCGCCTATGCGCAGCGTTACAATGATCCGCGCATCGACAGCATGCAGGAAGAAATCCAGGCCATCCGCGAGGAGCTGAATGCGGGCGGCGGCGGTACGATTACGGCGGGCGGCGGCGGATCGGCCAGCTTGTCCGTGAAGATTTCTGATATGGAGGACCAGCTTCGCCAGTTCCGTGGCATGATCGAAGAGATTCAGCATCGCCAGTCACGTATTGAAGCGGATATGAAATCGCTGAATGAAGACGTCGATTTCCGCCTGCGGGCGCTGGAAGAACGCAGCGGCATGACCGGCGCCCCGGGCGCGGCTGCTACCGGCCCGACGGGTGTTGCGCCGACGCCGACGCTGACGCCGCCGCAAAACGGCACCCCGGCACCGCCGATCCAGCCTGTTCCAACCCCGCAGCCGCTTTCCCAAAATGGTATTCAGCCCGTGCCGACAACTCCGAGCGCTGAGTCTAATGCGGATACATCGAGCGTTCAGAACTATGCTTCTTCCAAAGAACAGTACGATGCAGCGTTCAAGCTGATGAATCAGGCGAAATACGCGGAAGCGGGCGCCGTGCTGGAGTCTTTTACGAAACGTTATCCGAAGGACCCGTTGATCGGCAATGTGTATTACTGGCTCGGCGAGACCTACTATGTCCGCGAGAATTACCTGAAATCGGCTGACAATTTCCGCCAGGGCTTCGAGACAATGCCGGAAGGTATCAAAGCCCCCGACAATCTTTTCAAGCTGGCGCTATCGCTTAACATGCTGAATAAAAAGCGTGAATCCTGCGTTGTGCTGAAACAGCTGCAGATTAAATACCAGGGGAGCAGCAGCCCCGTCCTGCAAAAAGCAGCGAATAAAGAAAAAGAACTCGGCTGCACCCACTAAACCTTTCGCGGATAGCGGGCGTCGTGTAAAACGCCGATATGTACGCACTTTCCGTTGATGAGTCCCAGTCTCTATTACCACGCGCCTTTGCCGCTATTGAAGCGATTGTGCCAAGCAATCAACCGCTCGCGGTGGCCGTTTCCGGCGGTGCGGACAGTATGGCGCTGGCCTTGCTCATGCAGGCATGGAAGAAAAATTCGTTTACGGCACTGATTGTCGATCATGGCCTTCGCGCGGAATCTGCCGGGGAGGCGGTGACAGTAAAAACCTGGCTGAATCAGCGTAATATTAGTGCGGTTATACTTAAAGGCGAGCCCATTCCGGCAGGTAGCGGCGTCCAAGAAAAGGCTAGGGACTACCGTTATCGCCTGATGCTGGGCTGGTGCCTGGCACATGACGTAAAACACCTGCTGCTCGCCCATCATGCCGACGATCAAAGGGAAACCATCCTGATGCGTCTGATCAGAGGTAGTGGGGTAGACGGTCTGGCCGGTATGAAACCGGTCGCTATGCGGGAGAGCGTAACATTGCTCAGGCCGTTATTAGGTATCGCCAAACGTGAGCTTGTTACCTATCTTCGAAAGCAGAATCAGGGTTGGGTCAATGATCCGACCAACGGCTCTGATACCTATACTCGCACCCGAATCAGAGCGCAGAACAAAGCTTTTGAAGAAGAGGGGCTATCACCTGAGCGTCTTCAGTTAATCCACGAAAATTTATCACGAACATCTGATTATCTGGCTGAACAGACATTCAATCATATCCTTTCTTATGGGGAGTTGAACGAAGCAGGATTTGCTTGGATTGCTCTCGATGCCCTTCATGTAGCACATGAAGAAATTCAATTAAGAACACTCAAAAAAATGATCGCATTCGTGAACGGCGGATCAAGTGAGCCACGCTACGAAGAGCTAAAAAGGTTACTCGATAATGTATCAGAAGAAAAATTTGCAGGAGCAACGCTTGCCCATGTCGAATTCATCGTCAAGGCGGGGCAGCTTTATGCCATTCGGGAATTCTCAAGGATGAAACCGGTTACTGTAAAGGCGGGCAGCCACGTCCTATTCGATGAAAGGTTTGGTTGTTCCGTGGCCCTGGATGAAGCAGGCGGAGAGTATCATTTGGCGCCGCTTGGGAAATCCTACCTTGCGCTGCCACCTGAGGTGCTGAAACGGCACGAGGATGTTCCGAAAAAGCTTCTGATGACCTTGCCATCGCTTTTTCATCTTGAAGCTCCGGTAGCCGTACCCCATATGCACTGGAGTAAGGAAAAGAGATACTCCCATGCTATTGCTATTACATATTTACCAGCTGGCACGCATGAAAAAGCTTGCCGTGAACAAAATTAGCGTTAAAATTCAATCCATATGAGTAATTTTTCCCGCTACGCCCTGATTTGGCTGGGCATTATCGTCGCCGCTGTCGTCTTATTTGAAATTTCCAACGGTGGTTTTGACACAAACGGCTATAAACGTCTCGCGTTCTCCGATTTCCTGCAGCGCGTTGAAAACGGACAGGTCAACAACGTCCAGATTAAGGAAAAACAGGGCGAGGGTACGGTCATCACCGGCGATCTCGCCGATAGCAGTTCCTTCGTCACGCTGGCGCCAAATTACCCCGATCTCGTCACCAAGCTCACCGAGCATGGCGTGAAAATTTCCGCTGTTCCCGCCGAGACGGGCATGTCCACTATCGGCAGTTTCCTGATTTCCTGGTTCCCGTTCATCCTGCTGATCGGAGTCTATATTTATTTCATGCGCCAGATGCAGTCGGGCGGTGGCCGCGGCGGTGCGATGGGCTTTGGCAAGTCGCGTGCCCGCATGCTGACCGAAAAAACCGAGCGCAAGACATTTGATGATGTCGCCGGCGTGGATGAAGCGAAAGAAGAACTGGTTGAGATCGTTGATTTCCTGAAAGACCCGCACAAATTCCAGAAGCTCGGCGGTAAAATTCCGCGCGGCTGCCTTCTTGTCGGCCCTCCGGGTACCGGTAAAACCTTGCTTGCCCGCGCCATTGCCGGTGAAGCAGGCGTACCGTTTTTCACCATTTCCGGCTCTGACTTCGTCGAGATGTTCGTCGGCGTCGGCGCCAGTCGCGTGCGGGATATGTTCGAGCAGGCGAAAAAACATGCGCCGTGCATTGTCTTTATTGATGAGATCGATGCCGTTGGCCGTCATCGCGGTGCCGGTCTTGGCGGCGGTAACGATGAGCGCGAGCAAACCCTGAACCAGTTGCTGGTTGAGATGGATGGATTCGAAGCCAATGAGGGCGTCATCCTGATCGCCGCAACCAACCGTCCGGATGTACTCGATCCGGCGCTGCTGCGCCCTGGCCGTTTCGACCGCCAGATCGTCGTTGCCAATCCGGATATTGCCGGACGCGAGAAAATTCTCAGCGTGCATGTGAAAAAAGTGCCGGTCGGCCCGGATGTCGATGTGAATGTCATCGCCCGCGGCACACCCGGATTTTCCGGTGCCGACCTCGCCAACATCGTGAATGAAGCCGCGCTTCTGGCGGCGCGCCGCGACAAGAAGGTCGTCACCATGCGCGAATTCGAGGAAGCCAAGGATAAAGTCATGATGGGCGTCGAGCGCAAATCCATGGTGATGAGCGAGGAAGAAAAGAAAATGACGGCGTACCACGAGGCGGGACACGCCATCGTCGCGCTGAACTGCCCGGCGTCCGATCCGATTCACAAAGCGACCATCATTCCGCGTGGCCGTGCGCTGGGGATGGTGATGCGCTTGCCGGAATCCGATAAGCTTTCCTATAAGCGCGAAAAGATGCACGATGACCTTGCGGTCTCGATGGGTGGCCGCGTCGCGGAGGAAATTATCTTTGGTTACGACAAAGTCTCAAGCGGCGCATCATCCGATATTCAATACGCAACGCGTCTGGCGCGCGCCATGGTCACAAAATGGGGCATGAGCGATGCAATGGGCCCGGTTGATTACGGCGGGGACCAGCAGGAAGTATTCCTCGGCCATAGTTTCACGCAGGAAAAAACCATGTCGGAATCGACGGCGGCAAAAGTTGACGCCGAGATCAAGCGCATCGTCGAGGAAGCGCATTCACGCGCCAAGATGATCTTAGAGGATAACCGCGATGGACTTGAAGCGCTGGCGCAAGGGCTGCTGGAACATGAAACGCTGACGGGAGAGGAAATCAAGCGTCTGGTGGGCGGTGAGAAAATCGACCGCACCTTCGCCACGCCAAAGCCATTTAAATCGACGACTTCAACGCTTCCCGGCAAGAAAAAAGCCGATGGAGCAAATGGTTCGGGCGATCAGCCAGTAGCATAATTTTTGGTTTAAGGTTTACGGTTTACGGTTTAGGATACTTTCTTTAACCTTAAATCTAAAATCTGGAACCTATGGGAAATCTTTTCGGAACTGACGGTATTCGCGGCACGGCTAACCAATATCCGATGACGGCGGAAATCGCTCTTAAAGTCGGCATGGCGGCGGGAGTGGTATTCAACCGGGGCGACCACCGGCATAAAGTGGTGATTGCCAAAGATACGCGCCTGTCCGGTTATTTACTGGAACCGGCGCTAACGGCGGGTTTTATCTCTGTGGGCATGGACGTGCTGCTGGTCGGCCCGATGCCGACGCCGGCGGTCGCCATGCTGACTCGCTCGATGCGCGCCGATCTGGGCGTGATGCTTTCAGCCTCGCATAATCCCTACGAAGACAACGGCATCAAACTGTTTGGCCCGGATGGGTATAAACTTTCCGATGAGACCGAGCAGGAAATTGCCCGCCTGATGGAAAACGGCATTGATGCACATCTCGCCGCTCCCGATAAGTTGGGCAAGGCGCGCCGTATCGACGATGCGCGCGGCCGCTATATCGAATATGTGAAACATACGTTTCCGAAACATCTGAGCCTGGAAGGTCTGAAGATCGTGCTCGATTGCGCGAACGGCGCCGCATACACGGCAGGCCCGGTGATTCTCCATGAGCTGGGTGCGGACGTGATTACCATCGGTGATGAACCGGATGGCTATAATATCAATGCGGAGTGCGGCTCGACGCATCCGCAGGCAATGGGGGAGCGCGTGGTGGCGGAAAGGGCGCATCTGGGCATCGCGCTTGATGGCGATGCTGACCGCGTCGTCATGTGCGATGAAACCGGCGCGCTGATCGACGGTGACCAGATCCTCGCGCTGATTGCGGATTACTGGCATACGCATGGATTATTGAACACGCCGCAAATCGTGGCGACGCAGATGTCGAACCTCGGCCTGGAGCGTTATCTCGGCATGCGCGGCATTGAGCTGATCCGCGCTAAAGTGGGTGACCGGTATGTGATCGAAGCGATGAAAGAGCAGGGGATCAATGTCGGCGGTGAGCAATCCGGCCATATTATTTTCTCGGATTATACAACGACCGGTGACGGCATGGTGGCAGCGCTGCAGGTGCTGGCCGTGATGCAGGAAAAGCAGAAACACATGAGTGAGCTTTCGCGCTGTTTCGATCCGATGCCGCAGCTACTGAAAAACGTGCGTTACAATGGTAAAAATCCGCTCGACGATGCGGGCGTGCAGGAAGCGATTGCCTCGGCGGAACGCGAACTCACTGGCAAAGGACGGTTATTTATCCGCAAATCCGGTACCGAGCCGCTCATCCGCGTCATGGCGGAAGCGGACGATGAGCGATTGGTGAAATCCATTGTTGAGCGTATTTGCGACATCGTGCAAAAGGCGGCTTAAAATTCCTTCTCCCGCTAGCGGGAGAAGGTTAGGATGAGGGTGTTTGGCTGTTAAGCCAAATAAAACCTCTCATCAATCCCCTCACCTCGGAATTTCTAACACTTACTTCGTAAGCATAAGAAATTCCGTCCTCTCCCCTTAAAAGGGGAGAGGAGATTTTAAGTAGGTTTTTATGAAAAATTCAGATTCTGAAATGCCACGCGTCCTCATCATCGCCGGGTCGGATTCCGGCGGCGGGGCAGGGATTCAGGCCGATATTAAAACCGTCTCGGCGCGGGGCGGGTATGCGGCGACTGCCATTACAGCGCTCACCGCACAGAATACGCATGGCGTTTTTGGGGTGGAAGCTGTCAGTCCCGAATTCGTTCGCCAGCAGATGGAGCTAGTGCTCGATGACATCGGCGCGGATGCCATCAAAACAGGCATGCTGTTCTCGGAAGCGATTATCCGCGACGTGGTGGATGTGCTGGTGCAGCGCTCGCTGCTGATTCCCATCGTCGTCGATCCGGTGATGACCGCCAAAGGCGGCACGCGGCTTTTAAAACCGGAAGCGGAGGATGCCATGCGCACGCAGATGATGCCGCTTGCCACCCTGGTGACCCCCAATATTCCCGAAGCGCAGATCCTTTCTAAAATGTCGATTCACTCTCTCGCGGATATGAAACTGGCGGCGGGCAAAATTGTCGAGGCGGGGGCGAAGGCCGTGCTGCTTACCGGCGGGCATGGCGACGGCGAGACGCTCTATGATGTCTATCTAAGTGCTACTGAATATGAGGTGTTTGAAAGCACGCGCATTCATACCGAACATACGCACGGCACCGGCTGCACGATTGCCTCCGCCATCGCAACCGAACTTGCCAAGGGTGCGCGCATGCGCGATGCGATTATCATGGCGCGGGCGTATGTCAGAAAAGCCATTGAACACGCCCCTGGCTTCGGTGGCGGTCATGGGCCGGTGAATCATTTGGTTCAAACCGATGAAAATGGATAATTTCTGCGTCAAAAAACGTGCTCAAATCCTTGTGTACCAGTACGTACACTCCGGTTCTACGCGCGTTTTTTCCTTGAAATTTCCTCATTTTGACCGGTTTATGCCACTCACTGATAAAAGAGAGGTTGATCTGGTTGCTGATTTAGGCTACTAACCCCTTCTTTTAAACGAGGATAGACCCATGAAAGCCGATATTCATCCCGATTACCATGAAATCACGGTCCAGATGACCGATGGTACCAAGTTCAAGACGCGTTCCGTCTGGGGCAAGGAAGGGGAGACGCTGATCCTCGATGTCGATCCAAAAACGCACCCGGCTTGGTCGGATGGCAAGAACACGAGCCTCCGCCGTACCGGTCAGATGGATAAATTCGCCAACAAATTCGGCTCGCTCGATTTCGGCGCGCTTTCCGGCAAAGGCGGCGCGGCTGCTTCTTCCGAGAAGAAGTCAGAGAAAAAAGATAAAAAAGACGACAAGAAGTCCGACGCAGAATAGTAGCGTCATTCCAGCAAAAGCTGAAATCCAGTTTTTTTTCTAGATTCCAGATGAAGCCTCCTTCCCAATGCTTTAGCATTGGACTCGGCTAGCTCTGGAATGACAAAACATTTATCATATTTTTTCCTAATTATTTAAATCCCAGACAGCCGCTGCATACGGATGAGCGTACGCAAGCGGCGGCCTGAAATCCCTGTTGAGATCTCAAGCAGTAAAGCCCTGCTTCCTGCCGTATACCTCCATGGCGGTGAGTACGGCGCTGTTCAGTGCAGTTGGAAAAATAAAGAAGGCGGCGATTGCCCGGAAGAGGGAATTATAAGAATGTCTCGTGGATGTCGGTCGTCGAGCGCGTGCCGATCCAGGTGTAATTCTTCTTCAGCCAGTTCTTTGCCGTCTCCGCGCCGAAATCACGCATGTCGGAGATGAAACCCCAATCGGTATTGAGTTTACTGGAGCGTCCGAGCGGCACCATGACATCCGTCGCTTCGATCATATGCACACGTACATCCTTATAGTGCTTCGGCGAGAGTTTGCCCTGATGCAGTAGTTTTTTTACAAAGGCAATGGCACGCATCTCGTGCATCAGGCTGGAATTAAAGCTGACTTCATTAACGCGGTCGAGAATGTCGGACGCGTGTGTCGGCACCACCTCAATGTCGAGGGGATTGATGCTGATGAGCATCAGATCGTCGCTCGTGCACTCGTAAAACAAAGGATAAAGCGCGGGATTTCCCGTATAGCCTCCATCCCAAGACGGCTCACCTTCAATGTAAATGGTCTTGAAAAGGAACGGCAGGCACGCCGAAGCGAGAATCATATCGCGCGTCATTTCCTTGGTTTTGAAAATACGCGCTTTGCCGGTTTTCACATTGGTGGCATTGACGAAAAATTTAATTTTCTTGTTCTTTCGGACAACATCAAATTTCACCAGCGCGTCCAGAAGATCGCGCAATGGATTCAGATCGAACGGGTTAAACTCCGCCGGCGAAAAAACACGTGTGATGAAATCGACGGCAAGGGCAGGGGCGGAAAACTGAACACCCAGATTATGCAGGTTATTGAGCTGGGTATCCAGAAGCTTGGTTGCATTGAAAGGCAGCATGGAAGATGCCCCTGAAATACCGCGCCACAAATCTTCGAGAAGCTCGCGCGCTTTCTCCGGCCCGCCTTTTTCCAGCCCGTAAATCAATACCGCGCCATTGACGGCGCCTGCGCTCGTCGCGGTGATGGCTTCAAAATCGATACGGTCATCCTCGAGCAGCGCATCCAGTACGCCCCAGGTAAACGCGCCATGTGCGCCGCCGCCCTGCAGCGCGAGATTGATCAGCTTGCGCGGCGGATGCTTGCCGCTTTCGCATTTTGCTTTCGCGCCAAGCTTTTTTTTCTGAACAGATTTCGGGGCTGCCTTCGTCGTTGCCATATATATCCTACGGTTTAAAGAAAAGACTCGCTGCCGAACTTGCCGCCCGCTTGCGCGTGATGTCGTCCTCGGCACGTTTGATTTCGGTGGTGAGCCAATCGATATATTCGCGCAATTCATCAATGCTCAGACGCTCGAGGTTGCGCGGCTCTGGCGCATCTTTTTTCTTCGGGAGATCCTCTTCAAACATAATGTAAAAGCACAAGTGATAACGATGAGGAGGCAATGTAATGCAAAAGCATCCGCGATGCCAGAGGATTGATACTTGCATTAAAACCGGCAGAACGTAAGGTGACCGAAAGGTATTTTATGCTCATGCTCGCCGCCCTGATCGAAAAGGGCAAATTGATCCTGAATGAAATGGAGATTCCCGCGCCGCATTACGGCGAGGTGCTGATTCATGTGCATTATGCCGGCGTCAACCGCGCCGATCTGTTTCAGGTGGAAGGCAAGTATCCGCTGCCGGAAGCCACATTCATGATCCCCGGTATGGAAGTGGCAGGTGAAGTTGCGGCACTTGGTGAAGGTGTTACGGGACTGAAAGTCGGTGACCGCGTGGCGGCGTTGACGGGCGGTGGCGGATATGCCGAATATGCGGTCGCACACGCGGAACAAACATTTTTACTCAGCGATAAACACGCGTACCGCGACATGACGGCGCTGCCTGAAGCCTTGCTGACCTACTGGCTGGCAATGGTAGAAAAAGCACATTTGCATGAAGGTGAAACGGTACTGATTCATGCGGGCGCGAGCGGCGTCGGCAGCATCGGCATCCAGATGGCGAGGGAACTCGGCGCGCATGTTATCGCGACCGCGGGCGGGGCGGAAAAATGCGCCTACCTGCAAAGTATCGGCGCGGATGCCATCGATTACACGAAAGAGGACGTGCTGGCGCGCATCGACGAGATCAACCGCGGCAGGAAGGTGGATGTGGTGATTGACGTGCTGGGAGGCGATTATCTTGCGAAAAATATGAAATGCCTGCGTTCAGGTGGCCGTATGGTGAGCCTCGCGTTCCTCGATGGGCCCAAAACCAGTGACAGCCTGGGCATGATGCTGACTAAAAACCTGACCTGGTATGGCGCAACGCTCGGCGCCCAAAGCCACTTTGCCAAAGCCGATATGTTTCAAAAAATCAGACAGTCACTATGGCCTGCGGTCGAAGCAGGGCGCATAAAGCCCCGCATTGACGCTGTTTTTCCGCTCGAAGAGGTCGAAAAAGCGCATTTCCGCATGCGAGAGCGCTTGCATATTGGGAAAATTATACTAGAAATGCCGGTTACACGCTAAATATCGTAAAGGACTAAAAATGGTACTGCCGCTTATGCCCAAGGCCACCGCGGTGTGGCTCATCGACAATACATCGCTCAGCTTCGATCAGATTGCTGATTTCTGCGGCATGCACCCGCTTGAAGTCCAAGGCATCGCTGACGGTGAAGTGGCAACCGGCATCATCGGCGAAGACCCTGTCGCTTCCGGCCAGCTGAACGAAGAATCGATCAAAGAATGTGAAAAAGATCCAAATAAGCGCTTGATGATCAATGCAAAGGCGCGTGAATATTTACAGACCGCCGTCAAAGGCAGCCGTTATACACCGCGCGCACGCCGACAGGATAAACCGGAAGCGATTGCATGGATCGTGAAATATCATCCCTACATTCCGGATTCACAAATTGTTAAGCTAATTGGCACGACGAAGAAAACCATTGATTCCATCCGGAGCCGCTCGCATTGGAACATCAATAACATTCAGCCCAAAGACCCGGTCCTGCTGGGGCTTTGCTCGCAAAGCCTGCTCGATCAGATGATCAAGAAGCATGCACCTGCTGCTCCGGCTGAATCGGCTGCAGAAGGCGACGCGGCTTAATAGTTGTTGGTTTCTGGTTGCTAGTTAGTATCAGGTTAATGGAGTGTTCAATGCCATTGTTATTACCCATAACCAGTAACTAAAAACCGGCAACCAAGCATGTCCACCGACCCAAAATCCCTGATTGCCTCGGTTGACCGCTTTTCGGAAGCGCATGTGCTCTGCATCGGCGATGTGATGCTTGATAAGTTCATCTATGGCAGCGCGTCGCGTATCTCACCGGAAGCGCCCATTCCTGTTCTCGCTATCGAGAAGGAAATCACCATGCTGGGCGGCGCAGGCAATGTGGTGCGCAACATTATTTCCCTCGGCGGCAACGCAACTTTCATTTCCATCGTCGGCAATGATGATGTCGGTAATGCCATCGTCAGCCTGACGGCGAAAGAACCAAGGCTTTATCCCTATCTCCTGATGGACCAGAGCCGGATTTCGACGCAGAAGACCCGCTACATCGCGGGTTCGCAGCAGTTGCTCCGCGCCGACTGTGAATCGCGCGCCGAACTCTCCGAAAAGTTTGTCGAGCAGATCGTTGAAATTGTTCGGCAGGAAATCGAGCGGCATCAGGTGGTGGTGCTATCGGATTATGGCAAAGGCGTGCTCAGTGAATCGCTGGTGCGCCAGGTCATCGAGATTGCAAACGCGGCGGACGTGCCGGTCGTCGTCGATCCGAAATCCAATGATTTTTCCCGCTATGCGGATGCGTATCTGGTTAGCCCGAATCAGAAGGAATTGGCATCTGCCTTCGGTGTGGAACTGCACGCGGAGGAAGATATCACCGATGCAGCGCGCATTCTCATGCGGGCCAATAATATCGGCAATATTCTGGTGACGCGCGGTGCAAACGGCATGATGCTGGTCAGCCCTGAAAATAAACCTTTCCATGTGAAAGCGCGCGCCCGCGAAATCTATGACGTGTCCGGCGCGGGCGATACGTCGCTGGCGACCCTGGCGGTGGCCATCGGCAGCGGCAGCAGCCTGGAAGAAGCGGTTTATTTATCCAATACAGCGGGCGGCATTGTCGTCGGCAAGATCGGCACGGCGGCGGTTTACCGCACGGATTTGAAAACCGAGCTTTATACGCAGGATGTGTTCACCGGCATGCGCAAAATCTATCCGCAGGATATGGCCGCCGAGCAGGTGGAAACCTGGAAGCGCGGTAACCTGAAAGTCGGGTTCACCAACGGCTGCTTCGATATCGTGCATGCGGGCCATCTGGCGCTGATCAACGATGCGAAGCAATACTGCGACCGGCTGATCCTCGCCATTAACAGCGATGACTCGGTGCGCCGCTTGAAAGGCGATTCGCGGCCGGTGAATAACGAGATGGATCGCGCGATTCTGCTCGCTGAGCTGGGAGCGGTGGATATGGTGGTGATTTTCCGCGAGGATACACCGGAAGAGCTCCTCAAAAAACTTCGCCCCGATGTATTGATGAAAGGCGCGGATTATGCCAAAACGCAGATCGTCGGCCGCGAGTTTGTCGAAGGCTATGGTGGTGAGGTGGTCTCCATCCCGCTAAAAGAAGGCTACAGTACTACAAACACGATCAAAAAGATCGTTGGCGGTTAATTACTACTATCGCTTGCTGCAAACGCATAATTGCTCCGCTTCCGCTACTCATGTGCACTAAGCACACTCCGTTGCGGTTCTCGCGATTACGCGTTTTCGCTGACGCGCTAGCGTAATTTAGTGATCAAGAATCATCGTAAAATGTATGCTAGACTTGCGATTTAAGCAAAAAGCACTATCACTACAGTATGCCGAAAACCGTCCCGTTTAATGCCCTGCTGAAATCGACTGTGATCGTTTCCCTGCCGGCGCTGGTGACGATGTCGGTGCTGGTGATCGTGGGCGCGCTGAGCCTGCTGCATTTCCTGATCGCGTATATCGTGGTGCTGCTGGCATCGCTGGCCTTCGTCTATCCGTTTCTGGGCAACCTTTCCGCACTGACTAATTACGTGAACGACCTGGCGCAAGATAAGCGGGTCAACCCGCCCGATCTCGGTTTCCTTTCGATGGTGGCGGAGCTTTCGACGGCGCTTTCCCGCCTGCAGCGCGTGTGGGAGATCAAAAAACAGCAGCAGGAACGCACGATCACCGAGCGCGAAATTCTTGTCGATACGCTTCCCGACATCCTGATCATGATCAACGATGAAAAGCAGATTGTGCGCACCAACCGTGCGGCGCGCGCTATCTTTGGCCAGAACCTCGGCAACCGTTACCTGAAGGATATTATCCCGAACCAAATCCTGCTCGATGCAGTGTCTTCCGTGATCGAGGATCTAAAGGGCAGGGAAGTGGAATTCCGTATGGAAGAGCCGGTGGTGCGCGACTTCCTGGCGGTGATCGAACGATTCCCGATTCCAACGCCGGGGGGCATTTCCATCGTGATCACGATGAACGATATTACCGAGCTGAAAAGCGTCGAGCAGATGCGCGCCGACTTCGTGGCCAATGCCAGTCACGAAATCCGCACGCCGCTGGCTTCCATCATGGGCTTCATCGAAACGCTGATCGGCCCGGCGCGTGATGACGAAGCGGCGCGCGATATGTTCCTGAAAATGATGGCGGAGCAGGCCGAGCGCATGCGCCAGCTGATCAACGATCTGCTATCGCTTTCCAAGATCGAGATGAATGCGCACTCGGTGCCGACTGAGCCGGTGGACCTCGCCGATGTCGTGCGGCGCGAAATTCGCCACTTCGATATCCCCTCGCGCGATAAGAACATGACGCTGGTGCTCGATATGCAGGAAAGCCTGCCGCATGCGAAGGGCGAGCGCAACGAGCTGACGCAGGTGGTGCATAATCTCATCGGCAACGCGATCAAATACGGCAATGCCGATACGGAAGTGCGCGTGACCGTGCGCGTGACGACCGACCTGCCGCGCGATCAGAATATGCGTAACCTGACACGGGTTTTGTGCCTCTCGGTGAAAGACCAGGGCGAGGGGATTGCAAAAGAACACCTGGCGCGGCTGATGGAACGTTTTTACCGCGTCGATTCGGCGCGCACCCGTACTGTGGGCGGGACGGGATTAGGCCTTGCGATCGTGAAAGGGATTATCAACCGCCACCGCGGCGCCATCACCATCGACAGTGTGGTCGGCAAAGGCTCGACATTCAACGTTTTCCTGCCGATTTTTGAAGATATTTAGGGTAGGTCAGGTGTTCCTGGTCTTGCGCGTTCGCTGAGTATACGTTCGGCAGCTGTAGGTTGCCGTGGCACAAACGGCCCGAATTTTTCGATAATTTTAGCATCGAGCGCTGCCATGATTTCATCCGCCATTTGCTGGCATTCCGCAGAATCTATTTTTATGCGGCTGCTCCCGGGTTTGAAAGAATGATTACAAAGTTGGTTATCCAGCATCCCGACTTTTTCCGCGAGCTTCTCAGGTTTTGCAACCAAACCATGATGACGGATGCGGATTGACATCTGGTCAAAAACGTAGCGTAGCAACGCATCTCTAACTGGCGTCCATCTGTCCGGAGTTGGCCCGCCAAGCAAAGACCCACGACTTATAATGTGGGTTATAGCTTCCTTGAACTTATTATACTGCTGGCAGGCGCGGCTGGACGCGGCATCTTTAGGATGTTTTACCATGACGTCATAAACAATATGAGTAACGCGATCTTCCCACTTCGACCATTCATCCGTAAAAACAGGTGATGATTGAGTTTTAGACTTCGGCACAATTATTCTCCCGCGCAATCCCTTTTATTTTATAGAGAAAGTATGAAGTTTTTATGATAACGGACTAAATTATTCAGAGAAGAATAAGCATATAATTCAATAGCTAAATGGCGATTAATCGGCTTTGACTTTTTTTCTGATCCGGTTTAGACCTGCTGCACCGCAATACGAGAGACGCCAACTAGCATGCAAGTTCGCACACGACGCCTCACCGAACGGTTGATCATATTCAGCTTTTTTCTTTGCGCGGCTTTTTCCCTGCTCATTACACTCGGCATCGTGCTTTCCGTCCTGTTCGAAGCGCTGCGCTTTTTCCAGCAAGTGCCGATGACCGATTTCCTGTTCGGGCTTAGCTGGAGCCCGCAGACGGCGCTGCGTGCCGACCAGGCAGGCTCTTCCGGTGCGTTCGGGGCGGTGCCTCTTTTCACCGGTACGGCGCTTATCATGACGATCGCCATGCTGGTCGCGGTTCCGATCGGTCTTTTCACCGCAATCTACCTCGCTGAATATGCCAAAAATAAAACCCGCTCATGGATCAAGCCGATTCTCGAGCTGCTCGCCGGTATACCAACGGTCGTCTACGGCTATTTCGCCATTATCACGGTCAGCCCGCTGCTGCGCACATTCGGAGACGCGGTCGGTCTCGGCATCTCCTCCGAAAGCGCGCTGGTCGCGGGATTGGTGATGGGCATCATGATCATTCCACTCATCAGCTCGCTTTCCGACGATGTGATCCGCGCCGTGCCACGCTCGCTGCGCGAGGCTTCGCTCGGTATGGGGGCGACGAAATCGGAAACGATTACGCAAGTGGTGCTGCCTGCGGCGCTGCCAGGTATCATGGGCAGCATCCTGCTGGGTGTGTCACGCGCCATCGGCGAGACCATGATCGTCGTCATGGCGGCGGGACTGGCGGCGAATCTGACCTTTAATCCCTTGGAGTCGGTAACGACGATTACGGCGCAGATCGTGGCGCTGCTGGTGGGTGATCAGGAATTCGACAGCGCGAAAACGCTCGCTGCCTTTGCGCTGGGCCTGACATTGTTTTTCTTCACGCTGGTACTCAACGTGATCGCGCTGATGATCGTCAAAAAATATAAAGAATCTTATGACTAGCCCGCACCTTAGAAAACGCCACCGCAAGTCGGAACGGTTCAGATATTACGGCATTGCGGCTGTGTGTATGTCCGCGCTGCTTCTGCTTATTCTGATCGGAAGCGTTGTGATGCCGGGACTGCGCGGATTCACGCAGCCGCAAATCGCGGTCACGCTGGCGGACGGCGATGCATTGAGTCTGGTGAACATCCAGAAAGCCATGCTGCAGATGGTAGCGAACAATGCGGATCGCGCCACGAAACGCGCCTTGTTCAGCCTGGTGACGACGTCGGCGGTCACGATGGCGCATCGGGATAAAGCAGATAATAATACGCTCTGGATACCGGCCAGCGATAAAGCGGCGTATTATTTGAAAGGCTTGATGGACGAAAGCCTGCCCGCGTATGCGCGCGGCCTGACGGATCAACAGATCGAATGGCTGAAACAGATGCGTGACAGCGGCAAGACGCGCATTTCTTTCAACTGGGATTTGTTCCAGCGCGGTGATTCGCGCATGCCGGAAAAAGCGGGATTCGGCGGCAGCGTCATCGGCTCGCTTCTGATGATCCTGATTTGCATGGGCGTGGCGTTTCCGGTGGGTATTCTGGCCGCGGTGTATCTTGAGGAATTTTCGCGCAAAGGAAAGATACGTGATCTGATTGAAGTGACGATCAACAACCTTGCTGCCGTTCCCTCGATTGTTTTTGGATTATTAGGCTTGTCGGTTTTTCTTCTGTTCTTCGGCCTGCCACGCTCCTCGCCTTTAGTGGGCGGCCTGACGCTGGCGCTGATGGTGCTGCCGGTGATCATTATTTCGACGCGTGTATCGCTGCAATCCATCCCGCCGTCTATTCGTGAAGCGGCACTGGCACTTGGCGCATCGCCGCTGCAGGCGGTGTTTCATCATGTGGTGCCGCTGGCGATGCCCGGCATCATGACGGGAACCATTCTCAGCGTGGCGCGTGCGCTCGGCGAAACCGCGCCGCTCATTATGATCGGCATGGTTGCCTTTATCGCCGATATTCCCCATATTTTCACCGACCCCGCGACGACGATGCCGGTGCAGGTTTATATCTGGGCATCCAGTCCCGAGCGCGGTTTTATCGATAAAACGGCTTCCGGCATCCTGCTTCTGCTGATTGTCTTGCTGCTCCTGAATGCAGTAGCCATTTTCCTCCGCAAACGCTATGAGGTACGTTGGTAATTATGAGCACAACTAATCTCCCGCCAGATAAAATCACCGCGAAGAAAGTGGAAGTATTCTACGGGCCGAAGCAGGCGCTTTTCGGCATCGATCTTACTTTTCCCGATAAAACGATTACCGCGCTGATCGGCCCATCCGGTTGCGGTAAATCCACCTTCCTGCGTTCGATCAACCGCATGAACGATACGATCGACGGTTGCCGCGTTACAGGGAGTATCAGGATTGACGACGATGAGATTTATGCGCCCGACCAGGATGTCGTGCTTTTGCGCTCCCGTATCGGCATGGTGTTTCAAAAGCCAAATCCATTCCCAAAATCCATTTATGATAACGTGGCGTACGGCCCGCGCTTGCATGGGATGGCGAAAGATAAAGCGGCGCTCGATCAGATTGTGGAAACCAGTTTGCAGCGGGCAGGGCTGTTCGATGAAGTGAAAGACCGCCTGAAAGATTCAGGCACCGGACTTTCCGGTGGGCAGCAGCAGAGACTGTGCATCGCGCGCGCCATCGCCGTGAACCCGGAAGTGCTGCTGATGGATGAGCCGTGCTCGGCGCTCGACCCGATCGCGACCGCGAGAGTGGAGGAATTGATGGCGGACCTGAAGACACGCCATACGATTATTATTGTCACACACTCGATGCAGCAGGCGGCGCGCGTTTCGGAATACACAGCGTTTTTCCACCTCGGAAAAGTATTGGAATACGGCGAAACCGAACAAATTTTCACGAATCCCTTGCATCCAAAGACAAAAGACTACATTAGTGGCCGTTATGGGTGATGAATCACGCGATAGCTATACACGCCGCACGTATGATCCGCTTGTCTCCGAAACGGTGACGCATCTTGAGCGGCGCATGAACAAGCGCCTGTTCAATTACTGGAACGCGCTGCGCGGCACGCGCCGCTACCCGACCGAAGACGAGCTTGACCCTTCCCATATCGATTCATTGTGGAGCCAGTGCTTCCTGATGCAGACCCGCGATATCGAAAAAGTGCGTTTCTATAACTATACGTATGTCGGGCAGGTGATCGTCCAGGCCTATAATAATGGCGAGCTGACCGACAAAATCCCCGGCATGGTCTCGCTAGATGCCAATCACCTCGCCCGCGAATTCGATGAAGTCATCCGTACCGGCCAGCCGAAGTGGCTGCATGGCGAACACGAGATTGGCTCTAAGCTATTGCTTTTTGAGCAATGTTTGCTGCCTCTCGGCGCTGCCGACGGTAAAGTGCATTCAATTCTGGGCCGCCTTGGGTTCCGTTTTTTGAAATAAGCGTTTTTCCCGTTGACAACGGATAGCTTTTTAGCTTAATTGCCACCCTCTTTGGAGCAGACTATGAAATCGTACTCGGCAACCCCGAAAGATGTTAAAGATCAATGGTGGATCATCGACGCAGAAGGCGTTGTGCTCGGCCGTCTTGCATCGCAAGCAGCGCTGATTCTGCGCGGCAAACATAAGCCCATGTTCACCCCGCATATCGATTGCGGCGACCATGTCGTCGTGATCAATGCCGACAAAATCAAAATTACCGGCAAAAAGCTGGAGAACAAAAAGTTCTTCTGGCACACCGGCTTCCCGGGCGGGATCAAGGAAACAACCCCGATCAAGACCCTGCGCGGCAAATTCCCGCAGCGCGTCGTCGAGCGTGCGATCCTCCGCATGCTGCCGGAAGGTCCGCTTGGCACCAAGCAATATAAGAAACTGCGCGTTTATGCCGGCACTGAACATCCGCATACCGCACAACAACCGCAAACACTCGATCTCGCGAAGAAAAACGCGAAGAACAAGCGCTAATCAGGACAGCATATGGCAAAAGCTCAAGCACAAACCGAAGCAACCGAAGGCAAGCAGTTCACCGATAAGCAAGGTAGAACCTATGCGACCGGCAGACGCAAAAACGCTATCGCGCGCGTCTGGATCAAGCCGGGCAAAGGCAATATGACCATCAACGGCAAAGAAGTGGCTACCTATTTCGCCCGTCCCGTCCTGCGCATGATCATCAACCAGCCGTTCGTCGCGCTGAACCGCGCCGGCGCATTCGATGTCGAGTGCACCGTGGTTGGCGGCGGCCTTTCGGGTCAGGCAGGCGCTGTGCGTCATGGCATCAGCCGCGCGCTTGATCGCTTCAGCACCGAATTCCATACCGTGCTGCGCCGTGGTGGTTTCCTCACCCGCGACAGCCGCGTGGTCGAGCGTAAAAAATACGGCCGTGCCAAAGCACGACGCCGCTTCCAATTCTCGAAACGCTAAACCCCCTTTAGCTATTCTACGATGCTGAGGCATCTAAAGCGGGTTTCTCCGCTTCCGTTGCTCATGTACTTTTACGTACATTCCGCTACGGTTCTCGAAATCCCACTTTATCTGCCTCAGCATCCTAAAATATCTAAACGGGTTTACGAACATGACTGAAGCACATGAATACAAACTAGCCAGACTGGGTGCCGAGTCAGCAGCGGAGTTTCGTGCGATTCGGCTGGAAGCCCTCGAAACCTATCCCATCAATTTCGCCAGCGCCTACGAAGTCGAATGCGACTGGCCGCTCAGTGCGTTCGAAGACCGCCTGAAGCAGTGGCTGCATGTCGGCGCTTATCATAATAGCGTGCTGGTTGGGGTCGCCACGCTGGTGCCGCAAATTCCTGCGCGCATGAAGCATAAGGCGGATATCACGTCCGTTTACGTAAAGCCGGACTATCAGGGCAAGGGCGTTGCCAAAGCCATGTTCGCCTGGCTGGAAGCAGAAGCGGCCAAAGAATTCGACCAGGTGCATCTCTCCGTCCTTGCTGCCAACGACGACGCCTGCCGCCTGTACGAGCATCTGGGCTATAAGGCGTATGGCGTAGAACCACGCGCTACCAAGTACCAAAATCAATATTACGATGATGTATTCATGGTGAAGTTTTTGAAGTAAATGTCATTCCAGCGAAAGCTGGAATCCAGTCCTTTGTTATTTTAGCGCCGCGAAGAATTTAGATTCTTTTCATCGCTCAGAATGAGCTATCGCGCTAGTCGCGTATTTGCTAGATTCCAGCTTTCGCTGGAATGACGGAGAAAGAAATGAAGAAAATCAACGTCGCGATTTTGGGAGCAAGTGGATACACGGGTGCGGAGCTGCTGCGCCTGCTGCCGCTGCATCCGCAGGTGGAGATCGCCGCGCTGACGGCGGAAACGCAGGCCGGTCAAAAGATGGCCGATGTCTTCCCGCACCTCGCGCATATGGGATTTCCGGATCTGGTGACGATCGAGCAGGTGGATTTTTCAAAAATCGATCTGGTGTTCTGCTGCCTTCCGCACGGCACGACGCAAGCGGTGCTTTCCAAACTGCCGGAGCATGTACGGATCGTCGATCTGTCGGCGGATTTCAGGCTGCGCGATGAAACGTCGTATGCCGAATGGTATGGGCACGCGCACCAGGCTTCGGCCTTGCAGAAAGAGGCGGTGTATGGACTTACCGAACATTACCGCGATCAGGTGAAAACCGCGCGCCTTGTCGCCAATCCCGGCTGCTATCCGACGAGCGCGTTGCTGCCGCTGGTTCCGCTGTTAAAAGCCAAGGCGATCAGCGAAGAGGGAATCATTATCGATGCAAAATCCGGCGTGACCGGGGCAGGGCGAAGCGTGAAACGGAATCTGCTTTTCTGCGAAATCGATGAAGGCATGAGCGCTTACAGCGTCGGTCATCACCGTCATATGCCGGAGATCGAGCAGGAAATGAGTATCGCGGCAGGTACGGCAATCACCATCAATTTCACGCCGCACCTGATTCCAATCAGAAGGGGTATGATCTCTACCATCTACGTCAAACTTAACAAAACGCTGGATGATGCGCGGAAGGTTCTGACTGATGCCTACGCAAGCGAGTATTTCGTGCATGTGCTGGATAAAGGTGTGATGCCTTCAACGCATTCGGTGCGCGGCACGAACTATTGCCAGATGAACGTGTTTAAAGGCCGGACGGATAAGGACATGATTATCGTCAGCGCCATCGACAATCTCGGCAAAGGCGCATCCACGCAGGCAATCCAGAATATGAACGTGATGTTTGGCTTTGATGAAACGGAAGTGTTAAGAGCTACGGCGATTTGATGTGTCACCCCGGCGAAGGCTGGAATCCAGTCGTTCTTGTCTCATTATTCAGAAAGATATATCGCGCTTGCCGCGCTTTTGCTAGATTCCAGCTTTCGCTGGAATGACGCGGTGAGGCACTCATGGAAATCCTGAAATACACGCGTAAACTGCTGGCCGGAAAAAATCTCAAGGATACGGAGGAATGGCTCCGCTTCAACATGAGCATGAGCGACGCGATTATCGCCGCCGTTTTTTTCAGCGCGATTTTTTTCAAGAAACTAAAGCTCAAGGAATATTTCGGCAGTGACGCGCCGGAAGATATCGCGACCGGTCTTCTCGACAAACATACGCCGCTGGAGGCGGTGCTGCTTTACCTGCACGACATGGGACATATCGCCGCGCTCGCCGGGTTTACGTTCCTCTGGTATTTTCTCTACAAACAGGCGGTGCATAAGGAAATCGGCATCGCGGCGAATTTGTTTTCGCGGTTCAATCCCCCGCATGACTGGAAGAAAATGATTGGATATGAATGGGTACCGTTCATCTCTATCGGCCTGACGGTCGCATTTATCGGCCTTGCCTGGTATGTCGATAAAATCCAGGTCTATATCCTGATCGTGCTGATTACCAATGTCATCGATATTCGCGGTAACTCCGTGGTGCGGCAAACATTGATCCATCATTTCGCCGATCCCGCATACCTGCCGCTCGAGGCCGATTTGCATAAGGAATTTATCATGCGCCGCCGCGCCGTGGCGGAAGAATACTGGATCAAAAAACCGCAATTGGAACGCATCGGCCTGATGATCATCGGCAACGTCGCCGCGTTTGTGGCGCTCTTTTCCGAGCAGATTTTTGGCGTCGCACTGCCGATTCAGATTCCCTATGCCATGGTGGTTTTCGTGATCGCCGCGAATGAAATCATCATGTTCCGCTGGCGTAAGGAACGCGACAAGGCGATCAATAAAATTGAAGACGATGAGGAAGAAGCGAACCGCAAGCGCACCAAGGAAGAGGTGGCGCATGTGGCAAAGGCATAATTATTTTTCGTCATTCCAGCGCAAGCTGGAATCCAGTTCTTGTCATGCCGAACTCATTTTGGCATCCATGGATCCTGAAACAGTTCAGGATGACATATCGCGCTTGCCGCGCTATCGCTAGATTCCAGCTTGCGCTGGAATGACGTTTTATTATGACATACAATCCCGATATGACCCATGCCCCGATCATCCTTCCTTATAACGGTATCAAGCCGACGATTGCGCCGGATGCGTTTATAGCGCCGGGCGCGGTGATTATCGGTGATGTGGTGATTGGATCAAAAACCAATGTCTGGTTTGGCTGCGTCATTCGCGGCGATGTGAATACGATACGCATCGGCGAGCGTACGAATATTCAGGATGGCACCGTCGTGCATGTAACCCGTAAGACGGGGCCTACGGTGATCGGCTCGGGCATCACTATCGGGCACAAAGCGCTGATCCATGCAGCAACATTGGAAGACGATTGCTTCATTGGTATGGGAGCAACAGCAATGGATTTTGCGGTGGTGAAATCCGGCGGCATGCTCGCCGCCGGCGCGGTGCTGACGCCGGGGAAAACCGTTCCGGCGGGTGAAATCTGGGCAGGCAATCCTGCGAAGTTATTCCGTCCATTGAAAGATGAGGAAAAAGCGTTCATTCCAGTCTCGGCTCAGAATTATGTGGAGCTGGGGGAAGAGTACCTTGCTGGGTTAAAAGGCGATAACTAATAAAATACAGTTAGTTGCTACATTGTTGTATGTTTCCATAAAACTGATCTTTTCACAGAACCTTCACATTACTAACCCACGGAAAATTTTATAATAAAGTCCTATGTGGGATGAAATCACACACTATGCGAAGCTGATCGGCGGATGGCTCGGCGTACGGGTCATCAACGCGATTTCCGTTTTCTTTGCGATGAAAAATGGTGTGGTCGAAAGCCTTGCCATGGCTCCCGTTGTCGCGCTGCCGACCGGTCTTGCATTCGCCACCTACGTTTCCTACAGCGAAAGCAAAATGGAAAAGCGCCGGATGACGAACGCCTACCGGCACGAGATCGCTGAACTCACCGGCAAACCCTGGAAAGAAGTTAGTGTTACTGACCTGGAAACGCTCGCCAAAGGTGACCACGAAGAACATATCTCGCCGGTGCATGTTTTTGAAGAAAAGTTAGACCGCAATCGTAATAAACGCTTTCTTTCGCTGATGGGACATATCGCCGGGGCTGCGGTGGCCTTCGGAGCCATCTGGTTCGGTTTTGAGCATTTCAACAGCTCCTTCGAAAGCATGGGCACTGCCGTCAAAGATTTTTTCACAAACTGGATCGGCACGGAATCATTCGGGAAAAACCTGCCGGTGATGGCATCTGCGGGTCTGATTTCTCTGGCCGGTGATATCGCGTTTACCCTGACAGGCGAACGCATCCTCGGTTATGACAAGCCGACCGTCTACGATCAGGTGCAGCACATCAAGCATGACATGCGCCTTGGGCGCGTGCTGACGGAAGAGAAAGTGTTTGGCGTAGTGCTGGCGGCAAACCCTGGGTTCAGCAAAGGAATCGAAGAAAGATACGGCCAGCCCTTTGAAAAGCTTCCGGCGAAATACCAGCAGGAAATTATCAATGCTTTCGACCAGACCTATCCCATCAAGCGCCTGACGGCGGAAATCGAGGGAGGCTTGCGCAGCCCGAATGAAATTGCGTTCTTTGCTTACGGCCAGGAATCCGGCGTGCCGTTGAAACAACCAAAAGAAAAAATATCCGAAAAGGTGCCGGAGAAAGAAAAGCAGATCAGCCTTGATCTGAGCATGGTGCCCGCAACCACACGGATCGTTGCTGTGTCAGAGCCGGTAGTGGGCGCACCGGGAAAAGCAGTCAGCGCCGCGCAGCATGAAGGATATCTCAATAAAGCCATGGCTCAGGGAAAAATGGTTCAGGAAAGTTTCGTAAAACGCCTGGAGCAGGAGTTGGCCACGGCGAACAACAGCATAAAAATATAACTGAAATAAAAACGGCGCGGGGAGATTCCACCGCGCCGATTCACATTTTTCTCTATCGAAAAATTAGCCTTCCAGCTTCAGGTTGACCGCCGAGGTCTTGCCTTTGTTGGTAGCGAGTTCAAAGCCGACTTTTTGCCCTTCATGAAGCGTGCGCAGACCTGCTTTTTCAACAGCAGTCACGTGCACGAATACATCTTTCGATCCATCTTCCGGTTGAATGAACCCATAGCCTTTGGTTGGGTTAAACCATTTTACGACGCCACTTGTCATGACAACGATCCTTTAAAAGAGTGTGTTACGGCACAAACCATTCGTGCCGCAGATGAGATGGGAAATAACTCCGCTACGCTGTCATGCCGGGAGTAAAGGAATCGCTGCCTTTTTAAAAAGCAAAATTCTAACGTGCAAATCAAGAAAGCTCTTGGATAGCACACCCGTCACGACGCGCGTCACCGCATCACCGCTTTTATATCGCAAAAACAGGCGTTAAGTCAATACTTTAGAAAAAACGCAGTAATCACCTTGGGAAACTGAGGCTAAGCCGCATTTTTACGTGAGGCGTTCCGCATGGCCTGATCGAGATCGGCCATAATATCGTCGGCATGCTCTAAGCCTATGGAAACACGCAATGTTTCCGGCCCAATACCCGCTTTTTCAAGATGCTCGGACGAAAGCTGGCTATGGGTCGTGGAAGCAGGGTGAATCACCAGGCTGCGCGTATCGCCGATATTGGCGACATGCCGGAAGATTTTCAGGTTTGTCGCGGTGCCCTTGGCTGCGTCATAACCGCCCTTCAGACCGAAGGTGAAAACAGAACCCTGACCGTTCGGCGCATATTTCTTGGCAAGCGTATGGTACTTGTTGTTCGGTAGGCCGATATAATTCACCCAGGCGACGAGCGGATGATTTTCGAGCCACTTCGCAACGGTGAGCGCATTCGATGAGTGACGCTCCATGCGCAGCGCAAGTGTTTCCAAACCGTTCAAGGTGAGAAATGCGTTCATCGGCGACTGGCATGCGCCAAGGTCGCGCAATCCTACCGCGATGGTGCGGAAGGTGAATGCCATGTTACCGAACGTTTCATGGAAATTCATATTGTCATACGCCGGTTCGGGGCCATTGAGCATAGGGAACTTATCGTTCTGCCCCCAGTCGAACGTGCCGGAATCCACCATGATGCCGCCCATGGCAGAGCCGTTGCCGCAAAGATATTTGGTGCTGGATGCAACCACGATATCCGCGCCCCATTCGATCGGGCGGAGAAGGGCAGGCGAGGCCATCGTGTTATCGACGATGAGGGGAATGCCTGCGTTATGCGCGATGTCGGCGAGCGCCTCGATATCAGAAATAATCCCGGCCGGATTTGCAAAACTTTCGCAGTAAAGCGCCTTGGTTTTTGGCGTAATGGCATTTTTCACCGCATTCAGATCACCAAAATCGACGAGGCTCGATTGCCAGCCAAATTGCTTGAAGCTATTTTTAAATTGGCTCGTCGTGCCGCCGTAGAGACGGTGCGAGGCGACGATGTGGTCACCTGCAGTCAGCAGATTGAAAAACGTGGTGAGCTGAATGGCATGACCGGACGCCGCCGCCGCCGCACCGACGCCGCCCTCGAGCGCTGCGATACGGTCCTGCAATGCCGAAACCGTAGGGTTGGTCAGGCGAGAATACACATAGCCGACTTCTTTCAATGTAAAGAGATTCGCGGCATGCGCGGCATCCTTGAACTGGAAGGAAACGGATTGATGAATGGGCACCTGCACGGAACCGGTTGCAGCATCGGGCACAGCTCCGGCGTGAATGGCAAGCGTTTCGAATTTATGCGACATTTCGTAGCTCCATGGAAAAGGCGTGGATCCCGGCTTGCGCCTGGATGACATAGTGCCGTTCTTTAAGCATGCGGCGTGAACGGATGCAACAGATTAGCGTGCTGCACTGCGAACAGGCTTTTTTGCCTCTTCAATGCATAGGGCTGCCGTGGAGGAAAGAACGGAGTCAATTTCCGCGGCTATTTTCTTTTTATCGATCACGGCTTCTTTATCACAATGATGCCATAGGGCGCCGGCGATGGCTCCAACAAAAGCACCGCCAAGCAGCGTATCGGATAAAGCAATACCGCTGGTATCCGCTTTCTGATGCACACCGTCGATGGAGTGGATGCTGCCCGCAGTAACACTTCCCCAAACCGCGCCATTGGCGGCGCCTTTCGCCGTATGATTAAGGAAATCGCGGCGAGTGATTTCCGGCTCTGGCAACACGCGATCGATCACTTCGCGCGCTGCATCGTTTGCCGGATGCGGCGGGATATCTTTCAGTCTCGGTTGGCGGTCCGGCGGACCAGCCATGTCCGGCATCTTCCTGCGCTGCATCGGCTCATACGCTTCGGTGCGATTTCGCAGCCTGCTCACCGAATTTGTGATAAGGTTTCGCAGGTCCAATTCAATGATATTCGGATGATCGAAGTCGGGGCCGTTAAAGGCTCGCTCCCGGAGCGTGCTTTTATCCGGATTATCGACGGCAGATTCGGGATTAAGCCCATACTTAAAATATGTGACGAGCCAATGAATTGCCCCCTGATTGTTTGCTTCCGCTCCCAGTGTTTCTGGTTCAAAAGGTATCGCTTCGAACTTTTTCTCCTTTGTAAGCGGATCCTCGACTTCTTTAAACATCTGCTTTCTTCTAAGCCCTTTCTTGTATGCGTGCAGAATCGTGTCGCAGACAAGAAACTCGCGGATATCGGTTTCGCTCGGAACGCCTTGGTTCACGATGGTTTCCTCCACTTGATCGCGTTTCGCTTTTAGACGGCTTAAAAATTCGACGCGGAAATCGGTATCCGTTTTCAGCGCGTGAAGGAAAGTAAGCTCTTTCGAAGATTCCCGCGTGTAGGCTTCGCAATAGGCAGCTGTCGCCTTGAAGATGCGGTCCAGTTCCG
This sequence comes from Rickettsiales bacterium, assembly GCA_046348685.1. Classification (GTDB taxonomy): domain Bacteria; phylum Pseudomonadota; class Alphaproteobacteria; order Rickettsiales; family UBA998; genus JAXMDT01. The sequence continues at coordinate 60,885 of JAXMDT010000001.1, forward strand.
CGGCGAATTCTTTCTGTTCAATAATAATGCCATGGCTGGTGCAATATTTGAAAACCGCTCCCGCAGTACTGCCGAGCAGCATATCAATGGTCAGCGGATGAAAAGATTGCAGCGCAGGTATATCTGGCGCCGGTATTAGCGGCCGCACCAATCCGCCTGCAGCGCCGCCCGCCGCGTAACCAACAACCGCACCCATGCCTGCCTGCTTTAGAAGGTCCCTGCGGCCAACGCCATCCTGCGGTTCATCGACTTTGGGCGCATCACTTGCATCCCGGTGCAGATGTTTCAATGCTACCCGGACTGAATCTGGTTTCTTCTCTGGACGGTAAGCCAGCGTTTTCTGCAGGAAGGAACGACGCGAATGCGTACGCGGCCGACCCTCGGCATGTTCCAGTGCGTTCTCAAGAAAATGGATAAGATGTTCGGCCTGTTCGTCGGGAGATACACCTTTTTTGGCCGCAAGTAGCATGCTCTCGGCAGCCAGGTATTGGTTTCGCGGGGTTATTTTATTCTTGTCCTGTTCGTCTGACGACTCGAGTGCCGTATCGCGACTGACAACGGGCTCGCGTAGTGCAACCAGCGCCTGTAGCCTGACCTCACGCAATGAAGATAAGAATCTATCCAGAACAGCCGGATTTTTCAGCGCGGTAAAAAGTGCCTTCCGGGTTGCGGCGTCAATGGATGAAGATGTGATAATGGAGTCGCGCATAGGTGATAACTTGGCCGTCGTTAAGATGTGTTCCATAAGGCTTTTTTATTTCCATAGGAAATTCCTGCCAGGTTAAGGATATAAAAACGCGATACGGATCATTATGCTCCTAGCCAAATTCCGTGGCATAATTGTGACAAAACGGGACATTTCCGGAGAAAAAAATTTTAACTTATGAACTATTGGTTACGTTAATATTTTATAATAATATTTATAAGCAACTGAAACAAAGAATGATTATTGCTGAATTGTATCGGAATGAATCGAATTTAAGGCGGATTCGTTAAAAACATTGGTTAAATTGCATGCAAAATTAGCAAGCTTTTAATCCGCCCTCTCCATTATAGGCATGCATGTTGCACATGCTCAACGTGCCAGCACTGCCACAACATGTGGTGTATAAAAAATTTGAATACTCAATAGCTTGGGTTCGCCCTGTGTTTAGGAGGCTTTGTTATGGATTTTAATGTTAAGGATTATGGCGCAAAGGGTGATGGGGTTACCAACGATACGCTGGCTATCCAGAAAGCCCTTGATGCGGCGTACAAAGCTGGGGGTGGCACGGTCATTCTCGGTAAAGGTACATTCATTGTTAAAGGCACGAGCGATCCGTCGGATGGCTGCCTCCTTATAAAAGACAATGTCACTTTGTCCGGCGCAGGCATGGGACAATCCATCATCAAGCTCCAGGATAACTGGAATCATAAAGTCACCGGAATCGTGCGCACCGAAAGCGGTGTCATTACGAAAAACGTCACGGTGCAGGACCTGACCATCGACGGCAATATGCAGCATAATGTCGGCGAAGTGGACGGCGTGTTCTGCGGCGTTGCCCCAGGTAGTACAAAAGCAGATGAGAATATCACTTTCCAGCGTATGGAAATTCACAGCGTTTCGCGCTACGGGTTTGACCCGCATGAAATTACCAAGAATCTGGTGATCCGCGATTCCGTTGCACACCATAATGGAAAAGACGGTTTCGTCGCCGACTTCCAGATGGACGGCACCTTTGAAAATAACATCGCGTATGCCAATGGGCGCCACGGTTTCAATATCGTGACCGGCACGGTCGGGTTCGTCGCTAAAGACCTCACGGCATATGATAACGGTTCCAATGGCATCGTTGTCCAGCGCGGCAGCGACCTGCGCGAATGGTCGCGCGACGTGCGCATCGAAGGCGGGCAGTACTATCACAACGGCGAAGAGGGCATCCTCGTTAAAATCAGCAAGAATGTGACGGTAACCGGCGCAGAAGTCTTCGAAAACGTCCGCTACGGTATCCACGTTGCGGGTTCCAACGGCGTTGCCGTTTATGGAAACCGTGTTCATGACAATGCCATCAACGGCGGCGGTTTCGACGAAATCCGCGTTGACCAATATGATGATCGCGCCGGGGCTACAGGCCAGATCTGGGGCTCGAAAAATGTCTTCGTTACGCTGAATAATATTTACACCGAGTCGCATAAAAGCGCCTGGGGCGTACGCGTGATGAACGATACGTCGAGCGATATTCATGTCCACGATAATATGGCTACGGGTTCTTATAAGGGTGACGCCTGGTTCAGCACCAACACCGATACGGATGTCAGCGGCATGACGCCATACGATCCACTTCCGCCGACGAACACGGACGACGTAGGCGTCAATTTCAGTTTATTCGACAGAGTGATTCTCGGCGATCCTACGCATGATTCCCTTATCGGCGGCGCGGGTAAGGATTACATCAGTGGCCATGAAGGGAATGATACGCTAAAAGGCGGCAGCGGCGATGATGTTATAAAAGGCGGCATCGGCGCGGATAGCATCCTGGGCGATGTCGGCAATGACGATGTCAGCGGCGGGGCGGGAGCCGATTATCTGGAAGGCGGCCGCGGCGCGGATACGATCAGCGGCGGCGATGATAACGATACGATCTTGAGCGGCAGCGAAGCCGATAGCATCTCCGGCGACAAAGGCGATGACTATCTCAGCAGCTTCGACGGCAATGATTACCTGAACGGCGGCGAGGGGAACGATGATCTTCGCGGCGGCGCCGGTAACGATACGCTGGTCGGCGGCCCTGGAAATGACATGATGTATGGCGGCACGGGCTACGATAAATTTGTGATTCAGAACGCGCGCTCTATCGAATATGTCAATGATTTCCAGCATGGGATCGACAAGATCGACCTAAGCGAATTCACCTTCACCGATGCCAATGATCTGAAGGCGGCGGCCGTGGTTACGGAAATACGCGGCGGCGTGAACCTCGCGCTCGATGCCGATACGACCGTCCAGGTGAAGGGGCTGCTGCTCGCCGATCTGAGTGATGATGATTTCATCTTCTAGAAAAATTTTACAAACCATCTCCTAAACGACATGGTTTGTTTATTGCACACCTGACTAAACTCATTCCGCTTGCCGACTTGTGCCTGCTTTCTCACGGGAGCAGGCACTTTTTTTATTTTAACGTGCGATGGCTTGCTGCAAATTTCGGCGCACTCCGCTTAGGCGCTCTTGTCCCAGAATTTTCACAGAACCGCAACGCGTTGGGCGAGATGTGTTATATTAATCAATAAGATAAAAATTATGCGTGTTGTCATAAAATCGTAAACGGTAGCGGTTATATCCTTCGCATCACCTAAAATAAGAAGAAAAAAAATGTCGAAACATTCAAATGGCTCCAATGGCTTTCACGGTCAACGTGAAGCAGCAAAAACATACTCAAATAGAGTACAGCGTCGTGAAAAAGGTCAAGGCCATCGCCATGACGATCCACGCCATAAAAGGCGCAAGATCAATCGGACATTGGGAGCGGAAGCGGAATTACATACTGAGCATGCCAATAAGGTTTTAAGTGGAAATGGTACGAATGGACATGGTTTGAATGGAAACGGAAGTGAGTTTGCGCCGCAATCGCAATTTCATGTACTACAAGATGCGTCTGATAGAAATATCGAGATCGCAAGAAATAGCCATTTTGTTATCTATATGCACTGCGGCGATCACACGCCGATTCATGTGCATGTACAAACTCTTAATCCAGATGCAGAGCCGCAGCGGGCACGATTTGTCGTTATTGATAATGAGGATGGTACGTTAAGCACAGAGCCTTATCCTTATACGCATGCACCCGATGCTAACGAAGATGGCAGTGTAAAAGCAGCGCCGCTGCGCCGCGCTCATAAATTCAACATGAACATGTCGGACCTCACGTTTGCTAAGGGTTTTGTTGGCAAACATGTCGATGCCATCGTCGATCTTTGGCATCAACATAATGGTCCGGCAACGCCCTTAAAACGAACTGAGGCGGATCCCCAAATGTTCAATCCAGATTTATTGTTTGGCGAAGAAGAACATCGTGCCGCAACATGGGATGCGCGAGATGGCACCGGAAAAGTATGGGGCGCTGACTTAAAAAGAAATTCTGGCGGATTTGGTTTCAGAAAATAATCCCACATATCATTTTTATTACCGTCCAGTTTATGCAAGAACAGCAGAGGCGATTATGAATGTCCGGTCTTAGCGCATCCGCCGGACGGCCATAAGCCTCTGCGCTCATATGATTGTCGACATCATTATTATTTTTCTCCTGATCGCGTTAAACGGCCTGTTTGCCATGGCCGAACTCGCGATTGTCTCCGCCCGCCGCGGCAGACTGCTCGCTAAAGTCGACGAGGGCAGCCATCGCGCCAAAATCGCGCTGACGCTAAAAGACAATCCTGCCACGCTGCTTTCCACTATCCAAATCGGCATCACGTCGATTGGCATTCTCTCCGGCATGTATTCCGGCTCAACCATTGCTGAACCGTTCGGCGAATTCCTTTCCGGCTTTTCGTTTCTCGCCAGGCACGGAGACGACGTCGCGGTCGCCATCGTCGTGACGGTCGTGACATTTGCCTCGCTGATTATCGGCGAACTGGTGCCTAAGCAAATCGCGCTGCATCATGCCGACAGGATTGCCCTATTGAGCGCGCGGCCGCTTATGCTGCTTTCAACCTTCAGCAAACCTTTGGTGGCGTTTCTCAATGCAACGAATCACGCGGTTCTCACGCTGCTCGGCATCAAGGAAAACGAAGCGGCGACAACCAATGAAGAAGATGTGAAAGCCGTCATCGCCGAAGGCCAGGCGACGGGCGCGCTGGATAAGCAGGAGCAGCGCATGCTGGAAAATGTGCTGCGGCTCGACGCGATTCCCGTGCGCGCAACGATGACCCACCGGCAGGATATTACGTTTTTCAACATCGGGGAAGCGAAGGAGTCGATTCTCGCCAAGATACGGGATGTCCAGCACTCGCACTATCCGCTATGCGATGATAAAGGCGCCGTCGCCGGAACCGTCAGCCTGAAGTATCTTATCTCTCATATCTGCATGCCAGGCGATCCTGATCTGAAATCCATTGCAACAAAAACATTGACGCTGTCGGAAAGCGCCACCGTGCGCGAGGCGCTCGACCGTTTCAGAAAAACGAAAGTGCATACGGCGATCCTCGTCGATGAATATGGCAGCCTCGAGGGTATCATTACGCTGAAGGATATTCTGGAAGCCATCGTGGGCATGATGCCGGAACAGATGGATCAAAACAGTTTCAGTATTGTAAAACGCAAGGACGGCAGCTGGCTGGTTGACGGATTGATGCCGCTCTTTGAACTGGAAGGCCGCCTCGGCATCAAAAAGATGCAGGACGAAAGCGGCGCATATACAACCCTTGCCGGATTCGTGCTGCATCACCTCCGCCAACTTCCTTCGACAGGCGACCTGCTCGAGTGGGAAGGCTACTTGTTTGAAATCGTCGATATGGATGCAAACCGTATTGATAAGCTGCTAATTAAAAAACAAGAAATAACAGGTACATAAGGGCTGCTTTTTAGTCATAAAACTGTCATTTTACATTGCCCGGATCACTCTGTAGGTTTTGCAAAAAAAGAAGGCGAAACCTATGTCCCCCGCACCCGAAACAGAGATTTCCTCGAAAGATTATGCATTAGCAGAGGCTCTCGGTAAGTTTTCACAAAGTGGAAAACTGACGCACGGCAGCTTGCAAACGATGGCGGAGATTGCCGGTCTTACGGCTGCGACACTTCTTAAAGAAGTACAGGAGGGTCAGCTTTCGACAGCATCAGCTGATGCGCTAAGCGCAAGCTTAGGCGGTATGATTACCAGCTTTAAAGACTTAAGTCGCTTTGTAGAGCCAATAAATAATAGGCCTGCCGCGAAGCTGCGTCCTGCTCTCCCAGATGTCGTTTCCGCACCAACTCAAACTTCTGTAGAAGAGCAAGAGGAAAAGGTACTGGATAAAAAGAAGCCTTCTGATGCGAAAAGAGCTAAAGCAGGGCGTCCGCGTAAAGAAAAAGATGAAAAGCAAAATGGGGCAGGAAAACTACCGGCGGCTCCCGTTTTAGAATTGTTGCCGGACACAACTGTGCGTCCGCGTACGGCAACAGAAGTTTTTAGAACAGGACATAGGAGTGAAGTTCTTGGCTACCGGACGGATAATTTTCCATTGCCGCCAAAAGTAGACCTAGATGCTGCTCCATCATTTCAAGAAACTGCTTTGCCGTCTGTTTCCTATACCGATGAGCAGATTGATCAAGCAAAAGCGGTCTTGAAAACATATCCCGCCGATAGGGTGCTTCAGGAAGGAATAGAACGTTTAAGTCCGGATTACGATGCTCGAAAGCGCATGATTCGTAGAGAAGTTGGAATGCACGCGGATGCACATGCTTTCAATCCTATCCACCATAAACTTGGCACCCGTCTTAATTCATGGACGGTTGCGCGCCGCTTCGATGAGTTGTTTCAAAAACATGGCATGTTCGAAGGGGAAAACAGGCTTCAATCACCCGTCGCATTGTTATATGCGCTCGCGAATAATCTCGATCCGATGACAGGGAAAAAACCAGGCGAAGAGCAAACAATCTATCACGGTCAACGCATTTTGGATGCGCAGAGGGAAAGGCTATTAGCGCCAACGGCAAAAAAAACCGGCCGATACTAATTTGGCTTTGAATAATGTGTGTCTTTTGCACACGACGAAAAATCGAGTGTTGCACCGAGTAAACATTTTTATCAAGCCGCCAAAAATTCTACATATAAGTCTTGTAATACCCTTGCCGACGAAACGGGGAAAGACTAGCTTCTTGCCACCGGAAGCAGGCGGTTCTGTTTCCGGCTATCATCAGATCAATTAAGGGAGTTTCCTTATGTCTACATCTAAAAAACTTGCCACTGCTGCACTCGCTGGTTTTCTCAGCGCAGGTATTGTAGGCGCTGGCGTTGCGCATGCTGCTGACGGTGCGATGGAAAAATCGGCCACCGCTGGCGCGACGATGGAAAAACACGCATGCAAAGGCCAGAACTCCTGCAAAGGCAATGGCGGCTGCAAAGCCGGTGACAACGGCTGCAAAGGCAAAAACTCCTGCAAAGGTAAAGGCGGCTGCGCTACCGACGGCAGCAAGCCAGCTAAGTAATATTGCTGTTTACTCCCTGGGGGCGTCCGCTTATGCTGGCGCTTCCAGGGGTAAACATGAACCGCACTTCAGATGACTTCCCGCATTTAGGCTTCGGCCTCGGCCTACGTATTCCGCATTATACGCATATATTCGAACATTGGCCGGACGTTGACTGGTTCGAAATCATTTCCGAAAATTTCATGGACACCGACGGCAGGCCAAAGCGCAACCTTGCCCGTATCCGCGAGCGTTATCCCGTCGTCATGCATGGCATCGCTCTTTCCATCGGCACCGTCGATCCACTTAATTCCGAATATCTGCAGAAACTGAAAAACCTGATCGATTTCGTGCAGCCTGCATGGGTTTCCGATCATCTCTGCTGGACGGGTATTGCCCACAAAAATTCACATGATTTGCTGCCGGTGCCTTATACGGAAGAGGCGCTGAAACATATCGTGGCGCGCATCAAGCAGGTGCAGGATTTTCTGGAGCGCCCTATTGCGCTTGAAAATCCGTCTACGTATCTCGAATTCAAAAGCTCGCGTATTCCCGAGCAGGAATTCATCGCGGCGATGACGAAGGATTCCGGTTGTAGCCTGCTGCTTGATGTGAACAACGTCTATGTCAGCTGTTATAACCACCGGCTTGACCCGAAAGCCTATATCGATGCGCTGCCACTCGACAAAGTCGCGCAGATCCATCTCTCCGGACATAGCAACATGGGCACGCATATCGTCGATACGCATGATGATCACGTGGTCGATGAGGTGTGGAAGCTTTATCGTTATGTGGTTCATAAAGCGGGGAGAGTGCCGAATACCATGGTCGATGGGATGATAATATTCCCGAATGGGACGTGCTGTATGCGGAACTAGGCAAGGCGAAAGCAGCCGCTGCCGATGCGAAAAACTATGCGCCTCTGCCTGACCTGGCGCGCCAGCAAACGCCCTACAGAATCAATAGCGATGTTCCGCTCGCCGATTCGCAGGCGACAATGCAAACGGCGATTCTTGGTGGCAGCGCCATCGATACGAAGCCTGATCAGTGGATTCGCGCTAAAGAGCAATTCGCGCCAGCCGACCAGCTTGCCGTTTATATCAATGGCTATCGCTACCGGCTCTATGATATTACGGCTGAAGATTATCCCGTCCTGAAACATTACCTTGGCGATGACGAATTCAGCCGGTTGATTGATGCATTCATCGAACACACGCCTTCCTCGCATTTTAATGTCAACCGCTACGCCAGCCATATGCCCGCGTTCGTGGCAGTGCATCTGGCAGAGGATACCTTCGCCTATGAATTGGCGGTACTGGAAACCGCGGTTTCGCAACTGACTGACCCTGAAGAAACTACGCCACTGGAGCCATCCCACCTCGCCGGCATCACACCGGAAACACTCATGGAAACCGTACTCCATCCGCGAGAAGCGCTGCAGCTTCTGGCATTCGAGTATCAGGCCAACGAGTATTTCAATGCAGTGAAAAATGAAGAATCCCCAGCGCCTGTGGAGAAAAAGAGTTATCTTGCCGTGTTTCGCCACGAAGACGTAGTCTGGCGTATGCCGCTTGGCGAAAATGAATATCGCCTTCTAAAGCAATTATTTGCGGGAATGCCAATTGGCAAAGCGTTAGAAGCCATGCAAGCCGAACTTGGGTTGCCCGAGGAAGAACTGAGCGCCGAACTGATGAACTGGTTTTCGCGATGGATGCGCAATGGTTTGCTAGCATATCGTACACCTACTAATCACGCACTGGAAAGGGAAGTCGCATGAATAAAATCGCTTATTTACTGATTGGCTGGCCACAATGGGTCAGCTCGCATTTTCTGTGGGCAGGGCCATTGGCGGCGCGAATTATTGTCGGCTATGTCTTCATGCTGACCGGCTGGGCTAAGCTTAATAACCTCGATGTGATGATCGAAAATTTTCGTAGCTGGGGCATTCCGGCGCCGGAAATTTTGACGCCTTTTGTCTCGGGCGTCGAATGTTTCGGCGGGCTTTTTCTGATACTGGGGCTGCTGACACGCGTCGCGGGCGGCATGCTCTCCGGCGTCATGGTGGTGGCGGTCATTTCAGCAAAATGGGCGGATGTCGATTCACTGGAAACTTTATTAGGCTTTGAAGAATCAGCGTATCTTGCCATATTCTTTTGGCTGGCTGTGTCCGGCCCCGGCAGAGCCTCGCTGGATTACCTGATCTCAAAAAAGGCAGGCCTGCCCTGGATTGAGTAGGAATTTGCCGTCAATGCTTATGGTTTTTTTATAGGATTTTCCGTAAGAATTTCTTCTTAAAAACTAACTGTATGAATTTCTCACCCTTTGATGCCCAGGCATATCTGGCGGCGATCGTGATGTCGTCAGACGATGCCATTATCAGTAAGGATCTATGCGGTAACATTACATCATGGAACGGTGCGGCTGAGCGTATTTTCGGTTATACATCCGACGAAGCCGTCGGCAAGCATATCAGTATCATCATTCCGCCGGATCGCCTGGATGAGGAGGATTATATCCTCGGCCAGATCAGGCAAGGAAACCGCATCGATCACTTTGAAACCATTCGCCGCCGGAAAAACGGCGAAATGCTGAATTTATCCGTCACAATTTCCCCAATTAAGAACAGCCAGGGCGCGGTTATCGGCGCTTCCAAGGTAGGCCGCGATATAACGGCCTTGAAAAAGGCGGAACGTACGAGCGCTTATCTCAGTGCCATCATCGAATCATCCAATGACGCCATTATCAGTACGGATTTAAATGGATTTATCACATCCTGGAATAAATCCGCCGAGCGCATTTTCGGTTATATATCGAGTGAAGTGGTCGGCAGGCATATTACGCTGATCATTCCCGTTGAACGGCTGGATGAGGAAGATAAAATCCTGGCTACGCTGAGAGAAGGCAACCGCATTGAGCATTTTGAGACTCTTCGCCGTCACAAGAATGGCACCATGATCCCCGTTTCGCTCACCGTTTCGCCTATCCGTGACGCCGCTGGTAATGTGATCGGCGCTTCGAAGGTTTCCCGCGATATCAGCGACCGCATCAAATCGGAGCAGGCGTTGAAAGAGATGAGCCGGAAAAAGGACGAATTCCTTGCCAATATGAGCCATGAACTGCGCACTCCCATGAATGCTGTTATTGGCCTCGCCAATATTTTGAAGAATATGGACACGCTGCCGGAAAATGCCAAAAAGTTTGTGGATACGCTGAAAATCAGCGCCGACAATATGATGGATCTGGTTAATGACCTGCTTGATTTCGCAAAAATCGACGCGGGTACCGCTGCCGTGGAAAATGTGGAATTCTGCCTGACCGAGCAGGTGGAAAAAGTGATTAGCGTACTGAACGTAAAGGCAAGCGAAAAAAACCTTGCGCTTTATGTGAATTATGCGCCATCGCTAAGCCAAGATTATAGCGGTGACCCGCTTCGGGTTCGCCAGATTCTGACCAACCTGCTTTCCAATGCCGTGAAATTCACCGAGCAGGGCTCCGTGGAACTGGACATATCCGCCGAGCCTGGCGCTGAAATCGAATCGACGAATGTGATTTTTAAGGTGAGCGATACCGGTATCGGTATTCCTGAAGATAAGCTTTCCAGTATTTTCGAAAAGTTCGTACAGGCCGATTCGTCCATTACGCGGCGCTACGGTGGATCAGGACTCGGGCTTGCCATCACCAAAGCATTTATCGAAAAGATGAAAGGTACGATCGAAGTGGAAAGCGTGCACGGCGCCGGAACCACCTTTACCGTAACTATACCTTTTAAAAACGTGCGGCATGTGTCGCGCGTGGAAAATCTTTCGGCGCGCGCAGCTCCCGCAATCCCCGTGACGCATAAACATGTTTTGCTGGTGGAAGATTATGAGCCGAATATCATGGTTGCCAGGACTATGCTGGAACAGATGGGATATGGCTACGATGTCGCGCTCAATGGATTCGAAGCGCTACGTAAATTTGTCCATGGCACGTACGATGTCATCCTGATGGATGTGCAGATGCATGAACTGGATGGCCTGGAGGCTACGCGGCGGATTCGTAGGATTGAAGCGGAAAAGGGGCTGCAACCCACGCCGATCATCGCCATGACCGCTCACGTGCGTGAGCAGGACAAACATAAATGCCTGGAAGCCGGCATGGATAATTTCATCTCGAAGCCTTTCGAGCCGGCGGAGCTATCCGAAAAAGTGGCATGTTACGTGCGAAAAAATGAAGCCGCATCCATGCATCTTCCCGAGCAAGCGAATAACTCCTTGCACTGACTGTATTCAGGATGATAGCGACCTTTCACTTAAACGCGCTTCGCGGCGTCGTTCAACTAAATCCTGAAACGATTCGCGCGCATCGTAAATAAGCGCGCCTCTACCTTTTCCTGCGCGGCTTATGGTGACATCGGGAAAACTGGGATGCTCCTTCACCTTTCCAAAGGAAAGTACGCCGATTGCATCGAAAAGCGGCTTTTTCAATAGAATTCCGAATTTGCCGTTATCTTCATAGACTTCGATGTTCTGGTGGGCATTCGCTTTTTCGATGCCCTCCTGCCTCAAAGCTTTAAGAATATATTCGGCTCGGTCATAATCCGTCTCCAATGCAAGAAGCGGATCGGTTTCCGGCCATGTAAATATGGCTTCATACGTTGCCACATGAGGATTCTCATCATCCACAATTTCATGCCAGGTATGTGATTTCAGGCAATGTATGATATCTTTTTCTAAACCGTACAGTGCGACCATAGCGTCTTTCTTGAGTGCAAATACGCATTCTGGCTGAAGGTAATGACAGATTTATGACACGTTGGGCAGAATTAATCTATTGATGAAAAGGAGTAATGGAGCGGGCGAAGAGATTTTGCGAGCATTCCAGAAGCTATTGATATTCAATAATAAATTTTCTTCTCTTCGTTAGAGTGTGTACCACTCTTGTGTACCACTTTTCAAGCTAAAATAGTCGTGTTCATACAAATGAGCATACAGCGTCGAAAAGCAGTTATCGCCATCCTACTACCCAGAAATATGTGCAAAGAATTGCAAAGGGCATTACAATCATTCCTTATGCAAATATCTGCAATCTACCCTTGAGTTTTTCTTTAAATCTTATAAGCCTATTGAATCTGAACTCAATCTAACGGTTCATTATGCGCCGCTTTGCACTAGGGTTACTAAATATTGAAGCTTTAATTGCGTGTGCATTTACCATCTTTTTTGCTCTTTTTGCATTAAGCTTCAAAGCGACAATACTCTATATCCTTGGTTGGTTCATTATCGCAGCTCTTCATTGCTTCTCCGCATGGCTTAATGTCAGTATGCTTATTCATCCTCATAAGTACTTTCAGAAAAATCTGGGAAATAGTCTATATTTTATAATCGCTATCATTATTCCGAATTTGTTTTGGTTACATGCTGATCTGTTCAATGCATGGCTAAACTTAGCTAATAAATACGGGTTCAATTACTAATCATTAGGAGCATAGTATGGTCTATACATTCACTGTCTATATGGATGATAATATTGAGACCTCGCTCACCGACCTTGTAGTTTTAGGTTATGGCGGCACTGTTACAGGACATGCTTGGTTAAAGCTTACAGGCGGCTCAAGAGATAGAGAAACGGGCTTTCAATCAAATAACACTCTTAAAGATGAAACTGACCGCTCGCAAACCGGATTAAATGTCGCGTCTTATACGATTGAAGTCAACGAAACTGAGTATAACCGAGCGGCGGATGCAATTACCCTTTACGAAAAAATTTTAGGTAAACCCAATCATCCTCGATTTGATGATTTTAAATATAATGTGTCGCCCTTAGATTCAAATGTCTGCGTCGATTTCGTACAGTTTGTGTTTCGTAAAATGCTCGCTGATCCTCGAGCGGATTTTGTGAATTATTTCCAAAACAGTGATGCTCTACCCGGTGCTGTTGGTTTCTATGCTGATTTTGCATACGGTACAGCAGAAGAAGTTCGGGCGCAGATACTCGACAGCAATAAAGTTATTCACAACGGAATAACACTCCATGATGTAATCTCACTTCCAGAAAACGCGCCGTATGCCACTCGCTCATTTACAAATTCTGATAACGAATCAAAAGTTTTAATCTTAAAAAATGATATCAGCCATATTCCTGATTACGGTGATTTCCATATTATTGCGACACCGGAAGATCGGGGTAGTGGCATTCCAGTTGGTTACTATGGTACTGCAAATAATGATTTCATCGTTGGATCGGAAAACGCTGATCTCATCTCAGATAACAGAGGAAATAATAATTTATTCGGATACGGCGGAGATGATAGCATTCGAGGTGGCACTGGTAAAGACAGTATCTTTGGTGGAGCCGGTAATGATATCCTAAGGGGAGGCGCTGAAAACGATAGCATATTCGGCGGGGGAGAAAATGATACTCTTATAGGTGGCGCTGGTAACGATGAGCTATACGGGGATCTGGGGTATGATCGCTTCATTTTCAATTTACCTCCCGGTTTAAATGGAAACGATGTTGTTTATGATAGCGACGGTCTTGGAGTAATTAAACTTGGCAACTCACTGCTTTCCGGTGAAGCAGAAACGATTGATGGTGGCGGTTGGTCGCTAGGAGGCTACCAATTCACCAAAGATGGTTCCGATATGTTATTGCATAACGGCACTGACACGATCCGTATTAAAGATTTTGCTGAAGGCCAAACCAAGCTTGGAATAACTATTCCTGGGGAAAGTGAAGAACAAACCTTTACTTTCACAACAACGATTGATGCAACGGCCATAGGTGGGCGCAGCAATGCCGTACTTATGATGGAATATACATTCGACGTAGGACTGATTGGTACGCCTGGACATAACCCTTCAGTCATCGAATTATACGCTCCGGTTCATGGCACATTATCCATTGATAATGAAACTACTACCTTTAGCAATGCGACTATTGGAGTACATGATCAGGGATTAAACGAACCTCAAGACGTGTACGAAGTTTCTATCTCAAATGAGGGTACGTTATTTGGGCAACCGCTTATTTTTATGAACTTCTATCTTTTAGATTCAGATGCTACTATGTTTAATGGACTTGCTTTGCCTTCATCACCTGGATTTTCGGCGGCGACGGATTTCTACTCTGCCAATGTACTTTTAGGAGATTATTTCGGTGCTCTTTATGATCTAAGCAGTTCCTATGAAACCTTTACACTGACAGCAACGTAGGCTTTCGAGTACGCGGGCTTAGAGATCGCAAGCACTCAAGCTTAACTTCCTTGTAATAAAAGGGCAGATGTTCCAAGCGCTGCTTTACGTGCTTTTTTTCACTTGCCGGGATTAAACCATTTTTCCGCTCGCGTTCGAGTAGTTGGTTAAATTCATGCTCAACCGCGACGACGCGCTTGTCTGCTACCTTGCGATCCTTCGTATCGAGGGACTTTTTGAATTCTGATTTTCCGATCACCGAAACGAGTTCTTTCGGGATACGTTTTCGGAAATAATAAACGCTAGTTTTAGGATGTCTTTGTAGCATAGTCCGTAATGCCATTGTGTACCTACCGTGTGTACCCGTCCTGAAAAAGGAAGGCTAGTGGTATCAACAGCTTACTGGAAAATAACGACTCCAAGGAATAATGGAGCGGGCGAAGAGATTCGAACTCTCGACATCAACCTTGGCAAGGTTGCGCTCTACCCCTGAGCTACGCCCGCTCAATTTCGGCACTACTATCGTACGCGTAAATGCTCGTTATCTTCGCTTCCGGTGCTCACGTACTTTATGTACGCTCCGCGCCGGTTCTCGCTAACTTCGCATTTCCTCAGTACGCTAGCGTGCCGCCTACGTCAGGTAAAACGAGCCGGGACTATAAAACCCGTCTTTTCTTTTTGCAAGTCTTTCGTTATGACTATGGAAAGAGGCGGAAATGCTTGAAAAACCAACCCTTGATAAAACCCTGCTCGATATATTGGCCTGTCCGGTCACCAAAAGCATGTTGATTTATGACGAGGCGGCTCAGGAACTGATCAGCGAAAAAGCGGGGCTTGCCTATCCCATCCGCGACGGCATTCCCATCCTGCTGGTGGATGAAGCCCGCAAGCTGCCGGAAAAAAATTAGCTTCCTATAGCTGCACCACCATCTGCAATAGGCTCAGTTGGCTTCCTTTTTGCATCATCCTGTGCTCAAACCAGCCACATGGAGGAGATGCAATCATGGTCAACATCAGTTATCCTGGAACTATTTACAACGATACTTTTAGCGGAGGAAGTGGCCAAGATACGCTGCATGGCGATTATGGTAATGATAGATTAAGCGGCGGCAGCAATAATGATGTTCTGTTCGGTGATAGCGGTAACGACACCCTGTTCGGTAACGCCGGCGACGATATGCTCGATGGGGGTGAAGGAAATGATAGTCTAGATGGTGGTGGAGGTATTAACACTGTATCTTATGCGCTTGGGGGAGGCGTGGCAGTCGATCTTTCCAACAGGCATGCCATTGGTCAAGGCACAGATTCACTTTTGAAAATCAGTAACGTTATCGGTTCAGGCTTTGACGATACAATTATTGGTACCAGTAATAATAACAGCCTTGAAGGTGGGGCTGGCAACGATTCCATGATTGGTGGGAATGGTGAAGATACAATATATGGGGAGCTTGGTAACGATACAATAAATAGCGGTGATCAAAACGATAAAGTATATGGCGGCGCTGGGAACGATCTTCTCCATGGCAGTTCCAACAATGATACTATCAGCGGCGATGATGGGGACGATCAAGTTTTTGGTGATGGTTCCTCTGATGAGGTATATGGCGGCAATGGCCTAGATACTCTTTATGGAGGAGAAGGCAATGACACACTTTATGGCAATATGACAACGCGACACTGTATACAGTAATAGCCATGATGACATAGCTTATGGCGGTGATGGCGATGATTATATTTTTAGGAGGAGGGGCGGGTAAGGATACGCTTTATGGTGAAGCCAATAACGATACGATTTATTCTGGAGATGATGGAGATATAGCGCACGGAGGTGAAGGAAATGATTATCTTTATGCCGATAATCATGGCTGGGAGTATGCTGTATGGTGATGCGGGGCGAACAGTTTGCGCAGTGCAAATGGTAACAATACTTTGAACGAGTTGAAGGCGGTGACAGCCTCAATGGTGGTAACGGCATGGCAACTGCTTCATTCGCCGACGGTAATGCTGGTGCGGTCAATCTTTTTACTCGGCGCGACGAAGCGGGGAACAGACACGTTGTTGCATATTAATAGTATTATGAGCTCATCTTTCGGTGATAATCTGACCGGCAATGCCAATGCCAACCAAATCGATGGCGGTGAAGTGGCGATGACTACATGCTTGGTAATACCGCCGTAATGATTCCCTCGCTGGGGGGTAAAAGTAGCCGATACAATTTATGGCGGCGATGATCAGGATAAGCTTTACGGTGGCAACGATGACGATTTCCTTTACGAAAACGCGGGAAACGACGATTTATGGAGATGAGGGTAATGATCGAATCGTAGATTCAGGTGGTTATAATGACCTCAACGGAGGCGATGGTAATGACTACATCAGCAATTACGATAGCGCTAAAATGTATGGTGATGCCGGAAACGATACCATGCGTGGTGAAAATGGGTCTTATGTGATGTATGGTGGCGATGGTAATGACATTATCCGCGTTTTTAGTAACGGTGATAACTCCCTAGATGGTGGGAATGATAACGATACATTGAGCTATAGCGGTGCAGGCAAGGCCACTATGGCTGGTGGTTTAGGAAATGATACAATCAGTGGCGGTGATGGGAATGATAAGATTTATGGCAATGATGGGGATGACATTATAGAGAGCGGAAGTGGTAAAGACACTTTGGACGGGGGTTTTGGGGCAGACACTTATTTATATAAATCTATAACTGATAGCCTCGCATCTAACCGCGATATCATCGTCACCTTTGATTCCGGTGAAGATAAGTTTGATTTTAAATCTCTGCACCTGGATAGCTTTATTGGTGAAAGCGCGTTCAGCGGCACGGGTGAGAAAGAGATACGATATACCAAATACGATACGCATGATTCGCATACGGATTACATGCAGGTACAGGTTGATGCTGATGGCAACGGCACAGCCGATATGAATATCAGGGTTGATCAGTTCGGCGATTTGAACACGAGCGATTTTATGCTTTAACTGCTGATCTATAACTTATCCACACCCTTAATCATAAATATTGCATCGGCAGCATGGGTCTTTTATGGTTAACGTCAACCAAGGAGACGTAATGGATATTGTATCCCTGTTCTTTAAGGGTGGTCTGGTGATGCCGATCCTCCTGCTGCTGTCGATCTACATGCTGGCGGTGATTTTTTATAAGGTTTTTCAGTTTTATGCGTCTGCCGCACTTCAGCAGCATTTTATCGAACCGGTGATGACCCGCGTCAAGAAAGGCGAATACACCGCCGCCGAGGAAATGCTCAAGCCCGTAAAAGGGCCGGTGGCGCATATCATGCGCATCTCGATCGCCTGCGTGCTCAATCGCCATATGTCCAGCAAGAGCCGCGAATCCGAAATCAGCCGCGTCGGTTCAGCGGAAATCGGCAAGCTGGAATCGCATATGCGCGGCCTGGAGATGACGGCGACCACCGCGCCGCTGCTTGGCCTGCTCGGTACGGTGATGGGGATGGTGACGGCGTTTTCCCGTCTTGCCGCGGCAGGTTCACGCGTCGATCCATCAACGCTCGCGGACGGTATCTGGGAAGCGCTGGTGACGACGGCGGCGGGACTTCTAGTGGCGATTCCGGCGGTGGCTGCCTATTACATCATCGACGGCTTAATCGAGAAAGTACGCAGCCGCATGCGCGACGTGACGATTCAGATTCTTGCATTGGAAGATGAATTCATCCGCAACGAGAAGGAGCAGGAAAAACGCGACATGATCGAGCGCGAAACCAAAATCCGCGAGCTGCAGGATGCGCAGGCGAAAGCGATCGAGCAGATGCGCTCGACGCCGCAAACCAGCACAACGCTGCGTTTGCTGAGCCCGAGCTACCGATAAAAGGTTTCAGGTGTCAGGTGTTAGGTTTCAGCAAGAAGTAAATCTAAATCCTGTAGCCGGAACCCGAAACCTGAAACCTGTAACCTGACAATGATCCATTTCGAACGCCGCAGACGCTCCGTACAGGGATTGAATCTTACCTCGCTGGTGGATGTTATCCTGATGCTGGTCATCTTCTTCATGCTGACGACCAGTTTTGTGCGCATTCAATATATGGATTTAAGCCTGCCTGGTAATGGCGCGCCGCCGCCCAAAGCCGCAAAAAACGTGACAACTTTTCTCGATATTGCGAATAACGGCGAAGTGCGGCTGGATGGTAAACCCGTGCCGCTCGTACAGCTGGAGGAGAATCTCCGAACGTTATTCAAGCAAAAGCCGAATCAGAAAATACTTGTCAAATGCGGCGACATGGTAAGTGTCCAGCGGCTGGTAACGATCATGGATACGATCGATATCGCCGGAGGAAAATCCGTTGCCGTGGACCATCTGATCGAAGCGCGCGATGTCACTCCGATTACCGTGTCGCCCGATGGCACGGAGTATTCGCCGCAAAATGAAGTGGATGAGTTTTTAGCGCCATGATTGACTTCGAACGCAAAGCCAGGAAGCCCCGCAGCGTCAACGTGATCTCCATCATCGACGTGATGCTGGTGCTGCTTATTTTCTTTATGCTGGCCGGATCGGTAAAAGCGATAGAAGTGCTGCCGGTCGATCTGCCGGTTGCGGAAACGACGGCGAAGAAAGATCAGGGACAAATCGTCATCTCGCTCGGCCGGTACGAAGAAATCGTCGTCAATGATGAATTACTCGCTGACGGTAACGAGCTGAAAGAATGGGTGGCGAACTATATGAAAGATAAACCAAACGCTGAAATCACGGTGAAAGCGGATTCGCGCATGAAAGCAGAAGAGTTGATCGATGCGATGAAACTGATCGAGCAGGCGGGAGGAAAGACCGTCATCCTGGCTACGCAGGAGATGTAGTAAATGAGTTTAGGCTCAAAAGTGTTGGGTTTCAGGAAAAGGAAATAATTCTTGAACCTTAAACCCTGAACCTTTAACCGATATTTATATGCGTTATCTGGAATACTTACAAAATGTGGCGTTACGGACGGATGATCGGTATGCGACGCCGCCGTTTTTCCTGATGCTTGTTATGGCATTGTCGTTTCATCTCGTGCTGCTGCTCGGCCTGAGCTTCATCGAAATCGGGGAGCCGGTTTCCATTCCGGTAAAGACGCTGATGCTGCGCCTTGGAGGGGCGGAGGATGATGAGGAAAAGGATGAGTTGAATGCCACTGCGCTGGCGCCGATTGTGCCGGCAGCGGCAACGCCAGTCACACCGCCAATGGCAAAACCGGAAGCACCAAAGCCGATCCAGCAGCCCGAAGCAAAAGAAATCATCAAAGCAGAAGCGACCAAAGCGCCTCCATCGCCAAAGCCGCCGCAGCCGCAAAAGCTGGTGGCGCGTGTCCAGCCGACGCCGATGCGCCAGAGCACGCATAGTGGCGTTGGCACCATTTACGGTAATACACGTGATGCGCGCGCCGAAGCGGTGGCACGTTATGAACAGTTGCTCTCCGCGTGGATCGAAAAACATAAAACCTATCCGCAGCAAGCCTACGCCAGTGGCATGCAGGGAAGGGTGCTCCTGCGTATTCGCATCGACCGCGCCGGTAACGTGCTTTCCAAACGTATCGAGCAGAGCTCCGGTTACAGCTTACTCGATAGTGCCGTACTGCTTGCCATGCAGGAAGCAAGCCCGGTGCCTGCCGTTCCCGCCGCCTATCCTGGAGGGAAGCTTCTGGAATTTAGAATTCCCATTGATTTCAAGGCGTTGTAATTTTTTCGCCTTCACGATGCTGTAACATTAAGCCGCTACTCCTTCGTATATGCAAAATCATGCACTGCATTATACACTGATCGGATCGGGCGTTCTTGCCACCGCCATTGCCGTAACGCCGTTTGTCTTGCCTGGCTTAGGCTTTGGAATGAACCTAAACGGCGGAAATCTTGAACAGGAAATCGCGTTTGCGCACTGCGGTGGCGGCGCTCCCACAGGTCTTGCTGGGGCCGCATCCCACGCCGTATCCTATATTCCTTTCATTGGAGATACGCTTGCCAAGGGCGGCATTTTAAATGCTGTCGCTGCTGGTATCACCGCGCTTGGTGGGCTGAAAATTGCCAACTGGTTAAAAGAAGCCGTTCCACAAGCCGGATGGATTACCTGGAGCGGCACTGTCAAAGCTCTGACCATCGCGACAACCGCACTGATTGCGTTACCCGCCATTCTTCCCGCCATCAGCATGGGTATTGATTATCTTTCTATTCTTGCAGGCAATTCCTGGCATGATGATCCTGTCTATTATCGCGACTATACACAGCCTGTCATCGATACGATTGGCAAGCTCGGTAAAGAAGGCGTTATGGCTGGCGGCATCGGCGCTGCCAGTTCACTTGTTGTATCGCATCTCCTTGCCTGCGGCGTTGGTATCGCCGGTGCGAGTGCGAGTATCGCCGCGGGCGCATCGCAGCATGGGGTGACGCCAAAAACTTCTATCGTCTCCCAGGGTGCCGAACGGCAGCCTTTGCAACGCATATCCTTTGCTATTCCGCTCTAAATTATTGCAATCCATGCCGAAGGTTGGTAGTTAATCGCAGGCGAAATAACAGGAAAAGCGTTCATGAGCACTCTCCCAAACCTACTCGTTACCGGCGGCGCCGGCTTTATCGGCTCCACCTTCGTCGCGCAGATGGCGGAAAAAGGCCACCGCGTTATCGTGCTGGATATTATGAGCTATGCTGGCCACCGCGAGAACCTGAACTGGATTCCGAAGAACAAAGGCGCGGAAAACGTGGAACTGGTTGTCGGCAGCATTACCGATGGCTCATTGGTATCGCGCCTTCTGAAACAATATGAAATAGGCGCCGTCGTAGACTTCGCAGCGGAATCGCATGTCGATAATTCGATCGAGCGCCCGGCCGATTTCATCGAAACTAATATCGTCGGCTGCTACACGATGCTGGAAGCGGCACGCAATTACATAACCTCTTTAACCGAAAAAGAGCGGCTTAAATTCCGTTTCCTGCACGTCTCGACCGATGAGGTTTACGGCTCACTCGGTGAGACAGGGCATTTCACCGAAAATTCCCCGATGAGGCCGAATTCCCCATATTCCGCGTCGAAAGCGGGAGCCGACCTGCTCTGCCGCGCCTGGCATAAAACGTATGGCTTGCCGGTGATCGTCACCAATTGCTCGAATAATTATGGACCGCGCCAATATCCGGAAAAACTAATTCCGCTGATGATCACCAATGCGCTGAAGGGAGAAAAATTGCCGGTGTATGGGGATGGCCGCAACGTGCGCGACTGGATTCATGTGGAAGATCACAGCAATGGAATTTACCTGGCGCTGACGCGTGGCCAGCCTGGAGAAACCTATGCGTTCGGGGGCGAGGCGGAGAAATCCAATATCGATGTCGTCAACACTATTTGCAGCTTGCTCGACAACATGGTGCCGCGCGCCAAAGGTACTTCCTACAAAGAGCTTATTTCCTTCGTGAAAGACCGCCTCGGCCATGATTTCCGCTACGCGATCGATGATAGTAAAGCAAAAGAAGTGCTTGGATTCAAGCGCGCACATACGTTCGAGACCGGCATGGAAGCGACCGTGAAATGGTATCTAGATAATACCGAGTGGTGTGAAGCCGTGCTCGGCAAAAAGAAGGTAGCGTAATGAAGGGCATCGTCCTTGCCGGCGGTTCGGGCACGCGTCTTTCGCCGCTGACGACTTCAATCAGCAAGCAGATACTGCCGGTGTACGACAAGCCGATGGTCTATTACCCACTGTCGATTCTCATGCAGGCGGGCATCAAGGACATCCTGATTATCTCGACGCCGCGTGATGTGCCGATGATCCGCAACCTGCTTGGCGATGGAAAAGAGCTTGGTGTTTCGCTGAGCTACGCGGAGCAGCCGAAACCGGAAGGCATTGCGCAGGCCTTCATCATAGGGGAAAAATTTATCGATGGCAGCCCGGTATGCCTGATTCTTGGCGATAATATTTTCTATGGCCACTCGCTGCCGGAGCGCGTCTTCGATGTGGCGCAAAATCTGAAAACCGGCGCGAAAGTATTTGCATACCACGTCAAAGACCCGGAGCGTTACGGCGTCGTCGCATTCGATAAAACCGGCAAGGCGCTTTCGATCGAGGAAAAGCCAAAACAGCCGAAATCCAACTGGGCGGTCACCGGCCTTTATTTCTATGACAAGGATGTCGTGCAGATTGCCAAAGACCTGAAACCCTCGGCGCGCGGCGAGCTGGAAATCACCGATGTGAATAAAGCCTATCTCGAGCGCGGCGATCTTTCCGTGGAGCAGATCGGGCGCGGAGTGGCATGGCTGGATACCGGCACATTCGATTCGCTGCTGACGGCGGCGCAGTTTGTGCAGACCATCGAATCGCGCCAGGGGCAAAAAGTCTCGTGCATCCAGGAAATCGCCTACCGCCAGGGCTTCATCACCAAAGAGCAGTTGCTTGCACTTGCTGAGAGCTTTGGAAAGAATGAGTACGCGGAATATTTGCGCGGGGTAGCACGAGATTAGCCGTCATTCCAGCGAAAGCTGGAATCTGGTTCTTTGTTATTAGACAATAAATAAAGTAAGTTGACCGTTGGCTTCGGAAAAAAAACGTAATGCGATAGCTGGATTCCAGCTTTCGCTGGAATGACGAAAAGAATTATGAAAAATATCCTCGTTTTTGGAAAACATGGGCAAGTTGGCCGCGCGTTGCAGGCGCTGCTGCCGGAAGGCAATCATTTCGCGGGGCGCGAGCAGGCAGATTTATCAAAGCCCGAAACGCTGAAAGAATTTATCCTAAAATTAAAACCTTCAGCGATTATCAATGCAGCCGCTTATACAAAAGTCGATAAAGCGGAAGAGGAAGAAGCGCTCGCCTACGCAATAAATGCGCAATCCCCGGCAGCAATGGCTGAAGCAGCGAAAGAATTGGATATCCCGTTCGTGCATATTTCCACCGATTATGTGTTTGACGGCGAAGGCACGAAACCCTGGACGGAAGACGATAAAACCGCGCCGCAGAATGCGTATGGGCGTACCAAGCGGGCAGGGGAAGAGAAAATCGAGAAGGTCGGCGGCAAGTATTTTATTTTCCGCACCTCGTGGGTGTTCGACAGTGTAGGCCCGAATTTCCTGGTAACCATGCTGCGCCTCGGCAAAGAGCGCGAGGAACTGCGCGTCGTGAGCGACCAAGTCGGCGCGCCGACCTATGCGCCGCATCTGGCGGAAGCGCTTTTGAAGACTTTGGATAAATTCCCTCTCCCGTTTACGGGGGAGGGTCAGGGTGGGGGAAAAAATGCTGCTGCATTCCCCCCTCCTAACCTCCCCCCGCAAGCGGGGGGAGGAATGTCGGGCATCTATCATCTCTGCAATCGGGGTGAGACGAGCTGGCATGGGTTTGCCGAAGCGATTTTCCGCGAGGCAAAAGCAAAAAAGATGGAATTGAAAGTCGAACGCGTGCTACCGATTCCCTCCAGCGCCTATCCGACACCGGCGAAACGCCCTCAGAATTCCCGCATGGACTGCTCCAAGGCCAAGCGCAATCTCGGCATCGAACTGCCCCAATGGGAAGAAGGATTGAAAGCGGCGCTAGAGTTATCTAAGAATGTCATACCGACGTAGGCTGGTATCTACTTAATTCGTGGACCCCGGCCTTCGCCGGGGCGACAATAAGGAAACTATGAAAATCTCGGACGGACCACTGGCAGGCCTTAAAATCATTGAACTGGATGTATTCGGTGATGCGCGGGGTTTTTTCGTTGAGCGGTATCATACCGGCAAATTCGCCGAACTGGGTTTCACAGAAACCTTCGTGCAGGATAACCATTCGCGTTCATCGGGCGGCATTCTGCGCGGGCTGCATTACCAGAATACGCCACCGCAAGGAAAACTGGTCGGCGTGACGCGTGGGCGCGTGTGGGACGTGGCGGTGGATATCCGCCCCAAATCAAAAACCTTCGGTCAGCATTTCGGCGTCGAGCTGACAGGCGAGAACGGGATTCTCTTCTGGATGCCTGCCGGTTTTGCCCATGGTTTCTGCGTGCTGGGCGAGGAGCCGGTGGACATGCTTTATAAATGCACGGGGCTTTATAATAGTCAGGGCGAGGGCGGTATCCGCTTCGATGATCCGGACCTGAATATCCCGTGGCCGATCAAAAACCCGCAGATTTCCGGGCGTGACCAGGCATTGACCAGCTTTGCGGATTACAAGAAAACGCCTGCATTTTAAGACTTAGATCCCGGCCTTCGCCGGGATGACATTTTTCTTTGCCAAAGGTAAGGAATATCCTACAAAAAACCATGCACAGGATTGCCGCGACGATTGTGACGTACCATAGCCCTATAGAAGATGTGGTGCGCGCGGTGGATTCCTTTTTTGCAACGTCGCTCGATGTCGCACTAAGCATTGTCGATAATGCTTCCGGCAGCGACTATCTCGAAAAGCTCAAAGCGGTGGTAGATGCGCGCGCGACGATTATAGAAGCGCCGCGAAATGGCGGGTTTGGCTATGGGCATAATATCGGCATGCTGAAAGCACCGGAATGCGAATTTTATCTGATCCTGAACCCCGACGTGCGTATCCATCCGGGCTGCCTGGAAGCGCTCATAGCCTATCTGCAAGCAAATCCGGATGTGGCGGTCGTCGGGCCGAAGGTGCTGTATGAGGATGGGGTGCTTCAGCCGCTGAATAAACGCGCGCCTACGGTCTATGATTTGTTGATTCGCCGGTTTTTGCCTTCGTTCCTGGCGGAAAAGCCGTTCTTCAAGCGGCGTATGGAACATTATATGATGCTCGATACCGGCTACGAAGCGCCGTGCGAGGTGGAATTTCTCTCCGGCTGTTTTCTGTTGTTCCGGAAATCAGTGCTGGATCGTATCGGCGGTTTCGATGAGCGTTTTTTTATGTATCTTGAGGATGCCGATATTACCAAGCGGGCGAGGGAATTAGGTCGCACGATGTATTGCCCGGACGGTGTTATCACGCATCGCTGGGCGCGCGGTTCGCATAAAAAACTATCCCTGATGTGGGTGATGCTGCACTCGATGGTGACGTATTTTTCAAAATGGGGAGTGAAGTGGTGGTAGGACGCGTACTAGTCACCGGAGCTACCGGCTTTATCGGCACGCATCTTTGCCCGATACTTGCAAAAAATGGATGGGAAGTGCGCAAAGCCGTGCGCCATGCCCGCAATCCAGATGAAATCAGCATCGGCACCATTGACGGGCAGACGGACTGGAACGCAGCGCTTGACGGTTGCGATACCGTTGTGCATCTCGCGGGGCGGGCGCATGTGCTGCGCGAGGGTATCGAAAATCCGACCATTGTTTTTCACCGGATCAATGTGGAGGGTGTGAAAAATCTTGCCGAGCAAGCGGTGATTGCCGGTATAAAGCGTTTCGTGCATCTCAGCTCAATCGGAGTGCATGGCGATGAAACGGCATCAAACCAGCCGTTTAATGAAGCCGATCCGACCAAACCGACTTCGCTTTATGCATTGTCGAAATTACACGGCGAGGAGGCGCTATGGGATACGAAAGGCACAATGGAAAAAGTCGTCCTTAGGCCGCCGCTGGTTTACGGGCCAGGCGTGAAAGCCAATTTTTACCGCCTGATGCAGCTTGCCACCTGCGGCCTGCCTATTCCGTTGAAATCCGTAAAAAACGCCCGCGATATTATTTTCGTCGAAAATTTGGTCAGTGGCATTGAAACCTGCATGCAGCACCCCGATGCTGCCAATGAAACATTCGTCATTCGTGACGGCATTCATCTGTCCACAGCTAAAATCCTTAAGGATATCGCGCGCAATGCAGGGAAGAAGTGCTGGCTGGTTCCATTTCCTGTAGAAACGCTTTACCGCGTTGCCAAAAAATTTGGAAAAGGCATAGAAATCCGAAAGCTTTCGGGCTCTTTGCAGGTGGATGACCGAAAAATACGCACACTATTAGACTGGGTGCCGCCTTATTCTTACGATGACGGGCTCGAAAAAACGGTCAAATGGTTTATGCACCGGTAATAAGTTGACGAAATATCTCAGAACCGCATAATCCAAGCCGATGTCCCGTATCGCATATGTGAATGGCCGCTATGTCCCGCATCGCCTCGCTGAAGTGGCGATGGAAGACCGCGGCTATCAGTTCGCTGACGGCATTTATGAAGTGATTGTGTTTTTCAACCGCACGATGCTGGATGAAGCGCTGCATTTAAAGCGGCTGAAACAATCTCTCGATAGCCTCCGAATCGCCGAGCCGATGCCCGAAGCGGCATTGAAGCTGGTGATTCGCGAGCTGATTGCGCGCAATAATTATAAGGATGGCTATATCTATATGCAGATCACGCGCGGCGTGGCGCCGCGTAACCATCCATTCCCCAAGAACGCGAAGCCGGTACTGACCATGTCGGTCATGCGCATCAAGCAGCCAAGTAAAGCGGAGGTGGAAAACGGCGTGCCGGTGATCACCTATCCCGATATACGCTGGGGTCGCTGCGATGTGAAATCGATTTCCCTGCTGCCGAATGCGCTGGCAAAAGAAGAAGCGGTGCAGAAAGGCGCACGCGAGGCGATCCTGGTCAACGAAAAGGACTATGTCACCGAAGCCTCGCATTCTAACGCCTATATTGTGAAAAACGGCGTATTGATCACACACCCTCAGGATTATCATATTCTAAACGGCGTACGCCGCCAGGTGCTGCTGGAGATCGCGGCGAAGCACCAAATCCGCATTGAGGAGAGGCTGTTCACCAAAGAGGAATTATTTGCCGCCGATGAGGTGTTCGTCACCAGCGCGACCAGCAATGTGCTGCCCGTGGCGACGATCGACGGTAAAAAGATCGGCACTGGCAAACCGGGCGATATCACTAAGAAAATCGGTGCGCTCTATCAGGAGCACGTCACTGAACAGACAGGAAAAACATGGAACTAGCCAAACCCAAAGCCCTGCTTTTTGACTGGGATAATACGCTGGTCGATACGTGGCCGATCATTCACCGCGCGCTGCATGACACGATGACGGAATATAAGATGACGCCGTGGACAATGGACGAGGTGAAGGAGCGCGTCGCCCGTTCGATGCGCGATGCCTTTCCGGATTTGTTTGGTGACAAATGGCAGGAAGCGGGTGAGCGCTACATGGCGAATTACCGCAAATATAATATCGAATGGCTGAAGCCGCTCGCCGGCACGGTAGAAATGCTGGAAGTGATCAAGGACCTGCCGATCTATCGCGGCATCGTCAGCAATAAACGTAGTGATAATTTACGTGCCGAAGTCGAGCATCTCGGCTGGGGCAAATACTTTAATGTGCTGGTCGGCTCGGGCGATGCCGCGCGGGATAAGCCATTCCCCGATCCGATTCACAAGGCGCTGGAGCAAACGCACCTGAAGCCGGATGCCAGCGTCTGGTTTATCGGCGACTCGCATATCGACCTGGAAACGGCGGAAGGGCTGGGCTTGACGGCGATCTTTTATTATAATGAACTGGTGGACGGGAACCGGTATAAGGGATTCGGCTTTCATCATCGGGTAGCGGACCATCAGGAACTGATGGATCTTTTCAGGAAGATTAAACTTTAGGGATACTATGCCTGTTCGCACGAACACATTGCCGGATCCACGTCATATGCGCCGCTGGTTCCGGGATCAGTCCCTCTTCATTCATACCTGGCTGCGTTCGCCGCGCAAAACGGGAGCGGTCGTACCCTCTAGCCGCGTGCTGGCGCGCGTGATCGCCAGCCAGATCGACCCGCACGCGAAAGGCTGGGTTGTGGAGCTGGGCGCCGGAACTGGCGCTATGACCGAGATGCTGCTTCATTTCGGAATCGATCCGAAGCGGCTGCTGATTATCGAGCGCAACAGCCGCCTGTGTGATGTACTACGTGCACGCTTTCCCGAATTGAAAATCCTGCATGCAGACGCGCAGCGCTTAAATGAGATTCTGGCCGAGCAAAAAATCGAGCAGGTGAACGCCATCGTTTCCAGCCTGCCGCTGCTATCGCTGCCGGATGAAGTCTGTCATAAGATCATCGCCGAGATCGGTGTGGTGCTGAAAAGCGGCGCCTTCATGATGCAGTTCACGTATCGCCGTGGCTCGCCGATACCGAAAGAAGAGTTGCGGGCAAATGGGCTGAACGAGACGCGCATCGATACGGTCTGGCGCAACCTGCCACCCGCCAGCGTGTGGAAGTTTAGTGCGAAACATCCACTGTAATGGCCGGTATTCCATACCGGCACATTACAATGGTCCTAACCTGGGCTGCTCGGGGGAACAGCCATAGATAAAGAAGCAAAATTAATGCCTCTTTTTCTTAATTAAGAAAGTAGCTGTGTATACAAAAAATTATAAACGATTGTTATTTATGGTTATTAACTGTACTTAAACACACGAAAATTAATTAAAACGTGATCAATTATTAATCTGTCCTTAAATCTGTTATGATAATTTTAATCATGCTGATTATGTAGGTCGGCTTCTCTTAAGCGCGGAGCGCACTATCCAAAAATAACACGCTGCAGCCGGCTAACCGGGATGCGGCATTAACAAAGCTCGGGGGAGTTTTATCATGCGCGTTAATTCAACAGCAATGTCTGCACAAGTCCTTGCATTGCTCGGCGTCAACGGACGTTCACTATCGTCTTCGATTTCGGCTCTTGCTTCCGGCAACCGCCTGACGCAAGCATCGACCGACATCGCCGCTTTATCCGTCGCAACGGGTCTGCAAACCAATGTGACCTCACTGCGCACCGCATCACTTAATATTTCACAAGCCTCGTCCATGCTGCAGGTAGCGGACGGCGGCATGAACCAGATTCAAAGCATGCTCGATCAGCATGAACGCGCTCGCCGTACAAGCCAATAGCGGCAAAGCTTTCCGCATCGGGCCGCAAAAGGTCTCGATACAGAGTTCCAGAACCTGAAGAGCGAAATCGACCGCCTGTCGGGTAATACGAACTTCAATAGCGTGAACCTGCTCAACGGCTCGCTCAATACTTCGACCGGACTTTCCACGAATGATACTGTGGCGGCCAAAGCAAGCGGCTCTTTGGGATTTGTCAGCAATATCGGCGCAGGCCAGACCTTGCGCTTAAACGGCGTCACGTTGACGGAAGGGGTCGATTTCAATCGCGGCGGCACGGTGACGCAGACGCTCGATAATCTGACTAATTCACTTAACAATGATGCCCGCTTTACCGGCTATAATTTTTCGCGGGGCGGCAATAACGTCCTGAAGATCGACGCGGAAGTAGGCGGATCGAAAGGCAATCAATTTACGATCGATCAAGCCGGTTCGACCTCTGGCGCAAATTTTTTCGTCTATGGCAATGCGCTGACCGGCGCGGGCGTTTTCTCGCTCGACGGTGGCAGCGACGCAGGGTTGGCGGCTGGCGATACGAAAGTCAGCGGCTCGATCAATAATTCGCTGCTTACCTCCGGAACCGGCACTGCGGCTAGCACGCAGGCGATCTTTAACACCTCGTCCGATATTCAGGCGGGTAACACAATCAGCATCGCGAACGGGGAAGGCGGCAATACCGTGTTTACCTTCGTCAATGGCGCCCCTGCTTCGGCAAATCAGATCCAGATCGGTTCAACGCTGGAGGAAACGCTGGGCAATGCAGCGAACGCTATCAATAACTATACCGGTGCCGATGATTACGGCGTGCGCCAGTTGAATGCGACGGTCAATGGCAATACCCTTCAAATCAGCAATAACACGGTTGGCAATCCGACCGCCGTCAACGGCGCAACGCCGCTGACTGTCGCGCTCGGTACGGCTGGCGGCTCGCTCAGCACCGGCACGCTCAATAATGGTACAACGGGCGGCGTCGATGTCACCGGCGTGACGAATGCAGCTTTCACCGGAAATATCCAAGGCTTTACGGCGAACTTCAACGGCGCTGATAATGTGACGGCGTCCGTCACCGTCGGCGGTGAAACCTATACGGCGCAGATCACCGATACCACGCCAAACGGAAATACCCGCGTGCGTTTCTCGTCGCAAGACGGCGGCTACTTCGATGTGACCCTGCAAGGAAACCAGGGTCAGTCGGTTGCCGATCAAGCAGGCGCGAACAGTTTTGCCGATCGCCTCAATGCGGCGTTCTCGGGACTTAATTTCTCTCAAAACCGTGAGATCGAAAATTTCGGCACGTCCGGCCAGCTGGTCGGCGCGTCGCTGTCGATTCAGGGCACGGATTTCAACAACCTGCGTGCGTCCGATGTGAAGGTCTCGTCCGGCATTGGCGGTAACGCGAGCGTGGAAATCAAGATCAATGGGGAAACGTATCGCACCGGCGGAGGCCTCGGCACGCAGATCGGCGCGAAAGAATCCATCACGCTGACGTCGGTAAACGATCCGAATAAAACAGTTACATTCACCAACGGTAACACGGCGATCAACCTCAATACCCAGCAAGGTGCGGCCAACTTCGAGAAAGATCTCAAGACCAATCTCGGCGTGCCGGGCGGCCAGGGTGCCGTGTTCCAGACCGGTGAGAATTCCGACGACACAGTCAATATCTCCATCGGCGATCTCAGCACCAAAACGCTGTTCGGCGGTAAGAACGTCAATCTACTGTCCGCCAGCGCGGCAGCGGATGCGTCGCTTTCGGTGCGCTCCGCGCAGGATTATGTGACCAGCCAACGCGCGAATGTAGGGGCATACCAGAACTCGCTGGAATACACCCAGTCGTATCTGGATACCTCGATCCTCAACCAGGAAGCGGCGCGCTCCGTTCTCCAGGATACGGATTTTGCGGCAGAATCCACCAACAACGCGAACCTGCAGGTCAAGAACAAGCAGGGTATCGCGACGCTGGTGCAGAGCAACCGGCTGCAGGGCAATATCCTCCGTCTTCTTGGCGAATAATAAGGGAAAAATTGTGAGAAACTTCCCAAGTGGAACGCAGGACAAGTGCCTGCGTTTTGCTTTTTTAGAGGTTAGCTCCGGTTTCACAAAACCGTCATAATTTCAGGGTATAATAAGTATGCCTTACTAAAAACAGGCCAAGATTATCATCCACATGTAGCACGACATAAAGGTGATTTATGACTGAACCAAAAAGTCCCGCTCTAAGCCCCGATATGCTTAAAGCGATGTTGGAGTATCAAGAACTTCCATTACTTGGCAAAGAGACGTCTTTTACGTTCGATGCGCCTAGATCGGCAGAAGGACGTAAGGTAGATATGCAGCGCATCGACGGATACATATTCAAAAATGGGGACTTTAAACATCCTGAGCTGGCCGCGGCAGCTCAGCGAGTTGGGGCGGAAATTAAAAAGCATGGCTCTCCTGAACTGCAAACCGCTTTAGGAGCGAATGATAAAAGTGCATCAAATATGCAAATCGGCGCAAAGGCCCTCGCTGCGGGCATGGAATATTTCAGAGAATATGAAGGTAACGATCACATCCATCCAACAGGTGTGACGGCCAAATTTCATAATAGCTTCAACCAGTCAACGCTAACCGCATTAAAAGACCCTGCTTTTGCCAAATTAGTGGATGCGGTGGCCAAGGATATAGTGAGCGACAATGATCCACATGCCACGGTGACAGTAAATACCGAGGAGAGGAATCGCGAGCTAGGCATGCTATCCAAACAAGCCAAGCACTGCGGCAGATGCCTTTGATTATTTCCGGCATGTTCCCGGCGGTTTGGTGAAATCCGGCACGCAGGACATCACATACATCCAGCAATAATCGACATAGCTATCGTAGCTTGGCGTATCGTCGAAATTTTTGCCGCCAAAATAAGAATGGTATTTGAGCATGGAAACGCGGGCTACTGACGAATCGACCTTGCCGCGGAACGTTATATCCCGCTTGTTAAATACTTCGACCCCGTTCACCCATATCTGATCTTCGCCGTCAGGCTGTCCAGGCGTGTTGACCTTAACGCGCTGCGTGACGCGATAGGGTATGCCTTTTTAAACTGAAAATCGCCGCCGCTTGGATTATTCCAGTGAAATTTTGTGCCGTATCCACTTTTACACTTTCATTTGCTGCTAATACCGAGGAGGGTAACAAAAAAATGAAGCTAAAATAATTTATTTTCGTAACCATCTTTCACATCCTGCGTCAACGCGCATCGAAGGCGCAGTTGGGCGCCAACGGAGTCCCGCCGCCGACGCTAGGCTGGCCCGGCACCCATGTGCTGTTCAACACCATGCGCATGTAAGGATAAATCCTTCTCATATCGGCTTTTAGCGCATCCGTGTTGGCAACGTATTGGTCAGTCCGAATATTAGGGCAGTTCGTGCTGTCAACCGCATAAGCGCCATATTCCTGCAAGGCACGCGCTAAACGCTTGCCTGGTTCCGAAAGGCCCAGGCTATCAAGATTAGGCCCGCCCCTGGAGGCAGGCGGCAATGCCAGCAGCGCACCATACGGAATCTGACCGACGCCATATCTGCCCGCGTTGCCATCCATGCTGACTGCAGGAGACATAAAGCGCGGCGCAAGCATGGCGGGGCATGGGCCTGATTTACCCCAAGGCAGCGATATTTGAAGCGCATGCTGAATGGGCACGCCTGCTGTGTTGATTTCAGCTCCGCGTAGAATGCCGAAAATAGCAGCGACACCGGAAGCGCTGGAGCCCACTCTGCCACCCCCAGGCCTGCCGTGGCCGAGACCGCGAATATCCCATGCATAATGGTTTTGAGCAGTAGGAGCGCCGTCGTTCCAGTTATAGCCGCGCAGCTGATCGCCTTGACCCCTCGATTGATTGATGATCGCCACCATGCCGTCGCCGCAGCGCTCGTCGTTGGTTCGCGTAATAATGCCTCCCGCAGGAAATGGAATTGACGCAGGAAGATTGTTGGAGGGACAACCTGCTTTCGCATTCACGGTTTTCGGCGCATCGGCATCGCTGACTGCAAAGACGCTTACGCCGAACGGTGCTCCTACGTTGAAACCAATCCCGTTTCCAGCCGAAAGCCAATTACGCGTGGCGGGATGATTGCTGTCGGCATAAATCGCGCCGCAACCGATAGGACGATGCTGCGCACTGTCCGCAGTAAAAGGATTCAAAAACAAGTTGCTCTTCATGGAACAGCTTGAAGCGGTGAAAACGGGAGGACTTGGAATTCGACAGTCTACCGGTGGTACGGCGACAGGCACTGGTGCAGGACCATCACCGATAGGCCCCGAACCGCCGCCATCTCCATCGGGAGGCGTATAAATATGTCGCACAGGAGGGTTTGGCGTAAAGAAGCATAATCCGCTGCCGGGATGATAAGAGCAGAAAGATTCAAGATAAGAGCGATTGATAGGATCGAGCGAATCGACTCTAACGCTACTACTCGCTGCGGCGGCAAATTGTGGCACGCCCAAAGCGATCAGTGGCAAAAGCTTAAATAGAATGTTCTTATCGATCTTCATACGCCGTCCTTTTGTTAAGGTGCATTGAACGCGCAGTTTGGTCCCATCGGCAGACCCGGCCCAATCTTACCATTCCGGACCGCCTCGTTAAAATCTTCATTGCTCGTAAAATCTTCCACTCGGCGCATCATATCCCAGATCAGACGGAAATCGCGCTGCATCAGATCGCGCGCCGCAAGCTCTAGCGACTGATCGCCGCGTATGCCGTTCGGACCGCCATCTGCAAGAATAACTCCATATTGCTGCATGGCGCGGGCAAAGCGTTTTCCCGGCTCACTCAGCGGCAGGCTGTCTACATCGATATTCGGAGGCAATGCAACGATGTCGCCGTAATTAAAGGGCCCCAGGTTCTCAGATGCTGTAATCCCGCCATCGGTACCGTTGGCAGGTAAATGAAATCCCCGGCCAAGAATATGCGCCGGACCCTGATTGTCTTTACGGACAACGGCTATCTTAAAGCGATGGTTGAAATCATGGCCAGTCGCATGCACTTCATGGCCGCGCAGTATGCCGAGCCAGTTGCCAACGCCGGAGGCAGGCGTGCCGACATCCGGATCGCCCGGGCTGTTAGGGTGCCCGGTGCCTATGCCACTATAATTCAGGTAGCGTTCCGCACTGGGGCCGCTCGCTTCATAGCTGTAACCATAAAGCACATGAACCTGATTTGTATCCGGATAAAAGATGGATGCGGTAGCATCTTTACCGCCGCCACGGTCAAGGTGAATTTTTGCATCTGCGGGAATGCGCAGGGTGACCGGCAGGCCGTTTCCTGGCCCGAATTTCTGGACAACTTCCGTCGGCGTCCCCGGAGGCGCAATGAAAATAGGGTGGCCGTTCTCATCGCAAAAGTCACGGGTGCTAACCGGAGAGTCCGTGCAGCCGATTTTAAAATTACCAAAGGAATTGGCTTTCCAGGCGCGCGTTGTCGCATCGTTATCCCCCGCATAACGAAGGCCGCAGGCAAGGGGAATATGATAGATCGAATCTTTGTTGAACGGATTATAAAAAATCTGGTTGCGATATGCCGGACAGGAAAAAGGCCCAGGTGTTTCCGAACAATCAATGACGACAGGGCTGGGTATAGGGCCAGGATCAGGATAGGGCGGAAACGTTACGGGCCCCGGCTTCTTGATGGGAACGGTCTCGCCGAAGCAACGTTCTTCCTTGAAGATGCTTGGTACGCCTTCGGCGGCAATGGCAGAAGAAGTCCATATTATAGTGAGAACGTATATGGCAGATTGTATTGCCTTCACATTATTTTTAAAGGTCATTCTGCGTTATCCCTGTACTCCCGTGCAAAGAGCGTCGGCAACTCATCTTCATTATCTTAACATAAATTTAGTTAAATTGCCATTTTTATGCTATATTAGGATCAGCAGGGTAACATGGTTGATATGAATAAGCGTTTTAGGCTTTTTTTTCTTACGATTACATTTTCACTAGCCCTCCCTGTTATTACATTTGCCAATCAGGACAAATCGCACAGCAATGTGCAGGTGGATACGCTCGATCCAACCAATGATAATTATCTACAGAAATTCTGCGCCTATCATCCGCGCAGCGGTATTTGTATTATTACGCCGAATCCGCCGGCGCATCCTCCGTTTACACCGCCAGGACAAGGTTCCGATAGTAATGTGATTATAGGAGGCGGTTCACCGGCTAATCCACCGCCGCCTCCCGCAGAATGCACGAGCGCAACGGCAAACACATCCAGCATTGCCAGTGCGATCACGATGGCGAAGACCGGCAAAGCGGCTGTTCTTCCGCCCGGCTCTTACGGACGAATGGCGTTATCCGGCAGCTTTGGCGGCGGCACAATTAAATGCGCACAACCGGGGAAATGCAATCTCGGAAACAGCGACGTAAATGGTGCAAGCAATCTCACGCTGGAAGGTTTTACGGTGCGAGGCGGCGGCGTGGGAATCACGGTTACCTCATCCAGGAATGTAGCCATACGCTGCTCAAACTTCATTGAACAAACAAGCTCCGGCATACTTATTAATCAGGGCGGCTCCGGTAGCGATCAAATCAAAATCCACCTGAACAACTTTATGGCTAACTCAAGCGGATGTCATGTCCATGAAGCAGGTGTTTGCGGAACGCTCTCAAATGGAACGCCGATCGCAAGCATGGATTACGGTATCCGTATCTATGATGCGGGCGTGGTCGATATTCAAAAAAATACATTTGGCACATTGTTCAATCACTCCATCTCAGCCAAAGCTAATGTGGCATACACGTATGTATCAGGAAATACTTTCAACAAATGCGGAAGAAACTGCATAGAACCCGGGCAGGAGCCGAATACGACGCGCTACCCAAACCGTACATCGGGTGAAATGGTGATCGTCAATAATACGTTCAATGACGTTATAAAAACGGCAACGGTTTTACTGGTTAAAAATGTTCGCAAAGTGACATTCACAGGAAACCGTTTGAACAATGTTCAGGGCAGGCTGCTTAATATGTACAGCTTTAAGCCCGGCGAAGCATGGTCTTCAGGCGGCACGGTGATCGGGACGGGAGTTCCGGCTGACCGGCAGGTCATTCGCTAGTAAGCCAGCTACTTTTCTTCAGAAAGATAAAACGCGCAGGCAGGTCCTTCGTAGTCCACCTGGTAAGTAGCGGCACCAGGATTGGACGATACGCCATCCGAACAGTTAGGCTGACCTGAAGCACCTGTGGAACGAACGCGCACATAGCCCGTGCCAGGTTTCCCGTCATCTAGTTTAGAGTCGATTTCCTGCATTTCCTCAGTAGTAAAAACAGGCGTTATGGTTTCATAACCTGAATCCGCGCCGACGGCAAAGGTATGGCCATAATTACCATCAAACATCCATGTGCTACCGCTCATTTTCGGTATTGTCCACAAACTGAAGCCAACACCAGACATTTTGGAGGCGGGACAATTGATACCGGCCTGCATATCGCGATTGGACGCGCTGGAGTATGTCACGCCCGTGTAGCTGCCGGATATCATATTCGCAAGGGCCAGGTGTTGCCAGGCGCGCGGCATTTCATAATTTGAGTCGATCGTATTATTGCCGTCGCCATTGCAGGTCAGGGTACCGGTTGACGCAGTGGTCAATGCGGCGCAAGTTGCATTATAGCCGTCCGCAGTCGTACCTGCCGCGGCGCCCCATATGCTAACGGCGTTCACCATATCGCCAGGGATAGCATCGTATTTATTCTGAAACTCCCGAAGCGCTACTTTGTATTTTTGACTATCAGAAATAACACTGCGAAGCTCGGCCTGCTTAATCAGGTTGGCCCCAGTAAAAACGCCGCCAACAAGAAGAGCGATAATCGTGATGGTGATGCTCAGTTCGAGCAGCGTAAAACCATGAGTGCGTTTCATTGGCATAGTATATCACAAACCTGCTGCAAATACTTTGAAAAAAAGGCCTCCCGCCAAGAGGCGGGAGGCAGAGCAACCATGGAGAAAGCAATGATAGAACATTGCTTTATTCCCAACCTAATAAGGCGGGAATTCGGTGATTCCTTCTACTGAGATGGGTATAAATGACTCATTTTCTGCGCTTCGCTGCGCACGTACTTAAATGTACGCTTACGCTGCGATGCTCTAAAATAGAGCCATTTCTCCTCCATCTCAGCGAAGGAGAAATTCATTTCCCTAAGCCGAGCGTTTTGCCTTGGCAGGGGTAATCTTGCGAGCCGGTGCGCCGGTATAGATCTGGCGTGGGCGGCCGATGCGGAAATCAGGATCTTCCATCATTTCCATCCACTGCGACACCCAGCCGGCACTGCGGCCGATGGCAAACAATACAGTGAACAGCGACGTCGGAATGCCGAGCGCGCGGTAAATAATGCCGGAATAGAAATCGACATTCGGATAGAGTTTGCGCTCGACGAAATATTCATCTTCCAGTGCAATGCGTTCAAGTTCCATCGCAATATTGAGGAGCGGTTCATCCTTGATACCCAGCTCATCCAAAACTTCTTTGCATGCTTCACGCAGCACTTTCGCGCGCGGATCATAATTCTTATAAACGCGGTGGCCGAAGCCCATCAGACGGAACGAATCGTTTTTATCTTTCGCGCGCTTGATGAATTCCGGAATACGCTCAACGCTGCCGATTTCTTTCAGCATGTTGATCACGGCCTCGTTAGCGCCGCCATGCGACGGTCCCCACAGCGAGGCAATGCCTGCGCCAACGCAAGCAAATGGATTAGCGCCGGAGGAGGCGGCGAGGCGCACCGTGGAGGTGGAGGCATTCTGCTCGTGGTCGGCGTGCAGGATGAAAAGTTTTTCCATCGCGCGGGCACAGACAGGGTTCACTTTGTATTTTTCGCACGGCGTCGAGAACATCATATAGAGGAAGTTCTCAGCAAAACCGAGCTCGTTATCCGGATAGATGAACGGCTGGCCGATGGAATATTTATACACCATCGCTGCAAGCGTCGGCATCTTCGCGATCATGCGGAGCGCGGAAAGCTCACGCTGCTTTGCATCGTTGATGTCCAGCGAATCGTGATAGAACGCGGAGAGCGACGAGCAGGCGCCGACCATAACGGCCATCGGATGCGAACGGCGCGGGAAGCCGCGGAAAAGGAAATGCAGCTGCTCGTGCACCATGGTGTGCAGCGTGATCTGACGATCGAATTTCGATTTTTGCTCCGCTGTCGGAAGCTCTCCGTAAAGCAGCAGGTAGCAGGTGGTCAGGTAGTCGCAATTCTCAGCGAGGTCATCGATATCGTAGCCGCGGTAGCGAAGGATGCCGACATCGCCGTCGATAAATGTAATTTTGGACTCACAGGATGCGGTCGATAAAAAACCCGGGTCGTACGTAAACAGTCCCGTCTCTTTATAAAGTTTGCTGATATCCATGACATCAGGCCCTTCCGTGCCGCTATAGACAGGCAGTTCTACTTTTTTGCCGTCAACTTCAACAAAAGCTTTCTTGTCAGAAGGTTGGCGATTGGATTTCCAGGGAGTAATCATAAATTGTTCAACCTATGGTTTTGCGTATGGGTGATTATTCACAGTAATTGGTTAGGAATCGGTTAATGTGACCTGCATCATCGACTTTTTAGGTCAGATGTCCTAATTTCCGCCCCGATGTTGCCCGAATTACTCTATCACCCGACGGCTTGGCATATGGATCTACCGATCCTGCTGGCTATCTTATGCGCAGGCGGCTTGCTGGTTGCGGGCTGGCTCTATCGCTTGATGGGTTCTGTTTAAGGCGTTGATTTACAGCCTGAACTTTCCCTAATTTTCACGAAACCTTCACATTCCTCGCGCGCGAACCTGCTAAAATAAAGCTGTAATTTAGGATATTATGGCTGAGACCCCGCAAAACGCACCTGCACCGCAAAAAGCCGAGCTGCCTCCCGTTGTTGAAGAAAACGGGATCGGCGGAAAGAGTTACCGTGTCTTCCAGAAACAAGATCCGAACGCAGCGACATGGGAATCGCACGTCGGCAGTATGCTGGGTTCGCTCGCGTATGTCGGGCTTTACACCGGCGGCGTGATTGGCACGGCAGGGACTGCCGCAGCCGGCGCTGCCGCCGCAGCAGCTACCAGCACGTTCGTGCTTCCTGGCGTTGTCATGGTGGGATTAGGCCTGGCGCTGTCGTTCGGCGCAGGTTGGATTGGGCAGAAAATCGGCAGCGCACGTGTCGAGCGCGAAAATAAAGAGGGCAAGCTTTACGGCAAGCCGACGATGTTCAACCGCGATGCAGTGGAAAACGGGCTTTCAGGGATGTTCCTGTGGAAGCTTTTGGGATTGGCTGTTGCAGGTATAGCGAGTTGGTACCTGGGTAGTGGCTTTATACCGGATGCTGTAAAAAATCCTATAGCACATACTGCGGTAATGACTGCATCCTGGGGGGCGGCAGCTTTAGGCGGCATTAAAGGCGTGCTGTCGGGAATGAGCCAGGGCAAAGCACGCATGGTGCGCGAGTATGAAGACCTTGAACTGATTCACGCGATTGAAACCGGCAAAGGTGTGCCACAGCGCATCCTGAACGATAAGGAAGGGCCTGCTATCGGCCCTGCCGCCGGTATCGTCAGCAACGTTGTCACCACCGTCGATCCGGGAACAATCATTCATTCCATTCCAGGTATACTAGGGGAAAAGATGCCGGAAGCGGGCATGCAGAAACCTGGCAAGATCGCGCATGATTTCAGCTATCTTGGTGACGCTCATCCTGCCGCCAATAGGCCAAAAATAAGTTTCAGTGATCGCGAATCAGCGAAAGCCGCTGCAAAAGAGCAGGGAGCGCAAGCGACGATCAGCTAATAAAAAAATGTGACATTAGGGAGGGGACATGTCGCAATTGATGGATGAAATAAACCAACTCGATCTTAATGCGCCGGATGTAAAACGCAGTGAGTTACTGCAAATGTTTTTTACAAATATAGATGCGAAATTCAGTCCTGAGAACCGTCTATTATACGCGGATGACATTAAAGATATTAAACAGCGAATCGTCGCCGTTGTTCACCCGTATAAATTATCGTCAAATTCATTGGAAGATTACAAAGAGATGGTGAAAGGGTTCAATCCCAATGGTGATGATACTGCAACCGGCCGCGAAATAGCTGATGCGATGCTGACAAATGTAGATGGTTTACTGAAAATGACTGATTACGGAATTTCAGATGCCACACCAGAACAGAAAGAAGAATATGCTACTGGCGTGCAGAAATTCAAGACGTCGCTCTGGGGCAAGGAGTGTAAACTTGGGGATCTGAGAGAAAAGTCGTTTGAAGATATTTTCGGGACTGATTCTACTCAGATAGAATCTTTTTACGGTGATTTATGGCTATTGGACCGTGTGCGACAGAATCCGCTCATGAGGCGCGTTTTCCTGGATGAAGGCGACCAGCGTGACTTTATACGGCTGCCGCACGCCATATCCGAAGAGTTGCCTCAATTTATTCAGATGCCGGACGGTGAAGATATCTGTAACGCCCTGAAGAAAAATGCGCTTCAACACGATCCGCACGATCCAATTATTACCGCAGAACATGAATCCCGGGAAGTTTTGCAAGAAAAAGTTGATGCAGCGGCAAGGGATGTGATGAAACACATTGAGCATGCGCGTCATCCATCGCCTCATGAAATGATTGCTCCACAACTACCTAACCATCTTCCTGCAGAGAACAAAGGGCGCAGTTAGCAACGCTAA
The DNA here is from genome assembly GCA_046348685.1 of Rickettsiales bacterium. GTDB lineage: Bacteria > Pseudomonadota > Alphaproteobacteria > Rickettsiales > UBA998 > JAXMDT01. The sequence continues at coordinate 101,670 of JAXMDT010000001.1, forward strand.
AGCACCAATTCCAACTTGATATCGCCGCGCGCATAAAGTTTTTTGTCTTCATCGGTCAACGGAATTTCAACAAAGCCGCAGTCACGGTAGATACGTAACGCGTTTTCCAGGATACGATTCGAATAAATGATTATCTGATTTTTCTTTTCGGCACGTGCGACGCTGATTGCTTGCTGGGTCAATAATTTTGCAATGCCTTTTCCTTTTTGTGCAGAATCTACTCCCATTTTCGAAAGTTCGTATGCGTTTTCATCTTTTGTTTTAAGTGCACACACGCCGACAGGAATATTATCAATGCACGCGACAAAAATTTTGCCGCCTTTATCGAGAATGGTTTTTCTCGGATCGGCAAACATGCCGGCATCGATCGGCTCGACAGAAAAATATTTTTCGAGCCATGCGCGATTGAATCGTTCGAACGCATCGCGATCAGAATCAACGTAGTCGCGGATTTCCACGGCATCGTTTTTGCAAGTAAGATTTGAAAGTGAAGAAGGTGATGTTGTCATATGCATATTTTTTTCACTTAACTACATTATATCGTTGTCAGGTAAGATAACGCACTATATATTGTAGGTCATAACAGGTGGACACATAGTCTGAAGCCGTATGGAAGCAAGCAGAAGATTGCAAGATATAGTACCGACGCAGAATAGAATCCAGAAATTAGGTTTCTGGTTCGAACAGTTCACGCAGGATATCTACGAAACCTACAGGCCTCTTTTTGACTGGCGTCATTTGCTGTCCAGCCCATATGGTTCCGCCAATCAGTTTCAGAATTATCTGGATGCATCGATCCGCGAAAGCGATGTCGAAGTGCGCCGCACTATCGTCTGCTATGCGCTCGCCGCACTTGCTGCCAAACTTGCGCAGAGCGATGGCAGCATCACGCCGAAAAAGCGTAAAGCCTATGCCACGATTTTTTCGATCAGCGGCGTCTCGAAAGAAAAAATGGTCAGCCTCTTTGATGCGGCTGCCAATGATAAGGCGCCCGCACTGCAATATGCACGGCAACTGAAGACACTTGAAGATAACGGCGAAGAAATTATTGCGCAAACGATGAAGCGTCTGGTACGCTTTTCCATGATTGATACGCCGCTGAGCGAAGCGTCGTTCAATTTCCTTGTCATGGCGGGTGACGTATTCGGATATAACGTCCAGACTGTTTCCATGATGATCAATGAACTTGACGGCCCCAGCACCGGGGACGCCTACGCACTTCTGAAGATTGAGCCGAACGCGACGTTGAAGCAGATTCAGGAAGCCTATCGCGACCGTATGCGCACCATACACCCTGATCGCTGGGGCGCTATCGGCAAAACGCAATTCCTGCATCTCCTTTTTACGGCCAAAGCTGCCGAAGTGAATGCCGCTTACCGACGCCTCACCGGTATCAAAGAGGTCAAACACTGAATACAGGCGGCATATGCCGCCTCACGATTGCTTGCCGAGCAACTTGGGCCTGGGTACTATCCCAGGCCTTTTTTTTGAGAGTTTCCTGTTTGATCGCTCGCGTTGTTATCCTTCGGCCTCGCCGTGCTCATGTACTAGTTGTACACTCCGCGCGGCTCGCCTCGGCTGCCTGGCGAGCAAACAAATGAAAACTCTCAGAACGAAGATTACTTTTTAGATATGCGGCAGAGGCTGAGGGACTTATCGATGACGCTGCTATCGATGCCTGCACAATCAAGCGTGCTGTGAAAAAGATTGTCATGAGACGCAGGCTTACGGCTATTAGCGATTAACGCCTTGTACCGTTCCGGATTTTTTTTAATAAAAATATCCGATGCCCAAAACATCAGCGGTACATTACGCTGTTCGGGAATCCAGCGATCCGCTTCCTGGCCATGGAGGAAATGGCCGTTTTCACCTAGAGATTCACCGTGATCCGATGTGTAAATGACCAGCGCGTTGCGATGTTTTACCAGGCTGATTGTTTTATGCAAAAAATCGTCTGTATAAAGAATCGAGTTATCGTAACTATTAACCAGCGCATTATGTGGGCAGCGCTTCATCTGCGTGATTTGGGTGCTGCCGGTGATTGAAGTCGAGTACTCTTTACATACAGGCGTCCATTTCCGGAATGCCGCCGGATAGCGGTTCGTATATACCCAATGGCTGCCGATCGAATGGACGACGAAGAAAAGCTTTTTTGGGTATTTGGTCAACATGGTCTGCACAAAGGGTAAAGCATCCCCATCGTAACGCATATTGAGATCGGTCAGGTATTCATTGCTTAACCGCGAATGCTCCATAATATTTACATCGGCGAGCAGGCTCATCATAAGTTGGCCATTAAGCCACACTGCGGGAAATCCAAGCTTCTTGAAAATTGTAATAAAGGAGGTTTCCGTGCTGGCCGCGAACGGGTCTTTCGCTGTGGCGCGCGTGATGATGCAGGGAACAGAATAGCGCGTCAGTACTTCACATGAAGTGACATGCGGAAAACTGATGAGATGCATTTCCTTGCTTAAAAGCGGCGTCGTCTGCCTGGCATAACCATTAAGCCCGAAATGATCACCCCGCGCCGATTCACCCATAACAAAAATAATCGTAAGATCGTCGTTTTCGTTAGCCAGCGTTGCTGGCATAGTGGAAATATCCAGGCGTGTTGTGTGGATAACCTGCCAGCGGTTCAGGAAATATTCGCCGCTTGCGTAAAAGAAATTATAGGGCGCGGTGCCATAGGTAAATCCATGTCCCGCTTGCAAAGCAAATAAGGTTATCAAAAGCGTAATGAAAGTCAGCTTCGAGTCTTCCTTGCGCTTTGCGAAAAATTTTTTAGCAATGACAATAAAAGCGAAGGAGAAGAAGAGGGCGATGCCGATCATCAAAAACCCCTTGAGACTCAAAAATTCACCGGCTTCCCGCAGATTAGTACCGAAGAATAAAGGTACGGTGTATGAATCGATAACCGCGTTGTAGGTAGTCTTTGCGTACCGGCAGACAGCCCCCGTAATGAAAACCACGGGAAGAAAAATCACCAGTGGCACAATATGAGCGCTTATGAGTAGAAATAACGCCCAAAGCAGCCCCACTTTCATAAATTCATAGGCGATATGCTGCACGTTGTGGTCGACCGCATCCTGGCCGCCTGCATTATAGAGGAAGTAGTAAATAAGGGCGAAAAGAAGGCAGGCAAGGGCACGGAGATTGATCTTGTTTGCTAGTTCCATAAGGGGCTTTTAAAGCGTGGAAATGAAAAAATTATAATGTTTTATGCGAAGTCTGTAGCGAGTGCTGGCCAAAAGCAAACGAGATATGATTTAAGTTGACTTGATATGTCACCTTTTCACATCGTTCTTGCTATCTTAGTGGCGGCGCTATGGGGCGGTAATTTCGTCGCAGCAAAAATTACGCTGCAGACGCTGCCGCCACTGACCTTGCTGGCAGTACGGTTTATCATTACCGCGATTCTCTTATGGCCATTCGCCCCAAAGCCAACCGTGCCCTTAAAGCAAATTTTTTTGCTGTCGACGCTGCTTGGGGTTACACATTTTTCCCTTATGTTTGCCGCGATTTATTGGGGCGTTGCGCTGCCCAATGCCGTGATCGCGACCCAGCTTGGCGTGCCGTTTTCCTGCTTGCTCGGCACCATCTTTTTCAAGGATATGATCGGCAGATGGCGCGCGCTCGGGATGCTTGTTGCCTTTGTCGGGATTGTTATCATCGTCGGCACGCCGAGCATCGCCAACCAATTCTGGCCTTTTATGGTCAGCTGCCTGGCAGCTTTCGCCTGGGCCGTCGCTAACATCCAGATGAAGCGGATAGGGCAGGTGCATATCATGGCATTGCTCTCTCGATTGTCACTGTTTGCATTTCCGCAATTGGCGCTGCTCTCGATGATTTTTGAGCACGGGCAAATCGAAGCGATTCAATCTGCTTCGACGCAGGTATGGCTGGGAATGGCATATACCGTCCTGTTTTCAACCATTGTAGCATATGGCATGTGGTATTATCTGCTGGGGCGCTTTCCGGTGAGCCAGGTCACACCGTACTCACTATTGGTGCCGGTTTTCGGAATTCTTGCTTCACAGTGGTTCTTTCATACGCCACTGACAACGCAGTTTCTTATCGGCGGCGCCTTTACGATGGCAGGCGTGGCGATTATTATTTTCCGCAGGCCGCAAGAAGGTATATTAGAAAAATGATCCGGATGAATAGTTTTGCCCATCATTACGCTGCTGCCTTTTTTCTCTATTTAGTATATTTTGCATGGCCTGTCATGGCAGAGACAGTAAAGCCTGCCGAGACCAGCGCGCTGCAGGAAATAGTCTTTCCGTTTGAAGATGAGGCAGCTAAAGACCCATCATTCACCGCTTTTCGTAAAACTCTGCAAGAAGCGGTTCACAAGCGCGATCATAAAGCAATTATCGCCATGATGGATGAGCATTTTAAATGCAGCTTTGAGGAAACCGGTAAGGAAAACTGCATTATATTTTTAGGTCTGGACAAGAATGGCAAGATTGAGCTGACCGGGGAATTATTCTGGGATAAGATGAACGATATCCTGAAACTAGGGTCATCCAAAACAGAAGCGGGCGTTTCGATACCTTACTATTTTGAGCATAATCCGCCGGTGGAAGACATTTTAACTACGGGCATCATCACCGAAAAAACCATGCTTCAGCGCAAGCCGCGCTACACCGCTCATGGGCTGCGCGATATGAAGCCATATGAAGTCGTCACGCTTCGCAGTGTCAGCTCCGAAGGCTGGCAGGGCGTTACTACCTTCGATGGAATAAAAGGGTACGTAAAGCAAACAAAGCTCTATCAGTTTTCCACCTGGCGCGCTTTTTTCGCTAAAGTAGGCGGACATTGGAAAATGCAATTTTTCCTTGAGGGTTGCTAATGCGGCATTTACCATCACCCTGCTTTAATGATCGACCGGATGAAGCCGTTTCCATTCTGGTTCTGCATTATACCGGTATGCGTTCGCTGGAAGATGCTTTGGATAAACTTTCCAAAGAGGCGGGGCGTGTTTCCTGCCATTACCTGGTGAGTGAGACGGGGGAAATCTATGCGATGGTGCCGGAAGATAAACGCGCCTGGCATGCGGGTGTGAGCCACTGGCGTGGCCGCGACAACCTGAATGATGTGTCGATCGGCATCGAGATACAAAACCCGGGACATGAATGGGGCTACCGGCCTTTTCCGGCAGCGCAGATGGATGCGGTCGCGGCGCTATGCCAGGATATTTTATCGCGTCACGCAATCCCGCCGCGTAATGTTGTTGCGCATTCCGACATCGCACCGCTGCGCAAGGAAGATCCGGGCGAGCTGTTCGACTGGAAGTGGCTGGCGGAACAGGGAGTCGGTTTGTGGCCGGAAGTCGGGGGACAGGGAGCCGGGAATGAGAAACAATGGGATGTTTCCGCAATTCAAAAAAAACTCGGTGCGTATGGTTATTACCTGCCGGTGACGGGTGCCATGGACGAGCTAACGGAAAAAACCATCATCGCTTTCCAGCGGCATTTCAGGCCAGCGAAACTTGATGGAATATGGGATGCCGAATGCGACGAGAAATTGCAGCGGCTATTAACCGCGGCGTAATTCTTTATCTTCCGTTACGCCATGGCTTTTAAGATAATTTTTTATCTCTTTGGCATAAGGTGGAAGACGTACACCGCCTTTTTCAACCGCGTCTAACGTAGCCAAAACATCATTTCCGCTTTTTTGTACTGTTTCGTGCCAAGCGGCGTCATCACCGGTATGGAGTATGTTTTCCAGTTCAATAATCGGTTTTGAGAGTTCTTGCGCATTAACATTCAAATGTTTGTGCTTCAGAAATTCTTTGAGATCGCACAGATTCACACAAAATTGCGTGCGTTCATTTTCAACAACACCGATATCTTTCAGGTAGCTGCGCATTTCTGGAATAAAACCAAGCAATGGTCTGGTTTCCTCATCTTCAGACTGGTGCGCTCGTAATACTCTCTCGGCAACGTTTAATGCTGCCAAGACTTTATAACCTGATTTAGCCGATTCAGCGCGTAAAGCATCAACATCGCCAGAGGGAACCTCTTTGAGAGCACAAAACACTTCGTCCATTTGAGAGGTTTTTCCTTGGAGGATAGAACCCTCCCAATTGTTCAGCCAGTCAGCAAAAATCCCTACATTGGCAAAATGCCTGGCATCACGTGAAAAATTGAATGGGCCTTTGATGGCAGTTAGCACTTCATCAGGGTACGGCTCATTAACACCAGCTTCTTTGGCAGATTTTGCTGCATTTCTGATTACTTCGTAATGTTTCCCGACTACTTCATTCCATCCCTGAACTACATGCGTTAAATTTGATGCCAAATCTTTTAAATCATCAATAACAGGTGTAAGTTTATCTGATCCTGAATGGGCCTGAAGCCTAACAAGATTCTGTACAAACGCTTCATGGTCAGTAGGTTTTTGCACTTCTCCAAAATACGCTGCGATTTCTTTTAAATAGTTCCCTTTGCGACCGTCTTTCTCGGCATCAGTAACAATTTTTTCGATAGCACTACGCTCTGCTTCAACCGCATCGCGCCATGCAATCGTTGTCTGCGCATTAATTTTCTCTTCTAGGCGTGCAATGATTTTACCCAAAGGTTCCAGATCATCCGCCAGTGTTTGGCCATGTGCATCCTGGTCGATGTGCATTCCTAAATTTTTCAGGTTGGAAACGAAATGCTTTGCGTGATTTTGAAAGGTTATATTGTCCATTTTTATTCTTCTTTTTTATGGGTTAGTGCGGAGCTTGATATAGCACTTAGAATGACAGATTTTCGTGAACATTCTGTTACAATGCAACATTCTGAATTAACATGATTATTAGGCAAAATCGTATTGTGCACTTGCGAAGACTGCATTATGTAATTCTGGCGTACTGACTCAAAACCGATTAATTTGCTTCCGCCAGATGGCCAGACGACCGCTCCTTCGGGAGAGGAAAGTCCGGGCTCCACGGAAAAACGGTGCCGGGTAACGCCCGGAGGGTGCAAACCCATGGACAGTGCAACAGAGAGCAAACCGCCGCGTTAGCGGTAAGGGTGAAAGGGTGCGGTAAGAGCGCACCGCGCGTCTGGTAACAGATGCGGCACGGCAAACCCCACCGGGAGCAATACCAAATAGGGATGGCGCGAGTTCGCTCAGGAGTTTCCGCTCCAGCCATCCGGGTCGGTAGCACGAGATACATAGTAATATGTATCCTAGATGAATGGTCGTCCTTCGACAGAACCCGGCTTATCGGCCATCTGGCACATCTAAATGTAGTGCTTAATAAGCAACACTTAACCACAAATAGCGTGATATAAATCACTCATTGGTACGATTTTATATACAAATTACTACTCCATACGTAAAATCACGCGCCTTGAAAACATGATAAGCTGCTGCATTAAATGTATTTTCTTGCATCATGGGTTGTGTTTTTTACGTTTTATGATATAATTTATCTATTCGGTTTGTAGGTAGGCGGGTTTGCCACCTCAGCAGAAGCCAAGCACTAGGGGCAAGTGTGATTTGGCAGTTATCAGAAGCACAGTTAGTGCAGCCCATTCCCCTGATGACTTAAATGCGCCCAAATAGGGCAACATAGAAAATCGCCGCGAAGAAATTCTCGGATTGATAAATATTATAAACAACCAAGGGAGGTATGCCAAAGGCAAGCACTAGCCAAATGTAAGAGGGGAACAGGCTTTACCCCGTCCCCTCCATGCAGAAGTTAAGGGTTCGCCTCCCTTACGGGAGTCTTAAACAACTGCATGCCAAGTGTACGATTACTTCATTAAAGGAGTCTGAATATGGACAATGTTCATTTTCACCCCTGGAAGTACGATTCAAATGGCAACCGCATTTATGCGGAAAGTTTGGGGTTTCCCCGCCTAGAGCCTTTTGATCCGGACAAGCTTCCGGGTGAGGACAATCCGAACAGCTCGAAAGAGCACTAGGTTATTATTACTCATGGCTGAAGCGCGCGGCTTTTAAGTGCGTTAAGCCACATATACGGTCAATCCAACTTGGGGTTATCCACTACGGAAAGGGATAACCCCTTTTTTTAAGGCAGAGCCGCAAAAATGCGGCTTTTTTATTATCAGAAAAACAGACGGCTTCATTTTTTGTATTTTTCTCCTTGACCCTGCCCAGTCGAAATGGTTATTCTCCCAAAATAACCCAAACGATTCCAACTTATTCCAGTTTTTCCCAAGCCATCGGTTTGGCCAGGCGAGGGAGGAGGACGAAGAGGCAGGGAAGCGGGGCGAAAATCATCCTTTTTTTCTCCCAAGCAGAGGTTGTGAAGACCCCGCTCCCTCCCTTCACTAGCGTCATTCATCGGGTGGGTGCCTATAGCCGGCTTCTTGTTTCTGGATGGTGCCCGGAAACGGAAGCCGACCATAGGCACCTAAACCGGTAACTCAGGAAGCAGACGGAATGGGGAGGGGTTCCAAACGAGGCGGGGATACGTGGGACTCTTTCTTTCCAGTTTTACCAAGAAGATCGATAAGAAGGGGCGCGTCTCCGTGCCCAGCACCTTTCGTGCTGTTCTTTCTTCCGAGCATTATCAGGGCGTCGTCGTCCGCCATTCCTTTATCAATCCCTGCATCGAAGCCTGCGGCATGACCCGCATGGAGCAACTCAAAGATCAGATAAACTCACTCGACCCCTATTCCGAAGAACACGAGGCGTTTTCCACCGCCATCCTTGGCGGCAGCGACCAGCTGCCGTTCGACGGCGAGGGAAGAATCATTCTTCCGGAGGAATTGCTGAAGGATGCAGGCATTACCGAAGAAGCGGTCTTTGTCGGCAAAGGCGACATGTTTGAGATTTGGGAGCCTAAGGCCTACGCTAAATATGCCGAACACGCCCGTAAGGTGGCTCTTGAGAACCGCGCCAAGCTGCGTGCCAGAAACGGTGTGCCGTCATGACATCATTGCATGCCGATTCGCACAAACCGGTTCTGCTGACTGACGTCCTGGCCTGCCTCTCCCCGAAAAACGATGAAGTGTATATTGACGGCACCTTTGGCGCTGGTGGTTACACACGCGGTATTCTTGAAGCCGCGACGTGCAATGTGATTGCGATTGATCGCGATCCCACTGTCGCCCCTTTTGTGGATGAGGTGAAGGCGAAGCATAAGGACCGCTTCACATTTCTTGCCGGAACGTTCGGCGAGATGGAGGCGCTGCTCGCTGCGCATGGCGTGAAGGAAGTAGACGGCATCGTCCTCGATATCGGCGTATCCTCCATGCAGCTGGATCAGGCAGAGCGCGGTTTTTCGTTCATGAGCGACGGCCCGCTCGATATGCGCATGTCGCAGTCCGGTATGAGTGCGGCTGATCTGGTGAATCAATATGATGAAAAAGAGATTGCCGATATTCTATTTATTTACGGCGAGGAAAAGGCATCGCGCCGCATTGCGCGCGCGATCGTGGAAGCACGCAACGCCAAGCCGATCGGCACGACGAAAGAGCTTGCTTCCATCGTCGCCAATGCAATCGGCAGGCGGGAGAAAAAAGATCCTGCAACGCGGACTTTCCAGGCGCTGCGCATTTATGTGAACGATGAATTGCGACAGCTGGAAAAGGCGCTTGAGTCAGCCGAGCGCTTGCTCAAACCGGGTGGTCGCCTGGTGGTTGTCGTCTTCCATTCACTGGAAGATCGCATCGTCAAAAATTTCTTCCGTGAGCGTTCCGGAAAAACCGGAAATGCGTCTCGTCATTTGCCGGAAGCAGAAGCAAAAACCGCGCCAACTTTTCGTTTGCTGACACCCAAAGGAATTTCTGCGAATGACGATGAAATTCGCTTGAATCCACGGGCCCGCTCCGCCACACTGCGGGCATGCGAACGAACGAGTGCGCCGCCTTTTCCTCATCATCCGGGGAGGCGTTAATGCGCAAAGTAAATATTGTCTGGATGATAGGGCTGGTGGTTGCGGGTTTAAGCCTTTACCAGTTGAAATATACTGTCCGCGATATCCGCGCCGATGCAGACCACATGCAATCCGAACTTTTGAAGGAGCAGGAATCGCTTCATGTTTTGCGTGCGGAGTGGGCGCATCTCTCATCGCCTGAGCGCCTGCAAACGCTTGCCGATAAATACCTCATCCTCGTGCCAGTTTCAGGCCAGCAGCTCGCAACCAATGCGACGATCAAGGCGAAGTTAGAGCCATTGAACGCCGAAGACGAGGATTCGCCGGTGCAAGAGGCTGGATATGGCCGCTAACGCGCAATTATTTATTCTACTGGCGTTTGCTGCGAATACATGGTTTCCGCGCTTTCGTTGCTCATGTAACTCAATGCGCTTAAGGTTCTGCAATGAGTAAAAGAACAAAGAAAAAAACGACGATTACCGGCAATGGCCGGATCGACGTGTCGGAGGCGGCTACCCGACGCGCATTGACGCAATGCCGTGTCCGGCTGATGTGCGTTGGATTATTCTTCGTGCTCGGTTTTACGGTGGTTTCGCTGCGCCTGGTTGAATTAGGCTTGAGAACCTACTCCGGCGAACAAAATGTGGCGGCTGACGCGACGGAGTCCGTCTCAGCGGAAAAGCTGACGCTTGATGAAAGTCCGGCGATTATTCTGCCGCGGCGCGATATCGTTGACCGTAACGGGCAGGTGCTTGCCACCAGTCTGGCGACGCGTTCGCTCTATGCCGATCCGAAAGAAATCAAAAAGCCGCGCGACATTGCAGTGAAGTTGAACCGCATTTTTCCATCGCTATCCACGGACTGGATCGAGAAACGCCTGACACGGAAAGGCCGCTTTGTCTGGATCAAGCGTAACCTGACGCCAAAGGAGCAATATCAAGCAAACATGCTTGGCGTGCCCGGACTTTATTTTCAGGACGAGCATGCGCGCGTTTACCCCCAAGGCAAATTGCTGGCGCATGTGTTGGGATTTGTTGGCGTCGATAACCAAGGCCTTGCCGGTATCGAAAAATATTTCGATCGCGACTTGAACGTCGCCGAGCCAACGGGCGATCCGCTGCAGCTTTCGATTGATCTGCGCCTTCAGCATTTGATTTATGACCGCGTCGAACAGGCGATCGATGAGTTCCGCGCCCATGCTGGCGGCGGCCTGATCTACGATATGAAGAATGGGGAAGTGCTTGCTTACACCAGCCAGCCGTCCTTCGATCCGCATCATCCGGGTGAAGCAGACAAAGAGCAACGGTTTAATCGCCTGTCCCTCGGCACTTATGAAATGGGTTCCACTTTCAAGACATTCACCACGGCCATGGCGCTTGATTCCGGAACGACGAAAATGGACGGGGGCTACGACGCATCCAAGCCTATTCGATTCGGTGGTTTCACCATTCATGATACGCATGCGAAAGCGCGTTGGCTGACGGTGCCGGAGATTTTTGCCTATTCCTCAAATATCGGCACCGTGAAAATGGCGCTGGATGTGGGGATGGAACGACAGCAGGATTTCCTGACGCGCCTCAATATGTTTCAGCCGGTGGGCATCGAAATTCCTGAACGGGCGACACCAAAGCGCCCCAATCCCTGGGAAAAAATCAATATGATGACGATATCGTTCGGCCATGGCGTCGCCGTTACGCCGCTGCATCTCGTATCGGGAACTGCGGCCATGCTCAATGGCGGGCGCCTGGAACGCATGACGCTCATCAAAGATAAACCGGGTCCCGTATTCACGAACCGCATCATCCGCGAGGAAACATCCCAGAATATGCGCCGGTTGCTACGCACGGTTGTTCAATACGGGACGGCGCGATTTGCCGATGTACCAGGCTATAAAGTCGGCGGCAAAACCGGCACGGCTGAAAAAGCGGACGTCGGCGGCTATAACCGCAAAGCGCTGATCGCTTCCTTTATCGGCGCGTTTCCAATGGATAATCCACGCTACCTTGTGCTGATCATGCTTGATGAAGCGAAAGGAAATAAGAATACGTATGGCTATGCTACCGCGGGCTGGGTGGCGGCTCCGGCTGCGGGACGGTTGATTTCGCAAATGGGACCGATGCTTTCGCTCGAAGAAGATTTCAGTGAGAAACCCGATAGCATCGACCGTTACTGGGCGGAAATGAAAATACGCGAGGAAAGGGCGCGCGTTCATGCTGCGGGTTACTGATCTTCTGGCGCGATCGCCCGCCGTGCGGATGATCTCCGGTTCTTCGACGATCAAGATCACCGGCGTTGCCGCCGATTCGCGTGAAATCAGGCAAGGCGCAGTTTATGTTGCCATTCCCGGCATTCATGCCAATGGGGAGGATTTCATTCCCGATGCGCTGACGCGGGGCGCCGTAGCCGTTCTGTGCAGCCAGGGTTACCATGCAGTGGATCTGGGCTCGGTAACGCGCCTGGCGTCAGACAATCCACGTCTTGCTCTGGCACAACTTGCAGCAGCTTATTATCAGCAAATGCCGTCGCATATCGTTGCCGTCACCGGCACCGACGGCAAAACGTCAACCTCCGATTTCGTGCGGCAATTTCTGGAAGGCCTGGGCATGCCTGCCGCTTCGCTTGGCACGCTTGGCGCGCGCGCTGAACGGCCGCTCGGCAAGGCGGCAAAAACAGCGACGCATACAACGCCCGATCCGGTAGGCTTGCATCATCTGCTATCCGATATTAAGGAAGCGGGAATCAACTTTGTTGCGATGGAAGCCTCCAGCCATGGGCTCGATCAATACCGGCTCGATGCAGTGAAACCGGAAGTAGCGGTGTTCACGACATTCGGGCGCGATCATTTGGATTACCATTTGGATGAAGAAGCGTATTTTAATGCAAAGGCACGATTATTCCGCGAGCTTCTGCCCGAAGACGGTCTCGCTGTGCTTAATGCCGATCAGCCGAAAGTGCTCGGGCTGAAAGAAGAGCTGCTTGCTAAGAGCATTAAAGTACGCACGTTCGGTCATAATCCGGAGGCTGATAATCGCATCCTGCGTCTTGCGCCTACGGCAGCAGGCCAGGACATCGCTATTGACGTTGAAGGGCGAAGCTGGCAGGGAACCGTGCCGCTTTATGGCGCGTTTCAGATCATGAATATTCTCGCTGCGATGACAGCGGTTTCTTATTATTCCGATTCGCCTGAAGCTTATTTTTCGCTGTTGCCGAAGATCAAAGGCGTTACGGGACGCCTTGAGCTGGTTGCCGAGCATCCGGCTGGCGCGCATGTATTTGTCGATTACGCCCACACGCCCCAAGCATTGGAAAATGTACTGACGACGATTCGCCAGCATGCCAAAGGCAAGCTGCATGTTGTCTTCGGGTGCGGCGGTAATCGTGATAAAGGCAAACGCCCGTTGATGGGGCAAGTGGCGATCAGGCTGGCCGACGCGGTGACGGTGACGGATGATAATCCGCGTCACGAAGATCCGGCGGAAATCAGAAAAGAAGTTTTAGCGGGAGCGCCCCATGCGCGTGAGATCGGCGACCGCCAGGAAGCGATCACGACAGTCGTGCAGGAGCTGCAAGCCAGGGACGTTTTGTTGATAGCGGGTAAAGGCCACGAGACGACGCAGGTGATTGCGGGCGAAACGTTCCATTTCAATGATGCGGAAGTAGCGCGCGCCGCCGTTGCGCTGGTGCGTGCCGGAAAGAAGAAGGAACCGGCATGAAAACGCTGTGGACCTCCAGTGAAGTGAACGCGCTCTTTCCAGGCAATGCTACTGCGCCCTGGAAAGCGGAGCGTATCGTTATTGACAGCCGCAAGATCGAGCCGGGCGATCTCTTCGTCGCGATCAAGGGCGAGCGGCACGATGGCCATGCTTTTCTCGAAACGAGCCTCAAGCAGGGTGCCGTGGCAGCGGTTGTCTCCACGAATAGCGGTGCAAATATTCCGCAAGTCAACGTCGCCGATACCATGCGCGCGTTGGAAACATTGGGCATCGCTGCCCGCAAGCGTACGCGCGCCAAGGTGGTCGGCGTGACCGGCAGCGTCGGCAAAACCAGTTGCAAGGAAGCGTTGCGGCTGGCGCTTGGTGCGGTAGGCAGCGTCTACGCGACGGAAGGCAATCTCAATAATCATATCGGCGTGCCGCTGACGCTCGCCAACCTGCCGCCTTTTGTTGATTACGCTGTAATCGAAATGGGAATGAATCATGCTGGGGAGATTACGCCTCTCTCAAAAATGTCAGCACCGGATGCGGCAATTATAACGACGGTGGAGGCCGTTCACCTTGAATTTTTTGATTCCGTTGATTCCATAGCCGATGCCAAATCGGAGATCTCGGCGGGGCTCGATAAAATGGGCACGTTGATCCTGCCGCGCGATAATCCGCATTTCGAGCGTATGCGTAACACCGCAAAGACAAAATACGGCATTACTAAAATCGTTACCTTTGGTGAACATCCTGAAGCGGATTACCGCCTGAGCGATTATCAACCAGAAGATACCGGCTCGATGCTGGAGGCAATTCTGCACGGCACGCCGGTGCGTTTCCGTATCGGCGCGGTCGGCAGGCACTGGGGTGTGCTGATGATGGGCGTGCTGGCGGCGGTCGAAGCGCTCGGCGCCGATCTGCCGCAAGCGATGCTGGCGCTCGAGAATTTCAAGGAGCAAAAGGGACGAGGGGCGGCTGAAATTTTTTCATTCCGTTCAGGCAACGTGCTGCTGGTGGACGACAGCTATAATGCAAGTCCAGCTTCGATGAAGGCTGCCTTCGCGCGGATGAAGGAAATCGGCAAGGCTCGCCGTAAAGTTGCTGTTTTGGGCGATATGCTGGAATTAGGCGACAGTTCGGCGCAGTTGCACCAGGGATTGAAGCGTGATCTTGCTGAAAATGCGATCGATCTTGTGTTTGCGGCCGGAAGTTATATGAAGAATCTGTATGATGCCCTGCCGGAAAACATGCGTGGGGCCTACGCGGAGAAAGCAGACATGATCCTGAAGCCTTTAATGGCAGCTTTAGAACCTGGCGATATCGTGCTGGTCAAAGGATCGCACGGAAGCGGGATGTACAAGCTTGCCGAGGCGATGCAGGAAGCCTTACGAGCATCCGCGGCGACGCGGGAGCATGACCATGCTGTATAATCTGCTGTATCCGCTCGCCGATCATATCCAGATTTTCAACCTGTTCAAATACCTGACCTTCCGCAGCGGCGGTGCGGTGCTGACCTCATTGCTTTTTACGTTCATGCTTGGCCCTAAGATCATCATGTGGCTCAAAATCAAGCAGGGTAAGGGACAGCCGATCCGCGAGGATGGCCCGGAATCGCATTTGCTGACAAAGCAGGGCACGCCGACGATGGGCGGCGTGATCATCCTTTGCGCCGTCAGCATCTCAACGCTGCTGTGGGCGGATCTCACCAATCACTATGTGTGGGTCGTGCTCTTTATTACGGTAAGCTATGGCTTGATCGGGTTTCTCGATGATTACCTGAAAGTCAGCAAACGCAACAGCAAAGGCCTGCCCGGAAAAATGAAATTGCTAGGACAGTTTGGCGCGGCAGCGCTGGCGGCCTTGTGGATTTCAGCAGCGACGCCCGATAATCTGGCAACGCATCTTTCCGTGCCTTTCTTCAAGGATTTCCTGCCGAATCTAGGGCTGTTCTACCTGGTGTTCGGTATGTTCGTGATGGTCGGCGCATCCAATGCGGTGAACCTGACCGACGGCTTGGATGGCCTTGCCATCGTGCCGATCATGATTGCATCGGGCTGTTTTGCCCTGATCGCCTATCTGGTTGGAAATGCATTGTTTGCGGAGTATCTGCAAATCCATCAGGTGCCCGGGGCAGGGGAGCTTTCCGTATTCTGCGCGGCATTGATTGGCGCCGGACTCGGCTTCCTCTGGTATAATGCCCCACCAGCAATGGTGTTCATGGGCGATACCGGTAGCCTTGCCATGGGCGGCGCGCTCGGTGCGGTCAGCGTCATCACAAAACATGAACTGGTGCTTGCCATCATCGGCGGGCTTTTCGTGCTGGAAGCCGTGTCGGTGATCGTCCAGGTGATTTCGTTCAAGCTGACCGGCAAGCGCGTTTTCCGCATGGCGCCGATTCACCACCATTTCGAAAAGATGGGCTGGGCGGAACCAACAGTTGTTATCCGCTTCTGGATTATCGCGACGATCCTGGCGCTGGTCGGGCTTTCGACACTGAAATTGAGGTAATATGATTCTCCTTCCTTCCTATAAAGGAAAATCGGTCGGTGTATTTGGACTAGGAAAATCCGGCGCGGCGACGATAAATGCGCTGCTTGCATCCGGTGCAACGGTCTATGCATCGGATGATAACGCCACGGCGCGCGATTCGCTTGCAAAGCACGAAAAACTGCACGCGCTGCCGCATGCAGAATGGAAATGGAGTGATCTGTCCGCCGTTGTTTTGGCGCCTGGCGTGCCGCTAACCCATCCGAAGCCGCATGACGTCGTGGCGATGGCAGACAAAAATAATGTACCTGTTACAGGGGATGTGGAATTACTACTTGCCGCGCAGCCAGACGCAACCGTCATCGGCATTACCGGCACGAACGGCAAATCGACGACAACGGCATTGATCGCGCACATTCTCAAAGAAGCAGGCAAAGATGTGGAAGTCGGCGGTAATCTGGGCACGCCGGTGCTCAGCATGCGCGCGCTTGGCAAAAACAGTATTTATGTCCTTGAGCTATCTTCCTATCAGCTGGATCTGCTGAAGACCGCGCGTATTCATGTTGCCTGCCTGCTGAATTTCTCTCCTGACCACATTGACCGCCATGGCTCGATGGAAGGGTATATCGCGGCGAAGAAACATATCTTTGACCATCAGCGGCAAGCAGACGTGGCGATTATAGGCATCGACGATGCATATGCCGAAGCGCTGGCGCGCACGTTGATTGAGGAAAAGCAGCGCCGGGTCTTGCCAATCGCGCTGACGCGGAAGGTGAAAGACGGTATCTCGGTCAATGAACAGGGTCTGCTGGATAACGGCAAAACCAAAATTGCCATCAACATTTTTCCGCGCCTGAAAGGTAGGCATAATTGGCAGAACGCGGCGTTTGCATTCGCCGCCTGCTCGGAAGTGGGGCTCGAAGAAAAAGCCATTGTTGCCGGAATGGAAAGTTTCCCAGGCCTTGCACACCGCATGGAATGGATCGCGAAAGTAAATGGCGTTGAATTTATCAATGACAGCAAAGCGACAAACGCGGATGCCGCCTCGAAAGCGCTGGGTGCATATGATGTAATTTACTGGATTGCCGGCGGAAAAGCGAAAGAGGGCGGCATTGAAGCGCTGGGTGAATATTTCCCCCGCATTCGGCATGCATTTCTGGTTGGCGCGGCGATGGATGCGTTCGCGCATACGCTGGAAGGCAACGTGCCCTATACCAAATCCGGCGATTTGAAAACGGCCACGGCTCAGGCGGCGGAACTGGCGTTCAAAGAAAAGAAAGAGGGCGCGACGGTACTGCTTTCACCGGCCTGCGCCTCTTTTGATCAATGGCCGAATTTTGAGGTGCGCGGGGATGCGTTCCGCGACTATGCGCTCGCCATCGCCAAGGAGAAACAGCATGCGGCTGCGTGAACGGCTGAAGACGGCGCGCACGAATAATTCCCGCTTTGGCAGCTGGTGGTGGACCGTAGACCGCCCCTTGTTCTTTGCGCTCGTGTTATTGATGTGTGCCGGAGCAATTTTAGTAACGGCGGCAAGCCCGCCTGTCGCCAAGCGCCTGGATTACGATCCGTTTTATTTCGTTGTCCGCCAGCAGGGATTTTTATTTCTGAGTTTTCTTGTGCTGGTAGGGGTTTCTGTGCTCGAGGTGAAGCAAATCAAGCGGCTCGCCATGCTGGGGATGCTTGGCAGCTTAGGCATGATGGCGATACTGCCTTTCTTTGGCATTGAGACCAAAGGCGCGATTCGCTGGATGTCGCTCGCAGGAATTTCCATCCAGCCGTCCGAATTCCTGAAACCCTGCTTTGCGGTGATCATCGGCTGGATGTTCGCCGAGCGCCAGCGCACGGAAGGGTTTCCCGGATTCAAAATTGGTATCGCCATTTACGCGCTTTCAATCAGCCTCCTGATTATCCAGCCGGATTTTGGCATGTCCGTTGTCGTCTCCGGCATGTTTGCCATCCAGCTGTTTCTTGCAGGCGTGCCTATCCTGTGGGTAGTCGGCATGGGAATCGTCGGTATCGTCGGAGCCTTCGGCGCTTATTTTGCGCTTGGGCACGTGCGGGACCGCGTCAACCATTTCCTCGACCCGAGTTCGGGCGATAATTACCAGGTCAGCAAGTCGCTCGAAGCCTTCTCCAGCGGCGGTTTCTTCGGGCGCGGGCCGGGCGAAGGCGTCGTCAAATGGTCGATCCCCGATTCGCATACCGATTTTATTTTCTCGGTAGCGGCGGAGGAATTTGGTGTGATTCTTGCGCTTTTGCTCGTTGCGCTATTTGCATTCATTGTTTTGCGTGGCTATTATAAGGCGTTTCGAGAGACAGATTTGTTCACTATGCTTGCCACCGCCGGACTGATTTCGCAATTTGCACTGCAGGCGCTCGTCAATATGGGCGTCGCCGTCAACCTGCTGCCCGCCAAGGGCATGACTCTGCCCTTCCTCAGCTATGGCGGCTCGTCATTGATTGCCGTGGCGATCGGTATGGGCATGATGCTCGGGCTGACGCGCCGTAAATTCGGCAATATGCCGCGTCATCTGATGCAGGGGATGTACGCATGACGCAGCGGACTATCGTATTAGCGGCTGGCGGTACCGGCGGCCATATCTTTCCGGCGGAAGCATTGACGGAAGAACTGGTCAAGCGCGGCCACAAAGTATTTATGGTGACCGATAAGCGATTTGCGGATTATAGCGCCGCGTCACTGAAAGGCATTCTTGGCGACGTGCCGATTTTCTATATCCGTGCCGGAACTCTTGGACACAGTATTACCAAGCGTGCGGCGGGCGGTTATAATATCGTCGCCGGCGTGCTGCAGGCGCGCAAACTGCTAGGTAAGGTGAAGCCGGACGTTGTTGTCGGCTTTGGAGGCTATCCTTCATTTCCAACGATGATTGCCGCGCTGTCGCGCCGCTTGCCAACGATCATTCATGAGCAGAATGCGCTGCTTGGGCGCGCCAACCGTGTGCTCGCGTCGCGCGTCACTAAAATTGCCGCATCCTTTGAAAATACCGGTTTCATCAAAAACGAAGACAAGGCGAAAATCACCATGGTGGGCAACCCCGTGCGATCAGCGATCCGCGCGTTGCATGAAGTGCCGGCGCCCGAACTGAAAGAAGACGGCATCATGCAAATTTTGATTCTTGGCGGCTCGCAAGGCGCAAGCGTCTTTGGCGATATTATGCCGAAAGCCGTAGCACTGCTGCCGGATGTCCTGAAAAAGCGTTTGCGCATTGACCAGCAGGTGCGCGCGCATCAATTGGAAGCGACGCGCGATGCCTATGAAAATATGGGTGTGCACGTGACGCTGGATACGTTCTTTGCCGATGTTCCGGCACGCCTGGCCGGTTCACATCTGGTGATCTCGCGGGCAGGAGCATCGACGGTGGCGGAAATCACCTGCGCCGGACGTCCGGCGATTCTGGTGCCGTATCCGGAAGCGGCAGACAATCACCAGAAGATTAATGCCTCGGCGATGGAAGATGCGGGCGGCGCATGGCTGATGCCGCAGGAAGCGTTCACGCCCGAAGCGCTCGCTGCACGGCTCGAATCGTTCCTGACCTTGCCTGCCTCCTTAAGTAAAGCAGCAAAAGCCGCGCACTCTTTGGGACGTCCAGGCGCAACCGGTGCGCTCGCTGATCTCGTGCTCGCTGAAGCCGCCCGCCGCCAGGGTGAAAATTATTCAGCCTCGCAAAGTATGCATATGCCGGGCGGATTACAAAGGGATATCGCTGCATGAAAACCATTCCGCTACGCTCGCTTCCCTTATCATCCACCATGCCGCTGGATGTCGGGATGCTGCATTTCGTTGGCATCGGCGGCATCGGCATGAGCGGCATTGCCGAAATACTGCATAACCTCGGCTACCGAGTGCAGGGCTCGGATATCGCAGAGAATTACAATGTGGAGCGCCTGCGTAAAAAGGGCATCGACGTTTCGATCGGACATAAAGCGGAAAATCTGGGTGAAGCGGCAGTGATGGTGATTTCCTCCGCCGTGAAAAAAGATAATCCGGAAGTGCTCGAAGCGCGCGCACGCCGTATTCCGGTGGTACGCCGCGCTGAGATGCTGGCGGAATTGATGCGCCTGAAAATCTCGGTGGCGATTGCGGGTACACACGGCAAAACAACGACAACATCCATGACGGCTTGCCTGCTCGACGCAGGGGGCATGAACCCGACCGTCATCAACGGGGGCATTATCAATGCGTACGGCACCAATGCGCGCCTCGGCACCGGTGAGTGGATGGTGGTGGAGGCCGATGAGTCGGACGGTACGTTTATCAAGCTGCCCTCGACAATTGCGATTGTGACGAATATTGATCCCGAGCACCTCGATCATTACGGCAGTTTTGAAGCAGTGAAGGCTGCCTATCAGCAGCTTCTTGAAAACCTGCCGTTTTATGGGTTTGCGGCTCTGTGCATGGATCACCCAGAAGTGCAGGCCTTGATCGGGCGCGTTCAGGATCGCCGCATTATCTCCTATGGCCTAAATCCACAGGCAGACGTGCGTGCGGTGAATATCCGCGAGGAAAAAACAGGCCAGCGTTTCGACGTCGAATGCGAAGATCGCCTCTCGGGTGAGATTACGACCATGCGCGATATCTTATTGCCCATGCATGGACGTCATAACGTACAGAATGCGCTGGCGGCCATTGCCGTGGCGCGTGAGCTTAAGATTTCTGCAGAAGCCATCGCCAAAGGATTTGCAGGTTTTGGCGGCGTAAAGCGCCGCTTTACCAAAACGGGTGAAGTGGAGGGTGTCACCATCATCGATGATTACGGCCACCACCCGGTGGAAATCGCGGCAACACTTTCCAGTGCACGATCTGCGGCAGGAACTTCTAAAGTCATCGCTGTCGTCCAGCCGCACCGCTATACGCGCCTGCGCGATCTATTCGATCAATTTTCCACCTGCTTCAACGATGCCGATGTGGTGATCGTGACGGATGTCTATGCTGCGGGCGAGCTGCCGATTGAGGGCGTGAATAAAGATGCGCTGGTCGATGGACTCCGCCGCCATGGGCATAAGAATGTGATTGCGCTCAAGAATGAAGACGCGCTGGCTGCGACCGTGCAGGATGTTACTGAAGCGGGCGATTATGTCATCTGCCTCGGCGCCGGATCGATTACGTATTGGGCGGCGGCACTGCCGGAGAAACTGGAAGCGTTGCAGAAGAAAAGCAAGAAGGTAAGTGCATAATGTCATCCCGGCGAAGGCCGGGATCCTCGAGCGAAAACAAGTTTCGCATCACAAAAAGTCTTCTGACTTTTTGTTCCTGGATTCCCCTATAATTTTGCCTGCTGGCAAAATTCAGGGAATGACGATTGGGGATATGAGTGGCGTGGCGACAAAAATAGAAAACAATGATTTTACGGCCAAGCTGCGTGGCCGTTGGCGCACAGACGTTGCCCTCGGTCCGCGCTGCTGGTTTCAGGTCGGCGGGCCTGCGGATTTCCTATTTACGCCTGAAGACGATGCCGACTTGCAAACCTTCTTTCGTGAAGTGCCAAAGGATTTACCGGTGACGGTGATTGGCGTGGGCTCAAACTTGCTCGTGCGCGATGGCGGCGTGGATGGTGTGGTGGTTCGCCTGGGGCGTCACTTTGCGCAGATTGAGGTACATGGAAATGAAGTCATTGCAGGTGCTGGAGCGCTGGATTTAAATGTGGCGACAGTGGCGATGGAGCATTCGGTTGCGGGGCTGGAGTTTCTTTCCGGGATTCCGGGTACGATTGGTGGCGCGGTAGCGATGAATGCGGGTGCGTATGGACGCGAGATCAAGGATGTGCTTGTCTATGCAGAAGTGATGCTGACGGATGGCACAATTCATAAAATGACGGCTGAAGATTTGCAGCTAACCTATCGCCATGCGGAATTGCCCGAAGGGGCGATTGTACTGCGCGCCGTGTTGAAAGGTGAGGCAGGGGACAAAGAAAAAATCAAAGCAGCGATGACGAAAATTCAGGAAGAACGGGCGAGTACGCAGCCGATCAAATCCCGAACTGGCGGCAGCACCTTCAAGAATCCTGAAGGAAAGAGAGCCTGGCAACTGGTGGATGAGGCAGGATGCCGCGGCTTGATGATCGGCAAAGCGC
Organism: Rickettsiales bacterium; assembly: GCA_046348685.1. GTDB lineage: Bacteria > Pseudomonadota > Alphaproteobacteria > Rickettsiales > UBA998 > JAXMDT01. The sequence continues at coordinate 123,791 of JAXMDT010000001.1, forward strand.
AGGTTTCCGAGAAACACACGAATTTTTTGATCAATACCGGTGATGCGACGGCAGCAGAGCTAGAAGCCCTAGGTGAGGAAGTCCGCTCGCGCGTCAAAGCAAAATCTGGTACAGAACTACAATGGGAAATTAAAAGAATTGGAAGGAGTTAGGTTTCGGGTTCCGGGTTTCAGGTTCCAGTTTCTGGCACCAAACACCTGAAAGCTGAAACCTCCAAATATATGACAAAACAGATTACAGTACTTAAAGGCGGATGGTCGAGTGAGCGGGAAGTATCGCTCAGCTCCGGCGCGGCAGTGGAAAAAGCGCTGATTGAACTTGGCTATAAAGTCTCTTCCATCGATGTGCAGCCGGACATTGCCGTTGTGCTGACTGAAAAGAAGCCCTCGCTCGTGTTCAATGCGCTGCATGGCCGTTTTGGCGAGGATGGTTGCGTGCAAGGCATGCTTGAGATGCTGAATATTCCTTACACGCATTCCGGTGTGCTGGCTTCGGCCCTCGCGATGAGCAAGCCAGCGGCGAAGCGTATTTTTCAGGCGGCGGGCATCCGCACGCCGGAAGGGGCGGTGCTAAAAATCTCCGAAATCCTCGAGCGCCCGCCTTTTAATATGCCGTTCGTGGTAAAGCCGCCGAATGATGGATCGAGCGTCGGCGTCAAAATCATCCAGAGCGAGGAAGATTTGAAAATCCTGCGGAAGGAACATCCTGAGCGCCGCATGCTGGTCGAGCCGTTCATCAAGGGGCGGGAGATTCAGGTAGCAGTGCTGGACGGCGAGCCGCTCGGCGCAATTGAAATTCGTCCGAAAAGCGGTTTTTATGATTATGAAGCGAAATATACGGCGGGTAAGGCGGACCACATCATGCCGGCGCCGATTCCCGAAGGGGATTATAAAGAGGTGCTGAGTCTTGCTGCGAAAGCGCACCAGGCGCTCGGTTGCCGCGGCCTGACGCGGTCCGATTTCCGTTATGATGATAAGGATTTAGGCCCAGGCATGTTCTATATATTAGAGACCAACACGCAGCCGGGCATGACGCCGCTGTCACTCGCGCCGGAAATTGCCGGGCATGTCGGCATTTCATTTAACGAATTAGTAAAACGTTTGGTAGATGGTGCAAGGCTAGGCGATTAGTGCTATATAATATGCCATTCGCTGGAATGATATTTGCTAGGAATTAGGAATGGCCGCAAAGAAAAAGAAATCATCCGGAAAAAAAGCGCGTAGCAAGGTTCTGCGTCGTGCGCGCCGTTGGCGCTGGGCGATGGCAGGCGGAGCGGCGGGCTTCGTTGTGTTCGCAGGAATGATTGGCTGGCAGATTTATCGCGGTGATTTCATCAATACGACGGGTAAGCATATCGCCGATGCCTATGCGAGCGTGACGGCGGCGAGCGGATTCAGCGTGTCGCACGTGGCGGTGGAAGGCCGTGAGCGTACCGACAAGAAACTGCTGATGGAAGCGATCGCTGTGCGTAAAGGCGAATCGCTGCTCTCGCTGTCGGTAGGAGCGATAAAAGACCGCATCGAGCAGATCACGACGATTCGCGAGGCGCGCGTTGAACGCCGCCTGCCGAATACGCTCCATATCACGCTGGTCGAACGGATGCCGATGGCGGTCTGGCAATACCAGGGTGCGCTGCATGTGATTGACCGGGATGGGGTTGAGCTGAAAGAAGAAAATCCGGCACATTACAGCCATCTGCTGGTTGTCGTCGGGAAGCAGGCGCCGGAAAAGTTTGAGGAGTTGCTGAGCGTCCTTAACAAGCAACCGGAGCTTGCCGCTAATGTGATAGCTGCTATCCGCGTTGGCGAGCGTCGGTGGGACCTGAAAATGAAGCAGGGCACCAAAGTTATGTTACCCGAAGAACATCCTGAAAAAGCATGGCAATATCTGGCCGATCTTGAAAAGTCGCGACAGATCTTAAGTGATAATCTCCGCCAGATTGACCTCCGGCTTGATGAAAAAGCATTCATTCGGATGTCCCCGCCACAAAATAACACGAATAAACAAAAGACTCCTGCCAGCGAAGCATAATTATTAAGTTACCAGTTGCGAGTTATGCGTTATGAGTTAATAAATGTAACTCACATAACTCGTAACCCGTAATTCGTACCGAATGGCCAAGCTATATCAGGCAATCAAAAGTAAACGCGGCAGCATCGCCGTCCTGGATATAGGCTCGAGTAAAGTTGCCTGCCTCATCGCCGAACCTAACCATGAAGGCCAGTTGCACATTACCGGCATCGGAAACCACCTGTCGCGCGGTATACGCGGCGGCCATATTATTTCGGCAAGCGAAGTTGAAGAATCGATTGCGTCTGCCGTTCATACCGCCGAAACGATGGCGGGCAACGACCAGGTGGAAAATGTCATCGTCAGTATCTCCGGCGGCGACATCAAGTCGCACCTGTTTTCGGCAGAACTCAATATCTCCGGTGAATCCGTCACCGATCAGGATGTTTCCGATATCCTGCGCGAGGGCACAAGATCGCTCTCTGAAGATCCGGAAAACCGTAATAAAAGCATTATTCAATGCATCGCCACGAATTATGTGTTGGATGGTACGCGTGGCATCAAAGACCCGCGCACCATGTTTGGTACGACCTTGGAAGCGGAGCTCCATATCCTGACAGCGGATTCTATCAAGCTCAGGAACCTGGCGGGTTGCGTTGCGCGAACGCATCTCAATATTTCCGAATTTGTCGTGGCCCACCATGCCGCCGCCCTTGGCGTGCTGGAAGAAGACGAGATGGAACTCGGCGTCACGGTCATCGATATGGGTAGCATGGAAACCGGTTTTGCCATGTTCTCCGGCGGCAGGAATATTTTTTCCGGTACGGTGCAGATCGGCGGCCAGCATGTCACCAACGATATCGCCAAAGGCTTGTCGACAAGCCTTTCCAATGCCGAACAGGTGAAAATCCTTCAGGGAAGCGTGTTCCATACGCCGAAAGATGCGCAGGCGATGATCACGGTGCCGCAGATTGGCGAAGAGGATGATGGCGATGATGCCAGCACGATTCCGCGTTCCGACCTGATCGGCATTATCAAGCCGCGCCTCGAAGAAACGTTTGAAATGATCCGCGACAAAATGCAGGAAAGTGGGCTTGAGAAGCAAGCGGGCAGGCACGTCGTGCTGACCGGCGGCGCCAGCCAGATTATGGGCCTGCGCGAACTGGCATCCCGCACTCTTGGAAAACAGATTCGCATTGGCAAGCCACGCATGATTCCTGGCCTTGCCGAATCCGCAAGCGGCCCGGCTTTCGCCACCGCGATCGGCATGATCTATCATGCTACGCACCATCCCTTCGAAGACGATCTCTTCGACAGCAGCAAGCGCAATTCTTCCGGTCTTGGCAACAGGATGCAGCGTCTCGTCGGATGGATCAGAGAGAACGTGTAGGCTTTTGCCCAGGATTTTCACTAAACACTGATCAATGTATGTGCGACTGCTTTGGAAACAGTGTCTTAATTATTCCGCCTCCGAGCGAAGATAAAAAATACTATATCTAGGGTCTAAAATCCGATTGCTTTCCCAAAATACGGTATTTACAATCGGAAAAATTTGAAAATTCGTGGAGGAACTCAATGACCCTAAACCTGCACCTTCCTGTCCAACATTCTTCATTTCGCCCGACGATTACCGTGATAGGCGTCGGCGGTGCGGGCGGCAATGCGGTCAATAACATGATCAACGCGAAACTGGAAGGCGTACAGTTCGTGGTGGCGAATACGGATGCGCAGGCGCTTGAAACGGCGCTCACCGAGCGAACGATCCAGCTCGGCGCGCATATTACGCAGGGTCTTGGCGCAGGCGCTTCTCCGGACGTCGGTAAAGCTGCTGCGGAAGAGGCTATGGAAGAAATTCTCGCGCACATGGAAGGCGCGCATATGCTGTTCGTCACGGCCGGTATGGGCGGCGGCACGGGTACGGGAGCGGCGCCGGTCATCGCGAAGGCGGCGCGCGAGCGCGGATTGCTGACAGTAGCGGTTGTCACCAAGCCCTTCCAGTTCGAAGGCCAGAAGCGCATGCGTATTGCAGAAGACGGTTTGAAGGAGCTGCAAACCTATGTTGACACGCTGATCGTCATTCCAAACCAGAACCTATTCCGTATCGCTAATGAGAAAACCACATTTGCCGACGCGTTCCGCATGGCAGACGAAGTGCTGCATTCCGGCGTGCGCGGCGTCACCGACCTGATGGTGAAGCCAGGGCTTGTTAACCTCGATTTTGCAGATATTCGCACCGTCATGCGCGAAATGGGCAAGGCAATGATGGGCACCGGTGAAGCGACAGGCGAAAAACGCGCAACGCTTGCAGCCGAAGCCGCGATTTCCAATCCGCTGCTGGATGACGTGTCATTGAAAGGCGCACGCGCGGCGCTCATCAATATCACTGGCGGTCCGGATATGACGCTGTTCGAAGTCGATGAGGCCGCGAATCGTATCCGCGAGGAAATCGACCCCGATGCAAATATCATTTTCGGTTCGACGTTCAATGAATCCATGGAAGGCCAGATTCGCGTCTCCGTTGTGGCCACCGGTATCGATGCTGAATCAGCCCGCCTTTCTTCCCCACGCGAAGAGTCAAAGGTCACCCTCGTAAAAAAGCCCTTTAGTGCTGCAGGCCAGGCGACCGCCGCCGGCAGCACGTTCATGCCGCGCAAGGAAACGATGACGCAATCGCCTGCGCAAAAGCCTTCGCTTCATCCGACCAGTGGCGGCGCGCCCATTTCAGCACGTCCGGTGAGCGCTAGTGCACCGACTCAAACCTATGTTCCGGCGGCTCCCGCGCGCCCTGAGCCGAAAGCGGCTCTTCAAGCCGCGCCCCTGCAACAGCAGGCGGCCCGCGAACCGGAACTGGACCTGGGGCCGGAAGCCTACGAAGAAGAATATACGGAGACGGTCAGCGTGCAGGAAACCTCGGGCGTCAGCCCACGCGGTCATCAGCCGCAGCGCGAATTTGAGACAGAAGAGGAAGTGGCCGAAGAACCTTTGTTCTGGAAGCCTAAATCGGAAGATAAAAGCGACGGCGGAGGATTCAGCTTCCTGAAGAAAATCGCTGAGGTTGGGCAGGCATTGGCGCCCAAGCATGAGCCTCAGCCTCAGCCCGAAGCGGAAGAAGAAATTGTTGAACAGCCGCAACCGCAGCGTCGTCCGCGTGTAGAAATTTCCAATACCACGAAGAAGCCGGAAGTGCTGGCATCGACGCTGGAGAAGGAAGATTATTACGATATTCCGGCGTTTCTTAGGCGGCAAGCCAACTAATCACTAGGGCGCTTTTTGCCAGCTTGCATTTCTAAACTGAGGCAAGGGGGTCGTTAATTCGCTCGATTCGTGAAACGCGTCCATAGCGGACGCAGTGTGCGTAGACGAAGCTGTGCGATTTTTCCATTGCTCCTCCGGCATGACGACAGCACTGGCAACCGTAAGCCCATCCGAAAGCTCTACGGTAGCTACAGGCGATTGCAAATATCCCTGCTCAGTCATTTTCAAGTGAGAAACATTATTTAAATCGTATCCAAAGCTTTTACTTAAGACATCGGCGGTCATCCGGTAGACATCTTCACGTGTGCCGCCCGTCTGACGAATATGAAGACCGATAGCTTTCCCGATTTCATTGTTATGATAGTCCATTGGACTGCTTGTCGAGCTGATCGGCAACGTTGCAATAGACTCACGCGCGTCCAGAAATAAATCAACCATCGGGTCATTTAAAAGAATGCGTGGGTGCTCACTGTAAAAAATGGCAGAGCGCGCAATGTGGCGCGCAGCATCATGCGGGCCATTTCCATAACCCATCAAAGGGCCACTGTATTTCTCTACGCCCCGTTCAAGCGCTTCGGGATCTACACCGGTAAGTGCATATTGAATGGCGTCTGTAATATTTCCCATATTATTATTTTTAATTCAGACGTTATGCCTTCATTTTATCATAAAGACATACAAAAAGCGCTTAGAAAAAATACTATTCCTTTTCAGATGGTTGATTATAAATTAATTATGATAATTTTCTCTCGCGTACAAAAGCACTTTTCGTTACCGTGCATCGTGTGACATCCATTCTTTCAAAAGAACAATCTTCCGGCACCGTGCTTGGCGTAGAGCGCTCGGCCTCCGGCGTGCGCTGGACATGGCGAACGCAGGATGAGCGACTGGTGCAGGCGTACGTGCAGCAACTCAGTGTTTCACCGACACTGGCGCGTGTGCTGATCGGCCGTGATGTGGCTCTTGAAGAAGCTGATAATTTTTTAAATCCAAGCCTGAAGCGCGGCCTGCCGAACCCCTCGCACCTTCTCGACATGGATAAGGCGGCGGAGCGTTTTGCTGATGCTATTCTTAAAAAGGAGATTGTCGGCGTGCTGGGCGATTACGATGTCGACGGCGCGACATCCTCCGCGCTACTCGTGCGGTATCTGATGAGCCTCGGCATCGAGACACATGTTTATATTCCCGACCGTATGAAAGACGGCTACGGCCCAAATGAAAAAGCGATGGATTGGTTCGCTGAGAAAAAGGCGAAACTGGTCATGACGGTCGATTGCGGCGCGACGGCTCACGCTCCGCTGGCTTACGGTTCTGGCTTGGGGCTTGAAGTAATTGTGCTGGATCATCACCTCGGCGCAGCGGAATTGCCAAAAGCCTATGCTGTCGTGAATCCAAACCGCCTCGATGAATCAAGCGAGCATACATATCTTGCAGCGGTGGGTGTCACGTTCCTGTTTCTGGTCGCCGTCAACCGCATCCTTCGCCTGCAAGGATTCTTTGCATCACACGCTGAACCGGACCTCAAAGCGTGGCTGGATTTGGTGGCGCTTGGTACGGTGTGCGATGTAGTGCCGCTGAAAGGCGCCAACCGCGCCTTTGTCGCGCAAGGCTTGAAGGCCATGGGATTTCAGCAGAACATGGGTTTGCGGCATCTTTCTACCGTCGCGCGCATCACACCGGAATATACGTGCTATCATGCCGGTTTTATGCTCGGCCCGCGCATCAATGCCGGCGGGCGGGTAGGGGAATCGGGACTCGGCGTGCGATTGTTGACGCTTGAAGATGAAAGTGAAGTCCAGCGCCTGGCGGAGCAGTTGAATATTCTTAACGCGGAGCGGCAGGCTATCGAGCTAATGGTTCTCGAGCAGGCATTGGAACAGGCGGAGCGTCAACTCAATCGCGCGCTGCTCATGCTGGAAGGCGCGTGGCATGCCGGCGTCGTCGGCATCGTAGCCGGAAGACTGAAAGAAAAATACCAGCGGCCGGTCGCCGTGATCGCGCATGATGGGGAAATGGGAAAGGCGAGTGCCCGCTCCGTACACGGCGTGGATTTTGGTGCCGCGGTCGGTGCGGCGCGTACGGAAGGATTGGTGGTGACCGGCGGCGGACACGCGATGGCAGCGGGCTTTACTGTCCGGCGCGACGGTATTTCCAGACTGCATGACTACTTTGAGACACGCCTCAGCGAAGCCATTACGCGCTACGGCGAGACGCGCAGCTACCGCATCGATGATTGTGTGGCGGTCACCGGCATCAATGTATCGCTCTCTGAAGAACTCGCCAAAGCCGCGCCGTATGGTATGGGCAATCCGGAGCCGCGCATCGTGGTGCCGGAGGTGTTCATTATGGAAATGGATATTTTAAAAGATGCTCACATCCGTATGCAGGTTACCGGTAAGAATGGTGGTGGCAGGCTTAAATGCATGGCGTTCCGCGCCGTCGGCACCCCGCTCGGCGATTTTCTTTTGCAATCACACGGTAAGCCGATGCACCTGGCAGGCACCGTCCGCGCGGAATTCTGGAATGGGAAAAATTACGTGACGTTGCATGTAGAAGATGCTGCCGTAACGTAGCTTATTGTAATCGCGTTTGCTCAGCAGAGCGTCCTTGCAGAAATGGTACCAGCTCCGGTGTATATTTTTTAATGTCAAACTTTGTGTCAGCGGCGACGCGGTTCAAAATCTGCCGCACTTGTGTTGCACTGAGCTGCAATTTATCGTGCTCTTCAGTAAGGCCCATCAGCATGCGTGAGCCAATGCCAGTGGTAATTCCTTTTAGATCCATATTTTTAAGACGCTCGGCGGTTGCCGCTGTGATCTGAAGCAGAGGGCCTTCTCGGTTAGCGGGATCGCCTTGCATTGCTAATTGAAACATGGTGTTTGTTTGTGCTGTTCCACGTGTCAACCGCCATTCCTCCATGCACTCCATGATAGCAGCGGGTGAAAGGGGAGAGTTTTTTTCGACTTCTTTTAAAACGTCACGCCAAAAAGGAATGATATAATCGAAGTCGTCCTGGATATGGGACGGATAACCAACATTCATAACTGTCTCTTTTTAAGATACAGTAAGCCGTGTGTTATGAAAAGTAACGAAACTAAACGTTTTTGTATGGAATCGCGAGGCCGGTGGCTTTATCCCTAACTACGTTACCATCTTCGTACATCGCGGCGATGTAGCGATTCTTGCCATTGATGTACAGCACAGGCTTGACTGTTTTGCCACCATACTTACGTAGTTCGGTGACGCGGCCGCGATTTTCAGGATTGTTCTTGCTCATAGCTTGCCCCTCGGCGTAATTTTAAGGGGTGCACTATATAAATTTTCCCCTTTTTGGCAAGCGGCATTTGCATTAGGCCGATATTTTAGTATATTGTACATACATTAACATGAGGAATATGGGCATTTTTAGACGTTTTCTGCTGCTTTCGACCATACTGGCCGCCGGCCCGGTTGTGGCTATGGGGACACCTGAATCCTCCACAGAAACGCCTCAGACCAAGATTGACGATACCAAGATTTCAACGGGCAATGAGAACCCGGATCTGGGAAAGGCTGGAAGCTATCTAGCCGCGCGCTATGCCAGCCGCCACCAGGATAACCAGAAAGCATCTTATTTTCTATCGCATACGCTGGAGCATGATCCTTATAATACGGGATTGATGGGCAAAGTCATTCGCCAGTATGTGCTTTCCGGCGACATCGACAATGCGGTGAAAGTTGCAGAAAATTCGGCTTCCCTTAATGAAAAAAACAATCTTTTGCACCTGCTGCTTTTTGTGAATGCAGTGAAAAAAGACGATAACGCGAATGCAAAACTACACCTCGATGCAATCGACGGTTTTGGCCTGAACGCTATCACTAAACCCTTTTACGAAGCCTGGCTTTCGTATCAGGCAACGCATAACGTCAAGGAAATCAAACCGGCGATCGAGCTTAAAAACAGTTTCTATGATGCGCTGAAATATTATCAGCAGGCACTTATATACGACCTCTCCGGCGATATGAGAAAAGCCTCGCTCTATTATGAGCTAGCTACGAAAAAACCGGATCAGGACCCGTACCGCGTCATCGTCGCGGCAGTGGATTTTTATCGCCGCCAGGGAGACCTGGAACGGGCGCGAGGGCTTTACAAATCATATCAGCAGGAAAGCGATGGCAATTTGATCGCCGATACAGCCGATGCCGATCAACTGATGAAAGAGCTTTCCTCGCACGGCAATAAAAAGCTTGTGAGCAGCCCGTCGGAAGGCGTTGCAGAAGTGCTGCTCAATATCGCGCATCTGCTGGCGACCGAGCAGGTAACGCCGGAAACGATGGTCTATATTCGTCTGGCTCTTTATCTGCGTCCTGAATTTCCGGAAGCGGAACTGCTGATGGGCAATATACTGGAAGAACAGGGACAGTACGAACAGGCGATCGCAGCCTATGACCGCATTCCTTCAGGCACGCAGATGTTTCGCCGCGGCCAGATACGCAAAGCTTTTTCGCTCGATAGCCTCGGGCGCACCGATGAGGGCCTGAGCCTCCTGGAGTCGATGGCAAATCAATACAGCAAACCGAGCGACATCTACATGTCGATTGGCGATCTGTTCCGCCGTAAAGAAAACTATGCCGCAGCAACCGATGCCTATACCAGCGCGATCAAAGCGATCGGCTCGCTTGAGCGCCATCACTGGCCACTGCTGTATGCGCGCGGTATCTGTTACGAGCAGGCAGGGAATTGGCCGAAAGCGGAAGCGGATTTTAATCAGGCGCTGAAACTCGAACCGGATCAACCGGATGTGTTGAATTATCTGGCTTACAGCTGGCTGGTTCAGGGGAACAAAATCAAGGATGCGCAGAAGATGCTGGAGCGCGCCGTCGCCGAGCGTCCGGATGATGCGAATATTATCGATAGCCTGGGCTGGGCGTCCTACTTGCAGGGCAATTACCAGGAAGCGCTTGAATATCTGGAGCAAGCCGTGGAATTGATGCCGCACGATCCGACCGTGAACGATCACTACGGAGATGCATTGTGGCAACTGGGCCGGCACACCGAAGCCCGCTATCAATGGGAGCGCGCGCTCTATTATAAGCCTAAGGCGGAAGCCGACCGGGTCCGCATCGAACAGAAAATGAAAACGGGAGTTGCTTCCTCCTCGTCCGATGCCAGGACTGCCAATAAAACGCCAACCAACGCCGAATAGCCGTGACAGGCAGCGTGCGAAGCCGCGCGAAGCTTAATCTTTCCTTGCACATCACGGGACGCCGGGACGATGGTTATCATTTGCTGGAAAGTGTAGTTGCTTTCGCTGACATCGGGGATGTGCTCACGGCGCGCGCAAGTCAGGAGCTGACACTTACCATCATTGGCGAACATGCATCTGGCCTTCCATCAGACGAAGATAATCTGGTGTTGCGGGCGGCGCGCGCGCTTGCACCGGATAAAACCGCGCATCTGACGCTTGAAAAGAATTTACCCATCGCATCCGGAATAGGCGGCGGCTCAGGCGATGCCGCAGCGGCGCTGAAACTTCTTAATAAATTCTGGGGCTTAAATCTTCCAATGAAAGTGTTGAATGAGGTGGCGTTACGGTTAGGCGCAGATGTGCCGATGTGCCTTGAAAACACGCCAGCGTTTGTTCAGGGCACAGGTGACATCATTACGCCGATTGTTTTGCCGACATGGTATGTTGTCCTGGCAAATCCGGGAGTAGCCATACCCACAAAAAATATTTTTGCTGATTTCGCGGCAAGCCGACAGAGTTTCGATACTCCCTCCGCATTTTCAGAAATAACGGATTGGCTGTCGTACGTAAAAGCATCGCGCAATACGCTGCAACCCTTCTCCGTTGCCCGCGAGCCGATCATAAAGGCTCTGCTTTCCGCCTTTGCAGCGACCGAACAATGCCTGCTTTCCCGTATGTCTGGAAGCGGGGCGACCTGCTTTGGTTTGTATGAAAAGGAGGAGGCGGCACGGGAGGCCGAACGGTATCTGGCAGCGTCCTTTCCTCAATTCTGGCTTAAAACCGCCACTTTATCTGGTTAATTTTAGTTAGTAATTTCAAGTGTATACTTGCCGCTACAGCCAGGAATTGTCACAAAAGCTTAATCCACGCTTCCTTGGCACCATGGTAAAATCTAAACCATGGAAAACTCTATCCAAACGGCTGATTAGGGATGACGGACGAGAAGAAAACTCCCGGTTCCAGCGTCTTCTCATGGGCGATTCCCCGTACGCACTCCAATTTTGCGGCGGCCGATGACGTTTCTCCTACATCGTTCCAGTTACCGGAAGTAGAACGCGGCCAATTTGTGCTGGAGGGCGATCTGCATAAGCCGCAGGAAAATATTTCCGCGACATCCGGCGAGCCGACCAACAAGGAATTTAACCGCGGCAACCTTTCTTTCAGCGCGGATGCCTATTCAAATCCCTGGGAACAGGAGCGCGCGCCTGGCGAGACACGCTGGACCGACAGCATCTGGGGACGCATCAGCACGCGTCTTGTTTCACGCGGCGTACTAGCGGCGGCCGGTATGACGGCCGGTAACATCCTGGTGCGTTCGTACAACCCGCATCAACCGTATGAATCGATGCATGTTGCACATAAGGTCGCCAATCGGACGATTCAAGCGTTCGACATGACGCTCGGTAAAGCAATTAAAACAGTTTTTGGGCCTGAAGCCGTTCGTTTTCGCGCCAAGCGAGATTACTACACGTCGGAACAACTCGATTATATTTACAGCAAGCTGAACCCGTCCCATGTCAGGCAATTCGCAAAACCTGCCGAAGAACTATTCGATAAGAAGTTTTTAAAAGTCTTGGAGAGAGATGTTGAGAAGAAGCCCTGGAAGGTCTGGGAGATCAACGGGCTTTCTTTCGGCAACGAAGTATGGAACCTCACTGTGCCTTTCGCCAGTGCAAGTTTCGCCGATGCACTAGGTCGCTCGGCGCTTGCAGAACTAGATCCGAATTATAAAAAAGATTATATCGAAGACGGCCATGTAAAGTTCGGCAAACTTGCCAGCCATATCGGTAAAAAAATATCGACCGCTTTTTTCTATAACCAGATGGAAGATTGGTTTGCCGCGCCGTTCTATGTCTATCAAATGAAAGCGCAGCGCCGGTTCTTAGGCAGCGCATTTCCAGGCGCCAAACAGCATTTTGACCAAGGAAATGCCGCGGGTCACATACTCGATCTGAACACGGGAACGCTTTCAACCCACGGAATGCTGGCCGGCGCCATCGACCTGCAAGCCAGGTTTATGGGCTATAACTTCTATACGCTCTTATTCCGCGACATCGTTAGTCATGGCAAGAATAAATATGAAGAATGGAAGGAAAAAGGTTTTCATCCCAGCCTGCCGGACGATCCGCTATCGGCAGGGGCGAATGCCGTCAGCGAAACGGGAAAATATCTCGCTAAAAGCTTAATCAAGTCGCAGCTTTACATGCTGCCCGCAGTGCCGTTTTTCTGGGTGTTCCGCGTGCCTCAGGCGCTGAGCGGATCGGTAATTCTTACGAAAAAAGAAAATGGCCCCGTCGCCATGCGCGCCTATCAGCCGTTTGATAAAGGAACAACCGAATTTCCAAAACCTTATACTGATAGTTTGCCGCAATCAAAACCGTATCCATTATTCAGCCCTGATATTGCGACCAGCACAACCATTAGCCGCTACGCTTCAGATTACCTTGCTACAGCGTCAGATCCAAAAAATCTCGAACAAATTACAAATTTAGGTGGAAAAGGCTACCGTCCGCTTTTCGTGTGGGGAGAACAATTAAACCGCGGGCAAGTTGAAAACTGGATTAAACCTGCCAGTGAAGGCGCAATCTTCGATCCCTATGCACACGGTCGGAATGCGGTTGAAAGAGCATGGTGCAAAATCGGTTCGGTGAACGCCTCCCTATCAAAATCACTGCATACAAATGTCGGTTATAAAATTTTTGGTGAGTTGGGCAATAAGGATGGCGCAAAGATATACGATCGGGATCGCGCGCGTTTCCTGCCTAAAACGATTCGCCCAAGCCTGCCGACGCGAGATTTCGTCAACAATGCCATTGCCTATACACCTTATATGATTGCTAAAGACGAATCCTCACGTTGGATGGACAATGAAGTCATGGATGCATCCATTTATCGCACGCTGGATGGTATTACCGGACTGAACTGGAAAAGTTTCTCGGAAGGCTCGCGCGATATCTGGCATTCCGTTTTCCACCAACCGGTATCGGAAGAAACGTACAAGCAGTCGCTGCAACAGCGTGGCCTGATCAATTCCCGTCAGGATATAGGCAGAAAAGACAAAGCGGAGCAGGATGCCCTGCGCCAACGCGCCGAGGAACATACCGCTTCCCATGCGCATGATGCGGACAAACCTTCAACCGTCATTAAAACCAAAGAACAGGAAAAAGAGGGCTGGGCGCCTTACGAAGTGGCGCGTAGCAGCATGACCGACAAAACGATTCCGCCGGGTGCAACCATTCACTAACCGCATGGGACTGCAGGGATGCAGTCATTCTAACAAAATGATTCGTTATCAGGCAGCAATATGCGCAAATCTTGCAAATTCCAAAGGACCTGCGTACGCTTTTTAAAAATGGGGGAACTATGAAATATCTGGCTCTTTTCGTTGGAATGACACTGGCTGCTCCGGCAGTGCTGGCTGCACCCGCTACCGTTATGCCAATGTCCTGTAAGAAAACGCCCATTGTCGCCACAACAAAATATCCCGGCGAAGATAACATCCTGCCTTTCAATAACCTGGCAAAGCCACGTGGCAAATCCGAAGCGGCGGAAGGGCAACTGGTATTTTTCTCTGGCCGTGTCGTCGATGTTCAGTGTGTACCTGTTTCCGGCGCCATTGTGGAACTATGGCAGGCCAATCCCTTCGGCAAGGAAGTCTATCCCAAGCAGCCGGCTATGTTTGGACCTGGTCCGGTATTTGCCGGAGCAGGCCGCACCTATACCAATAATCAGGGCAAATTTACCTTTGTCACCCTGTTTCCGGGCGGCGTCGGGAAAAACGGTGCGCCGCGCTTCAATATCCGCATCACGCATCCAAACCTGAAGCCTGCCAGCACCGCGCTTTTCTTCGAAGAAGACCGGCGTAACGAAGACGACCCGGCCTTCAAGCGCATCAAGCCTCTGGAGCAGGCAGAAGCGTTGATCAAGATCGACGGTGAACAGAACGCTATGTTGATGGTAAGCAAGGATCTCGTGCTGGAATCCAATGATGCCCGCAAAGGGTTTTAAATTTATTGCGCAGCGGTTATATGTAACGGATGTCCGCTCTCGTCTCATCCACATGGCTTGAAGGAAATCTCGGTAAGGTGGCGCTTTTCGATGCGTCGTGGCACATGCCGGCCGAGGGGAGGGACGCACGCGCAGAATTCAAGAAAGAGCATATTCCGGGCGCGCAGTTTTTCGATATCGATGCCCTGTCTGACCCGCAAAGCCCTTATCCACATATGCTGCCGAGCGAAGCGGCATTTGTTTACGCAATGCATGATTTTGGCGTGGGGAATGATGACCCTGTCGTGATCTACGATACGAAAGGCATCTTTAGCGCGCCGCGTGTCTGGTGGATGTTTCGTGTGTTTGGACATGAGAAGGTGAACGTACTGGATGGCGGTTTGCCGACGTGGAAAGCGGAGGGCAAAGCGATTGCTCCCTCTCCCGCCTGCGGGGAAGGATTAGGGAGGGTGAATGCAGCATCTATCAATTCCCCCCTCCTGACCTCCCCCCGCAAGCAGGGGGAGGAAAAGTATCATGCGATACTTCAGCCGCGCTTGCTGCGCACGTTCGACCAAATGCAGGAAAATGTGAAGAGCCAGAGAGAGCAGGTGATCGACGCGCGGTCATCAGCGCGATTTAGAGGCGAGGCGGCAGAGCCAAGGCCGGGACTGCGCAGCGGGCATATCCCGGGAAGCCTCAATGTACCGTTCAGCGAGTTGCTGATGCCCCCGTACCAGACCATGCGATCTGTGCCGGAATTAGCAGCTGTTTTTACGCAGGCAGGCGTAAAGGAAGATGCGCCGCTGGTTACATCCTGCGGCTCGGGTGTAACGGCATGCATCCTCGCACTGGCGCTCTACGAAATCGGAAAGAAAGACGTCGCTATTTATGACGGTTCCTGGGCCGAATGGGGCGCTAGAACTTAGCGAAGTTTTTGTGCCGCTTCGAGTTGTTTGCCAATTTTCTTAAGGCTATCTTTAATTTGCTCCACAGGAAGATCGGCGGTGACATTGTGTAGTGTCATCATTTGTGTGCCTTCTTGATCTTCCAAAGTGACTTTCGTTGCTGTGTCTTTGCCTAAAACATGGCGAATACCAAGATTCAAGGCACGCACAGTCTTTTTCATCTCTTCAGGATCTCTCGGAAATAGAGCGCCAAAATTTGAAACGGGAAACGTCTCAGCATTTTTTTCCGTGATGCAGTATAAAAGTTTTGTTGCGCGCTCAATCGTCTTAGGAGTGAGCTCATAATAATTATCGATCAATAGAACGATGCCATCACGGCCTTCCATCTTTCTAACTTTTTCAACAAAATGATCGTGACGCTTCTGTAGGCCAGCGTAGTAATAAATTTCACCAACCGGAAAATCATCATATTTTGGATTATGGTCTGGATGGAATTCGGACTGCGACATGTGTTTCTCCCCTAGTGCAATTTAGAGAACGTACAAAACCACAGAGATTCTGTGTGTTAAGCTTTTGTTAAGCTTAATCGCTGGGCCCAATCATGGTTTCGGGCTTAACCCATTGTTTGAATTGATCTTCCGTCAATAATCCCAGACTTAACGCCGCTTCCTTCGCGGGGTGGTATGCTCCTTATGTGCCTTCTTAGCGATTTTGGCGGCATTGTCATAGCCGATATGCGGATTAAGGGCGGTGACCAGCATCAGCGATTCGTTCATCAGCTTGGTGATGCGTTCCTGATTCGCCTCGATGCCGACGACGCAATTATCGGTGAAGCTGACAGAAGCGTCTGCAATCAGCTTGATGGATTGCAGGACGTTGTAAGCGATTACCGGCTTGAACACGTTGAGTTCAAATGGCCATATTTCCGGCAACCGCCGATGCTGACAGCGACGTTGGCTTCGCCCATGACCTGCGCGCAGACCATCGTCATCGCTTCGATTGGGTCGGGTTCACTTTACCCGGCATGATGGAAGGAGCCGCCTGTTTTCCGGCAGCGAAAGTTCACCGAAGCCGCAACGCGGGCCGGAACTGAGCCAGGCGAATGTCGTTGGCGATTTTCATCAGCGACACAGCAGCAATATTGAGCGCGCCGGAAAGCTCCACCATCGCATCGTGTGTGGCCAGCGCTTCAAATTTATTGGGGGCGGTGATGAAAGGCAGCTCTTCTGCGGATCGCCGCGACTTTCCTTGGCAAACGCCGGGCGTGCCTTTCTTCGCATTCAGGCCGGTGCCGACCGCCGTGCCGCCCTGCGCCAGCATATAAATACGCGGCAGGCACTACGCGTTCGATACCGTAGGCGATCTGCGTCGCATAGCCTGGAAATTCGCCGGAGGGTGAGGGGAGGGCATCCATCAAATGCGCGCTGGCCGATCTTGACGATGGAGGCAAATTGCTTCGCTTAGTATCCAGCGCCTTGTGCAGATGTTCAAGACGTCGGAATCAGTGATTTATCGTCTACGCCCGCGGCAATATGCATCGCGGTGGGGTAGGAGTCATTGCTGGACTGGCCCATGTTGACGTGATCGTTCCCGGGTGGACAGGCTTTTTGCTGCCCATCGTACCGCCCAGCATTTCAATGGCGCGATTAGAGATCACTTCGTTGGCGTTCATACGTCTGCGTGCCTGAGCCGGTCTGCCAGACGACCAGTGGGAATGATCGTCGAGCTTGCCCTGCATGACTTCCGTCGCCGCTTTTACAATGGCATCGCCAAGATTCTTGTCGGAGAACGCCAAGCTGCATGTTGACCATGGCAGCCGAGCGCTTCAGCGTGCCAAGCGCATGAATGAGCGGCTTTGGCATGGTTTCACCACCAATCTTGAAATTCATCAGCGAACGGGCGGTCTGCGCGCCATAGTATTTGTCAGTCGGAACGGGAATTTCGCCAAAGCTGTCAGTCTCGATGCGGGTGGTCATATATGTAGTCTCCTTACGACACGCCCTAACGCAGCGTGAGGTGAAGATCAAGCGCATATTTTTTAGTTTAAAGACCGGCAAAGCATGATTTTGCTGCTTTGCAGCATGCAATGAGCTTGGCAGCAGGATTTTTATTGCACTATAGTGCTGCTACCTTTGCTTATGACGCCTGTTAAATCTCACCATCATGCGATTTTCTGGATGTTGATGACCGGTTTTCTTGCCGTATCGATCAACATGCTGGCGCGTACCCTTGGCACCGAGTTCCATCCGTTTCAAATCGTGTTTTTCTATAATGCCTTTGGACTGATCTTCCTGACGCCGGTCGTGATTTATAAACGCACGGAATTGAAGACGGATAAAATGCGTCTGTTTACAACACGCTCCATTCTGGAGTTCACGGCATTCTCCGTTGCATTTTATGCGGTCGGCAAACTGCCTTTTCCAACCTTTACGGCGCTCAGTTTCACCTCGCCGCTGTTTGCATCGATCTTTGCCATTTTCATTTTAAAAGAAGATAATACGGTGCATCGCTGGATAGCGCTGCTTATCGGTTTTATCGGGGTGTTGATCATGACCAAGCCGGGGTCGGACACGTTCCAATATATGACAATGCTGGTGCTGGCGGCGGCCTGCTGCTTTGCGCTCTGCAGCGTCACGATCAAAAAACTGACCCGTACCGAACCGCCGATGCGTGTTGCGTTTTATATGGTGTTTTTGACCGCCTGCATCTCGGCGCCGTTTGCCGTCTATTACTGGCAACCGATTCCGCTGGCGCTGTGGCCGAAACTGGCGTTGATGGGCATGCTCGTCGCCTCGGTGCAGTATACCGTCTCGCGCGCGCTTTCCATGGGTGAGGTAACCGCCATCCTGCCAGTGACGTACGTCAACTTGCTCTGGTCGTCGATCTATGCCTATATTCTCTTTAATGAAACGATCACGCTGATCGTGATTCTCGGCGGCGGGTTAATCGTCGCCGCAGCCTTCTACGCAGCTAAATTCGGGCATCGCAAAACACCGATTTCAGACGTTGTTCAGGCATAAAGCCTAAGCCGGTTTGACGACGAAGGGGGCGAGGCGCCAGATGAGCGGCAGCTCGAAGATGAGGGTGGTGCCGACGAGCGATTCCGATTCGACCCATATTTTTCCGCCCAAGCGCAGAGTCTCGCCGCGAATGGCGCTCATGCCGACACCGCGTCCGGAAAATTCGGTCGTTTGATCACGCGTCGAAATACCGTCTTCGAAAATCATCTGCATGACCTCCTGGTCGCTTTTGCCGGCCAGCACGGATTCACCATGTTTCCGCGCAAGCGAATGGCGCAATCCTTCCAGGTCAATGCCGCCGCCGTCATCCGCGATTCTTAAGCGGAACCACTCTTCGCCGCTATGAGTGAATTTTTCGGTAGTCACCGTCACCAAACCGCCGGAGGCTTTGCCCAATTGTTCGCGCAAGCCGGGCTCTTCGATACCGTGATCGACAATGTTTCGCGCCGCATGCACGAGCGAGCTGAATAAATCTTCATAAGGCTCGGCAAGTATCGGGAAATTCTCGCCGCTGAAATTGCAGCGATGCAGGCGTTTGCCGACGCGCTCGGCCAGTTCATGCAACATCATATCCAGGAAATACAGTGCGGAATGCACCGGTACGGCCATGACATTTTCAAGAAAATGGCGCTCAATCTCAGATGAGGGCTTCTTTTCCGAAATGGATACTTTTAATTGTTCCAGGAACGAGAGAATGCGTGATGTTTCAATGGTACGGATGTAGCCCATCTGCTCAAAATTATCGCCGAGTACTTCCGCAGCCAGCATTTTAGCGGAAGAGAAGTGCTTGTATGCATCCGGTAGGAAACGCCGGATGGATTCGATGACCTTCGGCAGCGTATTCACGCCGCGCTCCATCAGATTGGCGATCTCGCTTTCAATAGAATGCAGCGTCTGCGCGAGATCAAGCAACTGAAATGTGCCGGCAAGACCCTTCAGCGTATGGATATCGCGCTTGAATTCTTCTAGCGACCCGATCGGGCAATCCAGTTGCATCAACGTGAAAATCTCATCGCAATGCTCGATGAAGCGCAGGAAATGATTACGGTTTCGGGCGATACGCAGAGTGCGCAAGGCACGGGCCTCACGCATCTTTAATTCTTTCTTGGCGGATTCTTCTCGCGTTACATCCGTAGCGATCACCAGGACGGACCCGAGTGACTTATTGGCGCGGTACATCGGCTTGAAGGTGAGTTCCACGATCATGCCTTTGGAATGACGGTAATGCGAGGGTGCAATGGCAGCCAGGTCACTGAAGCTGAGGGCAAGATCATTATTGAAAAGCATATTTATCCACGAATCGATCGTCTCGCGTTCCTTGCCGGTAAGCCGCAGGACATCGCGAATATGCATATTAGCAGGATTGACTTCGAGGATTTCCAGGCAGGCTTTCGAGAAAATAGGTGAGCAAATGCCTTTTTCATCGAAGAACAGAAAACCTTCACCAAGGCTGTTCAGCATGGTTTCGATAGAGGTATTCAGCTGTTCGAGCGAGCGGTTGCTTTGCGTCAGTTCGTCCGATGAGATTTGCAAGCTGCGGCTTGCCATTCTCGATTGTTCTTCATATTGCGCGTACGATTCCTCAATACTTGAGCAAAATTCACTGAAATGCTCGAGTGCATAGATCGCTTCCGGCGATGCTGCATCTTTATCACGCAGGTGACCCGCCAGCTGGGTAAACGTCGCCTCTACATCCTCGCTGCCGAGGATTTTTCTGAATTGCCGAAGGAGTTTCTTCGAGCGTTCACTCACGCGGCCTGTTCCGTGATGTAGGTAATCGTCATGGTCTGATTATGCAATTCCGGTTTACCTGTTTCGGTAAACGGGCAAATCTCTCCGTAAGAATAAAAGCCTGCGATTGCCGTATCCTTGCCCATTGTTTTCTGTACTGCTTCGATTTCCTCATCGACATCATTACCCATGACAAGGCGACGACCGACACAGCTGATAAGAAGGGCAACGCCGTCTGAATCTTTCTGGCCTGCTTCGTTTGCGGCATCTTCCGACCCTTCGACGAGCGAATCGGTGTCAGCATGCATCAGGCAAACGATACTGCCTTCCGGTAGATCGCCCGCGAGAACAAGGCTTTCCTTATCATGATCAACATCCAGAATCGTGCGGATAAGACCTGTTGTACTGCGGTCTTCACGTAGAATTGCAAAAGGATAGAGCAGGCCGCTGGAAGGAAGCTGCGCTGCTTTTTCGCCCAGATATTCCTTGTAAAGCGCAAGTGCTGGTTTGCCATCCAGTTCATAAAGAACATTGGCCGCTGACTTCGTTACCCGGCGGCTTGGACCGAACGGTTTCCAGCCTCCGCGCGAGCCGCTGCCAACGCGCACCTGCTTGCCATAAAGACCGAATGCCACCGCTTTATCGGAAAAGGTTTCGCCGCCCAGCATCGTAAATGTTTTCTTGAAATTCGTGCCATCTCCGGCCAAGCCGCCCGTAACGACGACTGAGCTACCAACGTTTTCCGCAACGCCTTTGACGAATTCACTGCCGTTTACATTGACGCCAGGGCCTAGGGTGAAAACAGCTTTCAAATCCTGCTGCATCAGCTGTGCAGCAATTTCTTTGCCTGCTTTGTAGGAGGCGTCCGTCGATGCGAGGTTAGCCGTGGCGCATTTAATATGCGTGTGATCAAAGTGCATGCCGATCAACGACACAGTGCCAGTCGATACACCCTCACTGCTGATTTCGCCTGCCGTAGAGCAGCCGATTACCGGAATATCGCCGAGATGTTCTTTGACAAAGCCTGTAAGCTCACCGCCGCTCATCAATTCCGGCGAAGCAAATGCCAGGACGAGTTGAGGTTTGATGTCCATTAAAACAGATAGTTTACGCGGAATTTCGTGAATTTTACCCGATATGCTTGCACTTTTCATAAATCCCCCTTGAAAGAGCTTAGGCGCAGAGTACGTCTCGTTCCGTCAAGCGCAGATTGACGGAAAATACTTCACTGAATGCAGAAAAACAGAGCTGCATGGCGTTGGCATCGTGTTTAGAAGCGTTTTCTATTGTTTCGGAAGATGGAATTTCCATTTCGAGATGATAGCCTTGCGCATTTAAAAATGCTTTCAAATTACAGCCGACGATATTGGCGATCTCCGAAGCAGCATCCTGATACGCGGATTCCTCCTGAACGACTTCCGCCGGATAAAAATTGGCGACAATCGGCGAAAGCAGATTATGTGCAAAGCGGAAATAAATTTTAAACTCGAGGTCGTTCTGCACCAGTTTTACCAGGCAGACAAGATCGCCGTCACTGGAAGGGCATTGGCTGAGTTCGCCTGCCGCTGCATCCACACCAAAAACCACGTGAAACGTCTCGATCACCGCGCCTTTCATTACTTCGGCGAGGCGTTCGCGCAAAGTGGACGGAATATCAAATGAGGTAGGTGTCATGACCCTTCCTCCGCTTCTCGATCCAATCCATTACATTTTTTATTTTTTCGCTGAGCGTTTCCTGCGAAACCGGCTTGACAATATACGATGTAGCACCAGCCTGCAGCGCTTCCAACACGTTTTTCTGTTCGCACTCGCCCGTTAGCATGACGAAGGCCGTCCCATCATATTTTGAATCGGAGCGACATTTTTTCAATAAGTCGAAACCATTCATGATGGGCATGCCCCAATCGAGCATAATGATATCAAAACCGCGTCCTGCGGCTTCTGCCTCTTCCATTTTCTTAAGAGCTTCCTGGCCATGAATTGCACTATCAATCGTTTGAAAGCCTATGGTTTTCATTTGCTGCGTCACTAGGCGGCGCATCAGCATATGATCATCCACAACGAGGACAGAAAGTTTAGCTGAAGGGTTTGAATGCGTGTTGGCAGCAATGTCTAGCATAGACTCCAGCATAAGTTGCAATTATTGACACTTACTTAATAAAGTAGGGTATCTGGATACAGATTCTTCTGCGCCTACCAATTAATTTACTTGTACACGTAAATTTCTGCTGCCTAGCGGGACAGTAAAATGACAATAAGCTGATGATAAATCTCGGTCAGTTGCTTTAGCGCTTCCAGCGAGACCCGCTCATCCACCTGATGCGGGGTCAACCCCGTTGTACCGAATTCGATCACCGGGCAAAAATCCTTTATAAAACGGGCATCAGATGTGCCGCCGGTGGTGGATAATTCGGGTATACGCCCCGTTACGTGCTTTACCGCTTTGACAAGCGCGTCACTGAGAAGTCCTGGCGGGGAGAGAAAGGATTCTCCCGAAATGCGGATAGCCAGCGTGTAATCACCGCCAATCATATCGCATTGAGCCCGGATCCACTGTTCAAGCGCTACGCCGGAATAATGGTCATTGAAGCGGATATTGAATTTCGCGGTTGCCCGGGCAGGAATTGTATTTTCAGAAGGATTGCCGACATCAATCGTCGTAATTTCCAGGTTGGACGGTGGGAAAAATTCACTTCCCGTATCCAATTCTGAAGATTTGAGACGCACCAGCATGGCAAGCAACAAGGTTATCGGATTGCTGGCCCGCTCAGGGTATGCCACATGGCCCTGCACGCCTTTTACGGTCAGTGTTGCATTGATGCTACCCCGACGGCCGATCTTGGCCATATCACCAACGTTTTCAGGATTGGTCGGTTCACCGACAATGCAATAATCAATTGCCTCACCCTGTTCATAAAGCCAGCCCAGCATTTTACGGGTGCCATTAATCGCGGAGCCTTCTTCATCTGCAGTGAATAAAAAGCTGATTGAACCGGTATGGGAATAGGGCGTTGCCGTATATTTTGCAGCAGCGGCAATCATCGCGGCAATTGCACCTTTCATATCCTCGGCGCCTCGGCCATAAAGATAGTTTTTGCGAATCTCCGGTTCGAACGGAGGCGTACTCCATGCGTCTACATCGCCGGGTGGCACTACATCGACATGTCCGGCGAAACACACATTCGGCCCCGTATCGCCCAGCCGCGCGTAGAAATTTTCAGTATCATACGTGCCGTGTTCATGAAACGTCTGGCGAATAATGCGAAATCCGAGGGGTTCAAGCCAGGAAGCAATTAGGTCGAAACAGCTTCCGCCATCGGGTGTAACGCTCGGCTGGCGCATCAATTCTATGGCAAGGTTAACGGTATCCAGCATTTAAAATAAATTGGAAATTCAATTTGTTTGGGGGCAATGAGGTTTCTTGCTATAATGTCACTCAGCTGGAATATCCAGCGTAATTTTTTATGGAGGGCACTATGCAACAGATTAAATCTTTCATTCGTGATGAATCCGGCGCAACAGCCATCGAATACGGCCTGATCGCCGCCTTGATCTCCATTGCAGCAGTTCTCGTGCTAAGAGGCGTCGGGACGTCGCTTAATAAAACATTCGGCACCATCAATAACGAACTGCAATAAAATTGCCTAATTTTTAGGCAAAGCTTTCTGAAATATGGTTCTTTCTCATGTTCAAATGCCAGGCGGTAAACTGCCTGGCATTTGAAATGAATGCAAAATTCTATCTATTTGCAGGCATTTGCCTTTTTTGCTATACTCATGGGTAGCTGGAACATCCAGCGTATAACTTTTTTGGAGAGAACTATGAACACGTTCAAACAATTTCTCGGCGATGAGTCGGGAGCTACCGCTATTGAATACGGTCTGATCGCAGCGCTTATTTCCATCGCAGCAGTCCTCGTACTGCGCGGCGTTGGTACCTCGATTAACAAGACCTTCAGCACAATTAACACTGAATTGAATAAGTAAGTTAATTTCTGTTTCAGAAAAGCCCGGTGCCGTTGGCACCGGGCTTTTCTTTTTGTCCGCACTACTTATGGCTTGCGTAGAAAGGCGGCCACTTTATAAAGAGGGCATGAGCAAAACCTATGGAAAATCAAAACTGGTCAGCCGTTATGTGACGGAAGGGCCGGAACGCGCGCCGCATCGTTCATACCTTTATGCGATGGGTATCGGTGAAAAAGAAATCGCGCAGCCACTTATTGGCGTCGCAACGACATGGAATGAAGCTGCCCCTTGTAATATTTCGCTCGCACGTCAGGCGCAGGTGGTGAAAAAAGGTGTCGCCGCGGCAGGCGGTACTCCTCGAGAATTTACAACGATTACGGTGACCGATGGTATCGCGATGGGCCATCAGGGAATGAAGTCTTCTCTGGTATCACGCGAAGTCATTGCCGATTCAGTAGAGCTCACCATGCGCGGCCATTGCTACGATGCAATTGTCGGCCTCGCCGGTTGCGATAAATCGCTGCCTGGACTGATGATGGCGATGGTGCGCCTCAATGTGCCGAGCGTGTTCATCTACGGCGGCTCGATACTGCCAGGTAATTACAAAGGCAAGATGATCACCGTGCAGGAAGTCTTCGAAGCGGTCGGCAAATATTCTGCCGGAATGATGACGGATGAGGAGCTACACGGACTGGAGCAGGTGGCCTGCCCATCAGCGGGATCGTGCGGCGGCCAGTTTACTGCCAATACGATGGCCTGCGTGTCGGAAGCCATCGGGCTGGCGCTGCCGAATTCGTCTGGCGCACCGGCACCGTACGAATCGCGGGATATTCTCTGCTTCGATTCAGGCAAGGCGGTGCTGCACCTGCTGAAAGAAAAAATCCGTCCACGTGATATCGTAACACTGAAATCGCTCGAGAATGCCGCTGCTGTTGTGGCGGCGACTGGCGGCTCGACCAATGCGGCGCTGCATCTTCCCGCTATTGCACATGAAGCAGGTATCGATTTCGATATTCATGCGGTCGGGAAAATTTTCGCGCGGACGCCATACCTCGCTGATCTGAAGCCAGGCGGGAAATATGTAGCGAAAGAAATGTATGAAGCGGGCGGTGTGCAAGCACTGATGAAAACGATGCTGGAAGGCGGGTATTTGCATGGCGATTGCTTGACTGTGACTGGCAAGACGATTGCCGAGAACTTAAAGGATGTTACTTGGATCAAGGATCAGGATGTGATTCGCACCCATGATAAGCCGCTATCGCCGACCGGTGGAGTCGTCACGTTGAAAGGCAATCTTGCGCCGGAAGGAGCAATTGTAAAAGTGGCGGGTATGAAAACGCTGCAGTTCAAAGGTCCGGCACGCTGCTTCGACCGCGAAGAAGATGCATTCAAGGCAGTCGAGAATCGGGAATATAAGGAAGGCGAAGTCATTGTTATTCGCTACGAAGGTCCAAGAGGAGGCCCTGGGATGCGCGAAATGCTGGCGACAACGGCCGCGCTTTACGGGCAAGGCACTGGTGATAAGGTAGCACTTATTACGGACGGCAGATTCTCAGGTGCAACGCGCGGATTCTGCATCGGACATGTGGGCCCGGAAGCGGCGGCGGGCGGGCCTATCGCGCTGATTAAAGACGGCGATACGATTATCCTCGATGCGGAAGCCGGCACGATCGATGTGGCATTAAGTGCAGCGGAACTTGAAGACCGCCGCAAAAAATGGAAACCGCGGGAGAATGATTATGCGACAGGGTCGCTGTGGAAGTACGCTCAGATCGTTGGCTCAGCAGAGAAAGGTGCGGTCACACACCCCGGCGGCAAAGCCGAGAAGCATGTCTTTGCGGATATATAATCAATGCTACGTAATGCTTACGCATGACGACAATTTTTAATATCTGGAGTACGCAGAGGATGTGTTCGTGCTGCATAATATAGCAGGCTAAAGAAAGTAATCGAAAGTCCTGTGCTGATAAGTACAAACAGCCAGCAGAGAAGCGAATTTTGATAGTAAAAAGAGGGGAATTTTAGCAGAAATACAAACCAACTGATAACCAGTGCACCACTTGCTATAATTGATAGCCAACGAGTGCGTTTTTGAAAAATTGTTGAACTTTTTGTACAAATGGCTTGAATAAAAAGCGTATAGGGAACGGCTACAATAAGATCGATTAGAAAATGTTCGCCTAAAGCTATTGTGGCAACAGAAATCAATATCAGGTTAATAATAAAAAACAGCGATGCCTTTTTTCCATAAAACAATCCTTGGAATGCTAACATTAATCCCCATGTAAAATGCAGCGATGGCATAGCATTGCTTGGTATGTCGTGCCTGATGGCAACATAATCCAAACGTGGCGCCGGCAACTGATAAGGAAACGCGGTATCAAACAGACATAAAATACCGCATGCTGGAAAAACGGAATAACAAATCAGGCTTAATAATCCCGCTAAAGCAAATGTACTGACGATGTCAGCGTGCGATTTATCTGTATATCGTCGTTGCAAATACTGACAAATCATGAAGGCGCCAATTAAACCAAGGTAAGCAAGCATAAGAGCAAAATTTAAAGTAAGGTTGTCTAATGCCAACGGAAGTATTGATGCAAGCCCTAGACCCAGTGCGGAATCAAAAGCGTAAAGATAAGCATCATAAGTTATGCGCTGTTCGGCCTGTGAATAAAGGAGTTCATGTGCTCTACCAAGTGTGTATTGGGTGTCATTGAAATGCCCAGAAAAATAAATTGAGAGCAATGCGAGCATAGGAAAAAGTGAAAATTCACCCAAATAACGCCAGAAGTATAGAGCATTAGGGCGTTCAACGATCAGGATTTTAAAAAGAAGAAACAATACGCTTGATGCATAAAGAATAAGATAAGCCGTTTCATATCCGCTTCCGTCGTCGTACAAAAGAAAACCTAATTGCGGTATTGCTAAAGTAAAGATATATAATATCTTTTCGTTTATATTTTTCAGGAAAAAATATGTGATTACACAAAAAGAAACAAGCGCGCAGTATACAAATCCGCTTTGAAAAACAAAATGTCCATATTCGATTATGGCTCCCAGCGGATCATTATAATTTGAATAAGCAATATAACTTACAATAAATGTAAAACTAAAAAAAACTATACTGAGAAAAAATAAAACACGCTTTGGAAGAGGGTTTGAATAGATATCATAAAAAAGTGTCTGCATGGTTAGCACTTAAATGAGTGATGCACCCTAGCCCTGCAGGCACCAGAGGATAATCGCTTTTTGCACGTGCAGGCGGTTTTCGGCCTCGTCCCAGACGGCGGATTGATCGCCGTCGATAACACCGTCGGTGACTTCCTCGCCGCGATGCGCGGGCAGGCAATGCAGAAAAATCGCATCCTTGGAAGTGAGCGCCATCAGCGCTTCGTTCACTTGATACGGTGTCAATAATTTTTTACGTGCATCTGAATCTTCCTGGCCCATGGAAACCCACGTATCGGTGATGACGACATCTGCATCGCGCACGGCATCTTCCGCCGTTTTCACAAATTTCACAGGCGCTTTGCGTTCCTTGACGAGATCGACATAATCCTGATGCGGCTGCAACTGCTTGGGGCAGGCGACGCGCAGATTGAATCCGAATTGCGCTGCCGCTGCGATCCACGAATTCGCCATGTTGTTGCCATCGCCGACCCATGCAACTGTTTTCGATGCAATGTCGCCGCGGCGTTCTTCAACGGTGAGGATATCGGCCATCACCTGGCAGGGATGGACCATATCGGTGAGGCCGTTGATGACCGGCACCGTGGCATAGTAAGCGAGTTCGGCGAGCGTCTCGTGCGAATTGGCGCGCAGCATGATCGCATCGACGTAGCGAGACAGGACGCGGGCGGTGTCGGCAATCGTTTCGCCTCTGCCAAGCTGCAAATCTTTCGAGGAGAGATAAAGCGCATGCCCGCCAAGCTCAAACATCGCTACTTCAAACGATACGCGGGTACGGGTGGAATTCTTTTCGAAGATCATGCCAAGCGTGGAACCCTCAAGAATCGGATTGCGCTTTTTATCCTTGCGCGCGCTTTTCAGCGTACGCGCCTGCGATAATATTTCACGCAGCGCGTGCGGCGGGATGTCCTTCAGATCGAGAAAATGTGAGGCGAATGTTCGTTATTAGCCACGGTGGTTTTCAGCAACCTGGCGGAAGATGCGGATGGCTTCATCCACGTGCTCCTTCGTGATGGTGAGCGGAGGCAGGATACGTAGCACATCGGTGACCGCCGGTGCAACGATTAATCCCGCTTCAAGTAACTGATTGGCAAATAAATATTTGTTATCCGTGGGCGAAAAAGCAACGCCGAGCATCAGCCCGCGTCCGCGGACGGTGGAGAAAAGCAAGGGGAAATCCTTGCAAAGATCTTGTAATTGCTGAGTAAAATACTTCCCAATGCTGCTTACATGCTCTAAAAAACCAGGTTTCAGGATCTCAGTAAGGACGGCCTGGCCAACAGCGCAGGCGAGGGGATTACTACCATAAGTCGAGCCGTGGCTACCGGGGGTCATGACTTTCCCGACTTTCGCTTTCACCAACGCGGCGGAAAGTGGAAATCCGCCGCCGATGCCTTTCGCCGCGATAACGATATCCGGCTCAATGCCCGCTTCCTGATAGGCAAAAAGGCTTCCGGTCCGTCCGTAACCGCACTGCACTTCATCCAATGCGAGAATCAGGTCATATTCATTTGCCAGTTCGCGAATTTTTTTCAGATAGGCTGACGTATGTGGACGAATGCCGCCTTCGCCTTGAATGGTTTCCAGCAAGATGCCAGCCGTGTTCTCATTGATGGCATATTCAAGCACATCTAGATTGTTGAAAGGCACGGTGGCGAAGCCATCCAGCAGCTTGCCGAAACCTTCGCGGCTTTTCTCGTGCCCGCACGCAGATAGCGCGCCAAGCGTGCGGCCGTGAAACGCGGATTCGGCAACGAGGATATCGGTGCGTTCCGGTTTGCCGTTCGCGATCGAATAGCGGCGGATCATCTTGATCGCGGCTTCGACGGCTTCGGTGCCGGATGATCCAAAAAAAACCTGATCCATACCGGAAGCCTGCGTTAGCGCGGCAGCGAAACGATCCAGCGGCTGAGTATGAAAATAGTTGGAACAATGCCAGAGCTTATCCAATTGTTTTTTCAGCGCATCGACGACGGCGGGGTGCGTATGCCCCAGTACATTGACGGCAATACCAGCCGCGCAGTCAAGATACCGCTTACCATGAGTATCATACAGATAAACGCCTTCCCCCCGATCCATAACAATATTTGTTCGGCGATAGACATTGAGAAGTGGCGATGCAGCGTTCATATTTCCTATTGAGAAAGAAGGGGAATCATCGGGATTTAGGGCGTCATGTCAAGGGATGATTTTTGGTAAATTGTAAAGAAAGATTAATCTAAATTGGAATAAAACTTATATATAACGTAACAATGCCTAAACGTACGAACACAGAACCTTTGCTTTTAGTTTATAACGCGAAGCCTATTCAATTAACGCCCGACCAAGCGCAATATTGGAACTCCATTGGTAGATCACGTACTCTTCCTTCTAAAGAGCAAAGAAATTTAGCTGAAAGCGATAATAGGACTCTTACGCAAATATTACATTTAAGACTCAGGCGCAGCGCCGCACATTTCGAGAGTTATGACGCTATGCTAAAAGCAACCCATGTAAAAGATCTTGTCCGAATGCGAGATGGTGACTTAATACCTGAGAAAGACGATGCAGTTATCTTAGATTTATTTTTTATAAAATATGCGGGATTTGATCCTCAAACACACCCAAGTATTCTTGCTATGTGGGAAAAGGCGGTTAAAATCAAGCATGAGCAATCAAAAGATTCGGAAGGTTGGAGTGGCAGGATTACCAGTGTCCCTTCGTTTGGTTATACAAAATAACGTTTTATAAATCGAAATTGCATTTTAAAAGCAAATAAAGGATAGTGCCCGCGAATAAAGAGGTGCACATGCAAGAGCTGATCCAAGGTATTATCCAGTATTTCACGTTCCCCATTCATCCGGCGGGAAAGATTTTTATCCTGATTTTTGCAGCAGTGACGCTAGTGCTGTTTGCCTTCAGCAATGTGCTCGGCGTTATCGGTGTGGTTCTCACCATCTGGTGCGTGTTTTTCTTCCGCGATCCGGTGCGCATCGTGCCGGAGCGGGAAGGGCTGGTCGTCAGCCCTGCGGATGGTGTCGTCAGCTTTGTAGGTCAGGGAAATCCTCCCGCTACGCTGGGTCTTGAGGGAAATTTCACGCGCGTCAGCATCTTTCTGAATGTCTTCAATGTGCATGTAAATCGCATCCCGATTGCCGGAACGGTGACCAAATTGCATTACAACAAAGGCTTGTTTCTCAACGCCTCAAACGAGAAGGCGAGCGATGATAACGAGCGTCAGGAAATTGCACTTAAAAGCACCGGCGGAAAAGATTTCGCTGTTGTGCAAATAGCCGGACTGATTGCCCGCCGCATCCTGTGTACGCTCAACGAAGGCCAGGTCGTGGAAACCGGCGAACGCCTCGGTATCATACGCTTCGGCAGCCGGGTGGATATTTACCTGCCCGAAGGGGTTGATCCGCTTGTTATCGAGGGTCAAACCATGATCGGCGGAGAGACGATTATCGCCGACGTCCAGGCCATCGAAGCGGCGCGCGACGGTAAAAAAATCTAATTGCTAACGAAGAATACTGGCTTTTTATAGCGGGTTATCTATAAACAGGCGCATGCAGCCAGAACAGAATCGCAGACCGAAGTATTTTCCTATCAGTCGCTTGTTCCCCAACATGGTGACCATTGCAGGGCTCTGCTGTGGCGCTTCGGCCATCCGCTTTGCAATGGCAGAAAAATGGGAAATTTCAGTCACCTTTATTGTAATCGCCGCCATTATAGATGGGATGGACGGCATGATTGCCCGCATGCTGCGTGCCACCAGCAATTTTGGCGCTCAATTGGACTCCCTTTCAGATATTATTGCATTTGGCGTGGCTCCGGCGCTGGTCATCTATATGTGGGCTTTGGAAGATATTAAGCGAGTCGGCTGGGCGGTGGCTCTCTTTTACATTGTCTGCTGCGCGCTTCGTCTGGCCCGGTTCAATGCTGCGATTAATGACCAGCAGGATCGCAAGCTCGCCCGCCAGTTTTTCGTCGGCGTACCCTCTCCGGCAGGAGCGCTCCTGGCGCTATTGCCGCTGATTCTTTCTTTCCACGATATCCTGCTGTTTGGCTCTGAGCGTTCATTTGCCGCGATTCACCTGGCTTTTGTCGCTATGCTGATGGCCAGCCGCATTCCGACCTTTGCTGCCAAAAACATCCGCATTACCTACGATATGATTCTTCCGGTGATGCTTTGCGCCGGCCTGATAGTAGCCTTGTTCATGATCGCGCCGTGGATGACGCTGGCAGGCGGATGCGTGCTCTATCTCTGCTCGTTGCCGGTAAGCACCGTGAAATACTACCGTTTAAAGCGGGAAAACGATGCATCCCGCGCTTCTGATTGACCCCCTGCCGCAATTCCTTTAAGCGTTGCTGGCGATGAATAATTACCTGCTTCCTTCCGGTTTCCGCGACCTGCTGCCGCCCGATGCGCGCCGCGAGCAGATGCTGATGGGGGATATCCTGAATGTATTCCACCGGTTCGGCTATGTGCAGGTTTCGCCGCCTTTCATGGAATTCGAGGAAACGCTGCTTTCCGGCAAAGGCAAATCCTACGATCCTTTTACGTTCCGCGTCATGGATCCCATGGCGAATAAAATGATGGGCATCCGCGCCGACATGACCATGCAGGTAACGCGCATTGCAGCCGCCCGTCTTGCCAACAGCGAAAAACCATTGCGGCTTTCGTATGCGGGAAGGGTGCTGCGCGTACAAACCGACGGACTTTCATCCGATCGTCAACTCTCGCAGGCGGGTATTGAGTTGATCGGCTCTGCATCACCTGCAGCCGATGCGGAAATTATCCTTGCCATCGTCGAAGCGCTTAAAGCAGTTGGCCATACAGACCTGGTACTGGATATCAGTCTCGGCGGGTTGATGGATAAAATTCTAGGTGAAGCGCGGATTGCGGATGCTGAAAAGCAGACGATACGCGATGCTGTAAAAGAAAAAAACAGTGACCGCTTAAATGATAAAAGCATTACGTCGCACACGGTGAAAGCATTGTTGCAGATGACGTACGCGCCGACAACGGCGATGGACAAGATTGTTTCCCTGGATTTACCAAGCGAAGCAAAGGTGCAGGTGGCGGCAATGAAAGAGGCGATTGCAGCTGTGCGTGCCGCAGCACCGGATTTGCAGATATCGCTCGACCCTTTGGAAGTGCACGGCTTTGATTACCATGATGGGCTCTGCTTCTCGGTGTTTTTGAAGGCATCAAGAATTGAAGTTGGCAGGGGCGGCCGCTACCTCATGGAAGATGCTGAAGGTAATGTGACGCCAGCCGCCGGTGCGACCTTATATCTGCGTGCCTTAATGCAAGCGGCGAATAAGGAAGGCGAAGAAAAAACATATGTACCTTTCGCCTTTGCAGGACAGGCACGTGCTTTACGCGAAACAGGCATGATTGCTATTGTCGGCCTGGAAGCGGAAAAAGATGTTAAGGCAGAAGCAAAACGTCTCGGATGCACACAATTATTTGATGGAACAAAAACAGGAAAGATTTAAGCAATATGACAAACGTCGTTGTAGTTGGCGCGCAATGGGGAGATGAAGGAAAAGGCAAAGTCGTGGACTGGCTTTCCGAACGCGCCGATGTGGTGGTGCGCTTCCAAGGCGGGCACAATGCGGGGCATACGCTGGTGGTGGACGGGAAGACCTACAAGCTCAGCCTGCTGCCATCGGGCGTTGTGCGTTCTGAGAAAATCAGCGTTATCGGCAACGGCGTCGTCATCGATCCAGAAGCATTGCTGAAGGAAATCGATGCCGTTGCCGCGATGGGAGTGAAGGTCACTCCGGAAAACCTGAAGATTGCCGAGAATGCTCCATTGATCCTGCCGATCCATCGCGCGATGGATACGCTCAATGAGCAAAAACGCGGCGAGTTCAAAATAGGCACGACAAATCGCGGCATCGGCCCTGCATATGAAGATAAAATTGGCAGGCGCGCCGTTCGCGTCTGCGACCTTGCCGATCAGGATATTCTTGAGGAAAAGGTAAAAGCGCTGCTGGGCTACCATAATGCGTTGCTGGCCACTATCGGTATGGATGAAGTGACCTTCGATGAGGTGATGGGTGTGCTGAAAAAAGTCGCGCCGAAAATCCTGCCATTCGCAGTACCGGTGTGGAAGCTGCTCGATGAATTCAAGCGTGCGCATAAACAGATTTTATTCGAGGGCGCGCAAGGCATCATGCTCGATGTCGATCACGGCACCTATCCCTATGTCACGTCTTCCAACACGATGGCAGGCTCGGCAGCGGCGGGCTCAGGTTTTGCACCGGGTAACCTCGGTTTTATTCTTGGCATTACGAAAGCCTATACGACACGCGTCGGCAGCGGCCCGTTTCCGACGGAACTGCATGACGATATCGGCAAACGCATTGGGGAGCGCGGGCACGAATTCGGCACCGTTACAGGAAGGCCGCGCCGCTGCGGGTGGTTCGATGCCGTGATGGTGCGCCAAGCCATCAAAGTCGCCGGTGTACGCGGAATCGCGCTGACCAAAGTGGATGTGCTTGATGGATTTAACGAACTGAAAATCTGCACTGGATATGAATACGAAGGGAAAAAATACGATTATTTTCCAGCCTCGCAGAAAATTCAGGCAGGAGTAAAACCGGTTTACGAGACGATGGAAGGCTGGTCCGAGTCTACGCAAGGCGCGCGCAGCTGGGCAGAACTTCCGGCAGCCATGATCAAATATATCCGCCGGATAGAAGAACTGATTGAATGCAACGTGACGTTGCTTTCAACGTCACCTAAGCGCGAAGATACGATTCTTGTGCACGATCCATTTGCGGACTAGCTTTTCTGCCACGATGCTCCGCTATCGCGGAACTTTTCCCGTTGGCATTTAGAAAGTTGCTGCGATTCAAGAGGTTGTTTGATAAGATAATCTTGGAGGTGGCATGGCGCAGGCAGCGTTAGCAACGAAGGAACCGGCCGTGACGGATGCAGTCGTCGCTGAGGAAGCTCACGTCAAGGACACGCTTGTTACGGACGTCCAGAGTGAACTGCAGCAACGGCTTGCCGCGTATCATTCGCCAACCGTTACCGCCAAACCTGAGAATATTTTAAACGGGCGTTACCGCATCGATCCCAATCGCGGCCTTGACTACGGCTATACACACGCTAAGGCATGCCACGCAGAAGATACGGAGTCTCCCGAACGCCCGTTGATGGCAGTCATCTGCGATCATTTCCACCCGTACCGGCCGCACGTGCTGGACAAGATGCGACAGGCGGATCATCCCAATCTCCTGAAACTGGTGGATGCGGGCGTTGTCAAAATTTCCAACCTGCGCCAGGAACGTTTTGTCATCATCTATGAAAAGCCACAGGCGAAAAGCCTTGGCCAAATGCTGCGCGACGGGGCGAAATTCACCGAGGCGCAATGTATTCAGCAGATCATCAAGCCGCTTACACAGGCACTCATGTTTTTTGAAGAAAACGGCCTCAGCCACCTGCGCGTCAATCCGGATAATATCTTCATGGGTGAGAATCTGCTGCTTGGCGATGCAATAGCCGAACCTGCCGGTTTTTCGCAGCCCTTCCTTTACGAGCCGATTGAGCGTCTGATGTGTTCTCCCTTTGGAAAAGGCGACGGTAATATTCGCAGCGATACCTATGCGGTTGGCGTTATTATCACCGAGGCGCTTTACGGCCTCGAAAAACAAAAAAAACTGACAAAAGAAGAATTCACTTCCATGGTCATTCAGCATGGCGCAATTGGCGTAATGCTTGGCAATCGTACGCATACCGAATATTTCCAGGATTTTTTCCGTGGGACGCTTACCGATAATGCGCAGGAGCGGTGGTATGCATCCACGATGCGTAGCTGGCTGGGAGGCAAACGCTTCAATCTGCTCAGTACGAACTCGCAGCGAGAAGCGTTGCGCTCCATTGAATTCGAAGGCAAGGAATATTTCAGCCGCCGTGCATTGGCGCACGCATTTTTTGAGAACTGGCCAGCAGCGCGGCACTTCGTGCCGGATGGAAAGTTACCGCGCTGGCTGGATCAATCTCTGCTGAAGCCGGATTTTGGCGGGCGAATGGGGCGCGCGATCGATACTTACAAAGGCGCGATCAATAAAACGGAGCGCGCGCAGAACGAACTGCTTGCCCGTGCCATCATGATTCTCGATCCGCAGGGCCCTGTGCGTCTCGGCAAGGCGTCTTTTTCCGTGGATGGGCTTGGTCAGTATTTAAGCGAATGCTTTCAATACGAGATGCAGGCGGAGCTGCAGCTGATTGCCGAAGCGATCGCAGCAGACCTGCATTCTTTCTGGGCCGAACTGCAGCCTCCGCAAGCCACCGAAATGCAGGATCTGGTCTGGAAGATTCAGAAGCTGCGCGGCGTGATTCATAGCCGCCATGTGGGATTCGGCATGGAGCGTTGCCTTTATGAACTCAATCCGCATATCCCGTGCCTGAGCCCGCTTGTGCGT
Organism: Rickettsiales bacterium; assembly: GCA_046348685.1. Lineage (GTDB taxonomy): Bacteria > Pseudomonadota > Alphaproteobacteria > Rickettsiales > UBA998 > JAXMDT01. The sequence goes on from JAXMDT010000001.1 coordinate 159,508, forward strand.
GAGTACCATACGACGAATTTGAAAGATTTGCTGCAGGTGCTGGATGCCATCGCGCCGACCAAGGGCGCGAACGATTCTTTTCTGGACCGGCATTTGGCGGCATTCCTTACCGCTAAACTTGGCGTCTTTAAAAATGCCCAGGTGAAGGAAGTTCAGGATAAGGAAGAGCTTTCCCATAATGACGAATTAAAGATTATCCGCATGATCGCTAAAGCGCAGGAGCGAACAGGGCTAAAGCTCCCCGGACTGACGATGTGGGTGGCGCAGCGCGTGCTTAATCTGGTCGGTCATATACACAGCCGCCGCTTCCGGCAGAACATCATCGGCGAAATCAAGCGCTACGTGGATGAAGGCAGTGTCAGCTATGTGCTGCAGGTGTTCTTTAATGAAAAAATCATGGGACAGGATAATTCAGGCTTTCAGCAGGCATGGACGGTCTTTCAGAAAAATAAAAGCCGCATTTTACGCCTGAAAAATAGAGAGACAGTACGAAAAAAAGCTCGGGAAACCGGTACGCGCATGGCATCCTTCGTGGCGACGTTGATGCTGCTCTATGCCTTATATTATGTATTCCAGCACTATTTGAGATAAGCATGTCGGATAAAGAAAACACAACATCGGAAGAGAAGAAAAAAGGCGGCAAACTGCCTGGCGTGCTGTTCATTGTCAGCATCATCGTGCTGGGCGTTATCATTAAAATGACAGTGATTTTCTTCCTGCTTGCAATGCTGCCGACGATCGTCGCCTGGTATATCGATAGCGCGCCGCGCAAACCAAGCTGCCGTATTGTGATGATGTGCAATCTCTCAGGCGTCATTCCTTTTATGGCCAACCTGATCAATGAAGGCAATAAAACGCCGCAAGTGCTTCAAATGTTTTCAGACTTCAGTGCCTGGTTTGTGATCTATGCCTCTGCCGGCGTCGGCTGGCTTCTGGTATGGGGATGCCCTTACCTGATTGAGCTTTGCATCGAAATTACCAACTCGTCGCGCATTGCCAAACTTGAAAGCGTGCAAAAAAAGCTGGTCGAAGAGTGGGGACCAGAAATTAAGCGCTCTGTATAATAATATACGCTAATCGGTATTTTTACACCCGCTTTGGTAGAAATTTAATAAAGTATATTCTACTATTAGTTGCGCTCGCGTAAAGTCAGTTTAGTATTATGCAACGAAAACCGTTACCCCTTGAACAATTCGGCCAGTGGCGGCCGCAGCTTTTGCCGGGCAATCTGCGGAATAAAAAAATCCTCATTGTAGATGACAGCCGTGTTCAAAGAGCATTCTTAAGCGAGGTTTTTAGCCGGGTAGGGATCAGGTCTGTCATAACCGCGGAAAACGGGGCGGATGCGATTGAAATTCTTTTCAGGGAAAGGCCGCATCTTGTGGTCACGGATATTATCATGCCCAGAATGAACGGGTTTGAATTATGCAAGCTTATTCGTAAGCATGAGCAGTTTACTGATGTACCCATTCTCGTGCAGACCGGACTCGACTCAGAAGAAGAGCGTCTTCGCATTTTTGAATACGGTGCGAGTGATCTGGTGACAAAACCGGTGCATCCCGATGAAATCATTGCCCGCGCACGGGCGCATCTGGAAAAGCAGGAGTTGATGCTTTCCTTCCGTCAGCTGCAGCAGACATTGAAAGAGGAATTCCATACAGCCAACAACATGCAAAGCATGCTGGAACCTGACCCACTGCTGGTGCAGGAAATCGCACGCGATTACCGGCTGCAGATCACTGGCAAGATTATCCAGACAAAAGGCCTCGGCGGAGACACGTGGGGACTTCGCCGTCTGCCCAATCATCGCTGCGCTTTTTTCATGGTGGATTTTCCGGGGCGCGGCATCACGACGACTATGAATCTCTTTCGGCTACAACTCTTGCTAAACCAGTTGGCACCGCTAACTGACGATCCAGGCACGCTGCTGGCTATGCTCAACCGGCGGCTTTACCTCGAGCTGCCGCGCTCTTCCTATGCGAAAATGTTATGGGCGGTGTATGATCAGCAACGTGATGAGCTAAGTTACGCGATTGCAGGCGGCCTTCGCGCTCTGGTGTATTCTGACAGCAGGCCGATCGTGAATCTGGATATTCCGCATCTGCCGCTCGGTGTATCGGAAGAGGCGATTTTCCAAACGAAGCGTTTGCCATTCCACCGCGACGATACGCTGATGGCCTATAGCGATATGATCGATGCGATGAAAGACCCGGACGGTGCGCATATCCTCATTCACACGATGCTGGATATGGTGATGGGTAACCACTATCTCGGCCTCGGGACGCGCCATACACGCATGGTGGAATTCCTCACGCATATGACGTCGCCTGAAGCCAATTACGACATACCGGACGATCTTACGGTAATGCTCATCACACGGTGTGAATAGGATTAGAATACAGTGGAAACAGCGATATCAGCTGAATGCGATGCAGGTAGAAAATCCGGTACGACTTCGCCCGTAATCCAGCCGCCACCGAGGAGGCGGTCGCCATGATAGGCAACGCAGGCCTGACCAGGCGCAATGGCCGCTTGCGGGTCAAGCATTTCAACAATAGCTTTGCCATTCGTGTGCGGACGCAGGATGGCGGATTTCGGCTCCTGCATCGAACGCCACTTGATCAGCGTTTCAACGGGCGCATCAAAGCTGCCATCAAGCCAGTTCAATTCCTTGATGATGAACTGCGTTTTCAGCAACGCTTCCTTCGGCCCGACGATGACTTCGCGCTTTACCGGATCAACGCGCACAACATAGAGCGGCTCGGCGGCGGCAATGCCGATGCCTTTGCGCTGGCCAACCGTATAATTGATCACGCCGTCATGTGTGCCGAGCACAGTGCCGTCGATATGGATGATTTCGCCCGGATCGAGCGCGCCGGGACGCAATTTCTCAATGACTTTTACATAACCGCCTTCCGGCACAAAGCAGATATCCTGGCTATCGGGCTTGTCGGCGACGCTGAGACCGAAACGCTGCGCATGATGGCGCGTTTCATCCTTGGTCAGCGTGCCCAGCGGGAAGCGCAGAAAATCGAGTTGCTCCTGCGTCGTCGCAAAGAGAAAATAGCTTTGATCTTTTTTGGGATCGATGCCGCGATGCAGCTCGGCGCCATGCGTGCCAATGATGCGGCGGACATAGTGGCCGGTCGCCATGCAATCCGCACCCAGATCACGCGCCGTGCCGAGCAGGTCGCGAAACTTCACGGATTGGTTACAGCGCACGCAGGGAATAGGGGTCTCGCCGGCAAGATACGTATCAGCGAAATCCTCAATCACGCTTTCGCGGAACTTGCTTTCGTAATTCAGTACATAATGCGGAATACCCAGCGTATCGGCGACACGGCGGGCGTCATGAATATCCTGGCCGGCGCAGCAGGCGCCTTTTTTGCCGAGCGCTTTGCCGTAATCATAAAGCTGCAGGGTGACGCCGATGACTTCATAGCCTTCCTCATGTAGAAGCGAGGCAACCACAGAGCTATCGACGCCGCCTGACATGGCGACGACAACGCGTGTCTCCCGAGGAGATTTATCGAAGCCGAGACTATTCATAATTCGCTGATTTTTCAGCGGTTCGTATAGCGCGAGCGTGATCCAAAGTCAATGAAAGCGGGCTTAGAAAATCTTGTAATTGGTCGTGCCCATCAGATAATCGATATGCTTGCCATCCGAGCTTAAAGGCACGATCAGTGACCGATAGCGGACTTCCTTGCCTTCGAGGTTGAAGGAATTGGCATCAAGCGTCGGCTCGCGGTTGCGGATGGCCTTTTCGTAAAAACCAATGGTTTGCTGAACCTTTGGATCGCTCATGGCATCCTGCAGAATTTCACCTGTGTAGTTGTGACCGAAAATATTGGCCAGTTCCGGGCCGAAATATTGGAAATGATGATTTTCATCCGCAACATTGATTGTAAAGCTCCAATGCCACATCTCCAGAATTTCATCGATCTTAATATCGGAAAGCGAAGGGAATGGGCGCGTGCCGCGCATCCGCTGCCAATACGAAAGGAGGCGAAATGTAAGCCGCTGCTCGTTCTGAGGTTGTACGGAAATAAGTGCCTCCACTAATGATATCCATTAGGTTTAAGGCAAAAAGCTTAAATATTGCCTAATGGGGTAAAAAATCTTTGAAATACAATAGGTGGCCTTGGTCATTGGCGAGAATGTGGATGTTAAAGGTATTTTTGACTTGTTCCAAACCTCTATTCTGCTAATCATTACCAATAATTAATAAAAATAAAAATAACAAATACGGCAAGGCACATGCTGCAGCTACAAGCACAACCGCTCGTCGCAGATACTCTGGATCAGAACATCCGGTCCCTCCTTAAATTGTCAAAAGTCTGCCGCCACGCAAAACGCAAAATATTGTTTAACCAAGGTGAATCATGCGGCACCGTCTACATCATTCTGCAAGGCTGGGTGCGTCTGTTTACTATTACGGAAGAGGGACAGGAGCCTATCATCGATCTGATGACACGCGGCTCTATTCTGGGTTTTGATACGTTTGTGCACGCCAATGGAGCAACCTATAGCGCGGAAGTAGTCAGCGATGAAGTAACGGTCCTCGAAGTGCCTGTCATAATGCTTCAGGAAAATATTCAGCTTAATGCGGCAATCGGTAATTATTTCGTGACGATGTTTGCCGCGCAGATTTTGCGCCTGCAACAGCATATCGAGCGCATCAGTTTTGTACCGGCGCAGCAGCGCGTTACCAGCTTTTTGCTCTCGCTCTGCGAAGGCAGCGGTCGTCCGTTCGCATTGCCGTGTGAAAAGTCCTTGATTGCTTCGTACCTTGGCATGAAACGTGAAACCTTTTCCCGTGTGCTGAGCCAGCTGAAACAGTATGGTGTTCGCGTCGATGGCACCATCGTTACCATCAGCGACATCGCTAAGCTGCAGCGCCTGAATATGAATAGCGCAGCAACATCGCTACCATACGCGGCTTAATGTATTGGTGATCGGTGATTAGCAGTCAGTGATTGGTCGCTGACAAGACGTCTTCCACAGAACAATAACCCTATCTTAAATTATTGATAGCCTGGATGTTGAACATTTCAGGCGCCATGGTCTGAAGCTGGAAGCGTGCCGAGTTCGACACGTCGATATTCATGATGGCGAAGCTGTCGACTTTGACATCATTGCGGCTGTTTTGAATAATGGTCATAATGTTAGGAACATCGCTGAGGTTCAGCTTGCGCGAACTGGATGCGGCGTTGTTGATCTGAACCAGGCGCTGCATATCGGCGGTTTTGAGATTCTCAAGATTTTTTACGATGGTCTGCTCTGCAAGCGCGCCGTCAACCAGCGTGCGGGTTTCCAGTCCGATGTTGATCTGCATTCCGTTCGAAGCGATAAATCCGCCGCGCATTTCGCCGAGTTCATTGGCAGGAACGTTGCTCGCCGTATCAAAATCACCTTCGGCATCATTGTTTGCATCTTCATGTGCGCCTTTTTCATGATAGAGCATGGATTCCGCTTGCTGCTGATTTTCTTCAAGCTTGGATTGCTCCACCTGCGGGACGACAGATTCAAGCGCGACATCAACCGGTTCCTGAACGGGAGCCGCAATAGTATCAATACGTTTTAGAATAATCTTTTTCGGTGTCGGAGTTGGTTCGACGGCTGTAATCGGAGCTTCCGCTGTTTCTATGTTTGAAATATCAGGTATAGACGTTTCTTCTACGGCAATTTCTTCTAACTTTACTGGTTGATCCGCAGAAATGACAGCTGCCGGCTTTTCAGGTTCAGCAAGATTTTCACTCTTTACCGCTTCGACTGGAGCAGCTTGTTCTGTTGTTGCTTTAGGTATCGCAACAGCCGTTTCTTCTACCTTGTAAAGTTCTACTCTTATCGGAGTTTCTGCAGTCCGCGCTTCTTCGGATTTTGACGTAATGACGTCATCGCGGTGGCGCAGCAGAATCGGGCGCGGTGTTTCTTCCGGTGCGGGATCCTCTTCATTGCGCGCCAAAGGGAATTTTTCCTCAACATATTCCGGTTCCGGATCGCGCGCGATTTGTTCAGGTGCTTTTGTGAGCGGCACCGGACGCGGCGTTGAATCAACCACAGCGACTTCTGCTTGCTTGGGTTGATGCAGGAACGACGGTACGTAGCTGGCGGGCAGGCCGCGCTTCTCATTTTGTTGCTTAATCCATGGCAATGGTTTTTGGTACGGAAGGACTTTGCCTTCTTCGGCCAGATGCAGCGGGATGGTTTTTGTCTCCGTGGCAATTTCGGTATCGGGCGCGGCATTTTCCAGCCACGGCTTGATGCGCGAATAATAAAGGTCCCGGCTCTTGGCATCGGCAAGACCCGGGAAAATAACGAGGCTGAACGCCGCCGTATATAACAGATGAACTTTTTTCGCCCGCATTGTTTTTAAAATATTATTAGTGGGTACGAAAACGTAGCTCATATTAACCATTAATTCAACAAAATTATATATTTATTAATAAAAATAACCAGGAGTCGGGGAGATATGTACGGTAAAGCCAGCCAGCGCCTGATCGCTGAGTGCGGCGTCAAAATTGGCCTTTTCCTTGGTTTTCCAATCCTGATCGCGGTTAAAGGTCTGCTGGGCATATTCCTTGTCGTTAAGGATTACGAAAAGAATGCCGTTCCACATTTTCTCAAATGCGCTGCGTTCGAATACTTTTAAACCTATGGCAGGGTCGCCAACCAGGACGCGATGCTGCGTTACGCCTTTAACGACGACGAAATGCAGGTAACCGGCATTGTTTATAAGGACAATAGCCGGAATGCCGACCGAATTGAGTTTATTGAGATCAGTGCGGAAACCATTTGCCTTGAAGCCGATACTTGCCAGGTATTGCTTCATATCGAGAAGTGAGAAACCTTCTTTGCGAATTTTTTCCTTGTCGCCTTTGGCATACATCGAGATTAAAACGTCCCGCTCGTCGACCGGCCAGTCGTAGTGATAATCGAGCAAAGTCGCCAGCGCCGCTGAACCGCAGCTGAAATCGAACTGCTGGCGAACGACGGTTTTGAACTGGCGTTCCTTATAGCTTTGTACTTTGAAATTCGTGGAATAACCGGAGCCGTAAAGAGGGATATCGGCGGCTTGGGCAGAGAAAATCGGCAACAGAAGGCAGGCTGCAAAAAAAGCCGTATATATCCGGTGTCGGAAAAGCCTGCCTAGCATAGTAATAAGCCCGTCTTTTTACTTGATGGACAGGTTAATGACCATCGCCGCATTGATGACTGAGTTATTGCCGCTGTTCTGAACGACAAACGAGACACCTTGCGAGTTATCGAAAGCACCGCGCGAGATGCTGTTGCTTCCCGTAACGCTGCCGGCTGCGTTGTTATTGGCGGCGATCCCATTCAAAACGGCAACGCCAAGCGTTTCCGCGGTAAAAGTGGTATCGGCTGCGCCGCGTTCATTGGAAAGGTCCTGATCGGAGATCAGCGCATCTTCAGCAAACATCGCTTCCAGATCCGCATCGCCTTTCACCAGAGAAGATTCACCAGCCAATGCCAGGTGCGGGAAGAGCATTACCGCACTCAGGGCTAAAAAGCTAATGGTTGTTTTAATCTTCGTGCTCACGTTTGTCCTCGTGAAAATATTTTTTATATTCTTTTGGTTTTTTTGAGGGTTGGCTGGCGAACCTTGGCCCGCCAGCCTTCCTCATGCGTTAGGAACCAATCAGGCTCCCATCAATTCCCTAAAGACTAGGGGTTGTTGATGGTTGCGTTGATCGAGATCGCTTGCTGCGTGTTGGCGTTGATGCCAGTGTTCATGTTCACTGCGCTTACGCCAGTCGTGGAAGCAAACGAACCGCCGCTGATGGTGTTGCCTTCGATACGGGTGGTATCGGTGAGGCTAACCGAAACGGTGGAGTTAGCAACGGTACCCGAGAGTACGGCAGCTGCTACGGAATCGTTATCTTCGAACTTCACATCACCGAAGTTAGCTTCGACGCTGTTGTCGATGCTGCTGTCAACGCCGCTGACCGTGGTGGTCGTGGTGTCGTTGTCCTGGCTGCTGTCGACATCATTGTCTTGGCTGCTATCCGTGGTGGTGTGGGTCGAGTTGTCCGAATGATCGGAGTTATCGGAGTGATCCGAGTTGTCCGTGTGATCATCGGTGTGGGTGGAATTGTCGGAGTGATCCGAGTTGTCCGAATGGTCATCGGTGTTACCAACGTCGGAAACTTCGATGTCACCGGTGTTGACTTCTACGCCGTCATTGTCTTCCGACTGGTCGTTGTTGTCACCGACGATAGCATCTTGGCCAGCGGTAGCGGTGTTGGCTTCAACATCGTTGTCCTGGCTGTTGTTATCGTGCGAATCGGTGTGGGTCGAGTTGTCCGAATGATCGGAATTGTCCGAGTTGTCGGAGTTGTCCGAATGGTCATCGGTGTTGCCGATATCGGAAACATCAACATCACCAACTTCAATGTTGGTTTGCGTGTTGTTGTCGCCAGCAGCAACGTTGTCGGTACCTTCAGCGGATTTGCTGTTATCGGTATCGGTGTTGCCATTGTCGGAAACTTCGATGTCACCGGTGTTCAGCTCGAGGCCATCGTTGTCTTGTTGGTTGTTGTTACCGGCATTGCCAGCACCAGCAGTGTTGGTGTTGGTTTCAGTGTCGGTATCGGTGCTCGTAGCGGTGTTACCGTTGCCAGCAATGGTATTGTCCTCACCGGTAGCGGTGTTGGTGCTATCATTGTCTTGGCTGCTGTCGGTATCCGTGTTGCCGATGTCGGAAACGTCGATGTCACCGGTGTTCAGCTCGAGACCATCGTTGTCTTGAGCGGAATGATCATCGGTACGGGTCGAGTTGTCCGAATGATCGTCGGTACGGGTCGAGTTGTCCGAATGGTCATCGGTGTTGCCGATGTCGGAAACGTCGATATCACCGGTGTCGATATCCAGGCCATCGTTGTCCTGAGTGTTATCTTCACCAACTATACCAGCACCTGCGGTGTTGGTTTCGGTGCTGTTGTCGGAGCTATCTGAGTTGTCCGAATGATCATCGGTGCGCTGCGAATTGTCATCGTGCGAATCCGTATCGGTGTTGCCGTTGTCGGAAACTTCGATATCACCCGTGTTCAGCTCGAGACCATCGTTATCTTGATTCTGGGAATCTTCGATATCGTTGTCCTGGCTAGCATCGGAAGTGGTGGTGGTGTTGTTGGAATCTTCGGTACGGGTCGAATTGTCCGAGTTATCCGAGTTATCGGAGTTATCGGAGTTATCATCGTGCGAATCCGTATCGGTGTTGCCAATGTCGGAAACGTCGATGTCACCGGTATCAATATCCAGGCCATCGTTGTCCTGAGCGGAATGATCATCGGTACGGGTCGAGTTGTCCGAGTTATCCGAATTGTCGGAATGGTCATCGGTGTTCGTGTTGTTGGAATCATCGGTGTTGCCGATATCGGAAACGTCGATGTCACCGGTATCAATATCCAGACCATCGTTGTCCTGGCTATTGTTGGTGTCATTATCTTGATTCTGGGAATCTTCGATGTCGTTGTCCTGGCTGGAATCGGTATCCGTGTTGCCGATGTCGGAAACGTCGATATCACCGGTATCAACATCAATATTGCCATTTTCCTGATCGTTGTCCTGGCTGTTATTGGTGTCGTTATCCTGGCTGTTGTTATCGTGCGAATCGGTATCGGTGTTATTCGAATCGTCGGTGTTGCCGATATCGGAAACGTCGATATCGCCAGTTTCAACTGCTACGTTGTCCTGGCCGTTGCCATTCCCATCGTTGTGGTTCGCTTCATCCGCGAATGCAGCAGAAGATGCCGTCAGTGCGAGGATGGAAACGCCAGCGATGAGAAGCTGCTTAAGACTTGCCTTCATGTGGTTCTCCCTAAGTGTTGTTTAAGTCTTTTTTCCCATTACAAGGAGCAACCGTCATAAAAGAGGAAAAATTTAATGTCTGTGACGTGGATCACGTGGCGGAGAATTTTTTTAATGAATCCTTAGAAATTATGTTGTGCGTTGCAGCAAACGGCGGATTCTGGTTACCAAAAGTTAATAACATACACACAGGGTATGTGAATATGTTTCGTATTATCCTGAAATTAAAACGAAAAAAAAATTATGCGCAAACAGCCGCATTGCCATGCGATCGTCCATTTAAAATGCAATAAGGAAAAGCCTTAGATACTAGTACAGGTCAAAGGTGTAGGGCACACGGAACAATACCCGTACATCCGGTGCGTCATCCGTAAGGCCAGCATCTACATTCAGATTCAGGCTCCAATGATCGTCCAGCCGATACCCGAATCCGGTCTGCAGCGAGCCGATTTGAAGTTTATCCGAATTTGGGACGACAACACCGTTCTGCTCGGTCTCAAACACGTAGTTATGCGAATAGCCTAAGCTGAAGGATGTGCGCTCGTTAACCGAAAAGCCCATACCGAAGCTCGCGCTGATGCTATCGCCTGGGTCGATCTCGCCGTAACGACCACCTATATCGCGTTTCATATTATATAAGTAACCGACGCTTCCATAAAGCACGACAGGGTCTGATGGCAGGATCGCAGTAAGACTCGGCTGAAGCGCATAAAAACCGGAACCTGTGGGAAGTTCCGTTTGCAAGCCGGTATCTGGATCAAGCGGAACCTCGAACGGATCTTTACCGGTGGTTGATTTAAATCGCAGATTTCCAATCAGGAACGGCCACCCATTCTGACCGTCAGTAATCTGGTAACGTCCTGCGACTTCAATATCACCAATATCATTACCGTTGATATTGCTGAGCTCATCCTGGCTGGAGCCTGTACCGATCGGTCGGCTGAGAGTGTTATCATCGCGGTAAACGTATGGCACGCGCACTTCCGCTTCGAAACGGTCAAGCAGACCTAAACGGAACGTGCCGGCGCCAATAACGGTATCGCGGTCCACTTGGCTGATTTCAAAAGAACCGATATTAAGCGCAGGAATAATAGTAAAGCCCTCAATGGCGACACGCGTTGCCGAAGAGCGGGAATATTCCAGAGAGCCCTCAGCAACTGCCTGTCCTGGGCGCAATAGCACCCCGCCGGAATTTTCCACCGCTTCAACGCGCGGCGGACGGTCTTTTTCTTTTTGACGGCGCGATACGCCAACTTCTTCAGGCGTATTGGAGGTGGCTGCATCCACTTTCGTCGAAGCCGCTGCCGCGCCTGCGGCAGGCGCTAGCGTGGAAAGGTTATTCGCTGTGACCAGCTTGGAAACCTGCTGCGTCAGCATTTGCACCCGGGCGCGCTGGGCAGCCAATTCCTTTTCCTGTTTCTTGAGCTGTTCTTCCTGGTCGGCAAGCTGCTGTAACAAAGCGCCCACATTGACGCCGGAAATTTCATTTTCCGGATTTGCCGCCAGAGATGGGGAAGTTGGTTCAGCTAAGGCTGTTGTAGCGATCAGGGTTAATGCGGAGAAGACGGGGATAAATGTGCGAATCACGTGCCGACCCTTTGAAATCTAATAAAAAACTTAGACCAATGTGCCATTGGTAGAAGAGTGGATACTAGAGTCAAGGCGTCACGCAAAGCTTTACAACAGATGACTTTCTTTTTTTTTCGGGGGAGTGTCCAAATTGCCGCTTAATAGGCTTGTAACAAAACTGTAACAAAACTCGGCTATGGATAGCTTATGCACACAACATATAGGAGTGTTTGATGGTTAAGTGCCTGAGTTTTATAGCCCTAGCTGGAATGGTCACTACATTATCCGGTTGCGCTTCCTTATCCACTCCCTCTCCGACACAAGACAATTTCTATAATAATTTCACCTACTATAACGATGGCATTAAACCACGGGCAGTCTCAACGTCCGCCAGCGCCAGCTTCTATCCTGCCGTTGTCATTAAATAGTCGTTAGATTACTACTCATCACGCAAACGATAACCAATGCCCGGCTCTGTGACAAGATAGCGCGGCTTAAGTGGATCATCTTTTAATTTGCTGCGTAAATGCTGCATATGAATGCGCAGATAGTTATTGTGTTCTGGGGTATGTCTTCCCCAAATTTCCTTCAGTAGTTGACTATAGGTGATAACCTTGCCTGCATGTTTCACCATAATCGAAAGTAATTGATATTCCTGCGGAGTGAGATGGATTTCTTCCATGCCAAGATGCACAGCCCGCTTCGCCAGGTCTATTTTGAGTTCTCCGATAGTGAAGACGGCATTGGCATGTGTGCTGCGATGCACATGCCGCAAGGCGACTTTCATGCGGGCCAGCAGCTCGCCGGTGCCGAAGGGCTTGGTTAAATAATCGTCCGCACCGGCTTCCAGCGCCGCGATTTTTTCCTGCTCGCGGTCACGTGCTGAGAGAACGATGATCGGCAACTGACTCCATTCGCGAACGGCACGGATGACATCCTTCCCATCCATATCGGGAAGGCCGAGATCGAGAATAATAATTTCAGGGCGGGAAGCGACGGCCTGCTGCAATCCTTCCCTGGCATTTGCAGTTATAGTGGGGCGATATCCTGCCGCTTCAAGCGAGACAGTAAGAAAACGCTGAATTTCACGTTCATCTTCTATGATGAGTACAGGAATGGCTTCACTCGGCATGGGTTCCGGCATGTTGTGATGCGCTACGCGGCAGCGTGAAAAAGAAGGTTGCGCCGCCCATCGCGTTATTATCGACCCAGATTTCGCCGCCGTGCAGTTCTACGATTGCCCGGCAGATTGCCAGCCCGAGACCGGAAGAGCTGCTATATTCGTTCTCTTCAGTAAAAAATTTGTCGAATATGCGGTGTTGTACGCTGTCCGGTATGCCGCGCCCATTATCGGCAATCGCAATCAATAAGCCGCGCTCGTGATCTTCCACGGTGATGATAATCCGGCCGATGGCCCCATTAGTCACCTTTACAGCATTTTCCACAAGATTGACGATCACCTGCTCAATCAGAAGGCCATCCATCTCGACAAGATGATTGGCGGCCGTGATTTCCGTCTCCACTTTGCGCTTGTCGAAAATATCCTGAAGGTGCAACAGCGCGGCGCCGATTACTTCCTCGATGAAATACGGCTGGCGATTAAGATTCAGGTTGCCGAGCTCAAGCCGGGTAATGTCTAGCAGATTCGTCACGATGCGCGTAAGCTTCGCCGACTGGCTTTGAATCGCATAAAGGGTATCGCTGGATTTTTTTGGCATATCCGGCATCGTCAGCAGGCTACCCGCCAGACCGCTGATAGAGGCCAGCGGCGTACGTAAGTCATGGGAAATCGACGCAAGCAGCACGCTCCGTAAACGCTCGGACTCAGCCGTAACCATATTTTGCTCAGCGCGCACACTGTCTCCGGCTCGTCGTAGGGTGGAGGCCAATATCTGCACGAATGCTTCGAGCAGATTCATGCGGCCTGAATCAATCTTTTCTCCATTCGAAGGTGTCAGGCCGATAACGCCCAGTACTTCATCCTGCATAAGCAATGGCAGGTACAGGCCATGGGCGCTGGGGAGCGTATCCGTACCATTGCCTGCCTCCTGCCGCTGATCATACGCCCATTCCGCCGCGCCCATCTCTTTCACGTCAGGAAGGGTTTGATCGGTAAGCAGAGGCACCAGTTTTTTTTCTTTATCGGGAATCCAGATGCCTACCTCCGCTTCGAACACATCTCGGATATGACGCGCGGCACATTGCGCAATATTTTCAATTCCCTCAATAGAAGCCAGTTCACGCGTAAATGCATAAAGTCGCGCTATTTCCCGCTCGCGGCGGCGGAAAAACAACGCCTGGATGCGCAATTTTCCTGCCATGACCCCAATGACGACGCCGGTCAGCAGCATCACGCTGAAGGTAAGATAGTATTGGGTCTGGTGAAAAATGAAGCTGTAATAAGGCGGGATGTAAAAGAAATTGAAAGCGAGAACGCTGAGCAGCGTGGCAAAAATTGACACGATTGTGCCAAATCTGGCAGCGACGCCGATGATGCCGATCAAATAAAACATAATAAGATTGTCAGGATCAGTAAAAGCGCGCAGCGGCAGTGGCGCCAGGGTGCAGATGGCGACCGTAAGTGCGGCGGCGAGATAGGCGGCCGGCGTTCGCTTAAACAGAGAAACAACTCTGGATCGGCTGACCGTGGTCGGGGCATTCTCGGCGATCACAATCACTTCTACGCGGTTTGCCCGATGCAGAAGCTGATCGGCCAGTGTGCCTACCAGTGTTTCAATGAAACGACCGCGTACCCTGCGTCCGACCATGATTTTGGTGATATTCTCGGCATAAGCAAAGGCGAGGAGTTCCTCCACGGCATTTTCGCTGCGAAGAATATGCACCTCCGCGCCAAGCCGCTCGGCCAGCCGCACATTCCGTTCCACCGCATCCTGCTGGTCTTTGTTCAAGCGAAAGTGGCGTTTGGTTTCCACGTATACCGCAACTAACGGAGCCTTCAGGCGGGAGGCAAGGCGTCTTGCCTGCCGCAATACACGGGTGGAAAGGGGATCATGGCCAAGGCAGACAAGAATCTTTTCGGAAACCTGGGCGTCGCGCGCATCAGTACCAGCGCTTTCCACACCCATGAGCGCATCGACACGCTCCGCCGTGCGACGCAGCGCTAATTCACGCAAGGCTATGAGGTTACGTTTTTTGAAAAAATTTTCCGCGGCGCGTTTCTGGACGTTTGGGGCGAGATAAACCTTACCTTCACGCAGCCGCTTCAGCAGTTCGTCGCTTGGCAGGTCGACAAGGACGATATCATCCGCTTCGTCGAAAAGTTTGTCAGGAACGGTTTCCTTCACCTGAATACCGCTTAAACGCGCTACCACATCGTTTAAGCTTTCCAGATGCTGCACGTTTAACGTCGTATAAACATCGATGCCGCGCTCAATCAGTTCCTCCACGTCCTGCCAGCGTTTCGGATGTCGCGAGCCAGGTGCATTCGTGTGCGCCAGTTCGTCTAGCAGTACAAGGCCGGGGTTGCGGGAAATTGCAGCATCAATGTCGAATTCCGTCAGCGTGACGCCGCGATGCTGGATAACCCGCCGAGGAATCTCCGCAAGGCCATTCAATAATTTGGCTGTTTCGCTGCGGCCATGTGTTTCAACAATGCCGACCACGACATCAAGGCCTTCCTCCGCGCGCTGCCGCGCATCGCTCAGCATGTCATAGGTTTTGCCAACACCGGCACTTGCACCAAAGAAGATTTTGAGCGCGCCGCGATGTGCCGCTTTCCTGTCGCGGTTGATCTGGGCCAGCAGTCTGTCCGGATCCGGCCTGTCTTCTGCCATTTATAACCTATGCATTGTGCAGCATTCGCTTTACTCTTCGGTACGAATGGAAACAAGGGTATCCAAGGCTCTATTCATAGCAAAAACATTAACGGCTGGTTCGCCCAGCACGCCGAATCTTCGCGGTATAGTGTTGTCTTTTATAATTAATTCCAGATCGCTGCGATTTAAATGGCGTATCCGTGCAATACGGTCCATCTGATAATAAGCAGATGCTGGGCTGATGGACGGATCAAGTCCGCTGGCAGAAGCGGTAACAAGATCAACCGGTATTGGCATAGTATTTTCAGGGTCGGCTGCCTTTAAAGCGGCGACACGCACTCTCACGGCATCCCGTAATGCAGGGTTGCTGGTGGATAAATTAGAACCGGAGGATGCAGCGGCGTTGTAAGGCATCGTACCCGTCGATGACGGGCGTCCCCAGAAATATTTAGGGTCGGTAAAGGATTGTCCGATCAACGCGGAGCCGATGACAGTATTTTTATCATCACGGATCAGGCTGCCACCAGCCTGATAGGGAAACAATAAAGTTGCCAGTTTTGTCATGCCAAGCGGATAGGCAATGCCAAGCAGTAGCGTGAAGAGAGAGAGAATGACCAGCGTGGCCCGGATAGAAGTCATCAGAGTGCCCATAAATACCTCACACCATGCCTAGGCTGCTCAGCAGCATATCGATTAATTTTATACCTGCGAATGGCACGAGCACACCGCCAACACCATAAATCAAAATATGGCGGTGGAGTAGGGAGGCGGCATTCAATGCGCGGTACTTCACTCCTTTCAGCGCCAGCGGAATCAGTGCAATGATAATCAAGGCATTGAAGATAACAGCTGAAAGGATTGCGCTTTGCGGCGTGGTCAGGTGCATGACATTGAGAAGCGTCAGTGCAGGATAGGTGCTGGCAAAGGCTGCCGGAATGATAGCAAAATATTTGGCAACATCATTGGCGAGACTGAATGTGGTCAATGCGCCACGTGTCATCAGCAACTGTTTACCAATTTCGACAACTTCAATGAGCTTGGTAGGGTCGGAATCGAGATCGACCATGTTGCCCGCTTCCTTAGCCGCCTGCGTTCCGCTGTTCATCACCACGGCGACATCGGCCTGGGCGAGGGCAGGTGCATCGTTTGTACCATCGCCAACCATGGCAACCAATTGGCCGCCTTCCTGCTGACGGCGAATAAAAGCGAGCTTATTTTCCGGTGTCGCTTCGGCGATGAAATCATCCACGCCTGCTTCCGCGGCTATTGCTGCGGCTGTCAATGGATTGTCACCGGTGATCATGACGCTTTTGATCCCCATGACGCGGAGTTCCGCCAAGCGGCGTTTGATATCTGGCTTCACCACATCTTTCAGGTGGATGACGCCAAGCGTGCGGCCATTTTCAGCCACAATCAACGGAGTTCCGCCCTGGCGGGCAATGTCTTCTGTCTGGCGTACTGTTTCTGCCGGAATGCTGTTCCCATCGGTAGCCAGATGGCGCGCGATCGCATCCGAAGCGCCTTTCAGGATACGGCGGGTTTGCAGCGTAATCCCACTGACACGTGTTTCGGCGCTGAATGGAATGAACGTAGCATCCAGCGAATCCAAAGACGGCATGCTTATGCTATGCTTTTCACGGGCAAGCGCAACAATGCTTTTGCCTTCCGGCGTTTCGTCAGCAAGAGAGGATAATGCCGCCGCTTCTGCGAGCGCAGTCATGTTAATGCCCGGGGCTGGGTAAAAAGCAGAAGCCTGACGGTTACCGAAAGTTATCGTGCCGGTTTTATCCAGCAGCAGGACGCTGACATCACCTGCCGCTTCCACGGCGCGGCCAGAGCGGGCAACAACGTTGGCGCGGAGCAGGCGTTGCATGCCGGATATGCCGATCGCAGAAAGCAATCCGCCGATGGTGGTAGGAATCAGGCATACGAGCAAGGCAACCAATACGGTAATGCTCACTACAGAACCGCTTTTGACTGCTTCTACGCTGAACAGTGAAAAGGGTAATAGCGTGGCGGTCGCCAGCAGAAAGGCGAGCGTCATGCCTGCCAGCAAAATCGAAAGAGCAATTTCATTAGGAGTCTTCTGGCGTTTGGCGCTTTCAACCAGCGCAATCATACGGTCCAGAAAGGATTCGCCAGGATCTACCGTGACCCGAATGATAATCCAGTCAGAGAGTACGCGCGTGCCGCCGGTGACGCCATCCGCGTCGCCGCCGCTTTCGCGGATAACCGGCGCGCTTTCACCGGTAATGGCGCTTTCGTCTACTGAGGCAATTCCCTGGAGAACCTGGCCATCGGCAGGAATCATATCGCCTGCTTCAATCAGCACAATATCACCCCGTGCCAGTTCGCTTGCGGAAACGACATCATATTTGGCATTGCGATCGGCTTTTTTCAGGCGCTTGGCGGTGACATCACGCCGTGCCTCGCGTAGTGCTGAAGCCTGAGCCTTGCCTTTTCCCTCGGCCACGGCTTCAGCAAAATTGGCAAACAGCACCGTGAACCACAGCCAGAATGCAATTGCAGCGGTAAACCATGGCTTTTCATAGTTCGTATGCACATCCGCAACTGCCAGGGCCGTAGTCAAAATAGCGCCTGCAAACACCACAAACATGACAGGGTTGCGGGCTTGGTAAAGCGGCGTAAGGCGGCGCAGTGAATGGAGCAGACAGTCGCTCCATGGAAACGGTTGCGTATTGGCTTGCATCTTATTTCTCCAGCGTAAGTTGCTCAGCGATAGGCCCGACGGCAAGGGAAGGGACGTACGTTAAAACGCCCACCATAACGACGACGCTAACCAGGAAAAAAACGAATAAAGGGGTGTGTGTGGGTAGCGTACCGCTGCTTTCTGGCGTGTGTTTCTTACCAGCGAATGAACCGGCGATCGCCAGGACCGGAATAATGACCCAGAAACGTCCAACCAGCATCGCGATGCCAAGCAATGTATTATAGAATGGAGTGTCCGCAGTAAGGCCTGCAAACGCGCTGCCATTATTGTTAGCAGCCGACGTCAGTGCATAAAGCACTTCAGAAAAACCATGTGGGCCCGGGTTTAATATACCGGCGCGGCCTGCATCGGTCATTACGGCCAAAGCGGTGCCAAATAATGCCATAATCGCCGGCAGTATGATAGCCAGTGCAGCCATTTTCATTTCAAAGGACTGCACCTTTTTTCCCATATATTCCGGCGTGCGTCCGACCATCAAACCGGCAATGAAAACGGTGATAAGCACAAACATGATCATGCCGTATAGTCCAGAACCGACGCCTCCATAGATAACCTCCCCGAATTGCATCAGCACTAGCGGTACCATGCCGCCTAAGGGCGTAAAGGAATCGTGCATCGCATTGACCGATCCATTGGAAGCGGCGGTCGTCGCCGATGCCCAGAGTGCGGAATTGGCAATCCCAAACCGTACTTCCTTTCCTTCCATGTTACCGCCCGGTGAAAACTCACCGGCTTTCTGATCGATGCCCATTTCCTCAAAGGAAGGAGTGCCTCGCTGTTCCGATGCAAAACAGATCAGTGTCAGCGGAACCAGGATTAACGTCATGGCCGCAAGCAATGCCCACCCCTGACGACGGTCATTAATCAGGCGGGCAAATGCGTGGCAACACGCAGCAGGAATAAGTAGAATAGCGAGCAACTCGAGGAAATTGCTTATAGCCGTAGGATTTTCAAATGGATGAGAGGAATTGACGTTAAAAAAACCGCCGCCGTTGGTTCCAAGCTGTTTGATTGCTATCTGAGAAGCGGCTGGTCCCACCGCTATAGTCTGCTGTCCACCTGCCGAAGCAGCTGTCACGGATGGCTCCAGTGTCTGCACAACGCCTTCATAAACCAGCGCGACAGTCATAATGATGGCGAGTGGCAGCAAAATATATAGCGTGCCTCTGACAAGATCGACCCAGAAATTGCCGATTACGGACGTTTCACGGCGGGCAATTCCTCTCGCCAAGGCCGCCATGACCGCCATCCCCACTGCGGCTGACATGAAATTTTGCACCGTCAATCCGGCCATTTGGCTGAAATACGACATGGTCGTTTCGCCTCCATAGCTCTGCCAGTTGGTATTGGTGATAAAGCTAACGGCCGTGTTGAAAGCAAGGTCAGGATCCAGACCAGGAAAATGTCCAGGGTTAAAAGGAAGCTGGTTCTGGAATAGCAATAGGAGATAAAGCAGTATAAAACTGCCAGTGCTGAAGATTACGACATCACGAGCATAACGCTGCCAATTAGACTCCTCAGGAAACTTGATTCCGCATAAACGATATATGAGGTGTTCCAAAGGTGAGAGTAAACGTTCCAACCAGCCGGCATTGCCGCTGTAAACGCCGCCGATGTAATAGCCAAGTGGCCAGGAGACCAAAAACAATGTGGCAAAATACAAGGCGATTTGAATCAATCCTTGTTCCGTAAAATAATCCATCATGGAAAAATCTCCGGTTTAAGCAGCGCCACTATTAGATAAAGGAAAATACCCGCGCATGTGAGAAGAGTGATATCATACCAAAAGGACATGTTACTCCTCCAGCCTTGCAAAGAGTTTGATCAACAGCAGGCTTAGAATAAAGAAAGCTGGCCCAGCTAATATATAAGCGATTGTCATGGATAAACTATAACGGATCAGATTTTGATGCGGTGTAGTATTACATGAAAACTCCGTATATATGTCGTATAAAAAAGGCCCTCCATTTGGAGGGCTTTTTTAAATCGTTCGTATTCCAGCGAAGAATTAAGCGGCCGTTTTTAAATGTTTTTTCTTAAGTGCGTCCATGTCCTTAGCTAATTGGACAGCCTGCGCGTGATTTAGAATAGATTTGGCTTTTTTGAAAATGCTTTCTTCCTCTTCATGCACGTGATGTTCAACCGCGTGTTTGAATTCACCGAATGTTTCAATCCATTTTTCACTTTCCATAGAGATCACATCCAGCTTGTCCATATATTCACGTATTTCGTCATGCTCTTCGTGTGCATGCTCCATTTTTTCTTCGGTCTGCGACTTCTTTTCAAGGGCTTTATAAAAGGTTGCTTCTTCCGTTTCCGCATGCAGCGTAAGCTCGGAGCAAATTTCATCAAAGATGGCCTTACGGCGTGTTTTGCTGCGCGCAGAGAGTAACTTTTCCATCAATTCACTGACATGACGGTGGTCTTTCTGAAGATAGGCGTAAATATCCATGACGGTCTCCATAAATACAGTTTTGGTAAAAAAAGATTGCCTTATCACACAATAAAAAAACCATGGGCATGACAAAACAATTTATAAAAAGCCTACCTCGCTTCGCCTGTTTACTATCGTAACTTTACGCCAATTGACCTTTATTGCGTGATGCACTGGATAATTATTTCACCCAGGAGAAAATCATGCCGCTTAAAAAAGGTAGCAGCCGTGAAACGGTTAGTAGAAACATCAAGGAAATCGTCCATGATTGGAAAAGCGATGGCACAATCGGCAATAGTAAGCCCAAGACCAAAAAGAAGGCTACCAAACAGGCAACGGCCATCGCGCTAAAAAAAGCGGGCAAATCAAAATACCAAAAAAATGGAAGTAAAAACGCATCATCCAAATCTACGGGCTCCACGTCCAAGCGTTCCACAACTAAAAAAACGGCAGCGGCAAAAAAATCCTCAGCATCACGATCGGGCTCAAAAACGTCCGGGACTACGCACCGCGCCGCAGCCAGCAAAGTCGCGCATAAATCGATCAGCCGTAAAGGTGGGAGAAAAACAACCAATCGTTCAACAAAACGTTAAGCAAGGAGATAAATATGAAAGCCGTTGTATTCCATGGCATTGGTGATATTCGCGTCGATGAAGTGCCGGAGCCGAAACTCAAGGACTCTCAGGATGCTATTATCCGGCTTACAGCCAGTGCGATCTGCGGCACCGATTTGCATATGGTACGCGGAACGCTTGCCGGTATGAAATCCGGGACGATTCTCGGGCACGAAGGTGTTGGCGTGATCGAACAACTAGGCGATGGGGTACGCAATTTCCATGTTGGTGACCGGGTTGTGATTCCATCAACAATCGCTTGTGGTTACTGCGCGTATTGCCGCGACGGTTACTTCGCACAGTGCGATATTGCCAATCCCAATGGCAAGGCAGCTGGTACGGCATTTTTCGGCGGCCCTAAACCGAGTGGCTCTTTTGATGGCATGCAGGCAGAGAAGGTGCGCGTACCTTTTGCTAACGTTGGCTTGGTAAAAATTCCCGATCATGTCACGGATGAGCAGGCGATCCTGCTTTCCGATATATTTCCGACCGGTTACTTTGGCGCCGATATGGCGGATATCAAACCGGGGCATATCATTGCCGTTTATGGCTGCGGACCGGTGGGTTTATTCGCCATCATGAGCGCACAACTGCTTGGGGCGGGCCGTATTTTTGCTATCGACCGCATACCGGACAGGCTTGCTAAAGCGCGCCAACTTGGCGCGGAAGTCATCAACTTTGATGAAGAAGATCCCGTTAAAGCTATACTCAAGCTGACTGGCGAAATTGGTGTTGATCGTGTTATCGATGCAGTGGGTGTGGATGCCGAGCACCCAGAACACGGCATGGCCCATATGAAAGCTAAAGTGACCGGTAAAGAACGCAAACTGGAGAAAGAAATTAAAAAAATTGCTCCCAAACAGAATCCTGATGGGGATTTATGGCAACCCGGAAAAGCGCCTACGCAGGCGCTTGAGTGGGCGATTGATTCCGTCGCGAAGGCTGGCACGATCTCGATCATCGGCGTCTATCCGGAAACGGCGGAATCATTCCCTATAGGCAAAGCGATGAACAAAAACCTAACGCTGCGCATGGGGAATTGCAACCACCGTAAATACATACTCAAACTTATGGAACTTGTTGCCAGCGGCGCGATTGATCCGACAGTCGTTTTAACAAAACAGCGTCCGCTTGCATCCGCCATTGAAGCTTTTGAAGCATTCGATCAAAGGGAAGAGGGATGGGTTAAGGTGGAACTCG
Organism: Rickettsiales bacterium; assembly: GCA_046348685.1. Lineage (GTDB taxonomy): Bacteria > Pseudomonadota > Alphaproteobacteria > Rickettsiales > UBA998 > JAXMDT01. The sequence continues at coordinate 181,666 of JAXMDT010000001.1, forward strand.
AGCCCCGAGCCGCCTAATCATTATTATTTTACTGTAAACAAAAGATACACCGCTTCCTATGCTTGCGTGTTAAACAGACGCTGCGCCGAATTCGCCTATTTTTTTTATTAGAAAATAGGTAAGGGAAAGGCGCTGTGGGGACAACAGCGCCTTTGGACGGGGAAATCAGATTAGAATAATGAGTAATTTAGTACATCGTCACGGGATCGCTTGCTGGGAATGTATCAGCCAGCATGTGATCGAGCGATTTCTCACTTATGTTCTCGCGTACTTGTTTATCCTGGTGAACAATGCGCGCGCAAAAAATATTCCAGCCGGCATGTTTCCAGCCTTTGGAAAAATGATAGGCTGCAGTAATAATATTCGTGATGGTTTGCATATTATACTCCTTGAAAATGCACATGTTGCTCACGGCTGATGTAATGTCCATCAAGCGTATGTGACGGTTTTGATAAAGGATGCATTTCACTGTGAATTAAACGAACAATCCATAATGTGGCAGCAAAACTGATCGACAAAATCACGCTCGAAAGAATTATAAAAACGATACTGTCCGGCGCAACGGGTACAAACCCTTGATCAAATCGCAATACGACGTAAAGCGCCAGAGGGCTGTTAATCAGTAGTGCGGTTGGAATATGGCGTATGTATGTCTTCATGCAAACACCATATACTGGGTAGAATTAAAGCTCAGTGCCATTAACCGGTTGATTTTGTAAGGATCGTATAAAATGCAAGATGTTAAAATAAAGAAAGTTGCACTTGCGGTCTTGAAAAATGCACGGTCTCAAGCGATGCATAGGGTTTATTTAATCCATACTTCGCGCGCGCCTTTGCAAACATCTGACGGATAGTTTCGGCATACATGCCTTCGCCTTTCATACGTTCGCCAAATTTAGAATTATATAATTTTCCGCCGCGCACATCACGAATGCGGTTCATCACTTTATCTTTACGCAGCGGATAATGCTCGTCGAGCCATTCAGAAAATAAATCTTTCACACCATGCGGCAGTCGCACAACGGTGTAGTGCGCGCTTTGCGCCCCTGCTTCAGCGGCGCGCTTTAAAAGCTCCGGAATTTCATGGTCAGTCAGCCCGGGGATAATTGGCGCCATATTCACGCTGACGGGAATGCCCGCGTCTCGCAGCAAGCGAATCGCCTCCAGCCTCCGCTCCGGCTGCGAAGCACGCGGCTCCATACGCCGGCTGAGTTCCTTATCGAGCGTCGTTATAGATAATGTAACATGAATACAATTATAGGCTGCGAGTTCCTGCAAAATATCGATATCGCGCGTTACCAGAAAATTCTTGGTGATGACGCCGCCCGGGTTTCTGAACTCCAACATAACTTCCAGGCATTGCCGGGTGAGTTTCAGCTCGCGCTCTATCGGCTGATAGCAGTCGGTCACGCCGCTGATCATCAAGACTTGCGGCTGCCAGGATTTCGCCATGAATGCTTTGCGGAGCAGGGCTGGCGCTTCCATTTTGGCGAAAATTTTTGTCTCGAAATCCAGCCCAGCGGAAAACCCCAGATATTCATGAAATGGACGCGCGTAACAATATATGCAACCATGTTCACAACCTCTATAAGGGTTGAAAGAAGCGGAAAAACCAAGGTCAGGACTATCGTTAGTAGAAATAATACTTCGGGAAGAATCCTTATAGATTTCTGTCGGCACCTGCTGTGCTTCGTCTTCTGCAAATACGGCCTCAACGCGTTCGTATCGGCCTTTTGGAATAGCACCGGTGCCGCGACCGCGCACGCTTACACGCGCTGCTAGCTCGCTATCGTCTTCAAATGTTATCATGGATAGTAGTTATATAGCAGGTTCGGCGCGGAAAAACAGTATGGCAATTATGCCGCGCGGAGATAATGCATGCTGTAATAGCAGTTCTCGTCCAGCCATGTTTTTTCGATTTCAAAACCAGCATTTTCCGCCAGCATCCTGAAGCGCTCTAGCGTATATTTGTGCGAATTTTCTGTGTGTATAGATTCGCCTTCAGTGAAATGGAATGTATGCGTGCCGACTCTAACAACCTGATTACGCAGACTCACTAGATGCATTTCCACGCGCTGCTTTTCCGTGTTGAGTACAGCGCGGTGGCTGAAAGAATCAAGATCGAATGTTCCTTCAAGCTCGTTATTGATCCGGCGTAACAGGTTCTTGTTGAATGCAGCCGTAACGCCTTTACTATCGTCATAGGCGGGAATCAGCACATTCTCATTTTTCATCAGGTCTACACCAATGAGAACGCCGCCATTTTTACCTGTAATCTTACGCAAGCGTTTCAAGAATAAGATGGCTTCCAGCGTTTCGAAATTGCCAAGCGTCGATCCCGGGAAAAAAACAGTATAAGGAGCCTGCCGCGACAGGCGGTTAAACAGGCTTTCCCGCATATAATCGTCATGTATCGGCGTAATGGCAATATGCGGGAAAAGTTCCTTTAAACGCTTGGCGCAATCGGAAAGGGCGCTTTGTGAAATATCGATTGGCACATAGGCTGAGGGCTTATTTAAAGCGGCAAGCAAGAGTTCCGTTTTTATTCCGGAGCCTGCGCCAAATTCCATGATTTTTACATACGCGCCGATCGTTTGAGCCATGTCGGGCAGATGGCGCCGCAGAATAGCCATTTCAGTGCGTGTGACATAGTACTCTTCAAGATCGCATATTTCCTCAAATAGTTCCGATCCTTCAGCATCGTAAAAATATTTGCAGGGAAGAGTTTTTTGCCGCGTGGACAGACCGGCTATAACATCGTTATAGAACGGAGAGGTTTTCAAAGAGGCGCTTTGTAAGGGACATGAAGCAACTGATTTCATGAGGGTTCTCCCGATGCAAGGCGGATACCGGAAAACTGCCATCGCGCCGAAGGTTTAAAATAATTCCGGTAACTAGGGCGAATATGATCTGCAGGAGTTACGCAAGAACCGCCGCGTAATACCATCTGGTTACACATAAATTTACCATTATATTCGCCAACTGCACCTTTACCTGGTTTAAACCTTGGATAAGGAAGGTAGGCGCTGGCGGTCCATTCCCAAACATCGCCATACATTTGTGAGACACCCTTTTTCGAAGAAGGAGCAGGCTGCGGATGGAGTTTATCCAATTGTAGAAGATTGCCCGACAGCGGTTGCTGGCGTGCGGCGATTTCCCATTCCACTTCTGTCGGCAGCCGGCATCCCGCCCAGGCTGCATAGGCGTTTGCCTCATAATAGCTGACGTGGCATACCGGCTCTGCATGATGAAGTCGCCGTTGACCGGAAAGCGTATATTCACACCACTCACCGCCCACCTTGCGCCAGTAAAGCGGCGCCTGCCATTTTTCCTTTTGTGCTAAATCCCATCCCTCGGCAAGCCACCATTGCGGATCCTTATATCCGCCATTCCTTATAAATTCGAGATATTCGCCATTGGTCACCAAACGTGACGCAAGAGAAAAAGAGGGTGTAAATACTCGATGTACAGGACCCTCATTATCATACCCAAATTCCTCACTATGGTGGCCGATTTCATATAAACCTTCTTCAAACTCTACCCAACGCAGCGGGGCGGAGGAATTTGGCTTGAAATCTGCCGGACGGTACGCCGGTAACATTGGATTTGCCGAAAGCAAATGTTTAATATCAGTAAGGATGAGTTCCTGATGCTGTTGCTCATGATTAAGGCCAAGAAGAATAAGGTCTGTCACCTGTTTCTTCTTTGCAAGGCGCGTTTGCATCAGTAGCGTCATATTTTCATCGACCCAAGCTCTGTAAAGCATAACTTCATTAATGCTGGGCCGTGTGAGAACAGCACGTCTGGCGCGCTCAAATTGAGGGCCGACTCCCTGATAATAAGAATTAAACAGATCAGTGTAGAACCGATTATACGCTTTATATCCCGCTAAATGTGGCATTAGAATGAATGTTTCAAAAAACCAGCTGGTATGGGCGAGATGCCACTTTACCGGGCTAGCGTCGGGCATCGACTGAACGGCCATATCATCCGCGGAAAGAGGCTCGGCAAGTGCTGTTGTTAATGTGCGGACTAGGTAATAATCGGCATAAAGAGGTGATGTTTCGATTAAAGAAAATGGATTAGCCTGCATACCATCCATAGTGCCTGGACGTTTCATAAAGCCTCAATATATATATTTATAAATGCAATTTAAAAAACATAAAGATCATTTGTGAGCATATACTTACGGAAGGCATAATTACCTTGCCGCAAGAAATTATCCTGCGACACGCATCGATGGCTTTTCCAGAAAGTTTTTAATTTTGTTTTCCAGAACATCAGGGTTAAAGGGTTTAGAAAGATAGTCGTCCATTCCGGCACGCAAGCATTTTTCTTTATCGCCGGATAAAGCGTAGGCTGTAACACCAATAATTGGCATGCGCCCGCCGCCATTTTCCGATTCATGTTTGCGAATATGCTGCGTTGTTGAGAATCCATCCATGCCAGGCATTTGCACATCCATGAGTATGATGTCAAACTGCCTTTTTTTAATTTTCTCCAGCGCATCTTCACCATTATTAGCGACTTCAAACCGGTAGCCAAGGTTTTCAAGGATTATTGTTGCAACGAATACATTGGGCGGCGAATCCTCGACAAGCAATACATAGGGTGCCTGGTCTTCTACGGAGGCGAGTGGTTCCTGATTGAGAGCTGGCGAAAGCTTTTCAGAGCGCTTGTTTTCCGTAAAAGCAAGAGGCAGTAAAATACGGAATGTTGAACCTTTCCCAATATCGCTGCTGACGGTGATCGTGCCGCCCATCAATTCTATCAAGGTTTTGGCGATCGGCAGACCAAGGCCGGTGCCGCCATATTTACGCGTAATAGAGCTGTCGGCCTGCGAAAATTTACTGAAAATACTTTCCAGCTTGTTGGCGGGAATGCCAATGCCGCTGTCGCTGATGCTAATCTCAACTTCACAGAGAGATCCACGCCAGTTTTTCGCCGAGGCTTTAATAGCAACCAGCCCTTGATCGGTAAATTTAATGGCATTGCTGATGAGATTCATCAAGACCTGCTTCAGCCGGTTCGAATCGCCGATAAATTCTTCGGGCAGATCCACTTCGTACTGTCCGGTAAGCGATATCTGCTTTTCGTCTGCCCGCACCGTATTGATGCTGATAACATCGTTCAATAAGTCCTGCAGATTAAAAGGATGACTTTCCAGCTGGACATTTTTGCTCTCGATCTTGGCGATATCCAGCAAATCATTGATGAGGCTGAGCAGAGATTGCGCACTTACCTGAAGTGTGCTTAGGCATTCCCGCTGCCGCTCCGTCAATGGACGGCTAAGAGATAGAATATGCGAAAGTCCTATTACGGCATTCATCGGAGTACGAATTTCATGGCTCATATTGGCCAGAAACTCATCTTTCTTGCGATTTACGTCCAAGAGCGCTTCATTCGCTTTTTTCAGGCGGTCCGAGATAATCGTCCGCTCTTTAGCTAGCGAAACGTAATGGCAAATAGTGCGAAGGAAGTCGAGCTCGTCTTCGCTAAAACTGTCACGTGTGCGCGTCGCAAAAGATAATGTACCCAGCAGGCGGCCGCCTGCAATCAAAGGATTACATGCGTAAGCGCGCAGCCCAAGACTTTTCACCAGCTGTACTTTCGGATCATCCGATTCCTGAATGTACGATGCAATAATCGGCTTTTGATATAGAGCCACATTGCCACAAACCGCTTCACCGAAGCTCAGGCAATCTATGCTCCGCGCTACTTCTGGCGGTATCCCGCCGCAGGAATCCAGATGCAGCACGTCGCCTTCAGGCCCGACCATGAAATTAAAATACGTATCTACGTTCAGATGTTCGGAAACTTGACGAAACAGGTCACTAACCATCGTGTCAGGGTTATCGCTTGCCAGCAAATGCCCTGCAGCCTTTGAAATGATTCGCAGGCGTTCATTTTGCTTACGCAGGATGATTTCGGTCGTATCCGTATCCGTCATAGGCATCGTGTCCTTACATGGCAAAACGAGTTTATTGATGTAATAACGTCGCGTGCAGGAGCGAGTGCAATCACATATTACAAAACATCGGCATCGATGCAAGAATAGTAACTATCCTGCTGAATATCTTTAATATAAAGGATGTTTTGTGCGCTTTTCCTATGCGGAATTAAAACTTGTTACATAAAAAACGGATATCACTTAATCTCAAAAGAAACCAATTTGAAACGATTCTTATAGAAAACTTATATAGAAAACCGGAAGGGTAATTATTAATAATTAAAACAAATTATGACCGTGCTGAATATCCTCATTGTTGACGACAACGAAGCATCCGCCAAAACCTTAGGCTGGATGATGGAGTTGCTCGAACATAACGTGAAACTTGCTCACGATGGCGCCGCAGCGATTGAATTGGCTAAGTCATTTCAACCTGACGTAGTATTGCTGGACATTGGTTTGCCGGGCATGAACGGTTATGAGGTATGTACGGCGATGCGGAAAGAACCCTCACTGGAAACAACCGTCTTTATCGCGCAAACAGGATGGGGCCAGAATGAACATCGTGAACGTTCGCGGGAAGCGGGTTTTCACTATCACCTTGTTAAGCCGATTGATATGGATGAACTGCAACGGCTTATTGAATCGCTACGCCCTTTGAAGGAAGCAAAAGCCGCTCACGCTTAACTGGCATCGGGACTAAGCGGCAGGCGGACAATGAATTCGCTGCCCTTGTCCTTGCCACTGCTTTTAACTTCAACGCGTCCGCCATGCAATTCCACCAGCTTTTTAACCAGCGTAAGTCCTATGCCGAGGCCACCGTGCGAACGCTCCAGCGCCGTATCGACCTGCACAAACATATCAAAGACACTGGAAAGCATGTTCGCGGGGATGCCGATACCGTTATCTTTGATCGATAAAATCATATCATCTTTTTTCTGAGTAACCTCCAGCTCGATTTTTCCACCTTCAGGCGTATATTTTGCGGAATTATTAAGCAGATTGGCAATAACCTGGCTGAGACGTGTTGGATCGCAGTGCACGAAGAGCGATTTCTTTGGAAGCGACGTTTTGAGCGTATGTTTTTTTTCAGTAATAAGCGGTTCGCTGATTTCAACCGCCGTGTAAACAATGTCGGAAATATCGATGGTTTCCTTATGCAATTCAATTTTTCCGCGCGTGATTCTTGAAACATCCAACAGATCGTCTACAAGACGAACCATATGGTGTACCTGTCGTTCCATCAGGCTCTGCGTACGCTCCAGCAGCTCCGGTCGTGAAGCCGCCTTACGCAGTACCTGTAATCCATTGCTGATGGGGGCGAGCGGGTTACGCAGCTCATGAGCGAGAGTAGCAAGAAACTCGTCTTTGCGACGGTCAGCTTCTTTCAATGCAATTTCAGATAATTTGTGATTTGTGACATCAGTGCACGTCCCGACATATCCGATAAAGCTATCTCCTTCCTTCATCGGGATCGCATTCGCCATCAGCCATCGGTATTCGCCATCATGACGCCTTAGCCTGTATTCAATACGAAAAGGTTCAAGAGAGTCAAATGCGTGCCGGTAAACGCGCAGAAAACGAACCAGATCGTCGGGATGGACATTGTCCATCCAGCCATCACCGAGTTCATTTTCCATGGACCGTCCAGTAAATTCAAGCCATGGCTTATTAAACCAGATGCGCTTTTTATCAACATCGCTGATCCAGATGAGCACCGGCGCTTGGTCAGCCATAGTCCGGAAGCGCTGTTCCTTTTCCGTCAACGCCGATTCAGCGCGTTTTAAAGAACTGATATCGAGGTTTATACCGGCCCAGCAGGTGATTTCGCCCTTATCATTGCGGACTGGAATGCCGCGAGCCAATACGGGATGCCATTTTCCGTCTTTGCCTTTGAAACGGTGCTCACGGTCCCATAGTCCGCCTTCTTTGGCACATTCCTTCCAAGCTGTCATCGTAGCGTCCCGTTCATCGGGATGCAGTACCTCGCTCCAGCCGAACTCGGAGCATTGCTCCTGAGTCATGCCCACCAGATTAAGAAAGGACTCGCTGGCATAGGTATTTTTGCCGGAAGGCTCACAGACCCATACGCCGTAATTAATAGATTCACCAATAGCCCGGTACATCTGTTCGCTGGATTTGAGTCGCTCCACAGCCAGCTTTTGTTCCGTAATGTCTTTTACAACGCCGAGCATGCCAACCAGTTTGCCATTCTCGTTATATTCGGCGCGGCCGGTTGCCTGTACCCAGGTCGGGTTGCTGCCGGAGCTCTTCAACCTGTACTCGGCAAAATAGTCGGTTTTCGTTGCAAGAGCTTTTTCCAAAGCCTTGTGCGCAATTGGCTGATCTTCCGGATGCAGGAGTGAATCGCGCATGTCATGACGCGTCAATCTCGTTTTATCGGTGACACCAAAAATTTCGGCAGCGCGAGGCGACAGCTTAACGCTATCGTCATCCGCTTTCCACTTCCAGTCACCGAGATTTGCGGCGGACATGGCAAGGCGCAGATGCTCTTCGTTTTCGCGTAGCGTCAGTTCAGCCCGTTTACGTTCCGTTACTTCTGTAAACGTAACGACCAGCCCTTCTGCCTGGCCGTCTTGCGTGAGGTAGGGAAGCACACGCCTGATGTACCATGCGCCATTTTGCATTTCGATTTCATCTTCAATTGCCCTTTTTGTGGTTTTGACGGTTTTTATGTCAGGCAGCGAAGGCATGTGTTTGGCTTTATGCGTAAAGTGAGAAAGCGGGCGGCCCATATCACTTGGTAACAAATTATAAATTTCAGAAGTCATCGGGGTGGCGCGGCGCACGTGCAATGTGTCATCAAGGAAAAGTGTGGCCAAACGGGTGCTGGCCAGCAGGTTTTCAAGATCGTTATTTACCCGCGTCAATGTATCGTTAGTGGCCTGGATTTCCTCTTTGGATGTTTCCAGTTCTTCATTGGCAGACTGCAATTCCTCGTTCATGGAAAGCAGCTCTTCGTTCGAGGATTTCATCTCCTCATTGGCGGCTTCCAAATCCTGTACCGTGCATTCAAGATCTTCGCGTGTGGAAAGCAGCTCACGCTCCAGATGATCAATCAGCGCCGCTGCTTCCTCGGTTGCCGGTTGGCGCACCGTTTCTTCCTTAAGCAGGGTACCCATATCCTGAAATACAATGAGGTAGAGCCCGGAATCATCGCCAAGATGGGGCATTGGCTGGACAGTTAGGCGAATGCGAAGCAAGCCTTCCTCTGTACGGAGAGATAAGCCGTCATGTGTAATCTGCCGGCGCTTCTCAATGGCTTCGGCTAGCGTGGCGCGTATGCCCACACGCAATCCCTCACGGGCGAGGCGCGTGACGCTGTTATGAAAAGCGCCTGTCGAAACGGTGAGGTATTTCTCAAGATTCCCAGACGCGCAGATAATTTGCCCGTCCTGGTCGACGACCACGCTTTTCGGAGCAAATTCATCCAGTACGATGCGCTGCATCAGAAGGTACGTATCCGTCTCGGTAATATTCGCGACGTTAGGCGGTTTTACCGCGCTCGAGCTTGAAGCATTGCGGTTAATCATAAAGGCAGAGGCTTGAACAGCCGTAGGCAAACGCTGAGAGATACGATGCTTGGCAGCGATAGGGCGGAACAGTTCACGATGGCTGCTTAGGTTTTCTGAGGGGCCCAGGAAAAGAAAGCCGCCGGGCTTTAACGCATAATGGAATAGGGGAATCAGCTTTTTCTGCAAATGCGAGCCGAGATAAATTAGTAGGTTCCGGCAGGAAATCATATCCAGCTTGGAAAAAGGGGGATCGTTGATGAGGTTATGCACGGAGAATAGCACCATCGCCCGAATTTCTTTGTTGATATGATATTGCTGGCCCTTCTTAATAAAAAACCGTTTCAGGCGCTCGGGACGAATCTCTTCTGTAATACCAAGCGGATAGGCGCCGGCACGAGCGGTAGATAAAGCCTGCTCATCGATGTCGGTTGCAAAAATCTGAACTTCCGGCGCTTGCTTTGCATTATCCAGATGTTCTCTCAGCAGCATGGCAATCGTATATGCTTCTTCTCCGGTAGCACATCCAGGTACCCAGATGCGGATGGTATCTTCAGCACGGCGGTTGCGGAAAAGGCGCGGGAAGATATCACTCGCCAAGGACTCAAACGCGTCTGGATCCCGGAAAAATGCCGTCACGCCAATCAGCAGATCGTTGAAAAGCTGATTGACTTCCTCTTCATCTGCTTTCAGCCGTTCCAGATATTCCCGCGCTGTATTGATGCGCAGTACTTGAATCCGCCGTTGTACGCGACGGCTGAGCGTGGATACTTTATAGTGCCGAAAATTATGACCCGTTACGTTTAATAGTACTTCGCAGATTTCGGGCAATAGGTTGCTGACTTCATTAAGTAACGCTTCAAACGTTTCCTTTTCGCCTGAAAGCTTCATGTGCTCTGCGTAAGCCATCAATTCTTCGGTCAGTGCGGCAGGCGAGAGCACGTGATCGACCGAACCGGTATCAATAGCGCTCTGCGGCATCTCCTCATATTTCGCGGTGCTTGGCGCTTGGGCGAGGGCCATGCCACCAGCCTTGGAAACCGATTTCAGGCCTAATGCTCCGTCGCTGCCGGTACCCGAAAGAACTATGGCTACGGCGCGCTCGCCCTGGTCTTTCGCAAGTGAATGGAAGAATTTATCGATAGGCGCGCGACGATCTTCGGCCCGATCAGCCGGATCAAGATAAAGCGTATTGTTTTTAATGGTTAACTGTTGATGCCCAGGGGCGGTGTAGACCGTTCCGGCTTCAATCGCCATGCCGTTGGAAATCTCTCTGACTTTTAATTTTGTATGTTTGGAGATAATGTCCGGAATAAGATCGTTGGCCGTCGGGTCAACATGTATGAGAATAACAAAACTGATAGTGCAGTCGTCCGGCAGTGATGAAAGCATCATTTGCAGGGATTCCATTCCCCCTGCAGACGCGCCGACTCCTACAATTAACGCAGGTTTGGCAGGCGTTTCTTTCTTCTTAGTTTTCGGAGCGTCCATAGTTTCTGAAAGTAGGTGCCCGTTTGTAGCACATTTTCCGAAGCTTCCTACTGGGAAAATTAACCCTGGAATCATTTCCTTACGGAAAATTTATAGATTTCATCGCATGCATTAAATATGCAAAAAGCAAAAACACCACCTTGGAAAAAACCGAAACCTAAAGGGTCACGCACCGTAAAACTGACGGAAAGCGAAAAAAAGGAAGCACGAGCCAATGCAGAAAAAGCAGGCAGGCGCTATCCAAACCTGGTAGACAATATGAAATATAGCCAGGAAGAAAAAGAAATCAGGTTAATTCGTAGGTTCTTCAACCAAGCTGGCTGCTTTAGCCAGGTCTTCCACAAGGTAATCCATGAATAAATCACGCTGCCGTGCATCCGTGCGGAGTACTGCCGCCGGATGATAAGTGGCAATAATGCGTTCGCCATTGACTTCTACCCACTGGCCGCGGCCTGTTTTCATGGTAAAACCGTGACTGATTAAAGACCTTGCAGCCGTATTACCTAAACATACAATGGCTTTTGGCTTGAGGGCGGCAATTTCCGAAACTAACCACGGTTTACAGGCATGAATATGATGCAATGTCGGGTTACGGTGCTGTCGCTGTTCACCTTTGAAAGTAAAGCGGAAATGCTTAACGGCATTCGTCACATAAACCTCATCCCGTTCGATGCCGGCGCGATGCAGGGCTTCGTTCAAAACGGCGCCTGCGGGTCCGACAAAGGGGTGTCCCGCTTTATCCTCCTCGTCGCCAGGCTGTTCGCCTACGAGCATCAACGGCGCATCAACGGGACCTTCGCCGAAAACCGTCTGATGTGCTTCCTCAAACAGGGGGCATCCTTTGCAATCCCGCGCTGCGTCTCGAAGGCGGGGTAAGCTGCGATCCTCCGGCATAAAATCGGCGGCAGAGGTGGCGAGGCCCTCCTGATGCGCAATCATCTGCTCTATGCGGCTTGGCGCTTCCCGTAGTATATCGTGAATGATGCGGGCTTCCGGCAGCGTTTTCCAATGTCTTACCGGCATTTCACGTTTCATGGCTTTAATCTTGATGCGTGCCGGATTGAAAATAGAACGGTAATAGTCCCGCCAAAGATTTTCAAGCTGATCCTCTTGAGGCGCGTCCGATGCGGGGACGCCGGCGCCAAATGTCAGCCGGTCTAAATCCCAATGCACCGATGCGTCTGGCGTGAGAATAGTCCATCGCATCGAGGAAAAACGGCGCTGAAAAAATGGTGCGACGATAGGCAAAATAAAATGATCTGGACGATGCCAGGCGATGTAATGCTCCTCGCCATCTTCCATCGTAAGCCGGAAGCGAACGAAAGCCTTGGTTTTGTGTGCGTCTCGGCGGACTTGCTTTTCCATCGTTTCCAAGCGATGAACAACCGGATCAGTCGGAATGGATAAAAGATGCGGCTCACCGTGAAGGATTCGCCATAATACTGTATAAAGCAAACCCCACCGTGCCTCATCGCCATGACAAGCGACGGTTTGCGCCAGTGCATAGAAATGTTTTGGCACTGAAAAATGGGCATTTACGATTTCCGGCGGCAGCGAATCTTCAAACAGGGATTCCTGCCTGGAGCCCGAAAAACACCAGTTAATTGCCTGCGGTTTGATTTCTGCAGTTATAAATCGGCGAGCCAAGGCTCGCCATTGTGAAAAACTTTCCGCCGAAACGTTATGCAAAGCAAAATTCCATCTGCTGCGCTGCGGGCCGTAGCTGTGCGGCAAGTTGGTCGCCTTGCGGCATGTTCGGGCGGTAGTCCGCTGCAATGACAAAAGATTTTGCCCTTTTCCACGCAACGCGAAGTGTTAATAGATCCTGCAGGACAATCTTTTTATAGCGGCGAATTTCGAGCAGTTTATGAACGGTACGTGCGCCAATGCCAGGAATTCTCAATAATTGCTCTCGCGTGGCGCGATTGACATCGAGTGGGAAGAATTCCGGATGCCGCAATGCCCAGGACGTTTTTGGATCAATATCTATATCCAGGTTCGGATGTGAATTATCAACGATTTCATCAACTTTAAACTCATAAAAACGCAACATCCAGTCTGCTTGGTAAAGACGATGCTCTCGCATCAGTGGCGGGCTTTTACCAGGCAATCTTGCATCTGCATGGGGAATCGGGCTGAAAGCGGAGTAGTATACGCGCCGAAGCCGGAACTTGCCGTAAAGATCAGAGGCTGTAGCCAGAATTTCGCTATCCGGCGTGGGCGTGGCGCCAATAATCATTTGAGTGCTTTGCCCTGCAGGAGCAAACGTTGGCACTTTCAGGCCTCGTTTTTTATCATCTTTGATCTCATCGGATTTGGTTTTAACCTCCAGCATATTACGTTCGAGTTGCGGGCGTTTTTTTTCCGGCGCAAGCGATTCCAGATCCGCAACTGTCGGCAGCTCAATATTCACGCTCAGGCGATCGGCATAAAGTCCGGCTTCTGTCAGCAGTTCATCCGAAGCCCCCGGTATGGTTTTTAGGTGAATATAGCCACGAAAACCATGATCCTGCCGCAGGATTTTAGCAACGCGCACCAGCTGTTCCATGGTATAATCACTGTCACGGATAATACCTGAACTCAAAAACAAGCCTTCGATATAGTTCCGTTTGTAAAAATCAAGCGTCAGTTTTACGACTTCCTCCGGCGTGAAACGCGCCCGCTCCACATCGCTGGAAACACGATTTACACAGTATTTACAGTCATAGATGCAGAAATTCGTGAGAAGGATTTTGAGCAGGGAAATGCACCGGCCATCCGGCGTGTAGCTGTGGCAGATGCCATTGCCTTCCGTGCTGCCAACGCCTTTGCCGTCCCGTTTTGCTTTGGAGCCGCTGCTGGAGCAGGATGCATCATATTTCGCTGCATCGGCCAGTAGGGATAGTTTTTTTGAAATATCCATGGATGCTTTTTATATAGCATGAAATTGCTTATAAAAAAAGGGGCGGCTCTCAACTTCCGCCCCTTTATTCCAAGTAGTTAAATCATTATGCGGCTTTCGTCATTTCTGCGCCCGAATCACGAAGGACTGAGCGTGCTACAGAAGATTGCGCATCCGGAGAATGCACGACCACCACAGCACGTCCGCGGCGGATTTCGTCTTCCGAGAGTTTCGCATCATCTTCGGCAAAGCCTGCCGCAAGAAGAGCGCCTGTAAGACCGCCAACGGCTGCTCCTGCGCCTGCGCCGGTGAGCGCTGCAACAAGCGGGCCAACCGCTAGCAAGCCAGCGCCCGGGATTACGATGCTGCCGACTGCAGATAGACCTGCAAGGAGGGCACCGGCAGCGCCTGTGGCTGCTGCTCCTGTAATACCGCCTTTAGCGGCCTTATCGCCGGTAGTTTCCTCTTTAGTAAACAGTGTATCGCGCGTACGATCGGACATGACGAGGCTAATATCGTCGCGCATAAATCCACGATCGAGCAATTCATCGATGGCGCGTTCAGCGTTGGCGCGGTTATCAAAACTTCCGGTTACGATTTTCATAAAAAGTCTCCTTGTTCCATTTTTCATGCGATAATTCGCAATCTGAAAAATCATAATCGTGTAATGGATAAGGATACGATGCAAGATGAGCGAAAAACTGATAAGAAAACAGCAAAAATATTAACGCATGAATCTTCTTGCCAGGCGAATTCCGCTAGAAATATCACGTGAATAGCGTACGATGCTCAATAGACTCATGCCGAGCACCAGCCAGGGAACGATACCGGAAGAATCTTTCACCGGCTGGCCTTGGCGACGGCGTTCCTGAGGGGTGACGGGTCGTGCGTTTTTTGTTGGCGGAATAATCTGTTGGTGGCGCTCGGCGCATACTTGCGTAAATTCTGCACCAAAAAAGAGAATCTGCGAGGAGTAATAGACCCAGATCAGGACGATCACCAACGATCCTGCTGCGCCATAGGTCGAACTGAGTGCGCTCCTGCCAAGATAAATTCCGATAAGAAATTTTCCGATTGTAAAAAGTGCGGCGGTGAGGGCAGCGCCCAGCCATACATCCCTCCATTGAATATGGGCATCCGGCAGCACTTTAAATATTAGTGCAAAGAGAAATGTGATAATCGTGAAGCTGACAGCGAAATTTAACGCCTCAAGCAACGTAGTCATGGAAGACGACTGGCCGAAGAAATAATCGCCAAGACCAGATAAACCGGCGCTGATGGTAAGAGACGTCAGCAAGAGAAAACCTGTTCCGAGCACCATCGTGAAAGATAGGAAACGATCCTTTAAAATATGAAAGAAAGGGCGGGATTTGGCCTGAATGCCCCAGATGGTATTCAACGCATCCTGCAACTGGGCAAATACGCCGGAGGCTGCGAAAAGCAGCGTTGCGATGCCGATGACGGCGGCAACGATTCCGGTATCGGGCTGGTAGGAGTTGGCCACCGCAAGCTGCAACGTTTCCGCCGCCTGCTTGCCGACCAATCCCTCGATTTGCCGCGCCAATTGGCCGCTGACTGCCTCACGGCCAAAAACCAAGCCTGCAATTGCCGTGACAATGAGTAGCAAAGGGCCTATTGATAAAACACTGTAAAAAGCGAGCGCCGCCCCAAGACGCGGTACTTTATCTTCCCACCAGCGCAGCGCCGTTTTTTTCAATATGTGCCAATAGTCATCCATAGCTTTCCCAAGCAAAAAGAAAGCATGTAAATTTTATGGTTATAAGTTTGCTATGTGGTTCTAACGCTTTTGCCAGCTGCCGCTCGGCGACTGATACATACTGCCGGCGGGAAGTTTTTGGATTACCTGCTCCGCAGCGAGTTTGCCAACGACATTCACCGGCTGCCCATTTTCTTTCGAAATTCTTTCGTACTCGGCGCGGCGGCGGGCATTGACCTCTGCAGCAAGCTGCGTCACTTCCGGCGAATTTTTCAAGACGGCGACAAAACCGTCCGTCTGTTCGCCAAGCTGACCGGACATGCGGGCGGTTGCCAAATCCAGCGCAAAAGCGGGAAGGGCGGCAAACAAGGTAATGGTAAAAATAGTTAAAAACGATTTCATAACGATTCCTTAGAAAATATCGGGGTTTTTGGCGATGGACTGCTTCACGTCTTTTTGAATTTCCACTTTCACGTGGTGTTCGATATTAACATTCAGATTGATCTCGATGGGCTTATCAGGCGCCTCGATCTGGACGGTCGGCGTGCAAGCGCTGATCAACAGAACCATTGCAATATAAGCAAAGTGCTTCATTTTCCCTCTCGTTCAAGCAGCCCTTTGACATCATCCAACGCACCCAGCGATTGCTGGATCATGGGCAGGATGTCGCCACTTAGGTTCACATTCAGTTTCACCGGTTTCCCGTTAAAAGCATTCGGATTGTTACCTTCTACCTTCAGATGGATAGTAGAGGTATTACCCGCGCCGGATAATACCTGAAGGGAAAGCGAAGTATAATGAAAATTTTGTAGTGCGGTGCGCACTATTTCCAATTCCTTTCGATCACCTCCTGGTATCGCCTCTGGTGATACGATGATGGTGCCATTTTCCTTCGCTTGAGCAGCGCCTTCCTGAAGCGTTATTTTTCCGTCTGGATAATAAGTCAGTGGTAATGTGCCCGAAATGACACCTGTTGCCTTTACTTTACCGTCGCTTGCCATATCAGCCAAACTGTCCAGGGAAAGGTTTTCGAATGTCAGCGCGAGTTTGACAGGCTTGCTGCCGGACAGCGGTATTTTCACGGATGAGGTGCGAATCACCCCGCCTGCATATGGAAATTGTAGCGATTTAACCGTAAGTACGCCTTGACGAGACGCTGCGTAAGGTAAATCTACAGAGAAAGTGGCAGCATAGGCTTGGGCCTTATCTTTCAACGTAGCGTTATACGTAGTCTTTTCAGCAGACGCTACAAAATGTGAAGAGAGCTTCAGCGCCGGTATATCCTGTGGAAATCCGCCAATTTGCACATTCGGCGTATCTAAAGTGCCTTCCCAGCTATTTTCTTTCAGGAGTGTTTTGAACGAAATATTTTCCGCACTTAAGGTGTAGGCCGATAAAGCTAACGCCAATGATGGTATGGTGAGAGTGAGCGCAGGCGACGGCTCACTGGTGTAGGCGCCTTCAACGGGAATCGAAGTTTCAAATAATGGATGCCGGATGCGTATATTGGAATGCGTCAGGTGAATTGCGGCAGGAAGGCTGGATTGCACCGAAATGGCATCGAACAGATTAAAACCTCCCTCGGATTTCTCCGAAAAGGCGGCATTTTCTAAGCCGCTAATTTTCCAGAGCCCGATGTCGTTATAGATTTCTGCAGAAACGCCATCAAGGGCCAATTGGCGAATGTAAGCTTTGCGAAGCTCGGATAAGGTATAGTCAGCGCCGATTTTTCCGATTTTGAGTCCAGGCGATATGCCGAGTTCAATGCCGCTTGCCTCGGCATGCGATGAAGAAAGCGAATCCACATGTAGTGAATTCACGATGATATGATTTTTTTCTAAAAACTTTTGTAATTGGCGGCTGGCTTCATTTTGATACGGAAGTTTTTGCCAAAACAAATAAAGCGCGAGTGCAGCGAAAATAAAACCACAAAGGATGAACCTGCGAACCAGACGTAACGTACGTTTTTTATCAACTGCATTTTCCATTTGCGAACAGATAGTGATTATTTACTGAGATGTCATTAGACCATATAAGAGGCATGGTTGTTGCATTGCAGCATGCGTGGTTAGATTTTACGCATTATTTATAAAATTCAAAACGAACATTATGGCCTTCTGCATTTTGAATTGCTACCGATTGGAGTACAAAATAAAATAACCGTGGAGGAAAATCGCATGTACGTGGAGTTCCTGACTTACTACAAAGCGAATCATAAGACGATCGAGCAGTTCTTTTTTGATAAAGGCGACTGCATCAAGCTCGATAATACAGAAGCAACGCTTTTAATGCAGAAGGGCGTAGTAAAACCAGTATTCGATGATGAACCGGTTTTTAGCGGTGCTGCGTAAATCCTTCTCGATAATTTATACGCACCTAAGCTATCAGCAATCGATAACAGAAAGCACCGCACATGCTACGCACATTCCAGCAAGATGGGCGCCCCCAATTTAAAGGCAGACTGATTCTAGGGCTTATTATTGCCGCTATTGCACTATTTTCATACTACGGCAGCAGTGAATTCAACGACATAACGGGCGAAGACCAACATGTGGCCATTTCACATGATCAAGAGATTGCATTAGGTTTGCAGGCCGCTCCGGAAATGGCTGAACAATATCAGGGGCTAGATCCCGATCCGGCCGCACAAAAAACAGTCTCGATAGTCGGAAACAATATTCTGGAAAACAGTGATGTCAGCAAAACGAAGTGGAATTTTGAATTTCATCTTCTTGCGGACAAGCAAACAATCAATGCGTTTGCGCTGCCTGGTGGACAAGTCTTTATTACGCGCGGATTGTTTGATCTTTTGACAACGCAAGGCGAACTTGCAGGCGTGCTAGCTCATGAAATCGGGCACGTCGTGGCACGCCACGGCGCACAGCATCTGGCGAAACAACAACTGACGCAGGGTTTAACGGGCGCTGCAGTAGTCGCATCCGGAGATCAGCGCACGGCACAAATGGCAGCAGTGATCGGCAACCTGGTAAACATGAAATACGGACGAGGCGACGAGATGCAGTCAGATGTTTTAGGCGTGCGTTTCATGTCGCAGGCAGGCTACGATCCACGTGCGATGGTCGAGGTCATGAAAATCCTTGAGAAATCAGCGGGGGAAATAGCCAACCAGAGTTTTTAAGCACGCATCCAAACCCTCAGAACCGTATCGGCAAAATTGAAACGGCAATAAAAGAGCAGTTTCCAGAAGGTATTCCGGATAACCTAACTCCGTAGCCGCTCGGCAATTAATGATTATCTTTAGGCTTCAAGTGTTTTTCTATTTTGTGCTGTAAATCGTCGGGGTTGAAGGGCTTGGCGATATAATCGTCCATACCTGAGGTCAGGCAGCGTTCACGGTCACCCGCCATGGCATGGGCCGTCATGCCAATAATTACCGTGCGTGCTAGGCCGAGTTCCTGCTCCCGCTCCCGAACGATGCGTGTCGCCTCGAGACCATTCAAATCATGCATTTGCACATCCATAAGGACCAGAGGATAGGCGTAGGTGCGAATTTTCTCAATCGCTTCAAAACCATTGCCGGCAACATCACACAAGTATCCAAATTCCTCAAGAAGAGTGGAAGCAACCAATACATTGGGCGCATAATCTTCAACGAGAAGGATACGAGGTTTGGTCTCGGCGACCGTTTCGGTTGCAATGCGTGATTCTTCGACGGCAATAACAGTTTCGTCCGCTACGGTAAGCGGTACATGCAATGTAAACTGCGATCCAAAACCAGCCGTGCTCTGCACATGAATGGTGCCGCCCATGATTTCAGCAAGTGTTTTACTGATGGCGAGGCCGAGGCCGGTACCGCCATAGCGCCTGTTGATGGATGAATCCGCTTGTACAAATTTCTGAAAAATAGTGTCGAGCTTTCCTTCAGGAATGCCGATGCCGGTGTCCTTAACTGCAATCGCAACCATATCCTGGCCTTTGATCTGACTCGTGGAGACATGAATATCGACACTGCCTCTTTCAGTAAATTTAATTGCGTTGCTGCACAGATTCATGATGATCTGACGCACGCGCGTCGGATCGCCGTAATAGATTTTGTTTTGTACGGACGTCCCGTCAAAAGTAAAGGAAAGGCCGATTTCATGTGTGCGAACTGACATGATGGAAACAATTTCCAGCAGCATCTGATGTAGTGAGAAGGGGATTTTCTCAAGCTGGATGGTTTGTGCTTCGATCTTGGATATATCGAGCAGGTCGTTGATAAGCGCCAACAGGGAGTCTGCAGAAAGCTGGAGTGTTTTAATACACTCACGCTGGCGTCCTGTTAAAGGTTCGCTGGCACTGAGAATATGGGCGAGCCCAATTACTGCATTCATAGGCGTGCGAATTTCATGGCTCATATTTGCCAGGAATTCTGACTTGGCTATATTTGCGGCTTCTGCAGCTTCCTTTGCCGAACGCAAATCCTTCGTCTGCATGTCCACCAGCTGTTGCAAATTGTCGCGATGGAGGCGGATTTCTTCTTCGATTTTACGCTGATCGGTAATATCACGAATTACGCCGACCAGCCCGATATGCCCATCAGCCATGGTAAAGGGCACTTTCTTTGTGGAAATGACCAGATCGCCGCCGCCGCTGCGGATAAGTTCCTCCGTAACAAAGGATTCACCTTTAAAGGCACGCTCATCTCCTGCCCAGAAAACATCCGCCTGCTCTTTAGGAAAAACATCGTAATCACTTTTGCCCAGCAATTCCGATTCAGGAAGTCCGATAAGGTTCCACATGGCTTTATTGCCTTCGATCCAGCGGTGCTGTGGGTCTTTCACAAAAATAGGATCTGCCACGGCATCAATAATCTGCCGTAGAAAGGCGCGGGATGCAGCGAGCTCCTCCTCGCGCATTTTACGGTCTGTGATGTCATGCATGGATACCACCGCGCCGATTTTGCTTCCTGCTTCATCATAAAGAGCCTGCCCGCTTGCTATGACGTTGCGCGGGGCGCCGTCTTTCTGAGCGATCACCATTTCCGCGTCGCTCACTATCCCATCTTTCAAGGCACGGAATAATGGCACATCCTCTGTCCGCATGGGCGTTTTTCCGTCCGCATGGAAAAGGCGGTAATGCTCGGCCCATTTTTCGGATGGCAGCGGCTCCTCCGGCAGGTTATGCAACGTTCGCGTAGCGCGGTTGAAGAGGGTAAGCACACCGTTCTGGTCACATGCGACAATGCCATCGGAAATATGCTCAAGCACCGCCTTCAAAAACTTTTTCTGCTTCTGCAGTTCACTGGTACGCTCGATGACGCGTTGCTCCAATTGTTCCTGCGTCAGGCGTAATTCTTCCTCAATTTCTTTCTGGTCGTGAATATCTGTGCAGGTTCCGTACCATTTGATAATATCACCTTGCGCATCGCGTATAGGCTCAGCGCGTCCAAGTACCCAGCGGTACAGACCGTCCTTCCTGCGAAGGCGGTATTCAATCTCATAAGGTATGCCGGTGCTCAGCGAATGGCGCCAGCGCTTCCATGCACGCTCCTGATCGTCGGGATGAAACATGCCATTCCACGCCTCCCCATCGGTCGAGCCGACAGGAACACCGGTATATTCATACCAGCGCTTGTTATAATATTCGTGATAACCATTCGGCTGCGTGACCCAGATCATCTGGTTGATGGAATCCGCCATTTCGCGAAAACGCTTTTCGCTTTCGCTGAGTGCCTTGCCAACCTGCATGCTTTCGGTAACATCATTGGCAACGCAGTAGAGCAATTCTTCTTCAGGAAAACTCTCCCCATGCCAGTGCAACCAGCGATAAGAACCGTCTTTATGCCGATAGCGCTGATGAATTTGCCATCGCGATGCTTTCTGAATAATTTCCGCTGCTTTCGCATTCGTGACATCAATGTCATCTGGATGGATGAAAGTAAGCCAGGGCTGGCCGATAACTTCGCTTCGTGACCAACCCAGCGTGCGCGTGAACGCTTCATTGATTTCAGCAATCGTACCATCAAACCGCCCAATCAGCATGATATTTAAGCCGATGTCAAAAAACCGGTCGCGCGAGAGCAGACCGCCGGATGCGGATGTGCCTACCGGTTTTGCAAGAACGCTGGATGTACGGGAAACCATGCCTCTGTTTAATATGTTTTTTAAAAACTTACCAGCAGTACCTATATCATTCCGCTCATTTCAAAAGTTATGAAAAAATATGATTTTTTTACAGGATGCTAGATAAGTATGATTTGATCTTTACCGCTGGTTGTCTTTAATCAAACCATGGTTACTAAGCGGAAAAAACCAATTCGTCCTTCGAAACCGAAGAAAAAAGCGAAAGCGTATCAACGTACGCGTTCGGAAAAATATGATGTGGTTCCGCCAGGTACGCTTGATAATTCTAAATTATTTGCGTGAAAATAAAAGTCGGAAAACACGAAATCCCCTTGCCCCAATCGAAAGCTATCCGCATCGCGCTAGGCATTTTTTGTCTGCTGTTAGGCTGTTTAGGTTTTCTTCCGATACTAGGATTCTGGATGATTCCGCTGGGACTTATGATCCTATCAATTGATTGGCCGTTTGCTCGCCATATCCGTGACAAGATAAGTAAATGGTGGAAAAACAAAAAGCACAACAAAGCTGCATAATGGGACTGATTATATAGTAGCGTCAGTAGGAAGAATTAATCCGCATCTTCATTTCGTTTTCCGTTGCGAACGACCTTATCGTAATCCGGCGCATTTCGAATATTCGTATTTTTTTCGGCGCGATTTTTTCCTTCAAGGAACATATTTTCAGAATAATCTTCTGCTGTTGCCTGCTTAATCTTATCAGATGATTTGTGGGTGGGTGATTTGGATTTTATCTGCATACTATCTCCTCGAAATCAATTTACCTAACCCTGCTTCAGATAAGGGGGCTATAGGAAACTCGTAAAAACTTTAAACAGCCAGATGCAGTTGCATTTTATTATATAGATAATACAGAAACTTGCTAAATTAATAAATATACGTGAGCTTCATATTTCTGTCATATAACGTCTCTAAAATATAATATTAGCACAGTTAAGGACGCACTTATGGTAGCACATACCGGTGATATTAAGGCAGCAAGGCCTATTGGCGGGACAAGTATTCTAGGTCCTGATTCTGTAATTGAAGATGCAGCACGTGAAGATGCAGAGAGGCTAGGGTCTATAGCGTCTGTAAGGCCCCCGGATACACAAGCAGTTACAGCGCCACCGATCGTAACGGCAGATACATCTGCACAGGTCGGCGGAACGCCTCCCTCAGCAACTGAACCTCCAGCACCCGCTGCTGTGACCGCTACAGCAACGATACGTCATACGCAGGATGGAAAAATTATTCTCCACAGCGGTATGGGATATGAAGAAGATCCTGCGGTGCGTGAGCAAGTTCAGGAAGCCGTCAAACAATGGCAACAGGACTTAAAGGACAAAGGGCTTTACACAGGCGAAATAGATGGCAAATTTGGCCCGTTGACGGATGCCGCAACCCGCGATTACCAAAAACGCTATGGTCTTGGAAAAGCCGACGGCATCGTCGGAGCGGAAACATGGAAAGATTACGAAATCCATAAAGGGCAAACTATTTCTGCCCAGGAATTGCCGCCGCAACCAGATACACCCGCTGCTGCGCCCGATGTCCCGCTTGCCGCCACCCAGATTGTACACGGAACACCGGAGCAGCGTGAAGCCAGCTTAAAGCAATTGCAGGCTGAGATTGATGCGGAATTCGATAAACGAAACCATACAATCGATTCAAGCGGTACCCATCATTACTCCTGGTCGTGGGTAGCATCTAAATTCACAGGCACGCCGCAAGTGCCGCCCGCGCTGATTGAAGCATTCAAGCAAGGAAATGATCCCAGAATCAGTATCACCGATGATAATGGAAACGTCATTCCCGGCAAGGAAGCCGTCAGTGTATTTGACGATCATGGCAATCTGACAGCGGATGCTAAGCAGGCGATGCTAAAAGGTGCGTTCAATGGGAAATTAGAAACGGCCGGCAAGGAAGTTGAGGGAAAACTGGCGCAACATGACGCGAATGCGCCGACTGTTCAATCGCGACTGAGCGATGTTGACCTGCTGGCGCAGGGGCATGGCGAAGAACGCGGCGAACTGATGATGCAGATTGGCCGAAAGCTCAGGGAGGAAAACCCCAATAAAGATATCAAAATTGAAGTGCCGACCGCTTTGTTCGAAGAAATAAAGGAAAAGGGCGTTGCTGCTTACGGTAATGGTCAAAGTATCGATTTTCGAGTGGATCCTAATTCGACGGTTGCTCAGCAAGTAGCAAAAATGAAAGCAGAAATGCAGGAGTTCGCGGGTTTGATTTCAGGTGGAAAACACATTGAAAATCTTGATGATACTCGTGTTCAGAATGGCGTTGTAACACCTCTTGGCGCCAACCTCGATCGTGAAAGCCAAGCGCGGTAATTCTGTCATAGAATTGTAACAATCTTTCCCTATAAGTTAATAAAACATTAACTTGGGAATTTTATGAATAAGCCGCATGTCGACACGCCAGAACAAGAAATACAGAACGAAAAGCAAAACACGTTCGTTTTTTTAAATAAATATTTTGATCAGCATGAAAATGCTAGCTTGAAAAAAGGCGATAAATCGCCGGAAGAACGGGCCGCTATCGACGGCTTGCAGAAGTTTCTGCAACAAGAGGGACTCTATAAAGGTAAAATTGATCAGGATTTTGGCCGCGGTACTAAAAAAGCGGTAGAGGATTTCCAAAAAGCGCACGACTTGCCGGTTACAGGAGAAGTCAATGCGGAAACATTCAGCGCTATCAAGAATCTCGTTGTCGCCCGACATCAGGCATCGGCAATCCGTGGCGATGGCAGGCAGGAAGCTGCCGTAGAGGCGGCATTGGATAACCAGCGCCGAAGCGTTATAATGACTGTGGAGAACGCAGTTAACGAAGAGCGCGGGACAACGCGCGTACCCGTCAACGGGATTGGAGATTTTTTTCATAATCTCGGAGTAATCACAGGAGCGACGACACAGGAGTTTACTAAACGCGAAAAAGAAATGCTGCTTGATCAGCACAGAGTCAACATTGGCGGCACGGACATCGATCTTTCCGAGGACATTCTGCGCAGTCCTGAAAAACTACGTGTGGAGATGCAAAAAATGGCGTCGGCAATTTCCGGCGGCGAATCTGAAAACGACTTTACGCGCTCTGCTTTAGGCGTCTCAAGCGTCAGTAACTATGTGGCTAACAAAAACCGTGGTTACAGCAAAGACTAGATTTTAGCCAAAGGCCGCTCTATATCTGCGAGCCATGAACTCCTATGCTCTCTCAACGGCCAGCGCTTCCGCTAATTGGCTCGGCGTGGCAACGCTTTTCAAACGTGAAGTCTGGCGATTTCTCAAGGTATGGAATCAGACGCTGTTTGCGCCGGTCGTCACCGTGCTTTTGTTTCTGGCGATTTTGATGCTGGCGCTTGGCGGTGCTAAAAAAATGGTCGGCGATATTTCGTATGACCGCTTTATCGCCCCGGGCCTGATCATGATGGCAGTAGTGCAAAATGCTTTCGCAAACACATCATCCTCTCTGATGCTCGCAAAAATCCAAGGCGTTATCATTGATGTGCTGATGCCACCATTGAAAGGCTGGGAAGTAACAATGGCGCTGGTATGCGGCGGTGTGGTGCGTGGTGCGCTGGTCGGCGTGACGGTATCTACGGCGGTTTATACGATAGTGCCGGCTTCGCTGGAGCACCCCTTACTGGCTATCGCGTATGTACTGCTGGCGAGCATCATGCTATCGCTGCTGGGAATGCTGGGCGGCATTGTTTCCCAAGGTTTTGATCAGCTGGCGGCGCTTACGAACTACCTGATTACGCCGCTATCCTTTCTGTCCGGCACGTTTTACTCCATACATAATCTGCCACCGCTCTGGTACACGATTAGCCATTATAATCCGTTTTTCTTTATGATTGATGGTTTCCGCTATTCGCTTACGGGTCATGCCGATGGGAACATCATGCTTGGGCTTGGCGTGTTATTAGGCGTGAACATCGTGCTGGGCTATGTCGTGCAACGGCTCTTTACTCGTGGATGGCGGATGAAAAGCTGACTTTGATGATCAATACCACAACAGTCCGGGCGCTTTGCAAACGCGAAACGTTGCGTTATCTCGGTTACTGGCAGGATGCGTTGATCGAGCCAGCGATCTCGATGCTGGTATTTCTCGCGATTTTCTCGCTTAGCATCGCACCAAATATGCATCCGGTCGGTGGATTGACCTATGAACAGTTTATCGTTCCTGGATTAATTATGATGACGGTCATTACCAATGCCTTCGACAATAATGGATTTTCCATCATGATTGCCAAGATGGAAGGCACGATGATTGACATACTGATGCCACCCTTCAGGCCGCTCGAAGTGGTGTTTGGCATGGCATTTGGGGGCGTGTCGCGCGGATTCATCGTTGCGGCCGTCGTCGCGGTCGCACTTTATTGTTTCGTACCCCTAACGCTTTATAGCCTTCCTTTAGCGCTCCTTTATCTATTTCTCGGCGCTCTATGGATAGCGTTAATCGGCACGCTGGTTGGTATCATGACCGATACGTTCGACCAATTAATGGCTTATAATTTCTATGCGATCGTGCCGCTATCCTATCTTTCCGGATCGTTTTTTCCTGTTTCGACGCTGCCGCCATTCTGGGTAATGCTGAATCAATTCAATCCGTTTTATTATCTGATCGATGGTTTTCGCTATGCCATGACCGGCTATCACGAAGCCTCGCTGACAATAGGACTGATTTATCTCACGACTTTAAATATCGGATTTTTTGTGTTGGCCATGCGCGTGTTTAAAACCGGCTGGCGAATGAAGAGCTAGAACACGGCAATCAATGCAGTGACCAATTCATTCATCATTGCTTCCGTATGCAGTGGTGTTGGGGTAATGCGAAGCCGCTCAGTGCTTTTGGGTACCGTTGGATAATTAATTGGCTGGATGTAAATGCGGAATTCGTCGAGCAAGCGGTCCGACATGTTCTTGCACTTCACAGGATCGCCAACCATCAGCGGCACGATATGGCTTTCAGAGGGCATCAACGGCAGCCCGGCATCGGCAATCATTGCTTTAAGCTTTGCAACGGCGCGCTGATGGCCTTCGCGTTCAACGGAAGATTGCATGAGATGACGGATGCTGGCATTGGCGCCTTTCGCAAGCGCCGGCGGCAGGGACGTGGTGAAGATGAAACCGGGGGCAGTGGAGCGAATGACATCGACAATGGCTTGCTTCGCGGCGATATACCCGCCGATGACGCCAAAAGCCTTGCCGAGCGTACCTTGAATAATATCGAGACGGTGCATCTGGCCGTCGCGTTCGGCAACGCCTGCGCCGTGCGGCCCATACATGCCAACGGCATGTACTTCATCGAGATAGGTGAGCGCATGGAATTCCTCGGCAAGGTCACAGATATCCTTAATGTGGCCGATGGAGCCATCCATCGAATATACGGATTCAAAGATAATGATTTTGGGCGCGGCAGGATCGGTCGCTTCCAGCAACTCGCGCAAATGCCCGATATCGTTATGGCGAAAAATCCTTTTCTCGCACTTGCTATGACGGATGCCATGTATGATCGACGAATGGTTTTCACTGTCGGAAAACATAACGCAGCCGGGTAGCGCTTTGCCGAGTGCCGTCAATGCGGCATCATTGGCCACAAATCCGGAAGTGAAGGCGAGTCCGGCCTCCTTGTTGTGAAGTTCGGCTACCGAAGCCTCCAATTCCTGAAGCGCAAGGTGCGAGCCGGAGATATTACGCGTGCCGCCCGAGCCCGCGCCCATGGTATCAAGCGCCTGTTTCATGGCGCCGATGACGACCGGATGCTGGCCCATGCCCAGATAGTCATTGCTACACCATATTACTATTTCTTCGCCCGTTGAAATACGACGCGCTTTCGGGAAATTACCAGTCAGCCGCGCTACCGTATTGAATACACGATAACGGCCCTCGCTGCGAATCTGTTCCAGGGTTTCGCCGAACATTGCATCGTAATCAGGCAATTGTGGTGCAACGATTTTTAAGGCTGGTTTATTCATGTTGATAGGCTCATAGACAAGGTCGTTTGATGGGAAACAATTCGAAGCTTACTTTGCCAGGAAATATAAGCGATGCTATTGACTGAAATCAAAAGAAGCGCTGCAACCGCCTGATGCAATGTAGCAAGGTGGACAGGTACGACAAGTAGTAATGTGCTGATTCCCAAAACTATTTGCAATATTACGAGCCCAGCGCTCGCATAGGCGCATTTTACCAAGAAAGACGAGGGCGTGGTTTTTATAATCCAAAAAGACTGCGACAGAACAAAACCGCCAGCGACGAATGCAAACCAGCGGTGAAAGAAATTTACGGTCGTCACATTCTCGAAAATGTTACGCCAGGCGGGATCCATTTGCCATAGCCCACTGGGAATAAAATCGCCGTCCATCAAAGGAAATGTATTATAAGTGAGTCCTGCATCCAGGCCTGCGACAAATGCCCCCAGAATGATCTGCACGAAAACTACAGCGACAACGGCAATTGAAAAACGCTGCGCCGCGATGGAACGTTGAAGTGCAGTGATGGAACTCAAGCGTAATAAGCTGTTTACAAGCAATAATAGGATGGTCACCGCTAAGCCAAGGTGCGCCGCCAGCCGGTAGGGGCTTACCCACGGCACATCTATCAAGCCGCTTTTTACCATATACCAGCCGAGAGCGCCTTGCAGCCCGATAAGAAGGGCAACCAGCCACATTCGGCCCAAAAGCCAACGATGATCCTGAAAAAGCGGATGATCGTTTAGTTCGTCATTTCGCTTATCATAATGAAATATTGTTTTTCTTTTCGCGCTCAGCCAGATGAGCGGCAACAGAGCCACCAGGCCAATTGAACGACCCAGCAGGCGGTGAAGATATTCAAGCCAGAAGATATTTTTAAAGTCAGATACGGTCATACCTTTATTGACCTTCTCGTATTGCGGACTTTGCCGGTAAGCATCGAATTCGCGTTGCCAGCTTTCTTCGGTGAGAGGCGGCAGGATACCACTGACGAGTTTCCATTCCACGATGGAAAGTCCGGATTCGGTAAGGCGTGTCAGGCCGCCGATGACAACCATGGAAAAGACCAGAAATGCAAGGGCCGCGATCCAGTATTTGATAAACGAATAATACGCCTGAGACATGGCAGTGGCTATATAGACCTAAGGTCCGTTTATCGCAAGGCATTTCCCTAAAGCGTAGGGCATTGTGTTCTTTGCTGCCAGCCGCTATAGCATGCCCATGAACGCTACATCTAAACCGCTCTCACGATATTGGCTGTTTGCCGGTGTGATTGCCCTGGCTATTGCTGGTCTTTTTTCCGTTGTGCTGGTCATGGCACGCTCGCCGCAATTTGCCAATCTGCTGCCGTTGAATGACGTGTTTCATACGGCGCTTGTTGTGCATGTGGATTTATCGATCCTGGTCTGGTTTCTAGCCATTGCCGGATTGATCTGGGCGCGCGCCGCGGAGCAAATGCCAAATCCCGTCCTGCAGCTTCCTTATTTCAGGGCAGGGGGCGTTGCCGCATTCAGCGTCGGCATTGCCGCCATCGCCTTTGCGCCGCTTGATACCAACGGTCAGCCCTTGATGAGTAATTATATTCCGGTACTGACGACGCCAGTCTTTTTCATTGGGCTCGCACTGGTTGCAGCAGGGTTGATACTGTCGGCGATTGATTTTTTAGCCGTCTGCGGCGTTTTGCCCATGCGCCAGACCGTAGCCGAAGAATCGACCTTTGATAAAGCGATGCGATTCGGCGCATGGACTGCCGCCTTGATGCTGATGATTGCGCTGGCTTATTTTGACATGTCCGCCAATGCCTTGAAAGGGCAACCTAAAGATACGGAATTTTATGAGCATGCGTTCTGGGCAGGGGGGCATATTCTCCAGTTTCTCTATACGCAGCTGCTTGTTTTTGCCTGGGTACTTTTGCTAAACCGCATTTACGGCATTGCCTTATATGCACGCATTATAACGGTGTTATTCTTCCTTGGAATTCTGCCAGTCTTGATCTCTATCCGGATTATGACGCATATGGATCTGAACGATGCCATGTTTTTTCAGGAGTTTACTGACCTTATGATCAAGCAGAATGGCACGGCTCCAGGGCTGGCATTGATCTTTCTCTTGTTTGTGGGTTTCCGGCATCGACGTGAGCAGGCAAAGACTGCTTTGAATGCCTATCTGGGTTGCTCCGTGGCGCTTTTCGTCTACGGCGGCGTGTTAGGCTTGCTCATTTCCGGCCAAAACGTGACTATTCCAGCTCATTACCATGGCTCTATTGTAGGGGTGACCCTAGCTATGATGGGACTGACAGTGGCGCTCCTGCCGGAATATGGATACCGGGATGCCAGTCGCTGGAAGCTGGCGTATTGGCAGCCTGTCACGCTGGCTGTCGGCCAGATTATGCACGTTACTGGTCTTGCCTGGTCGGGTGGGTACGGTGTTCTCAGAAAGACACCGGGTGCGCTGGAAGGCGGCGCAAAAGCGGCTATGGGATTGATGGGAATGGGAGGATTACTCGCTATCATCGGCGGGCTTATGTTTGTCATTGTCGTCTGGAAGTCAATACGGCCGCCGAAGGTTTTGGGCGTGTGATTCGTATCACTAACGGTCAAGTAAACATGATGCCGATTTAATGCAAAATGGCCTCGCGTTGCTTGAATCTTTATATAAACACGGGTAGTATCCCGCCACATTTTAACATCTATGGAGTCACTTATGTCTTTTAAAACCGTCATGTGCGCACTGCTTTCGGTTGCCGTTCTTTCAGGCTGCCAACAACAGCCCGGCCAAGATATTATGGGTAATCCGACAAATAACGGCGGTATCAGCAAAAAAAGTATGGGTACTATTGGCGGCGCTGTCGTTGGCGGCGTACTCGGCTCGAAGGTTGGTGGTGGCACCGGTAATGCTATTGCTATCGGTGTTGGTACTCTGCTTGGTGCAGGCCTTGGCTCCTCGATCGGTGAGTCCCTCGATCGTGCAGATATGATGTATTACAATCAAACGTCGCAGCGCGCATTGGAAGTAGGTCAGCCGGGTCAGGCATTCCCCTGGCAGAACCCGCAATCCGGCAACTCCGGTACTGTGACGCCGTCTAACTACTATCAGAATGCGCAAGGGCAATATTGCCGCGAATACGCGCAGACCATTAATGTAGGTGGCCAGGCGCAATCCGGCTATGGGACGGCTTGCCGTCAGCCGGATGGAAGCTGGCAGATCGTCCAGTAAATCTATGCTAAGGGGTGTTTACACGTATGCTCCTACTAGGAGAGCTAACGCGTACTCACCCCTTGTAGCAAAATCTGAGTTTAGAATGGTGTTTTAGCCACGACGCCAAGCGCTTATTTTTTAAAATCGTTAACTTCCACTACTCCGAGATTGAATTTTTTTGCGGGTAATCTATCGTTCTCAACGATTTTAGTCGGGGAGTAGTTAATTTTATGTCCGATTCTTCCACAGCGATTCCAACCGGAACCCTCTTAAAAGGTAAACGCGGTTTAATCATGGGAGTTGCCAATGATCGCTCGCTTGCCTGGGGCATAACTCAGTACGCAGCGGCACACGGCGCCGAGCTTGCTTTTACCTATCAAGGTGAAGCATTGGAAAAGCGTGTCAGGCCGTTAGCGGAGAGTGTCGGTTCCAATTTCGTGTTGCCATGTGATGTCAGCGATATGGCAAGCGTCGATGCAGTGTTCACAGAAATTGAATCAAAATGGGGACGCCTCGATTTCGTTGTGCATGCCATTGCGTTTGCCGATAAAAACGAATTAAAGGGCATGTATGTAGACACTTCACGTGAAAATTTCCTCAACTCGCTGGACATCTCTTGCTACTCGTTTACTGCCGTTACGAAACGTGCATATCCGCTCATGAAAAACGGCGGATCGCTCATTACGTTGACATATCTGGGCGCGGAGCGTCATACGCCGCATTATAACGTCATGGGCGTCGCGAAAGCGGCGCTGGAGGCCAGCGTTCGTTACCTTGCTGTGGACATGGGGAAATTCAATGTCCGCGTCAATGCAATTTCCGCTGGCCCGGTCAAAACGCTTGCGGCATCCGGAATCGGAGATTTCCGCTATATTCTTAAATGGAACGAGCTGAACTCACCGCTTCGCCGCAACACAACTCTTGAAGATGTGGGGGGCGCAGGCCTTTATCTTTTGTCGGATCTAGGCTCCGGCACCACAGGGGAAGTTTTGCACGTCGATTCCGGCTATCACGTCGTCGGCATGAAAATGGCGGATGCGCCGGATATTGCTACAACCTGATTATTATTCCTCAGACTGTTCGATTTCATCCCATTCCGAATCATGCAATGTACGTCCTGCCCCTGGGTCACGATCATTACCGCCTAGCAGTTCTTCCATATCGTTTTCGGTGCCCATACGAATGTTCGTGCCTGTTTCACGGCGAATCGTTTCAACCTCGTTCGTTGCTCCGGCTGAAGTCAGGGAATAGGTGCCAGCCCCATTATTAACTAGCGAATCAACATCGATATCGCTATCTGAAACCGCACTGTCCAGCGCATCGGTATTTTGCGTTTTTTCATATATATTATAATGTCTTCTCATAATTGCTCCTCCTTGTTTGGTTAATTGATTAACAAATCATCTCAAAACACTAATAAGAACGCGCTGTGGAAAAACGTAACACGCGTAAGCCATTAATAAGGAAAGCCTTGCGCAGAGCGAATTTCGATGACAAATCATAGATATGACTGTCAATAGCTTCGGGCGCATTTTTCGGTTTACGACATGGGGTGAAAGTCATGGCGAGGCAATCGGCTGTGTCGTCGACGGCGTGCCATCGCTTATTCCATTATCCGAAAAGGACATTCAGCCTTATCTGGACAAACGTCGTCCCGGGCAGTCTAAATACACTACCCAGAGGCAGGAACCTGACACGGTGAAAATTCTCTCCGGCGTCTTTGAAGGAAAAACAACCGGCACACCGATTTCACTCATTATTTATAATCAGGATCAAAAGTCTAAAGATTATTCTGAAATTGCCACTACTTTTCGTCCCGGGCACGCCGATTACACCTATTGGAAAAAATACGGTATCCGTGATTATCGCGGCGGCGGACGTTCCAGCGCACGCGAAACTGCCATGCGCGTGGCTGCCGGCGCAATTGCGCTGAAAATACTCAAAGCGGAAGGCATCAGCGTGCACGGCGCTGTTATTCAGATTGGAAAGAAAAAGATTCATCGGGACAACTGGAACTGGAAACAGGTCTCGAAGAATCCATTTTTTTGTCCGGATGATTCGGTTGTCGAAGAATGGGAAAAATATTTGCTTTCCATCCGTAAAAAAGGTTCTTCCGTCGGTGCTGTTATTGAAGTTGTGGCTGATGGCGTGCCGCCGGGCCTCGGTGCGCCGATTTATGGTAAGCTCGATGCTGACCTGGCGGCGGCGATGATGAGCATAAACGCGGTAAAAGGCGTGGAGATCGGCGATGGATTTGCCACAGCCAGCCTGCAAGGTGAAGAGAATGCCGATGAAATGCGCATGAAGAATGGAAAGGTTATTTTCAAAAACAATCACGCAGGTGGCGTGTGGGGAGGAATTTCCAGCGGTCAACCCATCGTCGTCCGTTTTGCAGTGAAACCGACAAGCTCGATTTTGATTCCGGTCGATACGATTGATATTCACGGTAAAAATACACAGGTCATTACAAAAGGCCGCCATGACCCATGTGTGGGCATACGTGCCGTACCGATCGGTGAGGCAATGATGGCTTGCGTGCTGGCGGATCACCTGTTGCTGAATAAAGCCTACCAGCGATAATATTTACTTATATTAATCAATGCGCTGTCATTTTTTGGTAATATACATGAGCTATGCTATAATGAGTGACATTAGAGGCAATCATGAAGCGTTTTACCATTACCTGTGATTTCGGCGGCGTGAAGCACCCGTTTCATGTTTATATCGGTGAACCGCATCCGAAAAAACACCCGCTGCAATTCCAGGCATGGTGGCTTTCCTCGGAACGAGGCGGCACGATTCCCCAAGAAGTAATGGATAGCTTCGAGAAGCTTTACAAAATATCGAAAGAAAATAACGTCTCCTTTGAAGATCTCTGCGTTTACGCATTAGGCAACGCATCAGGAGAAGGCGGCAATGCAACCGGCGGTGCGCCGGCGCCGGCAACCAATGGCTAATGAGCCCACGCGCGGCCCTGAATCCTCACTTTCGGATGAAGATAAAGCCGAGCTTTTAAGACAATACAACGAAACCAAAACGGAGCAAAAAGCGCCTGTCGAAAGCATGCCTGAATATGGTGATGTCGAGGCGCTCAGCAAAGAAACCAAGGATGAGGCAATTGCGATAGCCCGCGATATCCTCGAAAAGCTCAAACTGGTTTATGAAAACATTGATCTTTTTGAGCTGATGACGTTGGCTGAGGATGATATTCTCGATGATTTTGCTCAAGACGTGAGCGACCTCAAAACACTGTTTGAATTTCAGGTCGATCAGGCGCTGCTGGTCGATCCTACAATCAGTCACGATCCGGAAGTTGCCCTTGCAAGCGATGCACTTGGCATGATGTCGGCAGTATCCCGTGCCCATGCTAAAAAGAAATCCAAGGAAATTAATGAAGAAATGCTGGCATTCACCGTACAGCAGGAAATTATGCGTGCTCAGCAGCAAAGTCCGGAGCTCAAAGGCAAAACGGTGGATAAGCTGGCGGAAGACGTGGAGCGCGGGCTAAATAAAATTCAGCAGAAGACACGGGATGCACAGCGCAATATGACGCCGGAAGATCTGGATATCAGATTGGAGCGGGGACTTGAAAGCAGAGGTGTTTCCCCGGAACAAAGCCAAGCCCAAAAACAACAGCAGCAACAGCAGTCGCAGCAACAGCAGGCTTCACAGGCGCGTCAAATGTCGCAGGCACTGCGATCCATACAGCAAGCCCAACCAGGACAACAGGCTTCCGGGCAGTTGCAACAACAGGCAAAACGCGCTTCCCAAAGCGGACAAGTATTGGATGTGGTGCGCCGTCGGCTGCAGCAGCTTCGAAACCAACCGCAACAAGGGCAATCAGGTCATCAGCAGACCGGTCAGCAACAGCAACAAAGTGCAAGACGCTCACAGCAACAGGCACAGCAGATTCAGCGGCTGCAATCATGGCAGCAACAGCAGCAGTTATTGCGCCGCCAGATTCAGCGCCGCCAGCAATTGGCACAAGACCTGACGCGTATCCGGGCTGTGCAGAAGGCAGCGACCGCTTTCAGCCAGGCGCGGATGCAAGCGGCTAAGTACCGTGCGGATCACGACGATCACGATCACGATGGTCATCAGGATCACCATGACGACCACCATCACGACGACCACCATCAGGAAGCGCCATTACTGAAACCATCTTCTTTCTCTTTAAAGAAACACGGAACGAAAAATGATCTTTCCAAAATGCTGGCGGGCGCTGACCTAAGCGCACTCAAACAGAATCTGTCCACCGTAGATCCAGAAAAAAATGTCGTTGGCCCGCGCAATGCCAAGGATACGATCCGTGACATTCAGGGGAAGCAAACAGGCCAAGCGCCTGACGATCTGCCGCCTGTGCCGCCGAAAAAAGGTCCTTTAGTCGGAATGTAGTTGAGAAGCTAAAAACTAGCTTAGCCACCACGCATTAACATCGCGGTGAGGGCCGCATGGACTGCCTTCAATGCCAACGCAAGGGCTTTTTAAATCCTCTCGCGTACCTTGTGTGCAGCCGGTAACCGCTAAAAGCACTGATAAAACGATAAAGACTTTTTTCATACAGTTCTCCTACTTTTTGCCGCCGCCGAGTAGCCCTTTCGGACCGCCGCCGCTGACCATGCTTTGAATGCCGCCGCCGACCGACCCAAGCGAAGCGCCGAACCCGCCAGCCAAATCAATCGCCACAGCAACAATAACGTCGGATATTTTATACATCAGGTAGCATAGTAGCAAGAAAATCAGGATTTTCACCGGATCCATCGGGAATTTTTTATTGGGCGGTTCCGGACATGCGACTTTGTCAACAGGGCCATCCCAGGTCCATGCGCCGGCATAGGGCTCAACCGGGCCCGTCGCCGTTTTTTTACAGCCAAATTTCCACGAATTAATATCAATCGGTGCATTGCCCTGTTGGGCGCTCGCTACGTAGCATAGATGCACATCATCGGTAGGAAGCAAGTCGCTCGCCGCCGATTTTATCAATAATCCGAAGAAGGCTAAAAACGTGAAAAGAAGGATAGGTTGCAGGCTGTAGCTGATAACCTGTCCCAACCACGCGTAAAAAAGCCCGCGTGTTTTTTCGAATAGCAGAAACGCAATAAAGATTGGGGCAATGCCGAAAAGCAGGGCCTTGGCAACGAGGGACAAGGCATACACCTGCATGGCGCGGACGAGCACCATGAAAAATGCAAAGATCGACATAATCAGCGCGGCAACAATGATGATCCCGTAAGGACGCGTTGAAAAGGCACCTAAAATAGTAACGAACATGCGCGGTGAAAATATGATTTTTACGGATTCATCGAGCACCTGAAACGGGCAACCAACGTTATAAGGTAGGTAATCATGTAGGTATCCGTAAAGCGTGCAGGGATTGGTATATGCGGCCGCCGGATTGCCGGAGGCAATGTTAACCATCAGCATGATGATTTCATTCGTGCCTTGGTTAAAGAAATTGATGACATAATTGCTGAAGAAACCCCAACCCCCGGTATCGCCCAGGTTGAAGTCGAAAAAGCCGAAGCCCAGCAATGTTGATAATAATCCGGAAGGTTCAATTAACACCAGGATAAGGCCAATTTTAAACAGGCGGATAAATGCATCGAGCAGCGTCGCCTGCACGAAACCGAAGATAAGCCCAACTCCATAGAAGATGATATACAGCGTCAGACAGGCGGAAATTATATCCAAAAATGTGAAGCTGAACGAAAGAGGGCTGGCGGCAGTAATGGTTGTAAATATCTGACGGGAGGTTTTGGCAATAGCGATCGCAACGGCGTTGATCGCTTCTTCCATGATGCCTTTGGCACGATCCGTCACGCTGCCTATTTTGCCGAGGAAGCTATTGTCAAAGCTAAAACAGGGATTATCTGTGCAAATAGCCGCGCCGATATTGACATTGCATGGCGTTGCAGCTGCGTGAGCATCTCCAGTCGATGTCAGCATGAATGTGAACATCACCGTAAAGACGATCATCAAATATTTAATATGCCGGACAGGAATATATGTCATACGCGTTCCTAAGGTGATGGTGTTCGATTGCCGACAAGGCTACGGAAACTGAAATTCGATCCAGTCATATTACTGATATATCCTTCGCTTTGCCGCATGTTGTTGGAGACGGTGCTTTCAATACCCATGCTGTTCGCCGCAGCCGAGGTAAGAGCTTGACCTCCGCCTGCAAGATTTCCAGCGATATCCGGTACGAGTTTCATCATGGTCAGCATCAGGTAACCGGCGAATAGTATCTGCAGCAGGCTGAACCCGATTTCCCAAAGTCTTTGCTGCTGCTCGGGGCCGAAGTCCAGGCCGGCGCATTCAGGAAGAAATGTTGCTAAATCGTTCTGACCTGAACGAATGGGACTTAATGGATCACCATCCGTCATCTTATCAAGGTAATCTGGAATATTTTGGTAAAAGCTTGTGTCCGTAAACGAAGTCAGCTTGAAACAGCGGGCCGACAGTTCATAATAGTTTGCCGG
Organism: Rickettsiales bacterium; assembly: GCA_046348685.1. Lineage (GTDB taxonomy): Bacteria > Pseudomonadota > Alphaproteobacteria > Rickettsiales > UBA998 > JAXMDT01. Next base: position 218,968 of record JAXMDT010000001.1, read on the forward strand.
ATTTTGAGGGCCACCGGCGCGGGGCGATCCGTCTACGTTGTAGGTGCCCTTTAAAACGTTAGCCAGTGAGCTGGGGTTGCTTTCGTTTACAATAAAGTAATCAAAAATATTGGCCGCCATCGACAGAAAAGCAAACAATACAAGCGGCGTAATGAAGGAATTGAGGACATAACCCAGCCATGCTTTGAAAACATCAAAATTTTGAAGCACGGATTGTGGAAGCAGCACCAATGGTATAACCATTGGTGAAATAATAATCATGACGGCAAGCGTGATGTAAGCCAGAAAATAAATATACACGCAGCGCAGAACAAACATGATCAGCGAAATCAGCATGAAAATGCCGATGAAAAAAACCATGATGCCAATAGAGCCACTGAAAAGAGTGGATCCTATAAGTCCGAAAATAGCACCGGACATGGCAATACCGGGACCAAACCCAATGATTTCGCCGACGAGACAGTCTACTTTGGCCCAGGCCGCGATATTGGGGCTTAATAGTGCCGCGAAGCCGACCAGATTGCAGCCTTTTCCAGCGGCTGGGGGGGTGCTTATTTCAAGGGCCTGGGAAATAAAGCCCACGGTATCCTCAATAGTGTTAAACGCCGCTTCACCCCATCCGCCAAAGTTATAACAGAAGGTAAGTACAAGGCCTATTTTGATAAGCAGCATCAGCGCTTCCGCTTTCAGCTCCCGTGCCTGCGAAACAAGCTTAATGCCGAATAAGATGATCACCAGGGTGATAAGCGCAAACGTAACAGGTAGAAAAAAATCGGATGTGTATTCAAGAAAATAAAGGGCAACATCGCGTATATAGGATTGTATGCATTGTACGACCCGCACGGTGTAAAAAGAGCCGCCAACATTGTACACCGTGCAATCGATTACCCGATCGCCAATGCGGAACTGCCAAGGTACAAATCCGGCGGCCTCCGCTGTGCCGGGCAAAAATAAAAAAGCCAGAATAAGCCCTAGAAAGACTATGCAATAATGTTTTCCCCGGCTCCGCATACTGTCACCTGAAACCCAGTTTTCCTTCGATTCCGCGGCCCAGACTTCCAACGGCGCTGGATGCCGCACCGGTGCCGGGCAAGTCATAACCGGCCTGGGCAACTCCCGAAGTAGATGTAATGTTGCGATCCCCGCCTGATCCAAGCGTACCAATGATTTGAGGCAAATAAGTCATGAACGTGTTGAATACGAATATGGATAAAGCAGCCATGATCATGGCTGCTGCTACGTTATATTGAACGTTTTCCGTCATGTCAGCCTTGTACGATCGAAACGGTGGATTCCGCAGTTCGCCAACCTTTTGCCAGTTGATGGCCTTCATATCTATGCCCTTCGCAATATTGCTGACAGCGTCGGTAGTTGCCGGTGCATCGACAAGGCAAGGTATGTTGGCAAGGGCGCCTTGGTCTGCCATTGGGCCCGTACAAGGCGATTGCGTGTTGTAGACCGATGAATCGAGAAAATAATCAAAGTTACTTCGATTCAGATCGTACATATTGTTATCAGCCAGGTATTTTTGGAGATTGAAATCTCTTTTTTCCGATTCCTTGCCGGCAATCGTATACATAAGAGAACCGTACCCGTTTGTGCCTTCTGTTCCAGAAAACATGATCACGTCGAAAACCGTCATGAGAAGGCTTAGAAAACCAAACATCAAGACAGGCTGTATGATATATCCAATTCCCGTGATCACCCACTTTTTGAACATCTCTTTGATGACCTGGTTGTCAAAAAGAATAAGAGGTATAAACAACATCCCCATTAAACAAAGGATCGTAATCATTATGAAGGATAGTAGGTAAAGCTGTACGCAGCGCAACACGCAGAGCACCAGCGTGATACAGATGACCATGCCGATTGCAAAAATAATGAATCCCCATAAGCCCGATGCCAGCGCATAGATGAAGAACGCCGTTAATCCTTGCGACAGGCGAATGTCATAGCGGCCTGTCGCATTATCATGACTGAGGCCGATAACGCCGTCGACAATGCAGTCCATGCGTGCCCAAAACGGCCAGTGCGAGCCGGAAAAATCGAGGGCGTTAAAAACAAACAGTGCTCCAGGATTGAACTCACATCGGAGCTTGGCGATCGGACTGGCATGGGAACCCCCAATATAAGCGAACTGGGTTACCTCATAGAGCAAATTGTCCATGATCGTTGTCATCACTTCAAATACGTCATCGAGACTGGTGGTGAAATAAATGACGCAGGCAAGCTTCAGCGCCATCAACATGCAGCTTCGTGCTACATTGTCCATGGCCCCAGCAAGCGCACGTACTCCAAAAAGAATGATAGAAAGGGTCAAAGCCGCATAAACGATGGGCTCGAAGAAGGGATACATATTGTAAAGGAAGTAAGAAAAGACGCGTGTCACCGTCATGCGCGTACAAAGGACAAACCTTTCGATTAATCCATGATCCGTATCTTCTTTGCAAGTATTGCTCCAAAAATCAAAGACGCCATCACCGTCAGCGTCAAAATAGCCCATTATATCAAAAGGCAACGCGGCATAAGGATTAGCGGCGTGTGCCGATATCGGGGTGAGAAAGAGGGTAGCGAAAACAGCTAGTAAAATAAAACATAAAGCTAGGCGTGCATTGCTACGCTCAGGCACGGGTTAACCTCTGATTGAAAATAGGCAGCCAGACCTGCGGATCGTCACCATATTCCGCCCGTATCTCGTCAAGAATTACCACAGTTTCTGCGCGGCCGGAGAGAACCCGCACCACTTCTTCCATGCCCGAAAGATCAATACGCGCTACCACGACATCAGAGCCTTGTTTCAGCAAAAAGTAACGCGAGCCGGGATCCGTGGTCTTCAACAAATTGAATTCGCGGTCGCTGATCATAAAGACTTTTTTGTAAGTCTCCGTCGCTTTCGGATTTGGCAGGAAAATCTGCGTCGCCGTCTGCTGTACAAGCGTATCGGAGATTTCGCTCTTCGTGGCATCTTCTACGGACTGCGTTGCAAAAACGACCATGCCGTTCAGCTTACGCAGCGTTTTCAGCCAGTCCTTGATTTTCCCAGCGAAATATTTGTTATCGATAAGCGCCCATGCTTCGTCGAGAATGATAATCGTCGGGGTGCCATCAAGCGACAACTGGATACGGTGGAAGAGGTACATCAGCGAAGGCACCAGGCTGATGCGATCACTTAAAACTTCACCCATTTCGAAACCGAAAACGCGATCATTAGAAAAATTGATGACGTCTTCCTCGTTATCAAAAAGGCCTGCATACGGCCCGCCTGAATGCCACATTTTCAGACGTGATGCTATGGTACCAGGACCTTCCAAGCCCAGGAACGGCGCAATATTACGCAGCATGCGGTCTTTGGGATCAAGCTTGTAATTACCAGCCACGGCTTCGGCGATGCGGGCGCTATCCTCCGCTGTCACCGGTTCATCGTGCACGCTGACCATCTCCTTGATCCAGTCGATCAGGAAATTGCGGTTTTCCAGCGTATCCGGTAGCTGCAGCGGGTTAAATTTACAGCTCTTGCCGGGGTCGATGATCGTATATTTACCATCCAGTCCGCGAACGAAAATCTCCGAACCTCTATCCTTATCGAAAAGGAAAGTCCGGCAGTTAAACTTTTGAACCTGTGCGACGAGGAAGTTCATCAACACGGTTTTACCGGCGCCGGTCGGTCCGATAATCATCGTATGACCGACATCCCGCAGGTGGAAGTTGAAGAAATAGGGTGTGCCGGATGTTGTGTTGAACACGGTTACGGCATCGCCCCAATGGTTACCGGCAATGCGACCGACCGGATAATTATGCATCGAGGCAAATCCGGCAACGTTGAGCGAATGGATATTTGCTTTACGTCCAATGTAAGAGAAATTCGCGGGCAATTGTGCCCAATAACACTGCTCCAGCACCAGCTTCTCGCGGACAGGGTTGATGCCGACATTAACAAGCTCAGCAATTGCCATCGACATGGATTTTTCCAGGCTTTCCAGATCATCTTCAATGCACATCACCGTCATATGGTGATCGCCAAAAGCCACGTGACCGCTGGTTGCCATATCGAGCGCATCCGAAATCTCAGCAACCTGCGTGATTGCCTTGTCCTCTGCATTCATCATGCGGCGCTGCTTGATCTGCATGGACTGTATATTTGTTTGTCGGTTATGAAACACGAAAGACTGGGAGATGATGAATTCCATCGGCAGTTGAAGAAACGAATCCAGCATTCCTGCCGCCGTCGCCGGAGCATATTCCTTGATGCTGATAATTCCGCCGTACTTTGTCTGAAACATGCCGCGCGATTCAATGGCACGCGAGCCAAAGTAAAGGCGGTGCGTCGGAAGATATTTACAGATAGGCATGTTTGGAACGGTCATTGTCTGGTGATGTGTAAAATTCACCAGTTTACCCAAAAATTCGAGCGGTTCTGAAACAGGGCCGAAATCGGTTTCCTTCACCGTCAGCACACGCGCGCCATAGTCCTTGAACGTGGCAAGAACGCGGTAAACGGTCTCATTCAGCTCTTTATGCATTTCCTTGATTTTAGCATCGCGGGACTTGGAGTCGGCGCGTTGCTCCAGTTTGTTCCAAAGATGTTCGATCTTTGCTGCGCCGCGCGTATCAGCTTTGCGCACGATCGTCAGGTAAAGTTCATTAATATAAGAATCCTTGGAATGGTGTTTCTTTTTCCAGAGTTCATCTGCGCGCGCGGCAAACCCGGGAGGCATCGAACCGCCAGGGTATGCGCTCTGCCGGCGGCGGATGGTATGAAACCACATGGCGAACGTACCTTCGCCCATGCTTTTATAGAGCGAGTTACGCACCATCTTTTTCATGTCCACGTCTTCGTCATCAGCGGTTTCGAAGGCGAAGCCTTCCAGCTTGATGACTTGCAGCAGCTCATCTTTTTTGGTGATGATTGTTTCTTTATCAAAGTGATAAAGATAAGGAATAAAATCGGCGGAAGATATTTCCCGCTTCGATTGTTCGGCGTTACTGACTTGTCTGCGTTTAAATGTAAGCATGGTTTCCTAAAATGTGTCGTAAGAGTTTGCACCAAAATGATGCCCAAGCATGTTGTTCCACGATTTATAACCCATGGCGCCCCGAAGCATAAGCAGCTCGACCGCCCGCGGTTCTTTCATGCAGATCAGGTAGCCGATCATGTGCACGGATGGCCCCACCACGAACAGCATCAAAAAATCTTTGGTGTTGATGTAGACAATCATCGTAAACATGGCATTGATCACGAAATACATAAAGCTCACGCCCGCAATCATGGTGGGACGCGCCAAACCCTGGAATAGGGTGTCTGCTTGCAGTCTGCCTTTGCCTGACATAAAACTCCTATAAACGTGAATAGGTTAGGGAAAATTGGTTAATATTTTACCAATATTGTATGTAATCTAATTGTAATAATTCTTTGTTTCAATTTTGTTACAGAAACACCCATTTAATGGATATTTTTTATAGTTCCTGTGCGCTTACTTGGTGCTGTAAGTACGTTATATTGTCCTGAATTGCAGGATTTAAAGCCTGTATTGCTTCTTTACTTTGATGAATAGAGTGTTTCAGTTTTCGATATAGCGTCGTCCGGCCAATACCGAGCGATTTTGCCGTTCGTGCCAGACAACCATGCTGCAGGATTAAAATCTGGGCTATAATTTCCGCTTCTATCTCTTTCAGTCGCTTGAACGCACCATTCTCGTGGCAGAGAGAAATCGCGCGCGGCGTATTGAAATAGCCATTTCTATTAGTACCCCTCCTTTCGATCCATTGCTCCATGTTCTGTCGCATGTAGAAAAGTGCCAGTGCATTACGGATCGTAGTTTGCAGCCGCTCCAACGTGCATGGTATTACCAGGAAATCCATAGCGCCCGCAGCAATCAGCGTTTCCGTGTAAGAAACATTACTGCATTTAAACAGCGCTACCACCGGAACAACCTGAGTGAGTGCGCGAATAGCGTTTCCATGGACTTCCGGTGATTGCTTTAATGAAGCCTCATATAGGATGATATCCGCTTCTTCTGCGGATTGGGGGGGGGGAAGCGAGCAGATTCAATTCATAACCTAGCATATGCTGTAGCAGACGGCTGAAGGTATGACCCAGTATTTCGTCCTGCGTTACGAGATAAATTTTCGGCATATCCAACCCCGTGCCTTTGATTTATGCGGTAACGGTGGCATGGCTTTTTTTTAAAATCAACATAAAAGTGTTGTATTGATAAGAAATACAACTGAGGGTTGTTTATTAGGTTTTGATACGGTTTGCTTTAAAATTATCTGCGTACGATTTCGGTTTTACCACGCGCGCGCGCGGACGGAGGACTTGATAAGTAAGTCCATGCTTTCTGGCATAGCTTAAGGCTTCTTCTTCGCTATCGAAAAAAAGATTCAGTTCCTGCGTCGTGTCGCGCATGCCCACCCAACCCATCAGCGGTTCGACAAATTTTGGTGAGCGCTGTACATACTCAAGCTTCCATTGGCCGGTTTTACCTCGGCCTGATTGCATCGCGTTTTTGCTGGGCTGATATATTTTCACATCCATGATTAAACTCCTCGAGCTTCTATAACCCGTAAATGTAGTGGAATCAACGGCGTCGCTTTTTAGGATTATACCGCTTCTTATATCCGGGGTGCGGTGTGGCTTTGCGATAATCTTCCTGAGGCTGTCCATCCATACGTAGACGAATGGAACCGGTAGCCAACGCGACATCTTCCAAAGTTACGGTAACGCGCTGGCCGATGGCATAAATGCGGCCTTTGCGCGCCCCTGTCAGACGCGCGCCTTTTTTATCGTAATGATATTGATCGTCACGCAGGCTCATTTTTGGAACAAAACCCTCGGCGCCCGTCTCATCAAGCGTGATGAAAAGGCCGGCATCCGTTGCACCTGAAATATGACCTTCAAAAACAGCGCCAACGCGATCCGTCAGGAAAGAAGCGGTGTATCGGTCCATCGCGTCGCGCTCTGCCTGCATAGCGCGGCGTTCGGTAGAGGAGATATGGTCGGAAACTACTTTAAGCGCATCACCGTCCAGAATGTTTTTATTATCATTTTTCCCCCAGCCCATCGCTCGGATAAGCGCGCGATGCACAACGAGATCGGCATAACGGCGAATCGGCGAGGTGAAGTGTGAATAGGAGGTGAGGGCAAGGCCGAAATGCCCATCATTATGCGGCGAATAATAAGCCTGCATCTGCGTGCGGAGGACAGCGTTGTGGATGGCAAGTGCCGCACCATCTGCCTCGGCCTGGCGCAGAATACCGTTAAACTGTTTGGCAGTGGCCTTATTGCCCATCGTAAAACGGTAGCCGCTTGCGTTCATGACATCTTTCAACGCGCGCAATTTCTCCGGATCCGGTTCTGCGTGTACACGGAAAATCGACGGGGCTTTTTGTTTGGTCAGAAAATCCGCAACCGCGATGTTAGCGGCGACCATATAGGCTTCAATGAGTTGATGAGAGTCGAGACGCTTGACCTTGCGAATATCCGTAACTTTACCGGCATCGTTGATAAAGACCTTGTATTCAGGGAGATTGAGCTCCAGCGGTCCGCGCTCAGTAATATGTTTTTTCAGGGCATGATATGCCCCATAAAGATTGGCAACGATTTCGGATGGTTTTCCGGAATCAATTTCTTCCTGGATATTGTTATAAGTGCGGCGTTCTACTGATCGCATCAGTCCGCGCGTGAACGAAAACTCTTTCGTGTTGCCGCCGCCGTCGATAGTGATGTGAGCCGCGATGCAGTAGCGATCCTCATTCGGTTTCAGCGAACAAAGCCCATTGGATAGAATTTCCGGCAGCATCGGCACCACGCGATCCGGAAAATAGACCGAGTTACCACGTTTCTGCGCTTCAATATCAAGCGGTGATCCGAGTTTGACATAATGCGCGACATCGGCGATGGCAATCGTCAGCTTCCAACCGTTTTTGTAAGGTACAGCATGCACTGCATCGTCAAAATCACGGGCATCTTCGCCATCAATCGTAATAAGCGGAATCGAACGCAGATCGACGCGATCGCCAAGCGCGGGCGTTTCCAGATTATCAAGCTCCGTAAAGACATCGGGCGGAAAATCGACAGGAATGCCTAGCCTGTGAATGGCAATATGACTAGCTGCATGCGGATTATCGAGACGACCCAGCACACGTAGTAACGTACCGCGGCGGAATCCATAACGATCCGATCCTGCTTCTACCTCTGCCTCAATGAGGTCGCCATCGCGAGCATCTCTGATCGTGGTGGGATCAAGCAGGAAAGAGCGGCGCTCTTTGCGGTAGACAGGTTCCAGGAAATAACCTTGCGGATTTTTGACAAGCATACCAAGTACGGTAAGCGTACCGCGCGGCGGTAGGACACGCACCAATCGCGCCACGAAATCACCGTCCGACTTTTTGATTTTAGCTAACACCCGATCACCGACTTTGGCATGTTCTGCGCCCTTTTCGAAATCCGTGACAGTAAGCATGATATCGGCAAAATCCCGTACTGTTGGATTCGCTAGCAATTCACCATCTGCGTTGATACCGGTAATATCCACTACCAGCATGGGCGGCAGGCGCGGGGTGGCCGGTTTCACGCGTCGTCCGGCTTTGCTTTCAGAGAGAATGTCTTTGAGGCGTCCTATATCTTCACGTTTGATATGAAAAGCGCGGGCGATTTCTTTCACCGAAGGCGGGGATTCCCAGGAAGAGATGTAGTCCTGGATCTGGTCACGTGTCGGGAAACTATCGTAGGACATTAAGCCTATTGTACCCTGTTTTAACGGAAAGTGCAGGAATTATTTACGCTAATAATGCAGCATTATTGCGATGCAAAATCGGCATATCTAGAATGCTATTAAAATATACGTGCTATTTCGCGGTTTTTTTCTTCTTTGCCGAGGCTTTTTTAGCAGCAGGTTTTTTCGCTGGCTTTTCAGCGGCGGGCTTTTTGCTAGCCGCCTTCTTTTTACCGCCTTTCTTACCGCCTTTGGCAGCAAGCAATTCTAACGCTTGTTCTAAGGTCAGTTCATCTATGGAAGTGCCTTTCGGCAGCGTGGCATTGATCTTGCCATGTTTTACGTAAGCGCCATATTTGCCTTCATAGATACCGATATCCTTGCCATCCTCATGCTGACCCACGACGCGTACGGGAGCAGAAGCTTTTTTCTTGTCTTTGTTTTCCGCAATCAAATCAACGGCGCGGTTCATGCCGATGGTGAGCACATCGTCATCGCCTTTGAGCGAGATATACTGACCGTCATGCAGAATGTAAGGACCAAAACGGCCAAGGCTCGCCGTGATCTTTTTCTGCGTTTCCGGATGGATGCCGACTTCGCGCGGCAGGGCGAGAAGCGAAAGCGCGCGCTCCAACGTGACATCCGCAGGGGATACACCTTTTGGAAGGCTGGCGCGCTTGGGCTTCGGCGTTTCCGCCAGTTCGACGTAAACCCCATATGGTCCTTTTTTGAGAGTGACCTCGAGACCTGTTTTGGGATCGGTGCCGAGCAACTTGGGGAATTCCTGCGGCGTTTGATCGCCACTTGATTCACTGTTTGCTTCTACGTCGATCTGGCGGGTATAGTTGCAATCTGGATAGTTGCTGCAGCCAAGGAACGCGCCGAACTTTCCGGTGCGCAAATGCAGCTCACCGACACCGCAAGTCGGGCATTTGCGGTCTTCCTGCGTCACATCCTGCTTGCCGAAAATAATCGGGGCGAGGAGGTGGTCGAGCTCCTCGATGATGCCTTTTTGGGTGAGCGTCTTTGTCTCGTCGATCTTGCCGATGAATGGCTGCCAGAAATCGCGCAGCACTTCTTTCCAGTCCATTTGACCGGCGGAAATTTCATCAAGCTGCATTTCGAGATCGGCGGTGAAATCATACTCCACGTACCGGCGGAAGAACGTCACCAGAAACGCATTGACAAGGCGGCCACGCATTTCGGCGATAAAACGTTTTTTCTCAAGCTTCACATAACCGCGATCCTGCAGCACCGAGATGATGCTGGCATAAGTCGATGGGCGGCCAATACCAAGTTCTTCGAGCTTTTTAACGAGGCTTGCTTCGGTATAACGGGGCGGCGGTTCCGTGAAATGCTGCTCAGGCGACACTTCCGTCACGTCCAGCTTCTGTTGCGGAGCGAGCATTGGCAAACGGCGGTTTTCTTCTTCGTCCTGTTGATCGTCATCGAGGCCTTCGCGGTATAGCGCGAGGAAACCATCGAATTTCAATACGGAACCGTTGGCGCGGAGCGTTGCACGGTGTTCTGGTATGCTGATTTCGGCAACGACCTGATCGTATACGGCCGGTTCCATCTGACAGGCGACTGTGCGCTTCCAGATCAGATCGTAGAGGCGCAGCATGTCTTTATCTAAATAATTCGCGACGCTATCAGGGGTGCGTGCAACATTGGTTGGGCGGATCGCTTCATGCGCTTCCTGCGCGTTTTTCGCTTTGCTCTGATACATGCGCGGTGAGCTGGGTAGATAATTCGCGCCGTGATTCTTGGAAATATAGTCGCGCACAGCCATGATCGCTTCGGTAGCCATGGTAACGCCGTCGGTACGCATATAGGTAATCAAACCGGCTGTCTCACCGCCGAGATCGATTCCTTCATACAGCTTTTGCGCAAGTTGCATCGTTTTCTTTGCCGAGAAACCGAGTTTACGGGATGCATCCATCTGCAGCGTAGAAGTCATGAAAGGCGGGTAGGGATTCCGGCGCATTTGCTTCGGCGTCACGGAATCGACGGTAACTTTCTTATTTTCCAGCAGCGCGGAAATCTTTTTTGCTTCTGCTTCCGTGGTGATGGAGAATTTTTCGAGCTTTTCGCCTTCCCAATGGGTTAGGCGAGCAGAGAAATTTTCATTTTTTTCGGTGCGCAGGGAAGTCGTAATGTCCCAATATTCCTGTGCAATGAATTTTTCGATTTCTTCATCCCGCTCGCAGATCAGGCGCAGCGCAACCGATTGAACTCTGCCCGCAGACTTGGCGCCGGGAAGTTTGCGCCACAAGACTGGCGAAAGGTTGAAACCCACCAGATAATCCATAGCGCGGCGTGCCTGCTGCGCATTGACGAGATCCATATCTACATCGCGAGGATGGCCAATCGCCTCGGTAATAGCTTTCTTGGTGATTTCATGAAAGACGATGCGTTTGACAGCGATATTCTTCGGCAGCGCTTTCTTTTCTTTTAAAGCCTCGACGATATGCCAGGAAATGGCTTCGCCTTCACGGTCCGGGTCAGTTGCGAGATAAAGCGTGTCAGAGTTTTTAACCGAGGTGGCGATGGCGGTAATGTGCCTTTTCGCATCATCGTCCACCTGGTAATGCATATGGAAATCGTTATCCGGCTCGACGGAACCGTCTTTGGATGGCAGATCGCGGACGTGACCAAACGAGGCAATGACCTTATAGTCATTTCCCAAATACTTATTGATCGTCTTTGCTTTCGCCGGTGATTCTACTACAACCGTGTTGACCATCTGTGCCTACTCTAGGCGTGGCGAATCCTCTATTATAGATTCATCGCGATACAAGGCTCACCCTGCCGCCAGGGTGGCGCTGTAACACACCTGCCAATTCCTTTTCCAGCAAAATCGTTAATAAAACATTGGCAGAGATATGGGTCTGAGTGATGAGTTCGTCAATGGCGATAGGGCTAAAGCCCAGTTTTTCATCAATAATTGTACGTGCGCTATCCAACTCGGCAGGGGTAGGGTCGGAAATCTCCTGAACCGAAAAAAGGTCAAGCTGCTGTTGCTTGAAAGCGCCAATCGATGGCTTTCTTAATTCTTTCAGGACATCATCGATGGACTCGACCAGGGTTGCGCCCTGCTTCAAAAGCTCATTGCAGCCTTTGGCGCGGGGATCCATCGGCGAGCCAGGGACAGCAAACACTTCGCGGTTTTGCTCCAGAGCAAATTTAGCGGTGATGAGTGAGCCGGATTTTTGAGCGGCCTCCACGACGACGGTGCCAAGGCTTAATCCCGAGATAATGCGATTGCGGGCAGGGAAAGCACGGCTATGCGGAATCGCGCCGAATGGATTTTCAGACACAATGGCACCCATCTCACGCAACTGTTGGTAAAGGCCGGCATTTTCGGGTGGGTAAATATGATCGATGCCGCTGGCGATCGCCGCGACCGTGCCACTTGCCAGCGCTCCTTGATGTGCAAACGTATCGATCCCGCGCGCCAGGCCGGAGACAATCACATAACCGGCTTCACCTAAATCATGCGCCAACTTTTTAGCAAAGTGGCAGCCATTAGCGGAGGCATTGCGCGCGCCTACCATAGCGATGCAAGGCTTTTGCCATAGATGCGGATGACCAAGTGTAGCGATAATAGGCGGCGGATCAGGAATGTGCAGTAGCGCTTCCGGGTAATCGGGATCAAGATATGAAATGAAACGCGCGCCGTAAGCCTCTGTTTGATCCAATTCACGTACTGCTTCATCGCGCGAAAACAGAACGATTGGTTTTTTGCGTCCGCCACGCGCTGCCATATCGGGAATGGCTTCCAGTGCACGCGATGGTAAGCCAAAACGTTTTACCAGCGCAAAGAACGTCATCGAGCCGACATTTTCCGAGCGGATGAGGCGGATCGTGTCGATCAGATGATCGCGCGTGTCGGATTGGGCGATTCTACTGAGCTCGCGGAGTGTCGCTAAAGACATATTCTTGCCCCTTGATCAGGCGCACGATGTTTTCACTATGTCGCACGATGACAAGAAGCGACAGGCACAGCATGAAGAGTGCGGACTCCAAGCCGAGCTGCACATAGGCGAATAGGGGAATGACCGCGGTAGCGACGATGCCGGCGACCGCTGACACACGGAAAACCCAAAACGTCATCGCCCACACTACAACATAAATAAGTCCGATGGAATAATGGATGCCGAAAAGAATGCCAACCGTGGTGGCAATACCTTTGCCACCTTCAAAACCGATCCATACCGGAAACATGTGACCAAGCACCGCGACGAAAGCAGCTACCGGCATCAGCTCAGGTAAATAGTGAGTGGCGATCATCACAGCAATGTAGCCTTTGAGCGCATCGCCAAGGAATGTTAGCAGTCCGGCAACTTTATTCCCCGTGCGCATGACATTAGTTGCACCGATATTGCCCGATCCAATATCGCGCAGATTCCCAAGACGGAAAAGTTTGGCCACGATGATGCCCGTCGGAAACGAGCCAAGCATATAGGCCAACCCAAAAACAATGATGATGACGAGATAGTCGTTCTGAACGTCAGGCATGGTGCTGTTTATCCAAATATCCCTGAAGGATATAAGATGCCGCCATTTTGTCTACCTGCTCTTTGCGGCTGGTATGGCTGATGCCGCTTTCCTCCAGGGTACGCGCCACCGCCATGGTGGACATTCGTTCATCCCAGAAATGAATTGGAATATCAATATGTTTTGAAAGATTATTGGCGAAGGCGCGTACCGATTGCACGCGCGGTCCTTCCGAGCCATCCATGTTCAGGGGAAGGCCAATCACAATCCCGCCAACCTGATGCTTTTTTATCAATTCTGCGATCGCAGATGCTACATCGCTAAACTTCTTCTTTCGCGGCAGCATCATCAGCGGTGAGGCAATCGTGCGCGAGGTGTCCGAAAGCGCCACGCCAATGCGCACCTCGCCAAGATCAAAACCGAGAAGGCGGGTGTTACTCATAGCTATCACATACAAAAATCATCATCTTGTCATTTCTACGCAAAGCCTGTAGAGAAAACCATCTTTTTGAAAGAATTATCTATGGCCATTACCGAAAAAGACGTCACCAAAATCGCTAAATTGTCCCGTATCGCCATTACGGATGAGGAAAAAGCGACCATGACCAAGGAGCTCTCTTCGATTCTGACGATGGTGGAGGAGCTAAGCAAAGTAGATACCAGTGGCACCGCCGGCGTTGCCAGCGTGCTGGAACAAGCATTGCCGTGGCGTAAGGACGAGATCACGGACGGCAATCGTGCCAAAGACATTTTAGCTAATGCACCGGAAAGCAATTACAGTTGCTTCGTCGTGCCCAAAGTAATTGATCAAGGATAATCATGACCGACCTGACGACCTATACTGTCGCCAAAGCGCGCGATGCGATTCAGAAGAAAGAAATCTCTTCCGTTGAAATCACTAAGGCCTATCTCGATGCGATCGAGAAGAAGAACGGCACGATGAACGCCTACATCACCGTGACGCCTGAACTGGCGCTGGAGCAGGCGAAGAAGTCCGATGAGCGTATTAGCAAAGGCGAAGCGCGCCCGCTCGAAGGTGTGCCGCTCGGCATTAAGGATTTGTTTTGTACGAATGGCGTGCTGACGACGGCAGCATCGCACATTCTCGATGGTTTCAAACCACCGTATGAATCCACCGTCACGCAGAATCTCTATAATGCGGGCACCGTAATGCTTGGCAAAACGAACCTCGATGAGTTTGCCATGGGCTCGGCGAACCTGACATCCTACTACGGCAAGGTTGTCAGCCCGTGGAAAAGCAAAACGCACCCAACTAAGGAATATGTACCAGGTGGTTCTTCCGGTGGTTCTGCAGCGGCCGTTGCAGGCGACCTCTGCACGGCATCGCTCGGAACGGATACCGGTGGCTCGATTCGCCAGCCAGCGGCATTCTCCGGCATTGTCGGCTTCAAGCCGACCTATGGCCGTTGCTCGCGCTGGGGTATTATCGCGTTTGCATCATCCCTTGATCAGGCAGGGCCGATCACCAAAACCGTGGAAGATGCCGGGCTACTCTTTCAATATATGGCAGGCCACGATCCGAAAGATTCGACGTCTTCGACCAAGCCGGTTCCCGATGTGTTGAGAGCGATGAACGGGAATATCAAGGGCTTGAAAATCGGGATTCCCAATGAATACCGTGCCGATGGCATGGACCCGGAAATCGAACGGCTGTGGCAGAAGGGTGCCGATACCTTAAAACAGCTCGGTGCGGAAATCGTTCCCGTTTCGCTGCCGCATACGAAAGATGCGTTGGCGACATACTATATTATTGCGCCTGCCGAATGTTCTTCAAACCTCTCCCGTTACGATGGCGTGCGTTTTGGCCTGCGCGTGGCAGACAAAGGCGATTCTATCGAAAAACTCTATGAAAAAACACGCGCTGCAGGATTCGGCAAGGAAGTGAAGCGCCGCATTATGATCGGAACATATGTGCTTTCCGCCGGTTACTACGATGCGTACTATAAAAAAGCGCAATCGTTGCGCGGCCTGATCATCCGAGATTTCCGCCAGGCCTTTGAAAAAGTGGATGTGCTGCTGACGCCAACAACGCCAAGCGCGGCCTTTGCGATTGGTGAGGAACCAAAAGATCCGGTAACGATGTACCTGAATGACGTTTTCACCGTTCCGGCTTCCATGGCTGGTCTGCCGGGAATCTCGCTTCCAGCAGGGCTTTCAAAGGACGGCTTGCCACTTGGACTGCAATTATTGGCCAATTCGTTCGAGGAAGAAAAACTGTTCCAGGTCGCAGGTGCGCTGGAGCAGGCATTAGGATTCACGGCAAAGCCATGAAGCATTGCCTTTTCCTCCTGATCACGATGATTGCGCTGACGGCATGCGCAAAAGAAGATGTTACAGCGACGCTGCGCGGCATATGCGAAAGTTCGTCGGACTGTTATTGCAACGATATAAACTGTAATTTTGATAGACCGTAGCGGAGCGGCAGATGACGTATACAATCAAAGGAAACACGGGTGATTGGGAAGTGGTGATTGGGCTTGAAGTCCATGCACAAGTCTCGACGACCTCGAAACTTTTTTCGGGTGCGCCGACGGAATTCGGCGCCGAGCCGAACCACAATGTTTCTCCGGTTGATGCGGGTTTCCCGGGCATGCTTCCCGTGATCAATGAAAAAGCGGTGGAGCAGGCAGTACGCACCGGCCTTGGCATCAAGGCGCAGATCAATCTGAAATCCGTGTTTGACCGCAAGAATTATTTTTATCCCGATCTGCCAAGCGGCTACCAGATTTCGCAGTTTCTCGATCCCATCGTGGGTAAAGGCGAATTGACGCTTGATCTTGCCGAGGGAAGTCGAACTGTTGGTATCACGCGTATCCACCTCGAACAGGATGCCGGAAAATCTCTGCACGAGCACAGCCCGACCGACAGCTTTATCGATCTGAACCGCGCCGGTATCCCGCTGATGGAAATCGTCTCCGAGCCAGATATGCGCTCGCCGGAAGAAGCGGGGGCTTACCTTAAAAAACTCCGCGCTATCGTGCGTTATCTCGGCACGTGTGGCGGCGATATGGATAAGGGCGAGATGCGCTGCGATGCGAACGTGTCGGTTCGCAAAGTAGGAGATACGAAATTTGGCACGCGCTGCGAAATCAAGAACGTCAACTCGGTGCGTTTCGTCATGAAGGCGATTGAACACGAAGCTGAGCGCCAAGTGCGGATTTTAGAATCGGGCGGCGTTATCGACCAGGAAACGCGTCTTTATGATTCTGCCGCAAATGAAACCCGTACCATGCGCTCAAAGGAAGACGCGCATGATTACCGCTATTTCCCAGATCCGGATTTGCTGCCGCTCGTCATTACGCAGGAATTTGTTGATAAAATCAAAGCATCGCTGCCGGAACTCCCGGACGATAAAAAAGCACGTTACGTGAAGGATTACGGGCTTTCCGAATACGATGCATCCGTTCTTACCTCAGACAAAGCATTCACGGAATATTACGAAACGGTGGCAAAAGCAGTTGATCCCAAGCTGGCATCCAACTGGATCACTGCCGAACTTTTCGGGCGCTTAAACAAGCTGGAAAAAACGATTGAAGAATCGCCGGTTTCCGCCGCGGCATTGACGGGATTGCTGAAACTCATCGCTGACAACACGATCTCCGGCAAAATTGCCAAGGATGTGCTCGATAAAATGATAGAAACGGGCAAGGATGCTGCAAAAATTGTCGAAGAAGAGGGGCTACAGCAGGTTACCGATACCGGCGCGATTGAAAAAGTCATTGCTGAAGTCATTGCTGCCAATCCTGACAAGGTTACGGAATTCAAATCCGGCAAAGACAAGCTTTTCGGTTTCTTCGTCGGCCAGGTGATGAAAGCTTCCGGAGGCAAAGCGAATCCAGCAGCAGTTAATGATCTTTTGAAAAAAGCGCTAAGTTAGTTCTTTAATTTTGCTGGCCAACTGTTTGAGCGTGAATGGTTTTGGTAAGAAGTTGAATTCACGTTCGGTGCCATAGGTATCGACAAACGCATCTTCCGCGTACCCTGATATGAAAATCACTTCCAGATTTTTCATGCGATCTGGATATTGTTCTTCCAGTGTTTCAATCATTGTCGGGCCATTCATACCTGGCATCACTACGTCACTGATAATAACATCGATCGTACCCGTGTGCGTTGAGAAAACTTCAATTGCCTGCTCACCACAATCGGCCTCAAGCACTTCATATCCTTTGTTGCGCAATGCGCGGGCAGCGAAGATGCGCACCGGCGTTTCGTCTTCCACAAGCATAATGGTTGCCGCGCCAGTCAGATCCGAAGCAACGGCGCGCTCATTGGTTTCTTCGGAAGTTTCGGCACGGATTTCGCCCTGTACGCGTGGCAGGAAAAGTGCGAAAGTGGTGCCTTTATCCGGCTCACTCTTCACGTAAACATACCCGCCGGTTTGTTTAATGATCCCGTAAACCGTAGCAAGCCCGAGGCCGGTTCCGGAACCAACCTCCTTAGTTGAGAAAAACGGTTCGAAGATTTTTTCCATCAAGCTGCGGGGAATGCCATGACCTGTGTCGGTTACTTCGATCAGCACGTAATCGCCATATGCGATTGATTCTTCCTGCGATGGCGCAACCAAATCCTCATCAATCGGCATATCGTTGCTTACGGTGATATTGCTGGACTGATCGTAAGCATGCCGCCTTTTTTCATAGCATCACGCGCATTGACGGCAAGATTGATCACGACTTGTTCAAGCTGCCCCTGATCCGCCTTAACCGGCCAGATTTCACGGCCATGCACCATTTTCAGTTCAATATTTTCGCCGATTAGCCGGCGGATAAGATTTGAAAGCTCCGCCAGCACATCGGTCAAATCCACGACTTTTGGCTGCAATGTCTGGCGACGGGAAAAAGCGAGCACCTGGCGAACAAGATTCGCGGCGCGGTTGGCATTTTGCTTGACCTGCATGATGTCGGCAAAAGATGGATCGCCAGCCGGATGCCGCATAAGCAATAAATCGCAAAATCCGATCATCGCTGTCAGCAGGTTGTTAAAATCATGCGCCACGCCTCCTGCCAACTGGCCCACGGCCTGCATCTTTTGCGAATGCGCAAAACGCATCTCCAGGTTCTTTTGCTCGGTGGTGTCAATTAAGTGCAGCATAATACTCGGTTGACCCTCTGCCCCATGTTTGAGCAGGCTCATATAGAGCGATACCATGATGGTTGCGCCGTCTGCCAAATGCAGCTCAAGCGGCAGCGGTTCATCGCTCTGTAGTCCCTTGAACTGTATATCGCTCCATAGATTCTCAACTTCCAGCCTTTGTTCCGGCTTTACGATCGAGGAAAGGGAAATGGGCGCATCCAGCGTCAGCGTATGATGTGTTAGTTTGGCAAACGCAGCATTAAACTCAACAATCTGGCCAGTAGCATTGAGGCGTGCAACCGCAATCGGAGATGTCTCGATGAATTCCGCTAGCTTATCATCCGCCAGATTTTCTTTCGCGTTCTTTTTGCCCAGCCACAGCATTATTTAAACAAATCCTTTCGTTTAACGATTCCGATAATGCCAAGCGTTTCGCCTGACGGCGGCACCAGTTTCTGCTGGCGGAGGTAGGCGCGCACGAGCGAACCGTTGTTGCGGCGTAGCAGCACATCACCTTCGTAGTTGCCGGAAGCGATATCAAGCCTTGCGCCATCTGGCTGGTATAGCAGGTCATTTAGCGATATTTGCCGGCCAGAAAGATCAATATCGGAATATCCAAGCCATTCGACCAGCGAAGGATTAGCATAGAGCATCAACCCATGTGCATCCGCTGCGTAAGCGCCATCGCTAATGGAATGAAGCAATGCGCCATGCATCAACGGCATAATGTCATTGTCCACGCTAGGCGCATTTTCACGGGCGTCCTTGCGATCGACGTGCGCACGTCCTTGAATAACGTAAAACCCGACAGGGCGGATGACAGGCGCAAAAGTGATATGAAAACGCCTGGTGCGGTTTTCATCAAGCGGGACGTCCATCAGGAAATCACCGGTGTTGCCTGCATAAATCGCGGCGAGGATCTCACGCTCTTTTTCGCCGATAATACCGGCACGGT
The DNA here is from genome assembly GCA_046348685.1 of Rickettsiales bacterium. GTDB lineage: Bacteria > Pseudomonadota > Alphaproteobacteria > Rickettsiales > UBA998 > JAXMDT01. The sequence goes on from JAXMDT010000001.1 coordinate 238,234, forward strand.
TTAGCAGCTGATCAATCGCGCGTCCGGCAGAAGGAATTTCAGGAAAATAATTTCGGAATCCCTGGTCGTAATAGGCGATAGCCCCTTCATGATCGATAATCATGGTAAAATCGAATTTGCGGGTAATCGTGGATGAAAAAATGGCATTCTGAAACTCGACGCTTAATACGAGATCGAGCAGGCGTTGCATACCGAGCAGTGAAACCAGCGTTAACCCTCCAAAAATAAGAATCGTTAATGCTAAAACCGTCGGGCCCCCCAGGGCCTCATGGAAGAAAGCCGCTGTAAGAACAATACCTAAGCCGACACAGTAAGCAGCGACATAGGAAATGAATCTGCCATGTCGCTTCCTTCTTACAAAATCAGAGGGAATGCCTATTGTACGATCCGTCAAACGATCCATAGCGTGTTAATAATTCCGCAAGGTGCAACTCGGGTAATAATGTTAATCCGTGCCTTATTCTCATCATATGAATCAAAATCAGCCGCTTGAAAATAAATTTTCGCTCTAACCTTGTCATGAGGCTTGAGAAATTTTATATTGCGCCTGCGAAAGAGTCTAACATGTTCAACCGCACTGCAGCTTTACAGCTGGCGCTGACACTGCCTTTTCTGCTGTCCGCCTGCGATACCGCGCCGCCTTATGCGAATCCGTACGGCGCTCGCGGCGCTGCATCTTCAGTGTGGCAGAATTACGATGCCCGCCGGCCCGTACCCGCAAATCTCGGCGTGCCATCCCGCACGACGCGCTATGATAACTATCAGGATAACGATGCATCCTATACGCCGCCCAAGAAGTTTCTCTGCACCAATAATCTGGAATCCGATTTTTCCTGCGAGTAGCTAGTAGCCTAGCACCTCATTGGCAGTAAGCGATGCTTTGCCGCTAGAAATCAGTGCACGGTATACCTGATAATTTTCCATGATACGCTGTACGTAATTGCGTGTCTCTCCATAGGGAATGGATTCAGTCCACTGGATAGCGTCATAAGGACTGCGGCGAGGATCCCCGAAACGATAACGCCACTCACTCGGTTTGCCTGGACCGGCGTTATATCCGGCTGCGGCCATTGCGTATGAACCGCCGAAGTTGCTAACCAGCTCCTGCAGATGAAAGCTGCCGACCTGGGCGTTATAGGTAGGCTCATAAAGGCGGGAGGGGGTAAAGCCCAATCCAAGCTTTTTCGCTTCACGCTTGGCGGTCGATGGCAGCATTTGCATCAAGCCGATAGCATTTGCAGAGCTTTGTGCACGGGGATTGAACATGCTTTCTTGTCGCATAATTGACAGTACCAGAAGTTTGTCGCCGAAAATCTGGCCTTGAGGCAGCCCCAAAGGATAGAGTTCGGCGAGATAGATGTTCCGGTTAAGCGCTTCTTTGGCGGCTCTTACCGCAAAATCTTTTCGTCCCATACGCAGGCCAAGGTCGGCTACTGCAGCAGCATCTGCAGGAGTTGAGGCCTGACGCGCGACATGAAGGAATAACGGCAGCGCTAAATCATCGCCGCCATATGCCACCAGACGCTGTGCGGCACGGGCAATTTCTGACCGTGCCAGTACGGTATCGCCGCTCCCGGGCTGGGCGCGGACGAAGGCTGGAAGCGCAAGAGGGTGTCCAGGCGAGAGTTCTTCCTGTGCCAACTGACCGTAAAATGTGGTGGGATACCGGGCAGCTTTTCGAAACCAGTTTGCGGCGGCTACAGAATCACCACCCGCTTTTGCGGTTCGGCCGCGCCAATATGCGGCACGCGATTTACTGACCGGATATTCGACCAGCTTATACATTTCGCTAAAAGCGCTGCGTGCAGTCTCCAGGTCGTTTTTGTATGCAAAAGCGGTCCATCCCAGCATCCACAGTGCTTCCGAACGCTCTATCTTGGAAACTTGTCCGTGATTTTTGGCGAGCGTATAAGCAAGATCATATCGGTTTTCCTGCTGCATTTCCCGAATCATATAGCTGCGCATCGGCCACCATTTGGCGGGGTAAGGCGGATTGGCGGGCGCTTGCAAAAGGAGCTCAGACACGCCGTCATAAAGTTTCTTATTAAAGCGCCATTTGGCGCGTTCATATAACAGACCCGGATCACGTGCATGCGATGCGGGAACTTTACGCAATAATCCCTCAATATTTGGCGCTTTTCGTATCAGGCCGATACGCGCTTCAGCTACGCGGCGATTAGCGTCCGGAAGCCGTCCCAGTAGACGCTGCGCGGCAGAAACCTGACCTTCCCAAAGAAGTCGGTCAACGCGCTGGATGTGAGTTGAGATATCCAGCAAACCGCCGTAATTTCGCAGAATAAAATTTTCCTCATCATCTTTGAAATCGCCTTCGATCCACAAGGGCCGCAGCATCTGAGCGCTCATCTGTCCGGAATTGAGCAAAACGTAAAATTTTCCGCGCGCAGTGCGCGGCGGATAGCGCTTAAACCAGTCGAGCCGTATTCCTTGCGGTGCAATGCTATTGAGCAGCGCGATTTCAGCACGCGTAATTAGCTTTTCTTCTTCCGGCCATCCCCGGTGACGTGCCAGAAAATCTTCGTAAAGAGCGAATTCCGGAATGACATCGCTGGATTTGAGGTAATACCAGGTCGCTGCCGTCTCCAGTGTTTCATCACCGGAGGTGCTGGCATGAATCATGGCGTCCAGATAGCGTCCGCGCTTTAGTTCGCTAATACAGGTTTCCGCATTGCCGGCCTGGGCCGTCGAAGTTAAGAAACAAATCAGTGCAAACAAACAAACAAAAAAACGATACATAACCGATCTATACAGATAACACACTAAGCTGTATAGAAAAACCATGTCATCGCATCTTTCTACCTTGATTCTTTCTGCCGAGCGTATGCGCTTTGCCGAGCAATCGGCAATGAACGCCGGAATTTCTGGCTGGCAGATGATGTGGGCTGCAGGAAATGCCGTTGCGGAAACAATTATCCAGCATTACCCGAAACAACGTGTCTTAATATTATGCGGTCCTGGAAATAACGGCGGCGATGGATACGTGGTCGCACGCCAGCTGATCGATAAAGGCTGGCTTGTTGAAGTGGTAGGTATAGCCCCGGAAAAGCTCAAAGGTGATGCAGCAAAAGCGCGGCAGTATTATGCAGGAACAATCCTATCATTCGATGATGTTCAGATCGAACCTGAAATGCTGGTAGTCGATGCGCTGTTCGGCATCGGACTGACCCGGCTGCTGGAAGGGAAGCCAGCATCTTTCCTTGCTGAAATGAATGCAAATCATTGCCGTGTCGTTGCGGTGGATATTCCTTCTGGCATTGATAGCAATACTGGCGTCGTACTCGGCATCGCACCTTATGCCGAAATCACCGTGACATTTGCGGCAAAGAAACCAGGTCACGTCCTGTTACCGGGAAAAGCGTATGCCGGTAAGGTGCTGGTAGCCGATATTGGCATCGATCATGTGATTAAGCGCAGTATCGTTGGCGCTGATCCGAGACTGGCGTCTTCGATCAAAGAAGAAACGGTTGTCGCGGAAAACACGCCCGCGCTCTGGCTTAGCCGGTTCCCATGGCCACAGGTAGAGGATCATAAGTATACACGCGGGAAAGTAATTGTCGCAGGCGGTGGAATCCGCACGACGGGCGCGGCGCGGCTTGCGGCAACGGCAGCGCTCAGGATGGGAGCAGGGCTGGTCGCCGTTGCTTGCGATACGGAAAGCCTGCCTATTTATGCTAGTCACTTGACAAGCGTTATGACCGAAGTGGCGGATGATGTAACTGGTTTTTCCGCAGTTTTAAGCGATCGCCGGATAAAAGCCTTATTGCTCGGACCGGGCAATGGCGTCACGCAAAAAACTAAATCATATGTATCGCTGGCGCTGGCTAAAAACATTCCCGTTGTTTTCGATGCGGATGCGGTAACGGTATTTGCTGGTGAGGCATCAACACTGAAAGACATGATCAACGCGCCAACCATTCTCACCCCGCATGAAGGAGAATTCGCACGTTTGTTTTCGAGCAGTGAGATTGATATCAAAACAGACAAGATGCATCGTGCCTACCGCGCTGCTTCCTATTTGAACGCCGTGATTGTCTTGAAAGGAGCGGATACCGTGATCGCCGCTCCCGATGGTCGCGTTGCCATTAATACAAATGCACCAGCGACGTTGGCAACGGCAGGCACAGGCGACGTGCTTGCAGGCATGATTACCGGACTCGTTGCACAGGGAATGGAGGTGTTCGATGCGGCTTGTGCAGGCGTCTGGCTTCATGCTGATGCCGCAAAAAACCTTGGCTGCGGTATGATTGCGGAGGATTTATTAACAAGTTTGGTCAATAGTTTACATAATTTAACAAAAATTAACTAATTTGTCGTACTATTCCTAAAAATAAAAGATACGACGAGGCAAGTAATGAGTTTTGAAAAAGCATTCAATGATCTGCCTGCGGATGCGCAGCATAAAGTACAAGAAATAGCTGCATTTGCGGTTTTACAAGCGCATTTAAAAGATCCTGCTACGGATCCAAGCCTTGAAAATGTTGCTATGGTAAGCAACGCTTTGGCAATTATGTACGATGGCAATACTTCGCGGATCGATGTCGAGTTTCAGGGTGTGATGAGTTCACGCCGCGCCCAGGAAGAGATGTCGAAAGCAAATGCTGTAGGCATATAAAAAAGCCCCGGATTGCTCCGAGGCTTCTTCATTCAATGATAATTTAAAATTAAGCAAGCAACGCGAGAAGCAGGATCGCCGCGATATTGGCAATCTTGATCATCGGGTTGACGGCAGGACCAGCGGTATCCTTATAAGGATCGCCAACGGTGTCACCGGTGACGGCTGCTTTATGCGCGTCCGAACCCTTGCCGCCGTGGTTGCCTTCCTCAATATACTTCTTCGCATTATCCCATGCGCCGCCGCCGGATGTCATCGAAATCGCGACGAACAGGCCGGTGATGATGATGCCAAGCAGCATTGCGCCGAGAGCCGCAAACGCTTGCTCCTGGCCAGCTATGCCATTGATGAGGAAATAAAGAACGGCAGGCGTTGCAACCGGCAGGAGCGACGGAAGAATCATTTCCTTGATCGCAGCGACGGTCAGCATATCGACCGCGCGGCTGTAATCCGGTTTAGCCTTGCCTTCCATGATACCGGCAATCTCCTTGAATTGACGGCGCACCTCAACCACGACCGCACCCGCAGCGCGGCCTACGGCCATCATGCCCATCGAGCCGAAAAGGTACGGCAGCAGACCGCCGATGAAAAGACCGACGACTACATAAGGATCACTCAGCTCAAAGCGGACGTTCAGATCGGGGAAGTAGTGCTTCAGATCTTCCGTATAGGAAGCAAACAGTACAAGCGATGCCAATGCAGCAGAACCGATCGCATAGCCTTTAGTAACCGCTTTCGTGGTGTTGCCGACGGCATCGAGCGCATCGGTGGTGACACGGATTTCTTTTGGCAGTTCCGACATTTCAGCGATACCGCCAGCATTGTCCGTTACCGGACCATATGCGTCGAGTGCAACGACCATTCCGGCCAGGGCCAGCATGGTTGTGGCTGCAATCGCAACGCCAAACAGACCGCAGAGCAGGAAGGTGCCGATGATACCGGCGCTGATCACCAGGATGGGCAGGGCGCAGGATTCCATCGAAACGGCAAGACCCTGAATCACGTTCGTACCGTGACCTGTTTCTGATGCTTTTGCGACGCTTTTCACCGGACGATAGGCCGTGGACGTGTAATATTCCGTAATCCATACCAGCGCACCGGTGATAACAAGACCAATTAGCGAGCACGAGAAAATGTCCATGCCTGAGAACTGCAGACCGGACGCCGTCGTGTAGATTGTCCCCATGCCCAGTAGATAGTTGGTCGCGGCATAGATAAAGATTGCCGAGAACGCCGCCGAAGCAAAAAAGCCTTTATACAGCGCCTGTATAATGTTGTTATTGCTGCCAAGACGGACGAAAAAAGTACCAAGAATGGAGGCAATGATGCACACGGCGCCGACAATCAGCGGGTACATCAGCATCAACTGCTGGTCACCGCCGAGGAAGTAGATCGCCGAGAGCAACATGGTAGCGACAATCGTCACCACATAGGTTTCGAACAAGTCGGCTGCCATACCTGCGCAGTCACCCACGTTGTCGCCAACGTTATCAGCGATTACGGCCGGATTGCGTGGATCGTCTTCCGGGATACCCGCTTCAACCTTACCGACGAGGTCAGCGCCAACATCAGCGCCCTTGGTGAAAATACCGCCACCAAGACGTGCAAAGATGGAAATCAGGGAGGCGCCGAATGAAAGGGCAACCAAGGCTTCCAGAATCTGGCGTGTTTCATATTTGCCGGAATCGGACAGGTAAAAATAGTAACCTGCGACCGCGATCAGGCCCAGGCCCACGACCAGCATACCGGTTACTGCACCAGCCCGGAAAGCGACGGAAAGTGCTTTTGCTATGCCTGAGCGTGCCGCTTCCGTCGTACGCACGTTCGAGCGCACCGAGATATTCATACCTATATAACCCGCTGCCCCTGACATGACCGCGCCGATGATGAAACCTATACCGACGTGTACGCCAAGCTTGTAACCAAGCAAAAGGCAAATAACGATTCCGACGAATCCGATCGTACGGTACTGACGGTTCAGGTAAGCGCGTGCGCCTTCCTGAATGGCAGCAGCGATTTCCTGCATACGAGCATTACCGGCTGGCGAAGCAAGAATACTGCGAATAGTGACAATGCCATAGACAATCGCAGCTACGCCGCATGCCAGCACAAACCATTTCAAATCGTTCAGATTCATGGAGAAGTTCATAGGTCAGGCCTCTTGAATAAAGGATAATATCAACCCGGACGGGTTGTGATGAGAAGTGAAGGGCTTATGACAGATGACTTCCGGCTTGGCAATAGCGTTTTGTATACCGGCTGACGCTGTTACTTCTTCTTATATCGCTCAACAGCTTCCATAATCAGATTCTCGGCGAAATCCTTATTTTCCCAGCCAACTATGTTAACCCATTTACCATGCTCCAAATCTTTGTAGTGCTGGAAAAAGTGATAAATCTGATCCGTTAGAATTTTCGGAAGATCCGTGTAATTCATCACATCCGTGTAAAAAGGATGCAGGCGTGTGGCTGGTACAGCGAGGATTTTTTCATCCATGCCTTTGTCATCTTCCATAACCAGCACGCCGACGGGACGGGCCGCCAGAACGCATCCCGGAATTACCGCACGGCGGCCAACCACCATAACATCCGCCGGATCACCGTCTTTTGACAGCGTATGTGGGATAAATCCGTAATTGCACGGGTAGTACATGGCGGTATGTAGAAAACGGTCTACAAACAGAGCACCGGATTCTTTATCCATTTCATATTTTATAGGTGACGCACCAAGCGGAACTTCGATGATTACGTTTATGTCGTGCGGGGGATTATCCCCGGCTTTAATTTTATTAAGGTCCATGGTTTTTCTTAGAGTGAAGGTTTAGAAGGTTCAGTCGTGCTGGTATCAGCGTAGATTTGCTCGAGAATCCGATCAATCTTATCTTTCTCAACATAACCGCCAATCTGACCTGCCGGTTTGCCGTGTGAGAAAAATGCCATAAATGGAATGCCGCCGTTGAAATTGAATCCTTCAAGCTGCAGGTAATTAATCAGGCGGGAGTATTCTTTGCCGTTTCCTAAATAATATGGAATGAAAGGCGGCGCGGATGGTTTGCCATTCATGTAACGCTGGAATGCGTATTCGCTTTTATCAACCGATACGGCAACGATCTTCAAGCTATCCTGCCGCTCATTAGCAACTGATTCAATTTCAGGATACAGTTTATTACAGTAGGGGCACCACGACGTATAAATAAAAAGGAGTACCGGAACGTCACTATTCAGGATTTCTTTCGTTGCTTTATCAAAATCAGTCGGCACGATCCCGCTTTGGGTAAAGGTGACCGGTTCCGGGTCGCCTTTTTTAGCCGGCAGAACGGAACTTGTGTTTTCTGCATCGCCAAACGCGGCCTGCGCGTCCATCGAAAGGCTTTGCGCCTCTGCCACTTTTCCCTCTGGTGACTTTTTTACTATGAAATGATCGTAGGCCCAGGCCAGCGCAATGACGACGAGAACAACGTTCAGGATACGATCAAAATACTTAAATCCGTTCTGCATTAAAAAACACTTGTTATTTACTCTATAATCTCGCATTTAGGGCGCTGAATCAAGCGAACAGTCGTCTTTATTCAGCAACAGGTGTGTAAATATGGCAAAAACAAAAATAAACAAGGTGGTTCTTGCTTACTCTGGCGGACTGGATACCTCGATTATCCTCCGATGGCTGCAGGAGCAATACGAATGCGAAATTGTCACTTTTACCGCCGATATCGGCCAAGGTGAGGAAGTAGAGCCTGCGCGCAAAAAAGCGGAACTGATGGGCGTAAAAGAAATTTTCATTGAAGATCTTAGAGAGGAATTCGTCCGTGACTACGTGTTCCCGATGTTTCGCGCAAATGCGTTATATGAAGGCGTGTATCTGCTCGGAACCTCCATTGCCCGCCCGCTGATCGCCAAACGCCAGATCGAGATCGCCAAGCAGACAGGCGCAGACGCCGTTTCGCATGGGGCAACCGGCAAAGGCAACGACCAGGTGCGTTTTGAGCTTGGTTATTACGCGCTGAAACCAGATATAAAGATTATTGCGCCATGGCGGGAATGGGATTTGACGTCACGCACGAAACTCATCGAATACGCAGAAAAACATCAAATTCCTGTCGCCAAGGATAAACGCGGTGAAGCACCGTATTCGATGGATGCGAACCTCCTGCATATTTCTTATGAAGGAAAAGCGCTGGAAGATCCCTGGGTAGGCCCCGATGAATCCATGTTCCGCCTGACGGTATCGCCGGAAAATGCGCCGAACGAGCCGGAAATCGTCGAAATCGAATTTAAAAAAGGCGATCCTGTCGCCATTAACGGCAAAATACTTTCGCCTGCTGCCATGCTTACTGAACTAAACCGCCTCGGGGGTAAGCATGGTATCGGCAGACTTGATCTCGTGGAAAACCGTTACGTCGGAATGAAATCGCGCGGCGTATACGAAACACCTGGCGGTACTATTCTGCTTGCCGCGCATCGTGCTATCGAATCCATTACGCTCGACCGCGGTGCAGCGCATCTGAAAGACGAATTGATGCCGCGTTATGCCGAATTGATCTATACGGGTTATTGGTTCTCACCGGAGCGCGAAATGCTGCAAACGCTAATCGATAAGTCCCAGGAACACGTTGAAGGTACGGTTCGTCTAAAGCTCTATAAAGGCAATGTCATTGTCGAAGGGCGCAAATCGCCGAAATCGATCTATTCCATGGCGCACGTGACCTTTGAAGAAGATTCGGTATATGACCAACATGACGCCGAAGGATTTATTAAACTCAACGCCTTACGGCTTAGACTGCTCGGCGCACGCAAGGTTAAAACGACTCTTTATTTCGTATGACAGTTTTATGACAATCGTTGTTATAGGCTTTTGCTATATCTCGTATTTTGATAAAATACTGATAATTAGAGACGTGTATGGCATACGGCGATCCAGCAAACAATAATCTTTTTAGTGGCCCAATAAGCCCGGATAATGGGCCGACAACGTTTGGCGAAATGGATGCGCAGGCGATCCGAGAGCACTCTCATGATGCTGCCATAAGTGAGGCTGACAAGGCTGCCGCTGATACAATTATCAATCGTGCGATTTCCGAAGGATGGTCTGCTGAGCAATTACGTAATAGCGGAATAAACCCAGCATTTTTAAATCAGGGGCTTGATCGCCACAAACAAGCGATGGAGGCCAGCGGAAGCAACCCTGAAATGACCAAAGTTGAAAACGATAAAGTAAAAGCTGAAGAAATGTCGCAACTTCAGCAAGGTATTTTAGGCGGCAGCATGGCGATGGCCGGCCTGGGCGGATTCAGTGGTCTGTTTGGCGATGATAAAACAGCACAGGAAAAGCAGCAGGACATGGCTGCACTTGACGGTATCGGCGGAGCTATGACTCTTACAAGTGTCGGTACGATGGGCGGGATGGCCGCCGTACCAGCCATAGCAAAGGAGTTTGGCAGCCTTTCTCAACATGCAAAAGGTGGAGAGCACGCGTACGAAGAAGATCTGTTTGTCAGTATCCGCCCGGGCCAGACACCTGCGCCTGCGATGGCTGCAGCAAGAGCACAACAAGAAGCGCGCAATGAACAATTTGTTCGCGGTGCATCAACCCCCCGCTAATCAGTTTCATTTGATTTATCAAGCTTAATGCTTGCAGGCCTGTAGTGGGCTTGCTATACCCTTTTTACCTGTCTTTTATACTCGTGCCACGTGCCGGGTTGATAGCAAATTTCCCTCTATCAGAGGCGTAAAGGAACAACCATGACCGAAGCCGCAAATCTCTCCATCAAACCGATTTCGATTGAAGAGGAGATGAAACGCTCCTACCTCGATTACGCGATGAGCGTGATCGTCAGCCGCGCCATCCCGGATGTGCGCGACGGTCTGAAGCCGGTGCATCGCCGCATTCTCTACGCGATGCATGAGACTGGCGCGAGCTGGAACCGGCCTTTCCGCAAATCAGCCCGTATCGTCGGGGAGGTGATGGGTAAATACCACCCGCATGGTGACTCGGCGATTTACGATGCCTTGGTGCGCATGGCGCAAACGTTCTCGATGTCTGCTGTCCTGATTGACGGGCAGGGGAATTTCGGCTCGATGGATGGCGACGCCGCGGCGGCGATGCGTTATACGGAATCGCGACTGGCGAAACTCGCCGAATTAGGCCTGCTAGAAGACATCGACAAGGATACCGTTGGTTTCCATGAAAACTATGACGGCTCCGAACAGGAACCGGATGTGCTGCCGTCGCGCTTCCCAAATATGCTGGTGAATGGTGCGGGCGGTATCGCTGTGGGTATGGCGACCAATATTCCGCCGCACAACCTTGGCGAAGTGATTGATGCAACGTGCCTGCTGATCGACAATCCGGATGCGACGATTGAAGAATTGATGGCGGTGATCCCGGGACCGGATTTCCCGACCGGCGGCATTATTCTTGGCCGCAGCGGTTGCTACTCAGCGGCAACGACAGGCCGTGGCTCGGTGATCATGCGCGGCCGCACGCATATCGAAGACATCAAAAATGGCCGCGAAGCGATCATCATCGATGATGTGCCATATCAGGTAAACAAAGCAAAACTGGTCGAGCGTATCGCTGAACTTGTCAACGAGAAGAAAATCGAAGGCATATCGGATTTGCGCGATGAGTCGGATAAATCCGGTGTGCGTGTTGTCATCGAAGTGAAAAAAGATGCCGTTGCCGACGTCGTTCTCAACCAGATTTACAGCTATACGCCACTGCAGACGAGCTTTGGCGTCAATCAGCTGGCACTGAACAATGGCCGTCCGCAACTGATGAGCACCAAGCAGGTGCTGGAAGCGTTTATTCTGTTCCGCGAAGAAGTCATTAGCAAACGTACCAACTTCCTGCTTAACAAAGCGCGCGACCGCGCGCACGTGTTGATCGGCCTGGCCATTGCGGTAGCCAATATCGATGAGGTGATCAAGGTGATCCGCGCCGCGGCGAATCCGGATATCGCCAAGGAAGAATTGATGAGCCGCGACTGGGATGCCGCCGATGTCGGCGCGCTCCTGGCGCTGGTTGACGATAAAGGCAACGTCGTTAAAAACGGCCGCATTAAATTTACCGAAGCGCAAGCGAAAGCCATCCTTGAACTACGCCTGCAACGTCTGACCGGGCTTGAACGGAACAAAATCGACGAGGAACTGACGGGGCTTGGTGAGGAAATCAAAAAGTATCTGCATATCCTCGGCTCAAAACCGGAACGCTTCGCCATCATGAAAGCAGAATTGACGGCAATTCGTGAGGAATTCGCCGTGCCACGCCGGACTTCGATTGAAGAGGGTGAGTTTGATCAGGACATCGAAAGCCTCATTCAGAAAGAAGACATGGTCGTTACCGTGACGGCGGGTGGCTACATCAAGCGCGTACCGCTTGATGCTTACCGTGCGCAGCGCCGCGGCGGTAAAGGCCGCTCAGCAATGAACATGCATGAGGAGGATGCGACGGAAGAACTCTTCGTTGCGAATACCCACACGCCGGTACTGTTCTTCTCGAATCACGGCAAGGTTTATAAACTTAAGGTTTATCGTCTGCCGGTGGGTACGCCGCAGGCACGCGGCAAAGCACTGGTGAATATTTTCCCGCTGGCGGATGGAGAGCGTATCAAGACGTTCATGCCGTTGCCGGAGGATGAAGGCACCTGGGATGATATGAACATCATGTTCGTGACTTCCAAAGGAAATGTGCGCCGTAACGATTTGTCGGATTTCCATGACATCCGCGCGAATGGTAAAATCTGCTACGAAACTTGAAGAAGAGGGCGAAATGCTGGTCGCGGTGAAAGCGTGTGCCGAAAGCGATCATGTGCTTCTCGCCGCCCGTTCAGGCAAATGTATACGTTTCCCGGTTTCGGCCGTGCGCGTCTTCAAAAGCCGCTCCTCGACTGGCGTACGCGGCATGAAGCTTGATTCCACGAAGGATGATGTCGTTGCGATGTCGATTCTGAAAGGCGCCAACTACTCTGCTGAGGAACGGGTCGCTTATCTCAAGATCGCCGCTGCTAAACGTCGCGCCGTCGATGCTACGGAAGATACGAATGTCGGCGGTGATGAGGACAAGGTCGCGGCCATTCAGCTTTCCGATGAGAAAATTGCCGAGATGACCGCTAATGAGCAAATCATTCTTACCATCACCGAAAATGGTTACGGCAAACGCACATCTGCCTATGAATACCGCATCACCAATCGCGGCGGTTCAGGTATCGTTAATATCGTGACCAGTCAGCGCAATGGCAGTGTGGTAGCGAGCTTGCCGATTGAGCAGAACGATCAACTCATGCTCATTACCAACAAAGGTAAACTTATAAGGACTCATGTGAAAGACATCCGTATCGCGGGACGTAATACGCAAGGTGTGACCATTTTCAGCGTCGTGGACGGCGAAAAAGTAGTTTCCGCCGTGCGAATTGCCGAGGGCATGATCGGTGCGGAAGAAGAAGGCGCGATTGAAGACGCGCCATCAGTCGATACAGAAGGAGGAATAGCATGAAGAAGGACAAAATAATTCTGGCGGTGGCGGTGCTCACTGTGCTGACCGCGTGCGATGACAACCGTTACACGCGTGTTCATGTTCCTGGCACGGTCGATGTGGAAGCGGGGTCTTATCCGACAAAGTCCGGCGGCCATTGCCCGCCCGGTCATGCTAAAAAAGGCTGGTGCTGATCACATCTTCTCTTCCGCTTCCTGAAGGAAGGAAAAAAAGACGTCATACGGGCCGGTAATATCGTACCGCAACGGTTGCCACATCCGGAACGGAACCAACGGCCACTGGAAACCGATATCAACTGAACGATCTCCTTTTGCGACCGTCATACGCATGTTTTTCGGCATGTTCAGCGCGTATTCATAGATAATATCTTTGGGATAAGATTCCGGCGGCGGTGGGCCTTTTTTAAACGCCAAATCGAACTGCCCGCGTTTTTTATCTTTATCTTCACTATATCCTGCCGCTGTGCGCACCGTAAGTTTGGGGACGAAATCAGCGGAAACGTCATATTCTCCTACCATCGCATTAGTTTTGGCAGACGCATGAATCTGCTTTGGCAGTAAAATGCGGAATGTCGTATTATCGTTGCTTTCCGGTTCAATAATCATGTCGTCGGCAGAAATATACATCTGCCCGCCGTAAGCCTTGTAAGTAAAAACCGGCGCTTCCAGCTTCACGACCGGACGGCTTGGAAAGCCGATAACAATCATATCATCATAGGTGAGCGCCAAGCCGACATCAGCAAACTTTTGAACGGCCTCATCCAGGTTTTTAGTGGCGGTTTCTTCGAGAATAGTAGCCAAATGCCACCAATATGCGCCATAGGCGAGGGATGGTAGAACCACGAAAAGCGAAACGATGATAATGTTACGCCACATAGGTTGACCCGTTCTGGGTTTCTTCTTCACACTGTAAAGAAGTATTTTCACTATAACACAGTTTTTTTCATGTGCGTATGCGAGAGATTGGGTCTATGCTGCGGGAGAATATTGCATTTTAGAAAAATTAACGGCAACGCTATGAAGACTGGCATATATCCCGGAACGTTTGACCCCATCACAAACGGGCATATGGACATTATTGAGCGTGCACTGAAAGTGGTAGACCGGCTTATCATCGGCGTCGCGCTCGATACCAATAAAGCGCCTATTTTCGACCTCGATATGCGTACACAGCTAGTTGAGGACGCAGTCAAATCGTTAGGCGAGGATGCAAAACGGGTAACAGCGCACCATTTTTCAGGATTGCTCGTTAATTTTGCCAAAGAGCATAAAGCATGCATTCTTATACGGGGTCTGCGGGCCGTATCCGATTTTGAATACGAATTTCAAATGGCCTGCATGAATTCCAAGATGGCACCGGAAATTGAGACCATATTTTTAACGGCATCTGAATCGACTCACTTCGTATCTTCGCGCTTCATCAAACAAATTGCGCGACTAGGTGGTGATATTACGAGTTTCGTACCGCAAAACGTAGCAGATGAACTCAAAAAGCATTTTAAAAATTAGTTCCATATCGAAAATTTATACAAAACGGTTTAAGGCGTCCGAATTCGGAAAGTATTTGTATTATAAGTGATTGTGCGGCGCAATAATTCACTTGCTTTAATGTGAAATAGGCGTATAAAAACAATTATTGTGCAGTGCGAAAAAAATTCGCGTTCCCGCATCAGACATTCATTTGTAGCGGGTCTGTATCATGAGTGGTAACGCCGCTCCAATAAGAAACTAGCAACACGAACGTGAAGGAGTAAGCGCTATGTTACGCTTTACCACAATGGCTTTCCTTCTCGTGCTCGTAACCGGTTGCACGACACGTGAAGGCCCCCCTCCGAGTGAGCGCTTGGATTGGAACAATGTTTCACTCCCCCAGCACTCCCTCGCAAGCAATTCAGCATGCCCCTCGATTCTTAGGTTGAAAGGATATTGCTGAGAAACAAAACAATAATACATTGCTTGTATCTTAACTGATTTCCGACTTATCTTTGTGTGCATGAGTCACACAAAGATAGCCGGTGTCCTAAATCTCACACCAGATTCATTTTCAGACGGCGGACAGCATGTCGCTAATGCCCTGGCACGGGTGCAGACGCTGCTTAACGAAGGCGCTGATATTATCGATATTGGCGCCCAATCAACACGTCCCGGTGCCGAACGCCTTTCCTCTGACGAAGAGTGGAAGCGACTTTCTGAGCTCTCGGCGGTTATAAAGCTGATTCACCAGGCCGGAAAGCTGGTCAGCGTCGATACCATCCATTCTGAAACGGCGCGCCGTGCAATTGCTCTTGGTGTTGACTGGATTAATGATGTTTCTGGATTTTCCTCTCAGGATATGATTGATGCTGTACGCGATTCGTCGGCAATGCTGGTGCTGATGCATGCGCTTGATGTCCCGGCCGATCCTGCTCATACACTACCGGCTGATGCGGATCCCATAGAAGAGATACGCCTGTGGGCAGAAAGAAAAATACATTCTCTTGCTGCAAACGGCGTTGCGACCAGTCGTTTTATATTCGATCCGGGAATCGGATTTGGAAAAACACCCCAGCAATCCCTGGAGATATTGTTGCGTATAGAGGAATTGAAAAAATTAGGGCTACCGCTTCTAATAGGTCATTCACGCAAATCTTTTTTAAAGCTATTTACCGATAAACCGGCATCCGAACGCGACGATGCCACGCTTGGTTTTTCAGCGTTTTTGATGGATGCGCATGTGGATTATTTACGTGTGCACAATGTGAGCAGACATGTCACACTGCGGAATTTCCTACCTTCCCAAAAGTAAGCGTGCCATTTTCTATTTCCTTTTTACACCTCCAGCCGATATTAATTACTTAATAACTAACGACCACGCGCCACGTTCATACTTTTATAATAAGATGGCGCGGGTTTGAGGAGGAAAGGAGCGGCGTTAGGCTACATGTTTCCATGGGTATGGCAGTGCTTTGAGGATATTTCCTCAAGCCGCAACGAATTTATTTCGAATACATTACGCATTGCCTGCGATACTCCTCGCGACACAGGGGAGAGCGTTGCCCAGGAAATCCGCCCTGCCAGCATTATCGATATTCTTTCACATCCGCTGATGACGATTGCCGATCAGATGTTTTGCCTGATCGATCGTGACATGGTGATTCGCTACATTTCCAGTAACTGGCATGAGCAACTGCATTTTGTGTTGCCGTCAGGTATAAGTTTTGCTGACATTATTGCGCCATCGCAGCGTAAGAACTTTTTAGTAAAAATTCAGAATGCACCGGTTCTTTCCGATCCCGATGCCAAAGCATGCGTTATGCGTGTTCAACTGGGCTTGGACGAAAAAAAGTCGCGCTGGTACGAGATAAAATCATTTGCCATCGGTGAAGCGGATGACATGCAAGGTATGCTTCTGACGGTACGTGATGTGGAAGAGGAAGTCCGACGCGAAAATGAATTACGCAAGGCGCAGATACGTGCGGAACTGGCTCTGAAAGGGCGCTCGGAATTCCTGGGGCACATGAGTCATGAATTGCGCACACCGCTCAATGCAATTTTAGGATTTGCCCAAATGATGGAAAAGGGTGTTCTCGGCGAAATCCATAATCAGGTTTATAAGGATTACATCGGTAACATACGTGAAAGTGGTCAGGAGCTATTGCATAAAATCAACGACCTGATTGCAATTTCGTCTTTGGAAACTGGGGACATTCCGGCGGATGAGGATAATTTCGTCGGCTCCGAGCTGGTTGATTATGTCATGGAGCTTCATGCCCACCGTGCTTTCAGCCGCGACGTGCGAATCGTTGCAGAGGATGCGAGCAAGCATGCGTTGATACAGGGTGACCGCGCATTGCTGGCCAAAGCACTTGCTAATATTGTACTTAATGGTGTGATCCATTCGCCAAGCGGCGGTGTCGTTTCAATTCGTGCAAGCATGCTTGATAGCGGTGAATTTTCTCTTGTTGTGACAGATAATGGTTCAGGCATTGACCGCGAGCGTCTGGATGTGCTGCGTCAGATGCTTAAAGAAGGCGAAAGCCTGTTCATGGGTAACCCGGAAGGGCGTCATATCGGGCTTGGTCTCGCCATCGCACGGCAATATGTGGCTATGCATGAAGGAAAAATCGTCATCGACAGCACCAAAGGCGAAGGAACCGTAGTAAAGATTTTATTGCCCGCATCACGGGTTTCGAAAAAAACGGTTCGTGATGTCGCTACCAGCAAGCCGCAGCTGGCCGTAGGTTAGGCGATGGAGTATTTTACGAAACAATCATCATCTGATTCGGTTCCGATATTTATTATATCGCCGAAATCACTCCTTGCTTTTAAAAAGACGTTGCAACCGCACTTAAAGCAATGGCTTGAAGCTCTTAATTATAAAGCAAAACCCAACTCACGCGTTTTACTGCCAGCCAAAGATGGCAGTCTTGCCGCCGTTATCAGCGGGGTTGGGGAAAGCCCCGACATGTGGGCTGTGGCTCATCTGCCTGACGCGCTTCCGCCGGGAAATTATCATCTCGATTTCGGTTTTCATCCGGTGTTGAAGAATAAGCCAGAATCCATTGCCGGCATGGCCGCCGGCTGGGGGCTTGCCTGCTACCAATTTCAGCACTTTAAAAAAAGCACTAAAAATTGGGCGAAACTTTATGTTCCCGCAAAACACCTTCCCGAGGTTGAGAGATTGGTGTCTGCCACGCATCACGCGCGCGACCTGATTAACTTGCCGGCAAATATTATGACGCCGCTGGCGCTTGCCGATGAAATCAAGGCAACGGGTAAAAAGTTTGGCGCGAAAGTGTCCGTCATCGCCGGAGACGATCTGCTGAAAAAAAGCTACCCTTCGATCCATGCCGTAGGACGCGCTTCCGTAAATCCGCCGTGTCTGACTGACCTGACATGGGGAAGCCCCTCGCATCCCAAAGTGACATTGGTTGGTAAGGGCGTCTGTTTCGATTCCGGCGGGCTTGATATTAAGAATGCCGCCAATATGAAGCTTATGAAAAAAGATATGGGCGGCGCAGCTTGCTTACTTGCGCTCGCTGAAATGATCATGGGTGCCAAACTGCCAGTACGGTTGCGTTTACTGGTTCCGGCGGTGGAAAACAGCATCAGCGGGAATGCGTATCGTCCCATGGATGTGATTACAACCCGTAAAGGCATTACGATCGAAATTGGCGACACGGACGCGGAAGGGCGCGTGATTCTTTGCGATGCGCTCACCGAAGCGGACAGTGAAAAGCCGGATATGCTGATCGATTGCGCCACTCTTACTGGAGCAGCCCGTGTTGCCCTGGGTACGGACATACCTGCATTTTTCACGGATGACGATCAGTTTGCTGATTCGATTTATGCGGCAAGCAAACGCTATGACGATCCGCTCTGGCGCCTGCCGCTGCACATGCCGTATGACGATATGATTCAGAGCAAAATTGCCGATATCAGCACCATCGCTGACTCAGGTTACGCAGGGGCAATTATTGGCGGATTATTTCTCAAGCACTTCGTTACAAATACGAAAACCTGGGTGCATATCGATATGATGGCTTGGAATATTAAGAATCGCCCAGGCCGTCCAATCGGGGCGGAGGCCATGGCTATCCGTGCACTTTACGGTGTAATTAGGCAACGTTTTGCCTAGGTAAACTGCCGTTCTGCGAAGTGAACGGAAAAAGCATGAAAAACGTTAATACAGTAAAACAAAAATACTCGCATAATAGTCAATAGAAGCACTTGCATTTCAAAAATAAACCACGTATTGCTAGCGCGCAAATTCAAATAGGCTTTTTCGTATGCTTACCACCTTGCAAGCACTGCAGCTCTGGCAAAAAGTTTTGCGCCGCACCCTGCGCGACGATGCGACGGATTTTTCAGCGCGCCAAACAGCAATACTGCTTGAGGTATACTTGGGTGGCGGGCCACACAGCATAAAAAGCCTTTCCCAAAATCTCAGCATTTCCAAAGCGGCGGTGTGTCGCGCGGTGGATGTGCTTTCCATGGCGGGTCTCGTCAAACGTAAGAAGGACGAAGAAGACCGCCGCAACGTTATCCTGCAGCGCACGGTGCAAGGATCGGTGTACTTAAGCGATTTTGCAGATATTATTATGCAGGAAGCAAGGCGCAACCGAATCTCTTCCAGGCTGCAGTCGCATGAGTGATAAAAAATACTGGGTAGAAATCAATAATCAACATCGGGCATAACCGGCCTGATCATGATCGTGCGCCGTATACGCCTGGGCAAGATGTCAAAGGAATCGCTGATATCAGCCGAGCATACCGGAAACCATTACCAAAACACGGTATTCCGGAGATCAAAGCGATTTTCGACGATCAGGATATCATCGACAGCCAGCCTGATACGGTTAGCGTTAATCGGTTTACCTTCACGCAGCTGTTCAAGGACGGATTTGAATTTTTTAAATTCAATCAGTCTACGGCTATCACTACCGGTGCATTCATGCTTTGCGCTGCGGTTGGCGGACTGATTTTCTCGCTCATACCCGTGAATATTATAAGTATCATCCTGACAGGAATAGCAAGAATTTTTCATCTTTACATAACACAGATCGCCATTTGAAAAAATCCACGCCTGGCTACTGTCCCCTAAATGAATTCAAGGCTATTTTAAAAAATTGCGGAGGAAAGCTGTTTATCGTCACACTGATTACATTGCTTGTTCCGTATTTCATTCCTGCCGCTGTGAGCAGCATCGTAGGCATTTATGGCTGGTTTCTTTTTCTGATCCCAGGCAGCCTGGTCTGGGCATATCTGCTCTTTCTGCCGCTCCATTATTACTGATCTCAACATGAGTATTGGCGATGCATTGACTAAAAATCGCCTGGTAATGAAGAAACTTGGAATCGATGGAGTTTGGCGTGATTTACGCACTGCTGTTGCTGGGCGTTATCGGCCAACCGCTGCTTGTGCCGCTGCTACTCACGCTGCCGATTACGATGATCGCTCATCGAAATACCGATCTATCGCACAACTAAATATCATACCGGCGAAAGCCGGCCATCACGTTACTTTCTTATTTAAGGTTAAGTCGGCAAACCCGGCCTTCGCCGGGGCGAAGCGTAAAACTTCGGGATTTTTGCCTGTTTCACGCTAAGAGCAGCTCGCTGATTTTCTTCAGAACATCTTTACCGAACTCACCATCGACTTCGACAAGGGCCACAGCATCGTTGCGCTCATCATTGCGGCCAAGGTGGAAATTTGCGATGTTAATCTTGCTATCACCCAGCAGCTTACCGAGGTTGCCGATAAAGCCTGGCTTATCCTCGTTGTTGACGTAAAGTATCGTCGGGGCCAATTGTGCCTCGAGCTTCGTGCCATGCAATTCAACGATACGCGGCTTATCGCCGAAGAGCGTGCCAGCCACCGAACGCGTGCGTTTCTCAGTGACTACTGTAACACGAATCAGCGTTTGATAGTTTTCGACCTTCTCGCGAGTGGTTTCCGTGATGTCGATCTGGCGGTCTTTCGCGATAACCAGCGAATTCACCATATTGACGCTATCGATCAAAGGCGCCAGCAGGCCAGTGATAATGGCGGAGGTGAGGGGCTTTGTGTTAAGCGCTGCGGCGCGGCCGGCATATTCAATCGACACCGATTTGATGCCGGTTTCGGTGAGCTGGCCCGCAAAGCTGCCGAGCTGCTCAGCGAGTTGCAGGTACGGCTTCAGTTTCGCGGCATCCTCTGCGGAGAGCGAGGGCATGTTGATTGCATTGGTAACTGTGCCTTTTGTCAGGAATTCCGACATCTGCTCGGCCACCTGAAGCGCCACATTTTCCTGAGCTTCGGTGGTGGATGCGCCGAGGTGCGGCGTGCAGATGACCTGTTCCATACCGAACAGGGGATTTTCAGTGGCCGGCTCGGTTTCAAATACATCGAGCGCCGCTCCTGCCACATGGCCGGATTCAATCGCTTCTTTCAATGCCTTTTCATCAATCAGGCCGCCGCGAGCGCAATTGATAATGCGAACGCCCTTTTTAGTTTTTTTTAGGGATTCTTTGTTGAGGATGCCGCGCGTCGCATCATTGAGCGGCGTATGAAGCGTAATAAAATCCGCACGCTTGAAAAGGTCTTCCAGTTCTACCTTTTCAAGATGCAAAGCAGCCGCCCGTTCTGAGGACAGATACGGATCGTAGGCGATGACTTTCATCTTCAGGCCCTGTGCACGATCGGCAACAATAGAACCGATGTTACCACACCCGATAAGGCCAAGCGTTTTGCCGCAAAGCTCCACGCCCATGAATTTGTTTTTTTCCCATTTTCCTGCATGTGTTGATGCGTTGGCTTGCGGAATCGTGCGGGCAAGGGCCATCATGAGCGAAACAGCGTGTTCTGCCGTGGTAACGGAATTACCGAATGGCGTATTCATAACAACGACGCCATGTGCGGTCGCCGCTTTCACATCGACGTTATCGACGCCAATACCGGCGCGGCCAACGACTTTCAGATTTTTAGCGAATTCCAGGATTTCAGCCGAAACCTTGGTCGCCGAGCGGATAGCGAGGCCGTCATAATCTCCAATGATCTTTTTCAGTTCATCGGGCGTCAGGCCGGTTTTGGTGTCAATTTCGACTCCATATTGCTTGAAAATATCGACCGCTTGCGGGCTGAGTTTGTCGCTGATGAGAACTTTGGCCATTTGAGATCCTTTTGACATATGATTACGCTGCTTTCTTTTCGGATTTGACTTCGCCCCACGCCCAGTCAAGCCATGGGAAGAGTGCTTCTAAGTCGGAAGTTTCAACTGTGGCGCCGCCCCAGAGACGCAGGCCTGCCGGTGCGTCACGGTAGGCGCCTATATCGAATGCGGCACTTTCAGCTTCAAGCAGGGAGGCAATTTTCTTCGCGCCCGCTGCTTTTACCTCATCAGACTGTGCATTGTACCATGCATCATTGATGGTAAGGCAAATAGAGGTGCAGGAACGGATCGTTTTGTCTTCGGCGAGAAAAGACGCCCATCCCGAGGATTTCACCCATTTTTCGACGGCAGCAAGATTTGCTTCCGAGCGTTTGATCAGGGCAGGCAGGCCGCCGATTGATTCGGCCCATTTCAAGCCGTCAATCGCATCTTCAACACACAGCATGGATGGTGTGTTGATCGTTTCACCGGCAAAAATACCATCGACGATTTTGCCGCCTTTGGTCATGCGGAAAATTTTTGGCATCGGCCAGGCGGGGGTATAGCTTTCCAGGCGTTCGACCGCGCGAGGCGAAAGCACTAGCATACCGTGCGCCGCTTCACCGCCGAGTACTTTCTGCCAGGACCAGGTAGTCACATCGAGCTTATCCCACGGCAGATCCATCGCAAACGCTGCCGAAGTGGCATCGCAGATAGAAAGGCCTTGGCGATCGTGGGCAATCCAATCGCCATTCGGAACACGCACGCCGGACGTAGTGCCGTTCCAGGTAAACACCACATCGCGCGCCCAGTCTGCCGCGTTCATATCGGGCAGTTGGCCGTACGGCGCGTTGAAAGTGCGCAAATCCGAAAGCTTCAATTGTTTCTTGGCATCGGTCACCCAGCCTTCGCCAAAACTTTCCCACGCGAAAATATCGCAGCCGCGTGCGCCGAGCATCGACCACATCGCCATTTCGACAGCGCCGGTATCCGATGCAGGGACGACGCCAATTTTGTAGTTGGAGGGGATGCCAAGAACTTTGCGGGAACGTTCAATAACTTCTCCGAGGCGCTGTTTGCCGATTTTCGCGCGATGGGAGCGTCCTACAGGTGTTGCTTTCAGGCTATCGAGCGACCAGCCGGGGCGTTTGGCGCATGGGCCCGATGAAAAACAAGGATTTGCAGGTTTTTGGGTAGGTTTAGACATGGAAAAACACTCAGTTAATAAATCAGCGCTTTTCTAGACCCGGACTAGCTGTTTTGCAAGCCTAGAAGTGAAGAAACTGTATTGCTGAGCAGTGTTATGTCTTCTTCGCGTGACAATCTGTGATCGCCGCCATTCACCATCATGATCTGCACATCAGCGGATACCATTTTTTCTGCAAACTCATATGAGGTTCTAGTAGGCACAACGTCATCCAGTGTGCCATGCAGCAGGCGAACGGGACAATTGATAGGAATCATGTCCATGCCGAAAACGCTTTCCTTGTTGCCGCTATCAATCAACGCTTTGGTGATGGGGTAGGTGCCACCCATGTCGCTTGGCACATGAATAACGCCTTTTTCGAGAATCTCGGCTTGCTGAGACTGGCTCATCTGCGGCCACATGCGGCGAATAGTAAAATCCGGTGCGGCTGCTATACCAACTAGTGCGTGAATACGATCTGGCCGGGTTAATGCAAGGCGTGTCATAAGCCAGCCTCCCATGCTGGAGCCAACAAGGATTTGCTTACCATTGCTTTGAGAGTCGAAAATGGCAAGCGCATCCTCAAACCAGCGTGTGATCGTGCCTTCAGCAAAATCGCCTTCGGATTCGCCATGGCCAGAATAATCGAAGCGCACAAACGCATGGCCATTTTCCTTGCATAATGCCTCGAGAGCTAGTGCTTTGTTCCCAGTCATGTCCGAGCGGAATCCACCCAGGAACATAATACCCGGAGCTTTGCCCGCAGTTTTATTGTAGGCGAGCTTGCGTTGCTCAGGACTGATGAGAATGGGCATGCTTGCGTGTGTAGAAGAATGCCGCCATCCACGCAAGTAAGCTTACCATGCTGATATAGGGTGATATGCGTACCCACCACGGGGTATTTTTATTATAAGAGTCTACGTTTAGTGTAACTTCGTGAGTGCCTTTGGGGTAAGTCAATATACTAAGTCCTGTAGGGGGTTTTGGTGCAAATGTAATACTTGGGCTGGTTGCTGAGGAGATATACCAGATAGGATGATATGTAAGTCTTAATCGAACGCTGCATTCATCGGATTTACAGATAGTGCGTAATTTGACCTGGTGAACTTTATCATAGCTAATAAGGGTGCTTTCAGAAAAGCCGCTTTCAGGAATAAAAAACGAAGGTGGAACTGAATAAATAGTTTTGCGATCGTAATGTTTCTTATCAATCCACTTTGTATAAAACTCGCGCTGTCCGTTAAGTTCACGGTGCGTAACAATCGCCATAAATGTCTCGGACTTATTTATAATATAAACCTGAATCATGTTTACCATGATCAAAGCTACTGCAAGTGCCCAAAGATCATTGTTGAAACGTTTAATTTTGTCTGGGGGTAATGAAATTAATATAGAGCCTAAAAGGTAGATCAAAAAAATCACCCATAGCATTTGCATACGCCAGGGGAAAAAGAAGTGCTTAAGAATTGGAAAGGCGTTGTAAAACGGAATACTAAGTGGAGTAAATAGTAGATAAGCAAGGATAAACACTCCTGCCCAGGCTTGCGTTTCAATATCTAAGGACGTGTTTTTTTTAGCATATTTTCGATATATAATCCCAGCCCAAAGAAGTAATACTAGACTAAAAAGGATGCCATATAAAAGATTGATCAAAAAAAACCGATCATAAGGAATAATTTGACGGTTAGGCCATGGTACCTTTCTCAGTGTAAGGGTTACAGATTGTATAGCCTCCATTTGAAAGAAAGAGGCTGGTGCAATTTGGTAAGCAGCAATTGCCAAGCCTGCAACAAAAGTAAGAGTGTAATAAAAAAGAGTATTCCAAGTTTTTTTTTCTAAATTAAATATAAGTAGATAAAGACCTATGCCTAAACCAGCAATTATTGTTGTTGGAAAATGTGTTAAAGCGCCAAGTGCAAAAAGAAGTATTAACACCAATTTCGCTTTTGGTTTTCCTAAAACCATACAGCGTGTGTATTTTATTAAAAGAGGAAGAATAACAAAAAACCATGATTCCGCTAAAGCGAAACGATACAAAGTTATTTCAGCATGATAAGGAAAATATATATATAATGTTGCACATATATAGGCCGTGTTACGCGGGAAAATATCTTTGAAACAATAGTAAGCAGATATTGCGCTTAATAAGCAGGCGACAGCTAATGTTACCGTCAATATATTAAGCAATGAAAACCCAATATAAAGATGTAAAGGGTAAAACAACAACATGATATAATAAGATGCCGGAAAGTAAGAGAGAAAAATTGGCATGCCTAAACCATTGTTCACATCCGAACACCATCGCGGCATCCATACACCTGATGAAATGTTTTTGTAAAAGCACTCCAGATAAAACATGTGAATATGCTTATCGCCCATGTATTCATTGCGCGTGAAAAGTAGAGGGGAAACATTAATCAGCACTGCCAGCGCAAGAAAAGATATCCAGATGTTATTTCTATTATACGAGATCCATTGCATGCTAATTAATATTTAGCATGCAAATTTTTTAAAAAGTATAAATATTATGTTTTCTTGCGTAGGCTAGCCAGTAATAACAACAACAGTAACAAGCTTGCTCCACTAATCAGAGGAGCGGCTCGTATCCACCAAGGGGTATCGGAATTGTATGTACAGACCCTCAGTTTAATTGAATGATTTCCTTCCGGCATGGAAACTAACGCCATTCCCGTATGTGCTTCAGGAAAAAGATCGATATCCTTTTGTGCAAAAAGCTGCCAAATCGGGAAATAAGAAAGATGCAGGCGAATCGTACAACGCGGGCTTTCGCAACGTGTCGTGAAGGTAATGCTGTGAGTATAATCGTATGTATAAAGCGTAGTTGTTGAGCTACCGGTAAGCGGATATACAAAATCAGGCCATAAATGGTTGAGCGATGCGTGGTCATAAAAGGATTCATCGGTCCAAATCGTGTGATATTCCACTTGGCCATAAAGCATTTGCTTTTCTACAATGTAGGGATATTTCAGTTTCTGCGGCTCAGAGGAAAAAAAAGCGTAACAGGCCAGAAATATCACTATTAATGTCAGATCATTTTCAACTTTTTTCCGTTTATCAGTTAAGTCATGAACCAGTCCTACACAAAACACTAATGGTAAAAGCCAGAGTATCTGCATTCGCCAAGGGAAAAGGATGCCTTCCAATATGGGAAAGGCATCATATGCAAAACGGCTAATTGGCAGATATAAAACGAATGCAACGATAAAGACGCTAAACCACGCTATTGCTTCCTGCCGCTGCAAAATTAAGGCTTTTTTTCTTAAAATATAGCTTCGTGCTGCATAGATACACAGCAAAATTAAAGTGGTAAATGTACCAAAAATCAATGGGAAAACCTTTGTGACGTCCTGAATGTTTGGATGGCGATTAGGATAATCTTTAAGGAAATCAGTAGAGGTGGCAGGTATTAAGAAATGTGCCTGGTAGTAAAATGCTGGTAAAAAATAATAGGTTAATAACGTCATAGCCCAGATGCAGGCAAGCGCGTAAAGTATAGAATTATATATTTTCCTGCTCAAGGAGAGCACATATATACCCATCCCTAACGCAAGAATTAAGGCCGTTGGCGTATGTGCGAGTAAGCATAGAGCATAGAGTGGAATTATAACAAAGAGACTACGCTTATTATCCAAAGCTAACCGTCGGGCATAGATAACAAGCCATGGGAAAATAGCCAAGAGCCAGGCTTCGGCAAACCCGATGCGCAAAACACTAACTTCAGCATGGTAAGGTAGATAAAGATAAAATATCGCACAGAAGATAGCCGTACGGGGCGGAAAAAAACTGCGTAGGTAGGTGTAGCAACCCAGCATGGAGCCAAAGCTAGCAAGTCCGATGCTGAGGAAAAGAATGGTTTTATAGGTAACTCCTAGCAGTTTGAATGGGTAAAAAATCAAGGAAGCGTAATAGGCAAGAGGAAAATAGAACGTAAAAACTGGCGCACCTAGACTATTATTCACCCGGCCACACCATTTTGGAATAATTACTCCATGTGCAAAGTTTTCAAAAAAACATTGCAGGTAGTATAGGTGAATTGGTCCATCGCCGAAAAAATCCGAATAATAGGAGCCAATAAGTGCCGGTAGTACATTAAGGATGGCAATGACCATAAAAAGAAACACTGCTCTTTTTTCCGGATATTGATGCATGGCTCTCATAGAATGCGCTTGTGTTTCTATCCTGCGGAATAGTATGAGGGTGTATTGCAAAAATTCCACTTAATCCAGTGATCTTACAAAATCTTAATGAATTCGATCTCTCCGACAATTCTGCAAGTCCTGCCTGAGCTGCGTACCGGTGGCGTGGAGCGTGGCACGGTAGAGATCACGGAAGCCATCCATAATGCGGGCTGGAAAGCTTGTGTCGCCTCGGCTGAGGGTCCTATGGTTTCTAAAGTGCTTTATGCAGGCGGCCAGCATTTTAATATGCCGCTTGCGAGTAAAAAACCCATAGAGATGATCAAGAATATTGCGCGGCTGGAAAAACTCATTCGCGATAAAGAAGTGGATATTGTGCATGCGCGTTCGCGTGCGCCAGGATGGAGTGCCTATTTTGCGGCACGTCGTACGGGAGCGAAATTCATTACAACCTTTCATGGTGTCTACGGATTACAGCCATCTTTCAAAAAATCTTATAATGCCATCATGACGAAAGGCGAGCGCGTCATCGCGGTATCACATTTCGTTGCCGATCATATCCGCGAACATTATAAAGTGCCGGAAGAAAACATCCGCGTTATTCATCGCGGTGCTGATTTAAATACGTTTGCACCGGATAAAATCATGCCTGGGCGCATGGCGGAACTGGCCAAAAAATGGCAACTGCCGGACGATGACCGGCCGATCATTGTTGTTCCGGGCCGCATTACGCGCTGGAAGGGGCAAGATGTCTGCATTCATGCGCTTTCGCTGCTGAAGCATAAGCATTTTCTTTGCCTATTGATTGGTGATCCGCAAAAACATCCGGAATTTACCGAAGATCTCGCTAAAATGATTCATGCGCTTGGGTTGGAAGGCTGCGTACGCATGGTCGGGGATACGTCCTATATGGCAGAGGCTTACCAGCTATCCAAACTGGTTGTCGCACCATCTGTAGAGCCTGAAGCATTTGGCCGGGTGGCGATTGAGGCGCAGGCCATGGGCCGCCCTGTTATCGCAACCAGGCATGGCGGTGCAATGGAAACGGTTATCGATGGCGATACGGGTTGGCTGGTTGAGCCCGGTAACGAAGAGGCTCTCGCTAAAGCGATCGAGCATGCCTTGTCGCTCTCGCCGGAAGAGCATGAGCGCATTTCTCAAAATGCGATCTGGAACGCGCAGACGAATTTTTCTACCGCCGTCATGCAGCAGAAGACGCTGGATGTTTACCGTGAATTATTAGGTTAGTGTTTTTTCTTGTTAAAGAAATTTGGGTTTTTGAATTGAAATAATTTATCTTCCAGCGGTACGCCATAACGCGCGCCGTTCAGGGATACATTAGTGCTTTCGCCTTTACTATCCTTGATAATAAGGTTTCTGAGTTGCATCGGCGAATCCGTCAGCTCCATGGTGAGATCGCCATCTTTAGGATGGTCCGTCTGCACGATGCGGATACGGATGACCTTATTGGCTTCCAATATTTCCTTGACGGTGATGACCTCAGGATCGAAGCGGATGTTCTTCTGGGCGATAAAACCTGCCAGTGTAGAATCAAGTGGAATTTCATTCACCTGCTGCAGCTCGTAATCGTAATAGGTGAAAACGCTGCCATTGGAAATCAGGAGGACCGGAACAGGCGGATCATACTGCCAACGCATCTTGCCGGGACGCTTTAGAAAAAACTTACCTGTGGAAAGATTGCCGCCGGGTGCGATCTGAACGAAATCGGCCTGGATTGTGGTCAGGCCATTCAAATACGCTTCTACCTGCGTAAGAATCTGTTCTTTCTGCACATCGCCTAAGCGAGTCTGCTGTTCAGTCTGGCTAGAAGTTGCGCCGCCCCATGGCAAGGGGCGTTCTTCAGCATAGGCGGAAGCAGAGAGGAAAAGAGTCAGCGCCGGAAGAATATATTTCATAAGGGATGTGTATCAGCTTTGCGCCTTTACGCAACTGGCTCCACGGCGACAACTTCCGGAATGTAATGCTTCAGCATGTTTTCGATGCCCATCTTGAGCGTCGCGGTAGAAGAAGGGCAGCCGGAGCAGGAACCATGCATCTCCAGTTTGACGATGCCGTCCTCGAAAGAATGAAACACAATATCACCGCCATCCATCGCGACAGCCGGACGAACACGCGTATCAATCAATTCCTTGATTTCACGTACGATGTCACTGTCGTCATCTGAAACGGTGCTCTCCGGTTTTTTCGGCTCGGGCATGACTTCGCCGCCGGAAACAAAGAAATCCATAATCGTTGTAAGAAGGTGTGGCTTCAGCGTATTCCACTCGTAATCTTCTGCTTTGGTGATCGTAATAAAATCACTACCCAAAAACACGGCATTGACGCCATCTACCATGAAAAGAGCCGAAGCCAACGGGGATTCCTTGGCGCGGTCGTTGCCTGTATAAAATTTCGTGCCTGTCTTTAGAACGGTTGTTCCAGGCAGGAATTTCATGGTTTGAGGGTTAGGTGTCGCTTCCGTTTGAATAAACATATTGCTCTCTTGATAATTACCTTACGTAAATAGTCAGGTTTTGCGGGTTTTACAAGTTAGAGAAGGCTACGGCCATAATTAAAAATTAAAATAGCTAGCCCCATAACAGCCGCCGCCGTGAGCAGCGCAAAAATGAAAGGAATCTGATGCTTAAGTAGAAGGGGAAGGGCGATGAAAAAACTTAAAGAGGGAATGGTAAACCAGAAAATTTCCCACGAAAGCGCGCTAATTTTGCCGGCGTCTTTCGTTTCAATAGAGCCAGCAGAAGGCAAGGATAGAGACGAGGGGCAACGCGCCAATCAATCCTCCAAGCCATGGCAGCCGTTTGTACTTCGATACCGCGGCGATTATGGCGGCAGAAACGAAAGCTTGACCAGAAAGACCGGTATTTCACCTTTACCCATACGGGCCTGGAAGGCAGTGGCCCAACTGGGCAACCCACCTGTTCAGATCGTGTCGGCGCTAGCGCATCAGGGGGCGACGTCATGAGAAATCACGCTGCCAGCGCCGACAATGGCACCTTCGCCGACGACGACCGGCGCAATCAATGTAATGAGGCAATAAAGGCTTTTTTGCCGATATGCGTTTCGTATTTATAAAAGCAAACGTCATAATTGCAGGTAATAGTACCCGCGCCGATATTGGCTTCATACGAGCTATCGCCGATATAGCTTAAAGTGGTTGACGACATACACCGTTGCGCTTTTTCCTTCAAACGAAATTACCGACATGAACATCTTCGCCCAGTTGTGAATCAGGGACGGATCTGAGCATAAGGACCGGAAACGCAGCTTCCTTCAGAGGATCCTGCGTCTCAGGTGTGAGAGAGCGCGAATGGTAACGCTATCGCCTATCGCACGCAGGCAACACATACGGTTTCAATAAGCACATCAGTACCCAGCCTGGTGTCGGCTGCAAAACCGAGCGCTCTGTCGCATCCAGCAGCGCAACGCCATCAGCATGCACATTACGGCTGGCTTGTTTTGAAAGTGCTGCTCCGGCGTGATGCGGCTCTTCTTTCCATCGCCAATACCGGCAATTCATCCGTTTCGGCTTCGACAATACCGCAAGCAAGGCCCTCATCGCCGGCCAATTTTGACGATATCGGTCCGGGTAATATTACCCGCGCGTTTGATTGTTGATTTTTCTCAGCAGAACCAGCGATCTTACCGCGCGCACACGATGACGCCGGAATTGCAAAGCATAGTAACGCTTTCCTCGCGTCGTTCGCATCTTTGTATTCGACGATAATCAGGTCGCCTGCTGCATTCTGTTTGAGGCGGCCACATATCGAAGTCGGCTGGGCGCATGCCAGCACGGCAATCATGTTCTGAGTGGCATCAACCACCCTCTGCAACGTTTCCTTTGTGATTAGCGGTGTATCGCCTTCGCTTCAGCGTGGTGCCTGTAAAACTCAATACGGTATGGATAGAGCGGCTTTCTGCGCGTCACCGTCACTGGTGTTTGATCTGTTTGCGATGCAATCGTCGGCACATAACTGCGTGCCACGTCATTGACGTCATTCATATCAGGCGCAGTAACGGCGACCAGAATCTGTAGATTCGAGGATTGCGCAGTAGCCAGCACATGCCCGATCAACGGACGTGAAGCAAGCGGATGCAGCACCTTGGCCAGCGCGGATTTCGTGAGTGCCTTTACCGGCGGCGATTACAGGATGGCGAGTGGATTGGTCATTGCGTCCAAGGGCTTACGAGTTTCTATAGTGCATATACATTTTGTTATGACGTATCAAGTATACCTTGTTCCTATCCTTGTTTGGTGATCCTGGCTTGCGGGATGACTTTTATGTCATCACGCCTATCACGGCCCTGGCCGGGATAAAAAACAAATGATCGAAGAACGCGCCGCCTGTTGCCGAGCGCGCTGAAGCGCTGCGGCAGGTAGACATCTTGCGCCGGGAGGGCGCGATGAGGCGCAGCAAGAAGGCATACTGCCGAACAGCGTGTAGCATCAGCGGAACCTGGTCGAACTTGCGAACGCGCATGCAGGACATTGCAGCTGCGTATGCAGGATTGGGAAAAGCAGCGTGAAGCGATTCAGCTTCCCGCGCCTCGATCTTAAACCGGCGGAGAAATATCCACCAGCTCCTCGAAGATCATAAGCGCGAAATGGAGACCGCCAAGAAGCAAACTGAAGAGCTGACTAAGAAAACGACAGGAGTTGTTCAAACGTTTTACTGATTTGCCCAATCCGTGGCTGCTTTGAAAGAAGTGTCGCATGCGAACCGCGGCCAGATGGAACTCGTGATGCGTGCTGACCAATCCCTCCGGCGCGGGGCGTATGGCGAAATTTAAGCCGGAAAACTCCTGAAAAATCTTGGGTTGAGCCGGGCGCGATTACGTGATGCAAGCATGTTGCGGACGAGAGGAGCAGTGCGCGGCCTGATGCCGTCATTCCTGCTGCGGGATATGGTGATGGTCGTTGATTCAAAGGCATCCAAATTCCTGCTGGAACTGGCGGAAGTCGAAGAGTACGGATGCTGAAGAATTAACGCTCGCGCGGCTGAAACAATCCATGAACAATCACCTGCGCACGCTGGCCGGACGGGATTATGCGGGAGCGATTACCCAATGCTATAAACAATCGGGGCGAGCCGGATCCCTTGGCTGCGTGTTTAATGTCATGTATTTGCCAAGTGAAAGCGCTATTGAAAAGCTGCGCCGCGCCGATCCGGGCTTTGATGAAAAGACAGAAAGGCACGCCATTATTCTGGCCGGTCCCACCAGTCTGGCCGGACTTTTCTCGCTTGCTAAAATGCAGATCGCTGCGAGACGCCAGAGCGAAAATAGCGAACGAATCGTTGAAGCGGCGGAAGGATTGATGGAAAGTGTCGTCACGGCGCTAGGACATGTGGATAAGGTAGGCAACTCCATTCGCACGGCTGCCGATGCGTTCGATAAATTCGGAAAGTCGGTGAACCGCTATGTCATCCCTCGTCTCCGAAATCTGCAGCGCTTAGGGGTAGCGCCTGCCAAACAGAAGGAAATTCCCGGGCCGTTAGCGACTTATGATATTCGTAAGATTGAGGAAACCATTGACGTGGAGATAGAGATAATCGAAGAAAAACAAAAGCTTATAAACGCCTAATCGTCATAAAAGTTTCATCCTCCAAAATGCTATTTCGTCATATATTCCTCTCGAGGGAAATATGATGGACGAAAAACCAGGAAGTAATGTAAGGGTTATCCGGCTAGAAGATCACCGTGCTGGCTGGAAACCAAAGCCATTATCGCCATGGCTAGAAAGGGTGCTGGCGGATATGAATATGGAAAGCGGCCAGATAATAAACATGCCGTTACCAAAGGTAGATTCATATAATAAGTTGCCGCCTGACTATAAACGCATTGTCGATTACGCCATAGATAAAAAAGTTTACTTTCAATTGCTTGCTGGTCAAATGCCCTTGAGCTTTGATGAGACGAAGAGATTGCAGAATAGGTTGGCGCGACCTGTCAATCTTCACATCCTGCGTTTTGGAACTGAAGATGACGTGATGAACTTACTATGCAGTGGCATCGAGCGCGAATGGGGATATGAGACTACGGATAAAGAAGCCGTTTCTCCCAGCCGCTAGGCGATTTGACGAATAGGACCCGCTCATGCCAGCGGTGCGGCGCTTGAATCCAGAATTCGATTTCCTGCGGAATAATGCGCCAGCCGCCCCAGTGTGGCGGGCGGGGAATGTCCTTGCCGTCGAATCGCGCTTCGGTGGCCTTTAATTCCAGATCGAACTGTTCACGGGAATTGAGAGTTTCCGATTGCCTGGATGTCCAGGCTCCGATTTGCCGGGCACGCTCGCGGCTGGCAAAATACGCATCCGATTCCGATTCGCTCGTTTTTTCCGCCCGTCCTATGATGCGAACCTGTTTGTCGAGCGGCATCCAGTAGAAACAGAGCGAGGCATTCGGATTTGCCTGCAATTCTTTGCTTTTGCGGCTTTCGTAGTTGGTAAAAAAACAAAAACCCCTGACATCAAACGATTTCAATAAAACTATACGGGCTGAAGGTGAGCCGTCTCGAGTGGAAGTGGCCAGCGTCATGGCAGTCGGCTCCGAAATATCGAGTGCTTTTTTGGCCTGGTTAAACCATTGGGTGAAGAGTTCAAAAGGATCGGAGGCGGATATCATAGCAGTATCATCCTTTCTCTGGATACTCGGGTCAAGCCCGAGTATGACAAGAGAATGATCTATTCACTTGCGCGACCATTTCTTTTTGCACTGCCGCCGGAGACTGCGCACCGGATGACGGTGGAGGCGCTGAAGCGTGGTGTGGTGCCGAGTGGATTTATTACGATAGATGATCCGCGCCTTCGGTGGGGTTGGCCAAGGGTAAGACGTTCAAAAATCCGGTCGGCATGGCGGCGGGTTTCGACAAAAATGCAGAAGCTTACAATGGATTGTTAAAAGTTGGCTGCTTTGGCTTCGTCGAGGTGGGGACGATTACCCCTAAAGCCCAATCTGGAAATCCCACGCCGCGCATGTTCCGGCTGATAGAAGATGAGGCTGTCATCAACCGCCTCGGTTTCAATAACGAAGGAAAGGATAGGGCGCTTTCGCGTTTGCAAACGGCGCGACATGGCATTGTCGGGGTCAATATCGGCAAAAATAAGGATACGGTGGAGGCTATCGAGGATTACCTCATCGGGTTGAAAACTTTTTACCCGGTCGCCGATTACATTACCGTCAATATTTCCTCACCGAATACGGAAGGACTGCGTGCCCTTCAGCAACGCGACACCTTAAGAATGCTGGTCACAACCTTGAAAACAGAGCAGAAAAACCTTCAAGGCAAGCATCAACGCAAAGTGCCTATGCTAGTGAAAATCGCTCCCGACCTGACTGATGCCGAGATGGAGCAGATTCTTGATGTGGCACAGGAATGCAATGTCGAGGGACTGATTCTTACCAATACGACAACAGCGCGTTCTGATGCACTGAAAAGCAAACATAAAGGCGAAACCGGTGGCCTTAGCGGTCAGCCTTTGAAAGCGCGGTCGCTGGAAGTGATGAAGAAAGCTTATAAACAAACGGGGGGGCGCATGCCATTGATTGGCGTTGGCGGCGTTGGCTCGGCGCAGGATGCGATCGAACGGATGCAGGCTGGGGCTTCTCTAGTGCAGCTATACACGGCGATGGTCTATCGTGGGCCACATTTGATCACGGAAATACTTAAAGGTATTCAGTGCCACCTCGATCAGCGAGGGCTGGCTTCAGTGAATGACTTAGTGGGAATGGATTAAAGGTAAGTATCAGTTTTTTCGCTATCTCCCGATTTCCAGATACGCTGCTCGGAGAAGCGAACATAAACCCGGCATACGTTGTTTTGGGAAACATTGGCTTCCAGCGTGCCTTGCAGCAGTGAAACAAGCATGCGGGTCAAAGCAATATTAATGCCGCCGCTGCGAATATATCCCCGCTGTTTTTGTGCAATGTCTGAAGGGTAAAGCGAAAAGCTTGTGTAATCCGATTGCTGGTCTTCCGGTTTCGCGGAATATTTAAACATGATCACCACTTCTTCAGCGCCCGTATGGTCTTTCTCGATCATGCATTCGAGTACGATAGGACTGCCCGGATCGATCTTTTGCACGGCGGCGGTGAAAATATTGACCAGAATCTGCACAAGCCTATCCTCATCGATAACAAGCTGCGGCATGGATTCATCGATGCGCAGCTTGATTTCCACATGGCGATGCTGTGGTAACTCCTGGAAGACACGCAGAGCCTTGTGAATGACGAATGAAAGATTGACCGGTTTTTCATTGAGAACAACAATCCCATGCTCCATATCCGATATCAGGTGAATATCCTCGATCATCTGAGATAAATGGATAGAGTGGGTGTGGATATTATTGGCCTCCTGCAGATAATGTTCGCTGCCAAGCGGACCGAAGTGCTGGTCTTTCAAAGTTTCTGAGCCTTCCCGAATACTGCCTATCGGTTTATTTAGTTCTTCTGCCAGAGTGCTCAGGAAGTCCATGCGTGCGTTGTTAATGACTTCGGCCGAATTCTTGACGCGAATTAGATAATTGTTTTTTTGTTTTATCTCGTCCTCTATGCGGCGTCTTTCATGGATGTATTCGTCCATGGTTTTGATGTGATGAGCCAGCGCTTCAATTTCGGTGGGACCGCCATGGGGAAGCGGCCTGAAGTTTTTCCCGCGGGTAATGTCCGCCGCAATTTCGCCGAGTGATTCCACTGGTCGGATAATGCGGGTTCGTATGATCCACAGGAGAGTGAGCAGAAACATGGCAACAGCGAGAATTTGCACAATCTTCGCAAGAAGCAGTTTATTGATATCGGCAAAGCTCTTCAATTCGTCATAGCCGATGAGGATGATGTATGGATATTTCGATGAAGTCGTATAATAAGAAAATACATCGTGCCGGTTGAAAAGGCCGGAACGCGTCAGCACGCCAGAGGGCATTACGTCAAAATCAACGTCATTCAGTTTTTCATTGATCTGATAGTGCGCCGCGAAGAAATCATTGTCTTTTACCTGCGTCAGGGGCGTCAAAGTACGGCTTAGAATCGCAAAACTGATCGCTTTCTTATGCACTTCTTTTTCGAGCGTGCGGGTAAGCGCTCCGATGTCGAGGATTGCCAGGACAGCGCCGACGTGATTCCCCTTGTAATCGGTCATGCCCAAACATACCGGCAGCACCCATGAATCGGTAACGCGGCCCTGCACGGGGCGGCCTATCTGCACTTTCCAGGGCTCGGCCAGTGCTTTTTTGATATAATCACGATCTGAAATATCTACGGGCTGGGAGAGGATGCCGCGGTGCGAAGTAATCACAATTTCCTGCGAACTGTCGATCCACGCGAAAATATCTTCCGGCCGGGTCTGGTTGGTAAACGAGCGCAAAAGACTCGAAGTCATCGACAGATTTTCAGGACCCTGCTGGCTGATCTGACGCGCAAGGGATTCTAAAACGTAAGAAGCATTTTCGATCTGATTTATCAGGGAACGGTCGATGCGGATCGATTCGCTTTGCATATCCCCGATGATACTTTCAGAATGCGTTTCGTAGGTATCAAGTGAAACCCAGAGCGATACTACGGCGAGAGCGATAATGATCACAAGGGCGATCAAGACAAAGTCGCGGGAAAGGGACGGGTTGGTTTTTATACCGAACATAGGGAATCAACAGTGATGTTCTTTAGACGTTACAAGGTAATACGCTGCCGTGCCAGCATAAATAAAAGTGGTTTAGAGAAGATTAAGAAAATGCCGAAAACCTAGCTCAGGCGCGGGCTGGCTCAGGGTTGCCGGTCGATTTTACGCGTTCTGTGCCGACTTTTTGCTGGCTCATCCAGGTAGCAAGGGCATCCGGAGCGGTGACACGTGTGGTCGGTTTTTCCGCGTCGTTTTGAGCAACTAGGCCTGAAGCATCCTGCGTAGGTACGTGCGGCGCAGCTGGTGCTGGCGTTGCCGGCGCTGCGGCAGGTGCCGGTGGAGAATCATGTTGCTCTCTTTTGCTTTTACCAAAGAACGGGGCCGTAATCCGGCTGCCGATAAAGGTCAGTGTAACCATCCCGAGCGAGTAGACGGTTTCCGTAAACGTATCCTGCACGATTTTGTGAAGACGCGTTTCCCCATCCAATGCCGCAAAGCGTTTGTGTAACTCATTTTTACGCAGATAATAGCGATGTTCGCGATGATCGCTGTTTTTATACAGTCTGTTCCTTAGCGATTGGATAAATCCGCTGTTCTCGGCCTTCCCATTCAAAAGTGCTTCCGTTTTGGTGGCGGCCTTATCCATCCAATGGTCTGTGCCCGGATACTCTTTGAAAGCCGCTTTTGAAAGCCAGCTTTCACCTTTGCCCGGACCCAGTGCGAGGTAAGCGGCAATCACCATCGGATAGGTAAAAAGGCGAGCTGAGAGCACGCTTGCATAGGTCTGCGGCGGTTCCTTAGCTATTTCGTCATGGCGAATTTGAATGCTTTCCTTTTCACGTTCGCTAAGATTATGCTTACGTTCGTAACGGTCATCAAAATATTTGACGATCCCTGCTTTTCTATCTTCCAGCCATTTGATCGGCAGCATAAGTGCCCACCCGCCGACGCTGAGCATAAAAAAGCCGGTCATTAGCTTAGCGTTTGCACGCGATTGTTTCAGCTCTTTCATGCGCTCGGTAAGCGCTTCGAATTTTTCAGTTGCGGTTTTGGCGCCTTGCAGCTTTGGAAGCGACTCAACATCAAAATGTTCATTATATTTCTGGAAGAAATGGTCATGATCAGTGATTGCGCCGAAGACGTCATCGAGTTTTGCGCGGCGCAGTTCGCGATACAGCATTTTTTTAGCGCCAGGCTCTTTACCGGAGCTTCCTTCTGCCTCGGAAGTAGATTTAAAAATAGCGTTATGCGCTTTTTTGTAACCGGGGTCTTCAGCGTTGCCGTATTTGTTTTCGAGGAATTTCTTTATGACTTCCGGGCGTTCAGGCTGAAAAGGCGTGACGTCAGCACCTTCCAGTTTTTTACCTTCGTAAATATAATCACGTGCCTTATCAAGGAAGCGATCCAGTCCTGCGGCTTCCGCTCTTGTAAATACATCCCCCTTTCGAAAGGGAGGCATATTTGCAAACCAATGATTTAAATTTTTAAAATAGGGCCATAAAAAGCCTTGGCGTGCTGAATCAGCTGCCCAGATCGAAATGACGCTGTTAGCTACATAACCGATGCCCCACCAATCGAGGAGGTTGAAGGTACGCTCGCCGGGAGTTTTGCCGAGAAGCCAGTTTGTGCCTTTCCAACCACCGATGTCGGGCACATCGCTTTTAATAGGGCCGGTATTGTCTACGAATTTTTTCGTATCGGCAAACATACGCGGAGCGTCCGCGCCAGAGGCTGCAGTTCCGCTATCCTGCGAATCTTGCTCGCTTTTTATGTTTGAAACGTCTATGGGCATCCTGACCTAAAACACTGTTATCCCAGTGTAATAATAGCGTATTTTGCATATAATGAATGTGAAGGTTTTATGAAGGATATATTTAAAAGAAGGACTTAGGATATACCCGTGCTGCGATCTTTAGGTTTATAGGGCCCTTTAAAGCCCTCTGGAGTGACATCAAGACCGGCTTTTTCAGCTATAGTAGTAAATACCTCACGTGTCAGATCGTTTTTACTAACAAGGTCTTCAATACGCTTTTGCTCTGTTGTACTGCCTTTCTCCGCTGCATGTGCCATAATGTTTTTATACAAAGCATCGGCGAAAGGCCCCGTATTCTGCTCGGCAATATTTGCCTGTATAGCACCTATAATACCTAACTTTTCCTGCGCGTAGATTTTTGGTGATTCACCAGTGAAATAAGCGACGACTGCATTGATTATCTTACTAGCATAATCAATAAATCCATATTCAGTTACACCTTGCTGTTTAGCAGTAGACACGCTTTCCAGTGCGATATCTTGAATAATACCCGGTGCTGTATTGCGTGACTGGTATTCTTTTAGTGCAGTGATTTTACTGCTGCCCGGTTCTTTTTCCTCAAAACCTTTTATAAGTCCGCTAATAGCATTCTGCTCAAACTCTTTGACCTGGGCTTGTTCTTCTGGAGATAAAGCATTTAATAGAGCCTCACGCCTTTGCGTGGTTAAAAAGCCATCGGTTTCTTTGGTACCCCACCACTCTGCACCATAATACATGATGCTGCCGAGCCATGTTGAACCCGTAGAGCTTCCCGATCCTGAACCGCCAGTTTTTAAAGGAACGCCGACCATAAGAAAAGTATAGCTCTTACATATTACCGTTTGATGAAGCTATTATCCAAGATGCTTCTTTAGGAATTTCTTGGCGATTTCAATGCCTTCCGGGTCGATGCCGTGCGGCAATCCGGGGCGGGCATGCGATTCCACCGAAAGGCCTGCGTTTTTAAGTACCGTTTCGGCCATACCCATTGCTCCAAAGGGAACAACCGTATCCATCTCGCCATGTATCAGGCAAACGGGAGGCTTTGCTTTGGCTTCTACTGCCAGTTGCTCTGCACCAATCAAAGCACCGGAAAATCCGACAATCGCACCGCAGCTATCGACGCGTCGTATCAGCGTGTAAAGTGCGGTCATCGTGCCTTGCGAAAAACCGATCACAGCAAGCTTGCTGATCGGCACATTCGTTTTTTTGAGCATCGCATCGATATAAGCATTCAGATGCGGCACAGCGGTCTGCACGCCGGCGAGCATGGCGGGCATCGTGTAGTCGCGCAGTGAAAACCATTGATAGCCGAACGGTGCCATATCGAAGGCCAGCGGCGCATTGGGCGAGGCGATGTACGCATCCGGAAAGGTTTCGGCAAACATCGGGGCCAGACCAAAAAGGTCATTGCCGTCCGCGCCGACGCCGTGCAGGAAAATCAGTAATTGTTTGGGCGTTGCGCCGGAAATAGGAGGTTGTTCAGGGCCTGTGAGCATAAATTTGCGTTACACGTTGCGAGTTCTATATAGATGTTCTAACTCGTATCGCAGCCATGTCCAATCCAAAACGCCTTATTCTCATCGACGGTTCCGGATTTATTTTCCGCGCCTACCATTCGTTGCCACCGCTGACGCGCGCGGATGGCACTCCGGTCGGTGCCGTATACGGCTTCATCAACATGCTGCTGAAACTGCGCGATGCCATGCCGTCCAGTCATATGGCGGTGATTTTCGATGCGGGTAGAAAGACATTCCGCAATGATATGTATTCGGAATACAAAGCGAACCGTCCGCCGCCGCCAGAGGATTTAATTCCGCAGTTTGCGCTGGTGCGTGATGCCGTCATCGCCATGACGCTGCCTTCCATTGAGCTGGAGAACTTCGAAGCAGATGATGTAATTGCGACGTATGCAACGATGGCGAAAAAGCAGGGACTCGAAGTCATCATTGTATCTTCGGATAAAGACCTGATGCAACTGATCAGTGATGGTGTAAGCATATATGACGGCATGAAAAACAAGGCCATCGGCCCTGAGCAGGTGATGGAAAAATTCGGTGTGACGCCCGACAAAGTCGTCGAAGTCATGAGCCTGATCGGTGACAGCTCGGATAATATACCTGGTGTGCCGAGCATAGGCCCAAAAACCGCTGCCGAACTGATAGGCATCTATGGAACGCTGGAAAATTTGCTGGAACACGCTCAGGAAATAAAACAACCCAAACGCCGTGAAGTCATTATCCAGCATGCAGACAATGCGCGGCTTTCCAAAGAACTGGTCAAGCTTTGCCTCGATTGCGACTTGCCTATCGGACTTGATGCACTGGAAATGAAAGCGCTTGATTCCGAAAAACTTATATCCTTCCTGCGCGAGCAGAACTTTACCTCGCTGGTTGAGCGAATGAGTAAGAAATTCGGCACTAGTACGGCAGGCGGATTTTCGCCAGTTGCTGCCGTGAAGACAGAGGTCACTGCACCAGAAAAGCAGGAAAGAAAAGGCAGCCTTATCACAACGCTCGATGCGCTGGATCGTTTTGTTCGCATCGCCGTGGATGAAGGTAAGATCGCGCTGGAAATAGTTGGAGCACAGGATGAACCTTGCCTGGGCATGGTCATGGCGACCGCTAAGCAAACCGCTTATGTGCCATTTAATCATTCGGAAGAGAAAACGACATCGGAAGCGCAGGATTTATTTTCTGTAAGTGAA
Source organism: Rickettsiales bacterium (assembly GCA_046348685.1). Lineage (GTDB taxonomy): Bacteria > Pseudomonadota > Alphaproteobacteria > Rickettsiales > UBA998 > JAXMDT01. The sequence continues at coordinate 279,434 of JAXMDT010000001.1, forward strand.
AAAACCGGTGTAGTCCGTCAGGAAGGCCAGCTTGAAAAAAAGCAGGTTTTGGGCGTGCTGCAGGCTTTGCTGGAACATTCGGGAGTGCTGAAAGTGGCGCATGATGTAAAAGCACTGATACATGGTGTTGCTCCTTATGCGTCGATTCACGGATATGAAGATGCCATGCAACTAAGCTATGCGCTGGGGGCGGGGCTTTACGGCCATGATTTCGAGGAAACAGTCGCGCGCGAATGTGAAATGACGCTGCATCAGTTCGATAAATATCTGGTGCGTTCCAAGCCCTCCGATGTTGATCTCCAAATGAATCAGCGCGCCAATGCGCTTTATGAGCTTCATGACACATTGAAGCAGCGTTTGATGGGCGAAAAACTGATTGCGTTCTATGAATCGATTGAACGCCCTATGCCTGCGATTGTGAGTAACATGGAAGCGGCAGGTGTCAAAATCAACCGTAGCTATCTGATGCAGCTCGGCGACGAATTCGAGCGCACGATGAAAACACTGGAGCAGGAGATTTATGGGCTGGCGGGCAGAGCCTTTAATGTCGGCTCACCTAAACAATTAGGGGAAGTGCTCTTCGATGAAATGAAATTGCCTGGCGGAAAAAAATCCGGCAAGACGGGGGCTTACTCCACGGATGCGGATATTTTGGAAACCCTCGGCGCTGAAGGACATATGATTGCGCAGAAAGTCCTTGATTGGCGGCAGCTTTCCAAGCTTAAAGGCACCTATACGGACGCACTCGTTCGTGCCGCCGGCGCGGATGACCGCATCCACACGGACTATGCCCTGGCGTTGACAACGACTGGACGGCTCAGCTCCTCCAATCCGAATCTGCAGAATATTCCAATACGCACCGAACAGGGACGCAAGATTCGCGGCGCCTTTATCGCGGATAAGGGTTACCAGCTAATGTCGGCGGATTACTCACAGATCGAGCTCAGGCTGCTGGCGCATGTCGCGGATATTCAACCACTGAAGCAGGCTTTCAAGGAAGGCCGGGATATTCACGCGGTAACGGCGAGCCAGATGTTCGGTATGCCGATTGACCAGGTAAGCAGCGACCTCAGGCGAAATGCCAAAATGATTAACTTCGGCATCATCTATGGCATGAGCGCGCATGGCCTCGCAACCCGGCTCGGCATTCCCCGTAAGGAAGCCGCGGATTATATCGAGAAATATTTCCAGCAATATCCGGGCATCAAGGATTATATGGAGCGTGCAAAAGTGGAGGCGCGTACGTATGGCTATGTAAAGACCTTGTTTGGCCGCCGTTGCTATGTGAAGGGCATTAATGACAAAAACCCGAATATGCGGGCCTTTTCCGAACGCGCGGCGATCAACGCGCCGCTGCAGGGCAGTGCCGCGGATATTATCAAGCGTGCGATGGTCGACGTAGCGCGTTTGCTAAAAGAAAGGCAGGCGCGTTCCCGCATGCTCCTGCAGGTACATGATGAATTATTGTTTGAAATTGCCGAAGGCGAAGAGGGGACAATGCCGCTGTTGATTAAAAAAGCCATGGAATCAGCTGCATATTTTTCGGTGCCATTAGTTGTTGAAACCGGCTTGGGATCGAACTGGGGAGAAATTCACTAATTATGAAACTCATCGCCAAAGCTATCGATTCCTTTTTCTCCAGGCCGATCCTGACGCTGGCAGGTTGGACGGCAGGTCTTTCCATTTTGGGTTTTGCGTTACTGCTGGGATTGATTACGTGGATACTTGGCGCGACCAGTATCCTGACGACAGGTTGGATGGATACCACGGTGGATATTCTGGCTGGCGCGGTTGGCTTTATCTTGGCGTGGTTTTTATTTCCTGTCACGACCGTGCTAATTGCGAGTTTTTTTGCCGATGCAGCAGCCGAGCGCATTGAACGCTTAGAGTATAATATTACGGAAAAAAGAGAGGTGTCCCTTTGGCAGGAAATCAAAGGCGGAATTTCATTCGCCGCTACTGCCATTGCGCTCAACCTGATTTGCATCCCACTCTACTTTATTCCGCTGATCAATGTCGTGACCTACTACACGTTGAACTCTTATTTATTAGGGCGTGAATTCTTCGAGATGGTGACAATTCGTCACCTTGATGTGAAAGAAGGTAAAACTCTCTTTCGTCAAAACCGCTGGAAAGTGATGATGGCAGGGCTTGTTGTTGCGTTCGCAAGTACGTTGCCGATTCTTAATCTATTTTCGCCTATTCTTGCGGTTGCTCTTATGACACACCTTTTCCAGCAAATAAGAGCCAACTAGCGAGGTACAGTTAAACGAATAAGTCGGTTCGGGTTTTGTTTTGGATACATAACTGTAAATGTTTTTCCCACGTGATTGATAGGTTTAAAAAAAACTAATGGATTAAAAATTCCGGTGTGGGTTTTACCGCTACTATCTTTAAACTCATAGGACAGATTGTAGAAATATAAGCTTAGCAAACCACTTGTTGGTTTCCGAAACATAGATTGGATGTAAACTTGAGCGACCGCTGTTTCCTTCTGACGCCAAATGTTAGCAAGGTTAAATAAAGTTATGAGGGCAATGCTTATAAAAATGGCATTGATTTCAGCTATGCTAATACTTTTTGAAAAGCCCGAAACTTTATAGTAGTGCGACAGGTATATATTAAATGCAGCTAGTATCATTAATATTGCTGCTACAGAAACATGAAACTCAAATTGCGACAAATATCTATTCTCAAAGAATTTCAGCGATGAAATCAGAATGAGTGCTAAAAGCGCAGAACAGAATATAAAATAAAAGGGATGCTCCTCATTTAAAACATGATGCACTTTTGGGTTTTGTTTAAGATAGAAGATGTCAAACGTATTTTCCGGCTTTAAATTAATCCAGCTGCTTTTTGTTAAATTATCTACAGTGCAACTGCTTGTTTCACCTTTTCGGCAGTCAGGAGTTACATTGTAGTGCTTAAAAATATATCGCTTATTTTGTGCAAAATACTCGTAGTCAATGAATCGTTTTATTCTTTTAGGATTACTTGAATTAGGTTCAACGTAATCACGTAAAATTTTTGCTTGAGTTACTATTCCATCTTGCGCGTACGGCATGAGCCTAAAAATAAGGAAATCTATAAGAAAAAAAATTATAAAAAAGGATAAGACCAAAAATATGATATTTGAAAAACAGTAATATGTTTTCATATTGTACAGTAAATATACCATATTTGCCGTTATCCCACTAGACCTGCTATATTTATCATTGGTTTACGGCTTCTCAGATGTTTAGTGTGTTATCTTTATTCCGGTAGGTTTAGCATAATATCCTCACTTAACGGGAGGATTTATGAGTAATCGCACGAGCAAAAAAGTAGCAAAACACCACAAGCCGGAACAAAAGAATTTTAACAAAAGTATGGTTATCGATAATCTCGATGAAGAGGGGCAGACCGGTAACATCCATCAGAATTTGACGCATCAACCGGGCAGACAGGATCGTTAGTTATCGCGAAGGTGTAAGTGAAACAGGCATCATTCGCATAATCCTGCTCTTAAAGGCTAGCGCACCAGTTCAGAATGCTGGCTAATAATTTCACGCTCTAAATAAGTAAGCACTTGGCGATATGTGTTCTGAATAGGCTCTAACTGATTGCGGATTTCCTTCTCGTCTGTAGACCATAGGCGTTTGCGATACTCAAGATATGACGCAATTACCTGATGCACGGTTAGCTGTGAGAATGGTTTGTAGATTATGCCTATGGCGCCGGCGTCAACCATGGCGCTACGTAATGCAACGTCCGGTGTGCGCAACATCCCGACAATAAAGGATTGCGGATCAAGCTTCATCATGATTCGGATTGCATCTAGGGTACTCTCCTTGTGTAACTGGTCGGCAATAAACACAATGTCCGGACGCTGCTTGGCGAAACGTCCGAGAGAATGCGCCAGATCAGTGGTCGCCCATTTCTCAGCGCGAATAAAATTACATGTCGCAATGCTTTGCCATGCCTGAACGCGGTTTTCTCTCTGGTTCTCGGCAATAAGGAAGGAAACACTTTCTTTTGTATGTGGCATGGGACTTTTCATCCTCTTTTTCGTCGTGGAAAAATCATCCTAGGCAGGAAAAATTAAGCGTAAGTTAACAAATCATGCTGCATCGCATAAATTATTAAATAATAAGTATAATTCGCACTGCAACGTGCAATTTCTGAGATATTTTAGTAAATTTCGGAATAAGAATGATGGTCGGGGAGACAGGATTCGAACCTGCGACCCTCTGGTCCCAAACCAGATGCGCTACCGGACTGCGCTACTCCCCGACATGTTCCAAATATGGAGGCGGATGGTCTATCGTATAGCGTGGGTTATGTCCAGATACGAATCCAAGGCAACTTACGAATACATCATGCTTAGAAAAATGCACAAAAAATTAAATATTATTAATTCCTTATTAATTATGTAAGAATATAATTAATGGTAGGATAAACATTATCATGCACTGGCACAAAACGCGCATTTACTCCTACGTTTTCATGACCTTAGTAGGCGTTTCATTTCACGTTCTAACACTCGAGCGCGTATTGCAACCGGTAAAAAATGTTGCATTGCTCTCTATGCCGAGCCGTGTGGTGCGAATTGATACTTCAGATGAATTCCAGACGGCTATGGATAACCGTAACGTGGGCGACCATATGATGGAAGTTGATCGCTCGGTGCTTCCTGGAAAATACGAACTAAAAGCAAACAACGTTTTCTAAATCCCATTTTATGACAATTTGTTGACAACAAGCTGTTTTTAGCTGCTGCAAGTTTTTTGCATGGTAAAACATCGCAAAAAAAGAAAAATATATGTCGCTCGCGCCAGAACAGATTGATTTTCTTAATACTAGAGTACGGCACTCGATACGAGATATTGGCAACCAATGGAAGGAAGTCAGGCTCGGTTTTAGTAACGGCCAGGGATATTGTGACGGACTTTACATTCTTCCTAACGTTCTTGGCGTGACTAATTTGGCTGTCGACAGCATTGGTCATACGATTACATTTGTTATCAAGCCTGCCGATCATGCTAACTTACGTCAGCACAAGGCGGTCAACTTTATCGCCGATGTCATCGGCGAGCCGCGCACGGTTGTTACTGGCGTGCAGCCACAAGGAAAACAGCCATCTGCATGGGAATTGATTAAAGTTAAAGCGCCGCTCACATCGCATGCAAAAAGAATACTTGCTACATTAGGGAGTATTTTTGGAGAAAGGGATGGCCAGCTTATTTATGACGGTAGTTCTTACGGAAAAGTTTTTATTGCTAACCCTTTTGGGAGTCTTGGTGCTTTTGGCTTTGGGAGAGGGTTGTTCGATATTGAAGAAGAAAACGGGCGTATCCGCCGCATGGTAGTGAACGAGCAAGGCATTGAACGCATGGCGGAAGTCGGCTTTATCCCTGCTATGCGGATCATTATGCGCAAAAAAGAAACGCCGGAACTACTCGAAAAAATTGACAAGGTTCAGGCGGCACTATCAAGCTTCGGTGGAAAATTTACACAAAAAAATAATATTGTTTACTCAATGCCTTTTGGCGGCGCGGAAGCGGTTCGGCAATCTCATATCTATAATCTATTCGAAAACATAGGAGGCAAGCCATTCGCTTTGGAAGAAAATGGTAAGGCGTTTATGGCGTTGCCTGCAGATGATGCAGGAAAGCTTGCGGTCATTGGCATCGATTCGCTAAAGGGACTAGGCACGCACTACGAGTGTGTGGATACGGCTTATAAAGTTGCTGTAATGGCATAGCAGGGCGTTACCACAAACTTTGAAATAAAAACGTTCGAATAATTGTCAACGCTCTTTTTTATTGATAATCGATGCGTGATTACCTAAACCGTGCCAAGAGTTATGGAATCCGTCGTCGCATCCTATTTTCCGATTTTGATTTTTCTGGCCATTGCCGCTGGGCTCGCCACGGTAATGGTTCTGCTGCCGGTCATCGTCGCGCCGCGCAAGCCGGACAATGAAAAACTATCGCAATACGAGTGTGGATTCGCGCCGTTCGGAGATGCGCGCGGAAAATTTGATGTCAGGTTCTACCTTGTCGCAATTTTATTCATTATATTTGATCTTGAGGTCGCGTTTTTATTTCCGTGGGCGGTCGCACTCAAAGATATTGGTGCTTTCGGATTCTGGTCGATGATGCTTTTTTTGGGCATCCTGACCATCGGCTTCGTTTATGAATGGAAAAAAGGAGCCTTGGAGTGGGAATAATTCAGCCATCACAGCCGCAAGGTGTGCTGCCGCCGGGGGCAGAGCAGGACGCGTTGCTGAAAAATGTCTTTCAGGAATTCGGTGACAAGGGGTTTGTCGTCTCGAGCATGGATAAGCTGGTCAACTGGGCGCGTACCGGTTCGCTGTGGCCCATGACGTTCGGTCTTGCGTGCTGCGCGGTGGAAATGATGCATGCGGCAGCCAGCCGCTATGACATGGATCGCTTCGGAGTCGTTTTCCGCCCAAGCCCGCGTCAGTCCGACGTTATGATAGTCGCGGGGACCCTGTGCAACAAAATGGCGCCTGCATTCCGGAAGGTTTATGATCAGATGGCGGAGCCGCGCTACGTGATTTCCATGGGAAGTTGCGCAAACGGGGGCGGTTATTACCATTATTCTTATTCCGTGGTGCGCGGGTGCGATCGTATCGTGCCGGTGGACGTGTATGTGCCGGGCTGTCCGCCAACGGCAGAGGCGCTCATGTATGGCATTCTTCAGCTGCAGAAGAAAATTCGCCGTACGGGGACGATAAAGCGATGAAAGAAACGCTCGCGGAATTAGGTGATTACCTGGAGATGATGCTGGCGGAAAGCCTTGTCTCGCAGAACATCTACATGGATGAATTAACGGTTTATGTGGGGCGCGACGCCCTGGTGCGGGTTATGTCCCAGCTTCATGACGACGCGCATTGCATGTTCAAGCAGCTGATGGATATTACTGCCGTTGACTATCCCGCGAAGAAAGAACGCTTTGAAGTCGTCTACCATCTGCTTAGCATCAAGCATAATCAGCGCATTCGTGTGAAGGTCACAACGGACGAGGTGACGCCGGTGCCATCCATTGTTTCCATTTATCCGACGGCGGGATGGTTTGAGCGTGAGGCATGGGACATGTACGGCGTGTTTTTCTCAGGTAATCCTGATTTACGCCGAATTCTGACGGATTATGGGTTTGACGGTCATCCGCTTCGCAAAGATTTTCCGCTGACCGGATATGTCGAGCTCCGTTACGACCCGGAGCAACAGCGCGTTGTCTACGAGCCGGTGAAGCTGCCGCAGGCCTATCGCAATTTCGATAGCCTTTCCCCTTGGGAGGGCGGTTTCTACGCTTTGCCCGGAGACGAGAAGGCGTCATGACCGATACCAAAATCAAAAACATGACGATCAACTTTGGACCGCAGCATCCGGCGGCGCACGGCGTGTTGCGTCTCGTGCTTGAGATGGACGGCGAGGTGGTCGAGCGTGCCGATCCGCATATCGGTCTTTTACATCGCGGCACTGAAAAACTGATCGAGCATAAAACCTACCTGCAGGCGCTGCCGTATTTCGACCGTCTCGATTATGTGTCGCCTATGTGTCAGGAGCATTGCTTCGCGCTCGCTGTCGAAAAGCTTTTTGGGTGCGACATTCCGCTTCGTGCTAAATACCTTCGCGTTATCTTCGCGGAGCTGACGCGCATCTTAAACCATACGCTTAATATCACAACGCAAGCGCTTGATATTGGCGCAATGACGCCTTTGCTCTGGATGTTCGAAGAGCGTGAAAAAATCCTAGAGTTTTATGAGCGTGCGTCCGGAGCGCGGTTCCATGCGGCCTATTTCCGTCCTGGCGGGTTGAAACAGGATATTCCTGCCGGCATGGAAGAGGATATCTTGAAGTTCTGCGAAGGCTTCATGCCTATAATCGATGATGTCGATGGCCTCCTTACCGAGAACCGTATTTGGAAGCAGCGCACGGTGGATGTCGGCGTTATTTCCGCCGAAGACGCGCTGGCGTGGGGCTTTTCCGGTCCCATGCTCCGCGGATCAGGAATCGCGTGGGATTTGCGTAAATCACAGCCTTATGAAATCTACGGTGAGCTGGATTTCGATATTCCAATCGGGAAAAACGGTGACTGCTTTGATCGTTATCTCTGCCGCATGGAAGAAATGCGGCAATCCCTCAAAATCATCAAGCAATGCATTGAGAAACTGCCGGGTGGCTTGGTGGCGACCGACAACCGGAAAATCTGGCCGCCGCGCCGCGCTGCGATGAAGGAATCGATGGAGGCGCTCATCCATCACTTCAAGCTCTATACGGAAGGCTATCACGTGCCAGCAGGAGAAACCTACACGGCTGTGGAAACCCCCAAAGGCGAGTTTGGAGTCTATTTGATCGCCGATGGCACGAACAAGCCGTATAAATGCAAGATCCGTGCACCGGGATTTGCGCATCTCGAAGCGCTGGATTTTATGACTAAGGGCCACATGCTCGCCGACGTTTCGGCGATCATTGGCACGCTCGATATCGTATTCGGGGAGATTGACCGCTAATGTCGCTTTCACACGGAAAAATGTTTGACGATGTGCCGCAACCCGCGGCGTTTGCCTTCACGGAGGAAAACCTCGAGGAGGCTAGAAAACACATCGCGAAATATCCAAAAGGCCGGCAGCAAAGCGCGGTGATGCCGCTGCTTTATATCGCACAGCGTCAGAACGCTGGTTGGATTCCAAAAGTGGCAATGGATTACATAGCCGAGATGCTCGATATGGCGCCCATTCGTGTCTATGAGGTGGCAACTTTTTATACGATGTATAATTTGAAGCCGGTCGGCAAATACCACGTGCAGGTGTGCACGACGACGCCATGCTGGTTGCGCGGTTCGGACGAAGTGGCGTCTGCCTGCAAGCAGCACCTTGGCGTCGACTTCGGTGAAACGACGCAGGACGGCCAATTTACGCTGAGTGAAGTTGAGTGCCTGGGCGCCTGCGTGAATGCGCCGATGATGCAGGTAAACGATCTTTTTTACGAAGATTTGAACGCGGAATCGACCAAGGAATTACTGAAAGCATTTTCTTCGGGAGCGGAGCCGCCGTCAGGCCCTCAGAACAGCCGTGTCAGCTCGGAGCCGGAAGGCGGCGCGATGCTCGCCTGCAAAAACCGGAACCTAAAAAAACGTCTAAAACAGCAACTGTCTCCGGAGACGGCTCCAGCTGCGGCTGAAAACGTGCGGGGAGCGCCGCGGTAATAAGCGCTACACGAAAGAATCATCCAATAAACGTTCCGGGGAAGATAAGAATAATGCTTCAGGATAAGGACCGCATTTTTACGAATCTCTACGGCTTCGATGACTGGACGCTGGCTGGTGCCTGATCGCGCGAAGTGGAATTAAAAAAAAACGCGCTGATGGCGCTGGGGCGAGATTAATCATCGAGCAGGTGAAAAAATCCGGCCTTCGTGGTCGCGGCGGCGCGGGTTCTCGACCGGAATGAAATGGTCGTTCATGCAGAAATCGGATGGCCGGCCATCCTACCTTGTGGTCAATGCCGACGAAGGGCCTGGAATACGAAGACCGCGACATGATGCGCCACGATCCGCACAAGCGATCAGGGATGTCTCATCGCCGGTTATGCGATTCGCGCTGTTGCGGCGCTTGCCTGGCGCTATATTCGCGGTGATTTGCCCAGGCCAACCATCTCGAAGGCATGCGATTCAGGAATGCTATGAAGCAGGCTTGCTTGGCAAAAATGCCTGCGGTTCGGGCTATGATTTCGATATTATTGTCCATCGCGGTGCCAGGGCGTATATTTGCGGTGAAATGGCGCTCATCGAATCATTGGAGGGTAAAAAAGGCCAGCCGCGCCTGAAACCGCCGTTTCCGGCGGGTATGGGCGTCTGGGGCTGCCCGACAACGGTGAACAACGTAGAATCGATTGCGGTGGTGCCGACGATCCTGCGCCGGGGTGCCGACTGGTTTGCGGCGATTGGCCGTCCGAATAATACTGGCACCAAGGTATTCTGCATTTCAGGCCATGTGAACAAGCCCTGCAACGTCGAAGAAGAAATGGGTATTCCGCTAAAAGAACTGATCGAGAAACATGCGGGCGGCGTGCGCGGCGGCTGGGATAATCTGCTCGCCATCATTCCGGGCGGTTCATCCGTTCCGCTGCTCCCGAAATCGATCTGCGATACGGTGCTGATGGACTTCGATTCGCTACGTGAAGTGAAATCTGGTCTTGGAACTGCGGCGGTGATCGTCATGGATAAATCGACCGACATAGTGAAAGCCATCGCGCGGCTTTCCAAATTCTATAAGCACGAATCCTGCGGCCAGTGCACGCCGTGCCGTGAGGGTACGGGCTGGCTGTGGCGCCTGATGGAACGCATGGTGTTGGGCGATGCCCGCCGCGAGGACATCGACCATATGCTGGATATCGCGGGCCGTATCGAAGGTCACACGATCTGCGCGCTCGGTGACGCCGCCGCGTGGCCGGTGCAGGGCCTCGTGCGCCATTTCCGCCCGGAAATCGAACGCCGCATCGATGAATTTTCAAGAAGGGCAGCGTAGGAGCCTATGCCAAAACTGAAACTAGATGGACAGGAAGTTGAATTCGAACCGGGGATGACCGTCATCCAGGTGTGCGAGCAGGCGGGCGTTGAAATTCCACGCTTCTGCTATCACGAGAAGCTGCATATCGCTGGTAACTGCCGCATGTGCCTCGTCGAAGTGAAACCCGGGCCGCCGAAGCCGCAGGCAAGCTGCGCGTTGCCCGCTGCCGAAAATATGGAAGTGTTTACCGCAACACCGATGGTGAAGCGCGCGCGGGAAGGGGTGATGGAGTTTCTGCTCATCAACCATCCGCTCGATTGCCCGATCTGCGACCAGGGCGGCGAATGCGACCTGCAGGACCAGGCGATGGCATACGGACATGGCCACAGTCGCTACCATGAATTCAAGCGTGCGGTCGAAGACAAATATATGGGACCGCTCATTAAAACGGAAATGAACCGCTGCATTCATTGCACGCGCTGCGTCCGTTTTATTTCCGACGTGGCGGGTGTTCCCGATCTCGGCGCAACAGGTCGCGGTGAGGACATGGAAATCACGACCTACGTTGAAAAAGCGATTGGCTCTGAGCTTTCCGGCAATATCGTCGATCTCTGCCCGGTCGGTGCGTTGACCTCGAAGC
>JAXMDT010000002.1:0-217334 GCA_046348685.1 Rickettsiales bacterium
GCTGGCGCTCGCGCCCTTGGAGGAATAAATGATTCGGAGGAATACGTGATAAAGAAAAGCCCAGGTGTATTTGATCTGCAGGATGCGCTTGCCACCGTTTCCGAACAGCTATTGAAAAAAATGGATCAGTTGCTGCCGCATCCGGATGGCATGTCCTGCAACGTAATCTCTTTGAAAGACCGGAATCTAATATCAGAACGCACGCCTGTTGGCGGCGAAGCGAAAGTTATGGAAGCAATGCGCTATTCCGCGCTTTCCGGCGGGAAACGCTTGCGTCCGTTTCTGACCGTCTCCTGCGCTAACCTTTTCGGCGTTTCGCTCGATGCGTCGCTCCATGCCGCTGCCGCTATGGAATTCGTGCATACCTATTCGCTGATCCATGACGATTTACCGGCGATGGACGATGACGATATGCGCCGCGGCAAGCCAAGCTGCCACATCGCTTACGGTGAAGCTGCCGCAATTCTGGCGGGGGATGCGCTGCAGGCGCTGGCGTTTCAAATGCTGGCCGACCGCGACGTGCACCCCGATCCGGCGGTACGCTGCGAACTGATCTGGGCTGTGGCGAAAGCGGCAGGTTGCCGCGGTATGGTGGGCGGCCAGATGCTCGATCTGGAGTCAGAAAATAAAGAACTCAGCGTCGATGAGATTATACGTTTGCAACGCTTGAAAACGGGTGAAATGTTTGCAATTGCCTGTGAAGCGGGCGCTATTCTCGGTAAAGCGGCGACCCCTTTGCGCAATGCATTGACCCGCTATGCACATGATATCGGTCTTGCGTTCCAGATCACGGATGATTTGCTGGATGCGGAAGGCACACGCGAGGAAGTCGGTAAGAATGTTAAAAAGGACAGTAAGCGCGGCAAAGCATCTTTAGTGGCAACGCTGGGCATTGAACGCGCCCGCGAACAGGCTAACATTCTCGCACGCCAGGCGGTGGCCCATATCAAGCCGTTTGATAAAAAAGCAGAAAATCTCCGCCACCTCGCGGAATACGTGGTGACTCGCCGTAGCTAATTTCATTAAACGTTCATACTGCACACTGCCAATCTATGCTTTGTTCTAAAAAAAAGAACAAAAGGTGCATTAAGTGCTCAATGTAGAAGAACATAGTAAATCAGCAGGCTTTCAAAACTATTTGGTCTATTTAAAGACATATTACCAAAAATCTCTGCCCAAAAAGATTACGCCGGAGCAAGCGAGCGTACTGGTTTTCATGTCGCTATCAAGTCGATATGCAACACCTGCTTTTGTCGCGCTGAGGGACGTCGCAGCGCAAAAAATTACTATGGAAAATACCGGAATCGATTTACCGGCTGTGGTGGCAAGGGAATGGGATTCTGTTACTGAGAATCTCAATGTAGAAACCAATCATCTCACGGATAAACAAAAAGCGCAGATGGTTTGTGATAGTTATAGAGACATCATTGTCTCTCATCATGATTTTCTGCAGCAGCATTGCGAGGGTCTGCTGCAGCGCTGGAATGAAAAAGCAATCGACGCGGCAACGCGTAAATATCAATCTAAAGCAAATGCCGAGTTCGTAAAAGAAACAGCATTGCCTGCGGCTATATTCGCATCCGTGCACCGCCATCTGGGGATGGATGGCTTAACTAATTTTATAAGGGCAGCCAATCAATATTATATCGACGAACATTCACGAAGAGACGCTTGGAAAGTAATCGCAAGAAGGATGAATGTGCCTGAAGAGCAGATGATTGAAATCATTACTGACGCGAAGCAAAATATTTACGGTTCAGCCAAGCCATCTTTTATAGGATCTTTTAAGAATGATATAACAGGCGGAAGCTATCAGGCGACACTAAATCGCCGCGAGTTTTTACGTGCTGCAGCTGAGGTTGCTGCGGCGGGTAGTATGCTGGTAGGTGATTTTCGAGATTTTATACCGCCGCCGTTTCATGAGCCTTCCGAAAAAGAGTTGGGCTTTTATCGTGGCATGGCGCTCGGCCTTACGGCAGGAAGCGGAATACTAGTGGCGGGCGCTGCTCTGGCGTTTGACAAAGTTGCTAATGATTATGATAAAGAATTCAACCGTGCGTTTTGTGCAATTTGCGACACTGTCAGGCATGATCCTAAAATAAATAGAATAGATGTCGTTGCGGCAAGAGCTGCCCTCGAGCATGGATTTAAGCGCTAACCACGTTCTTTCACGGAACCATAACGGAACAGCTGCAGGCCTTCTCGTTTTAGCCACAGGCGGTGGCGCTCGTAATTCGGGCAGATTTCTTCGACCAGGTCCCAGAATTTCGGGCCGTGATGCAGCTCTCTCAAATGCGCGACTTCATGCGCGATCACGTAATCAATCACCGGACGTGGCGCAAAGACCAGGCGCCAGGAAAAGGCAATAACGCCGTTCGGCGAGCAGCTGGCGAAACGCGTTGAGGTTTCCACCAGGCGAATGCGATGGATGTCCTTACCGACCATAGCGGCATAACGCTCGGCGCGTGGTTTGATATAAGCAAGCAGGCGATGCTTCAGGATACGCTTCACCGTATCCTCGCAGCGGGTTGGCGTTGCCAGAATGGACAGCACGTTCTTGACGCGGCTGCGGCGTGTGGAGGGAATGAGTTTGGTATCCTTACCCAGAATGGGCAGCGTTGTATCGTAAGTTAGCGGGATACGCGGCGGCAGCATATCGATTTCCTGAGTCAGCCATGACTTCTTTTCTTTGAGAAATTCCTCGGCGCGGGTGAGGGTGCAGCGATGGGGAATCGTTAGAACGATGCGATCCCGCATTGGATCGACTTTCAGGCGGAGGCGGGTTGCTTTGCGGTTACGCTGTACGACAATGGTAAAGCCTTTAATAGTCTGCGGAAACAGTGGCTCTTGCATGATTCTGATTGTTGGTACAGGCATAGTTTACATCATTCGCGTTGGAAATTCTTGGAAAAATGGCAGAAAACCTAGGAATTTTTTGCCTAAATTGCGTCTAAAAAGCACTATAACAAGAAAAGACCCTTTGAAAAGACCAATAAAAATTTTTTTTATTAAAGCCAATGTCCATATTTTTCCTTGTTTTATTAAAGTTGTTCAACATTCTTGCCCTATTGACAAACTCCTCTAAGATGGTTCTCGAAATTGAGTCCCCATGCGATATCCGTCACAGTTTTTAGATAGGCTGAAAGGCCATTTCCGCATTTCTGAGATAATCGGCAAGCGTATTTCCATCAAGCGCGCCGGACGGGAGTTCCATGCGCTCTGCCCCTTTCATAATGAAAAGACCCCATCTTTTACGATCAACGATGACAAAGGGTTTTATCATTGCTTTGGATGCGGCGCGCACGGGGATGTCATCGGATTCTTAAAAGACTACGAAAAAATATCCTATCGCGATGCGATCGAGCGGCTGGCGCGGGAAGCGGGAATGGCGCTGCCGGAGCTCACGCCACGCATGCAGGAAGAGATGGAGCGCAGCGACCGCCTTTATGAAGTCATGGATGCCGCCGCCGGATGGTTTACGCAGCAGCTTCGTCGGACGACCGGTTCCGGAGCAATGGACTATATCAGGCGACGCGGTATCGAAGAGGAAACCATCACCCAATTTCGTTTAGGGTTCGCACCCGCGCAGCGTACCGCCTTGAAAGATGCGCTGATGCAGAGAGGTATTTCTGAAGCACTGCTTAAAGAGGCCGGACTGCTGACAACGCCGGATGAAGGTAGCAGTTACGATAAATTTCGTGGGCGTGTGATATTCCCGATTCGCGATTCTTCCGGCCGCGTGATTGCCTTTGGCGGCCGCCAGCTGGAAGCGCACGAGAATTCGCCGAAATATTTGAATTCGCCGGAAACGCCGATCTTTAAAAAAGGCATGATGCTATACAACGCGGATCAGGCGCGGCGTGAAGCTGCCCATACCGGCCTCCTGCTTGTCGTCGAAGGCTATATGGATGCGATCATGCTTTATCAGGCCGGATTCAAAACAGCTGTAGCGCCGCTTGGCACCGCCGTAACGCCGGAACATCTGCAGATACTCTGGCGCATGGTCGATACGCCTGTTTTCTGTCTTGATGGAGATCGCGCCGGCGAACGTGCCATGCAACGTGTTGCGGACATGGCTCTACCACTCATTAAACCAAGCAAAAGTGTAAAATTTGCGATTCTGCCGGAAGGCGAAGATCCGGATAGTCTTGTGCACAAGCAGGGAAAAAAAGCGATGGAGCGTATTCTTGCATCGGCGATCCCGCTCGTGGATGTTATCTGGCATCAGCATTACGCTGGAGTGAAATTAATGACGCCAGAGGAGCGAGCCGGTGCGGAGCGGAATTTATTCGCGGCGATTCAAGGCATCCAGGATGGCAGCGTTCAGCATTCCTATAAGCAGGAAATGAAAGACCGGCTGTGGCAAGCGCAGGCGTTGCGTAAGACACCGCAGGTCCGGCAGGCTAAGAAAGATTTTTCCGGCGCGGTGCGAAAGAGCGGCAATCTCAATATCCGTAATGAGATAGACGCGCGCGGTTTATGCGAGCGCATGATTTTGTCGCTTGCGATTCATTTTCCGACTCTCCTGGAAGAAGGTAGGGTAATTCATGCACTTGAAGCATCTGAGTTAAAAGGGGCGGAGATGGATCTGGTCAGCGCTGTGTTGCATATCCACACGAATGGAGAGCTGAACCGATCTTCTTTGTGGGCATCCATCGAATCGGAGGGATATTCAGCCGTCGCTAACGATATTTTGCAAAAGACAAGGCATGGTTTGCCGAAGCAGTTATTCAACACAGCAGAAGATGAGGCCTACCCGATTGCCTGCGAAGTCTTAAGCCAGTTGCTAGAACGCCGTGAGCTCATATTGATCACGAAAGAGTCAGCTAACCCCCAGTACATGCTCACGGTTTTTGAAGATGCTGGCCATGATAAAATTGAGGGGCTGAAAAGCGAGCTGGAAAGCAGGCATGTCAATATGGGATACGCCGGAGTCAAGGAATCCTAGAAAACCCGAAGGTGATCAATCCGTCACCATACCCATTGAAACTAAAGAAAATGGGTCTATATGCAGCATGAACATTGCCAAGGCCTTAAAAGGCTGTTAAGGAATCGCCTTTTCTACGTGTTTACAGATATATATCACCTCTAACAGGGACTGTCATATATGGCTCAAGCAAAGAAAAAGGCGCCTTCGAAGAAACCGGCTGCAAAGGCGAAAAAAACGGCTGCGGCAAAAGCGAAGAAACCTATGAAAGCGACGAAAAAGATGGTCAAAAAACCTGTTAAAAAAACGGCACCCAAAAAACCAGCGGCCAAAAAAGCGCCTGCCAAAGTTGTCAAAATGAAACCAAAAGCCAAAGCGGTGATAAAAAAAGCATCTCAGAAACCGGCTCAAGCGAAAAAACCTGTCAAGCAACCGGCAAAGGTGGCAGCAAAGCACACTGCCATGAAAACGTCATCAAAACCAACTAAGCTGAATTCACCTGCCAAAAGCGCGAAGAGCACGCCCGCGTTGCAGGCCGATAGCAAAACAAAGCAAACCAAACCAAGCAAAGGAAAAGCCCCGGACACGACTATGAACGACAAAGAAGCAAAAATTTTGAAGAAACTTGTGGACTACGGAAAAGCCCGGGGCTTCATCACGTATTCCGAATTGAATGACTACCTGCCTCCGGATGAATTCTCCCCCGAGAAGATCGAGGAATTTATCGCGGCAATGTCGCAACATAAAATTAAAGTCGTCGATGACGCTGACGCCGAGGCCGTTGCAGGCAAAAAAGGCCGCGTCATGGAATATGAGGAAGACGATGGTACGGCAGTGGCTTCAGAAGATGCGCCTGAAGGCGAAGAAGCAGAAAAAGAGGAAAAGGAAGAGGAAGAAGACTTAGGCGGCCGTTCCGACGATCCTGTCCGTATGTATCTGCGCGAGATGGGCAATGTTGAATTGCTGTCGCGCGACGGCGAGATTGAAATTGCCAAGCGTATTGAGCAAGGCCGCGAAATGCTGATTTCGTCGCTCTGCGAAAATCCGGTCGTGATGCGTGAGATTCTGAAATGGCGTGATGATCTTTCATCCGGCCAGTTGCTCCTGCGCGAGATTATCGATCTTGATGCGACGTACGGCGCGGGCATGACCGATGAGAACGGCAATGCCATGGCTGAAGGCGCGCCGAAGATTGAAGCAATTGCGAAATTAGCGCGTGAGAAGGCGGAAAAAGAACGCGAAGAAAAGGAAAAAAAGAAAAAAGAGGAAGAGGAGCGTAAGGCTGCTGAAAAGAAAAAGAAGGAAGAAGAGCGTAAGAAAAAGCAGGCTGAGAAAGCTAAAAAGAAAAAAGCCAAGAAATCCGGCGACGATGACGACGATTTTGATGATGACGATTTCGAAGACGACATGATCGACGACGACGAAGAGGATGAGGACGAGGAAAAAGCCGAAGGCGAGGGCGAGGAAGAAGAGGATGAGTTTGATGACAATCCTCTGTCCTTGGTCGCGCTTGAAAATGCGCTGCTGCCGCAGATTCTCGAGTCTTTCGATAAATACGCGAAGATATGCAAGAAGATGCAGAAACTTCAGGAACAGCGTCTTGCCGCTGCTTTGGGCCACGGTGATTTCACCGAGAAGGACCAGAAAGATTATAACAAGCATCGTAAGGAGCTTGGCGACCTGATGATGACGGTGCGCTTCAACAACATGTCAGTCGAAGAGCTTGCCGACCTTCTCTATGGATTGAACAAACGCGTCTTTACTATCGAGATGGAAATGCTGCGTATGGCAGAAGCAAAACGCGTTGACCGTGCGGAGTACATTAAGCTGTTTGCGGGTAACGAAATCAATCCGAAATGGGTTGACCAGATGGCCAAGCAAAAAGGGCGTGGCTGGGCGGACTTCGCGGCGCAATCCCGTGACGGCTTCAAAAAATTACAGGACGAGCTGACCACGATGGCGAAAGAAGCCGGCGTTGATATTGCCGATTTCAAGCGCATGGTCGGCGACGTACAGCGCGGCGAGCGCACGATGAACCGTGCGAAACGCGAAATGATTGAGGCTAACCTTCGTCTCGTGATCTCTATCGCGAAGAAATACACCAATCGCGGTTTGCAGTTCCTTGACCTTATCCAGGAAGGTAATATCGGCCTGATGAAGGCGGTAGATAAATTCGAATATCGCCGTGGCTATAAGTTTTCAACGTATGCGACCTGGTGGATTCGCCAGGCGATCACGCGTTCGATCGCGGATCAGGCGCGCACCATCCGTATTCCGGTGCACATGATCGAAACGATCAACAAGATCGTTCGCACCTCGCGTCAGATGCTGCATGAAATGGGCCGCGAGCCGACACCGGAAGAGCTGGCGGAACGCCTTGTCATGCCTTTGGACAAAGTCCGCAAGGTTATGAAGATTGCCAAAGAACCGGTATCGCTCGAAACTCCGGTCGGCGATGAAGAGGATTCACACCTTGGCGATTTCATTGAGGATAAGAATGCGATCCTGCCGCTCGATGCGGCGATCCAGGCGAACCTCCGCGAAACCACGACCCGGATTCTGGCTTCCCTTACGCCTCGTGAAGAACGCGTGCTGCGTATGCGCTTTGGTATCGGGATGAACACTGACCATACGCTTGAGGAAGTAGGCCAGCAGTTCTCTGTGACACGCGAGCGTATCCGCCAGATTGAGGCGAAAGCGCTGCGCAAGCTGAAGCACCCGTCACGCTCGCGTAAAATGCGGAGCTTCCTGGAGCACTAGAAAATGTCGGGAGGTTTTCTCTCACCCGATAATTTCCCCAAGCTGATGCTCATGTCGGCGCTGGTATCGCTGGCGATTGGGATGATTATTTACAACGTCACTGAAAATATGATTGTTTCGGTATCGGTTGGCATTTTTCTTGTTGTCGCCGATTATATTGGCATTAAGATGCTGCTTGGAAACGACGATAAATAATTATGACCATCGGAACACGCCTACATACCTTATTCTTCGGCAAATATGTCGGCAGCGACGATTTCGGCAATCGCTATTACATCAGCCGCAGCAATCCGCGAGGCGCGCGTGAACGCCGCTGGGTGTTATATAAAGGCATTCCTGAGCCGTCGAAGGTACCACCGCTCTGGCATGGCTGGCTGCATCATAAGTTCGATGATGTGCCTAGCGAGATGCTGCAGGTACATTATAATTGGGAAAAAGAACATCAACCAAACCTGACTGGCACGAAAGGCGCTTATGCTCCTCCAGGGCATTTGTTAAAAGGCCAATCGTGCCTTATCGACATCTGATTATCAGTCCTGGCAGCCGAAAGGATAACCATGCATCGCAATATTCTCGAAACCGTTATGGGCGCTATCGTCATTGTCGTGGCGGGCTGGTTTTTTTATACGGCGTACAAAGGCCGCGATGTCGGCTCGCAGGTACAGGATGCCTACCATGCAAGCGCGCTATTCGATAATGCCACGGGTGTGAGTGCCGGCAGCGATGTCCGCGTCGGCGGTGTCAAGATCGGCGTTGTGGATACTATGGCGCTCGATCCGAAAAGCTACCGCGCCAAAGTGAATCTGCTTCTTTCCAAGAAAACGCCGATTCCGGATGATTCGAGTGCCTCAATCGTCGGGGATGGGTTGCTTGGCAGCAAATTCGTCTCTATCACGCCTGGCGCTTCAGATGATATGTTGAAAGATCAAGGCACGATAGAATATACACAATCTTCGGTCAGCCTCGAAGAATTGATTGGTAAATTCGTATTTAGTGCCGGTGGTGTAGATAAAGAAGAGGATGATTCAGGCGATAAGACAAATGAATCGCCTGCCGCTGAAAAAACCGAAGCTGCTCCCGAGAAGAAGTCAGGCGACGATCTGGATCTGTCGACCCCCTAATGAAAACATTGTCTGCAATTCTAGTAGCGCTGTGCGTGGCCATGTCTGCGCCGGTTTTTGCTGAAATTGCTGATGCGCCACGCGAGGCAAAAGTTTTTTTCAACGCCATAAATAAGATATCGGGCCGTACGACGCCGCTGGAAATTCCGGCGGGTGCATTCAGCAGCTATGACAAACTGCAGATATACCCGTCGAAATGTGTGAAATTGCTGAAAGGGGACCAGACTGTTTATGCCGCGCTGGTCGAGGTCTATGAAACGAGTTTCAGCAAGACTCCCATCAAACTTTTTTCCGGATGGCTTTTTTCGGACAGCCGCTCCCTTACAAATATTGAAAATCAATATTACGATTTGATATTGGAATCGTGCACATTGCCTGAGGAAGAGGCTGAAGTGCCGGAAGCACCAATGACAGAAACCCAAACAGTGCCGATGGCGCCAGCACAGCAGTCCTCGCCGGAAACCAATCAGGATCAGGAAGATGCAACGCCATTGGATTAAGCTATCTGGTTTATTATTGCTGGCGCTTGTGACCGCTTGCGCCAAGCCGACTACGCAACGGCCTGTAATTGACCGTGCTGCCGTTTCGCAGGAAACCGCTTATCAAAAGTCCCAGTTGCAGCAGGTCGGGAGAGACATCCGCAAAACGCCGTATACCAAGCAGGAAATCGCCGTCATGCAGCAGCGGCTCGCGCAGCACGGTGAGCGCGTGCGTCAGGCCGGTATGCGGATGTGTGAATATATGGGCAAAAAACCAGGTTCCTGTCAGTTTACATTCAAACTGGAGCCCAAAGAGGAATTGAATGCCTATGCGAACGGCAAGGAAATTGTTGTTACGCCGGCTATGATGCGGTTTGCCCAGAGCGATGACTGGCTGGGCATCGTGCTTTCGCATGAATACGCGCATAACATCATGGGGCATGTAAATGCCAAAATGCAAAATGCGACGGCGGGTATGCTCGCCGGAACCTTGGCGGATATCCTGGCGCAGAGCCAGGGGCTGAATACGGGCGGACAGCTCAGCAATCTCGGAGCGCAAACAGCTTCAGAAGCGTTTTCGCCGGAATTTGAGGAAGAAGCAGACTACGTCGGCATGTATATTATGGCGATCGCAGGGTATGATATCACTCAGGCGTCAGCGCTCTGGCGCGCGATGACGACGGCTGATCCGAGAGGGGCTTTCCTACGTGGCTCGCACCCCGCTAATCCTGAACGCTATGTGCTTATTGAAAGCACGAAGAACGAGATCATTCAAAAGGTAAAGAATAAGCAGATTTTAGTGCCGAATATTCGGCCGAAAGCTTAGTTATAACTGTAGAAAACGCGCGTTAACCGATTGATGCGCAAACAAATCATAAGCTGCCAGTCTTCACGCAAATGTAACATAAAAGCGCGATGTTCCATGTTACATTTAAGATGCGTAAAAGTACTGGAAAGTAATTCGTATGGCAGACACCGAAGGACAGCAAGCAGAAAGCGAACAGCAGCGCGTTGCTCGTATTTACAAGGATATTTCAGAATGGAATACCAAGTATGGTCTTGGCATGTCCGACCAGGAAATCCTGGAGTGGGTAGATAAAGCTGGGCTGGAAAGCAGATGGGATGATCCGGCGCTACAACGCAGTAATGCTGCATGTGTTGGCGTGTTTCAGTGTAAAGAGGGGCTAGGAAACGAGGTTGCTGGATATATTTCAACAGGCTTTGACCGCTATAAAGGAAAAGACTTGTCCGCCGTCTCGGAAAAAATTAAAGGGGCTGACCTCAAAACAGATGACGAAGCGAACTTCCTTACCGCTTTCTTCCATAAGGAACATTATAAAGAAGGTCTTGCCGAAGACTTGTATAAATTAAAAGACGAAGGAAAATTCAATGGTGATATTGCTGAAACATTATCGTCACCTGTAACGGCCTATATACTACACTTTACGCCGGGAAAAGCTGCGGAAGTACTAAGCAGTGATGATAGCCGTCCGATAACGGAAGTCTACCCGGACAACAATCCGGGAAATGGTAAAGGCATTATTGACCAGAATCCTGCTCTGTTTAAAGATGTCAAAACGGTAGGTGATTTTAAACAGCGCATTGGCGAGCTTCTGAATGATAAAGCCGAAAAAACGACTCAGCTGGTTGAGGCGAGCCGGGATAATTTCAGGCTGATTGAAGATTATCTGCGTAGTCATGGCCAGGGCGATGTCGTCAAGGAGGCGGAGGCCCTCTACGCGAAGCGCGATGTTGATGGCGCGCAAGGGCTGCTGGTGTCAGGTGTCGCTTCGGAACTGGGACTCGATAAAGAGGGCTTGAGCACGGAAGATAAGCAGGGGCGTCTGCTACTGGCTACAAGGCTCGGCGTGGAAGAAACGCAAAAAGTCCTTGATCCCGCTAACAAGGATAAAACCCTTAAAGAGTTAGGCATTCCCGCAGAGCGAATTGAAAAATTGCGGGATACGCTTACCAAGGCACAAGCAGGTGAAATTCCTGGCGCCGATACGATGACTGCAGGGCAGGCGATTGCCTTATCGACTCAGGCAGCAAAAAATGCACCGGGTCTGGTTGAAACCGCTGGTCGCGAAG
Source organism: Rickettsiales bacterium (assembly GCA_046348685.1). Taxonomy (GTDB): domain Bacteria; phylum Pseudomonadota; class Alphaproteobacteria; order Rickettsiales; family UBA998; genus JAXMDT01. The sequence goes on from JAXMDT010000002.1 coordinate 11,379, forward strand.
GCGGCGATAAAGATGGCGATGGTACGCCGGATTGGTTGCAGCTGGCGAAAGATTTTCTGCCCATTTTAGGTGGGATGACGACCGAAGGCATGCTTGCGATTGCGCTTATTGCATGTGCATGTATGGCCATGGGAAGCAGCAAGGATGGCGCGGATCAGGGCGCTCAGCCCGGCCAGCCTGCAATGCCAGGCGTCAATGATCCTCAAATCGCGCAGACAAGGGAATCACAAGCACGCTCCATGATGGTGCAAAATGCAGATCAGTCCGGCAAGGATTTGGATGCCCGATTCGGTTTACTGAGAATACTAGCGGATTCCGGTACGGACATGAATCCGATTATTGCTGAGCTGCATCAAGGGAAAACCGATGCACTTGGCGCGGCGATCCTTGCATCGAAGGCATTCGACGACCCAAACAAATCGCCTCAGGATAATGAAGCAGCTAAAAAGGCGGCGGCCGCCAAGTTTGCCGCATTAAGCCCCGCAGAAAAAGAATCTACTGCCGACTTTTTCCAAGCCATGCAGATGTATCGTGATACGGGTAACATCGTTGCTACGGCCGACAATCAACCCTTTACGGTAAGTCTTCAAAACGTGCTAGGCGCGGATAAAGAAAAACTGGCTGGATTGCTTAAAACAGTCAGTAATGCTTCGGCAAATCCAGATGCATTTGTTATCGCCCCGCCAACCGCTACTCCTGCCGTTGCGCCGCCGCCACAAGTGCCAGGCCAGCAACCAGCCGCAGCGCCGGCGCGCTAGGATTGATTTTCCATCCGCGCTTGCTCCAGCTTGCTGAAGCCGTAGTAATAATCCATCAGCGTGAAATAATCGTGATTACGCGGTTTCAAGGTTTCTTTCGGCAGGCGTATATTGAGTAGTCGCTCGCTTAATTCTTCAATACGGTTTGTAAAATCAAGCGGGATCACCGTGCCGGCATTCACGCCCGCATTGCGGATACGCATGGCGGGTGCGCCAAGGTCAAACACCACCGGATGAATGCCATAGCGCCATGCAATCGATAGCGCATAGGAATAGGTTTCAGGCCAGACGCTCGGGAAGAAAAGCTGATGCGGTTGATGCGTTTTCAGTAAGTCTTCCAGATCAGTCTCGCGGTAATGTCCCGTCATCGTGAAATGTTCTGTTTCTTTAACCAGGTCGGGATGCTCGGTCTTGCCGATCAATGTATAATGGATGGGAAGATTGCGTGCTTTTGCATCTTTAACCAGCGCCGCCACGATATTGGCGCCTTTCGCATTGCTGAGTATTCCCATAAGCCCGACCCGCATGATTTCGCCCGGCTTCGGAGGGATGGAACTAAGGTTGCTGCCATTATCGAAATACTCCGGATGAGGCCGCAGCACATACGTAGCATCAGGGATATGACGCTTCATACGCGCCAGCACATCCTGGTCGGGCACATAAACCGAGCGTGCGCCGCGTAAGAGCGTCGCATGCCTTAAACGCCATTCCCAGGCAGTCAGGCCATCTGCATGTGCACCGTTTTGAGTAATACAACGCTCGCTCGTGATAACATCGGGATCGCCTTGATAAATATGCTTGCCACATAGCAGATTAACGCAGGAACAGAGCCAATAGTAATCGTGGATGGTAATATCGTAGCGAACATTCATTTCCTGGCTCAGCACCTGGACGAAATCCAGGAACCGATTGGGAAAGCCAAGGGTATGGTGAATATGAATATGGTTGATTCCAAGATTTAGTACCGCCTCGTAGAACGCGCTGCGGTCAAACTCCATAGAGAATCGCGCGCTTGGCGTCAGCGGAATGGCAGGATGCGACAGACGCAACGAGCCGTCCGGCTCCGGTGTCAGCTGGAAGGTGCCAACGGATTCTTCGCGCAGCATGTGTACCATGCCGCGAACATGCTGCAGCACCCCGCCGCCCGCAGTATGATGAATCATCAAAATATTATTGGTGGACGAATAACGCTGCAGGCGTGCGATATCAAGCCGCTGGCGGACGGCAAATAGCGGATCCTGTGCCAGAAAATCGCGCACTTCCAGCCGATACTGCGGATAACGCCGCGTCAGGATGCGCCATGCCCGGCGTTCACCGCGTTCTTTGTCTTTGCCGAAAGAAACACCGCCATGATGCGTCACATAAACATCTGCGGCGAGCAGATGTTTCCATCCCCATTGCGTGGCACGCAGGCAGAAATCATTTTCTTCACCATAGCCGCGCTTGAAAGTTCGGTCGTCGAAATCGCCTATCTGTTTCAGGCAACTGCGTTTGATGTACATGCAGAAGCCGACCGCAGTAGGAATGCGGATTGCAACCTGACGATTGACCTCGGCGGTCAACGCATCGAAAACCTGTCCATCCGCTTCCAGGCGCTCAATGGTTGGCTTGGCAAAACGGGGATAGCTGCAAATGCTGCCGTTATTGGAAAGCGGCGTGACAGTGCCGGCCTCCGAATCGCTTTCGGCGGCGGCAACCAGACGGTCTAGCCAGTTGCCATACACTTCTGTATCGCTGTTGAGGAGCACAATGTCGCGGTCAGGGTGCAGGTTAAATCCTTCATTGGCGCTGGCGGGAAATCCCTGGTTCTGCGGATGCTCAATCAGCGTGAACCAACCTTCCTGCGCCAGATTCTTGAGCATGGACGCAAGCGGCTGCTCCGGGCTGGCATCATTGATGACGATAAATTCGTAAGGAGTAACGCAGCTGCTGGCCAGCACCGTATAAATGGCTGAAAGCGTTTCGGCATAGCCAAGGTAAACCGGCATAACGACGTCAATCCGTGCATTGGAGACATAAACCTCGGAACGCTTGCGCTCTGGCCCCAAGGCCTGCCAGTCGGTGAGGGCAGGGGCGCGTGGGGCGGACTGAGGGCGCATGGGAATAAACGTGCGCTCGCCGCCAAAAAAACTTCTGAGGCGCTCGGTGCCGTTACGTCCACGCTTCCATTGGCGATAAATTTCCGTATTCAGGATAAATGTTTCAATAGAAAGGAAGCAGAGATCGCGCAGCGCGGCGCGGGTTTTAGCAGGCATGGGAAAACGTGCCAATGCATCGGCCCAAAAGGTCCCTGATTTTCGTATCGATGCAACCAGCCGGTGCCTGCGTTTCCAAACCGGTGCGAAGAGTTTTTCTGATAAGGACGGCATAAAAGGCTTGTAATCTAAAATCGAGCGAAACTCTAGTGTTTACGTGCCAAAGGATGTTTTTTTAGCACCACCTCTTTAAGCCTTGCCTGCGCCACATGGGTATAGATTTGTGTGGTAGAAATATCAGCATGCCCAAGGAGCTCCTGAATGACTCTCAAATCCGCGCCGCCGGCAAGTAAATGGCTTGCGAACGAATGCCGCAGGACATGAGGATGAACTTTCTGAGGATCTATATTCGCCCGTAATGCTAATTCCTTAAGTAATTGTCCCAGGCGCTGCCTTGTCAGATGTCCAGTCTTGCCATGCGATGGAAAAAGCCACGGCGAATCTTTTTTTGCTTTAGAAAGAAACTGGCCGCGGAGTGCCAGATAGTTATCCAGCGCACTTAAGGCGGCGGGATGCAGCGGAGCAACGCGTTCCTTGCCGCCCTTGCCATGAATATAGAGATACGCGGCACGCTCCTTATTTTTGATGTGCTGGATATGTGAGAGTTTCAAACTGACCAGTTCGGAAACGCGTAAACCTGATGCATAAAGTATCTGCAAGAAAGCGTGTATTCGCGCGCCTTCTGCGGACCCGTCGCCAGCGGCTTCGGCGAGCAGGCGATCAACATCCTCATGCGATAGCACTTCGGGAAGGTAACGTCCGAGACGTGGGCCTTCCGTATCACCGGTTGGATTATCCTTCCTGAAATCTTCATCGACCATGAATTTATAAAGCTGGCGGACAGCGCTCAGCTTGCGCGCTGCAGTCCGTTCGCTCACATGCTCTTTTCCGGAAAGGTGGTTCAGCCAGGCGGTTATATGGTCTGCGCTGGCACCGGCCAGAGTTGTCTTTTTCTTATGCAGGAATGCGGATATCGCTTCAAGGTCGCGGCGGTAAGCGGCAATCGTGTTCGCGGCAGCTTGCCGTTCTGCAGCCAGCATGGTGAGAAATTCTTCGATCAGGTGAGCATCGGAAGCCATTAATGCGGCGGTGTCAGCAGGGATTCCGTAACAAGAATATTCGTTTCTTTTTGCATACCGTATGAATTCAGCATGGCAATGACCTGGCCCAAAGCACTGCTACCGGTCATGTCGAGCCGCGCAGATTGCAGCAGCGTCATACCGTAAAGCAGGGCAGCCGGGCGGTTGCCGTCCAGTTTTGCCTGCTGGAATTGATTGAGAAGATCAATGTTTATAGGAGAAGCAGGCGGCATCGGCGCTGCAAACTGATTACTGCGCACGGTAGGAGGTAGTGGATAGTTCAATGCTTCAAGCACATCGGCTATACGAACGCGATGCCAGATGGTTTCCGCTTTATCCTGAGCATCCGGCATCGGAAGGTCGCTGATATCGGGCGGCGTAGTATCATAAGAATTTGTGAAGCTACGCGCGATGGCCTGACGTACGGCGTATGCTCCCACGCGGCCTTGCATGGTGCGGCGGGAAGCTAGTTCATCGCCAATACGCTCCGCTGCCTGACGGTCGCCCTGCTCAATATGGGCTAGCGCAGCCTGCAGCAGCAGGAAAGTAGGCGCGCTTGGGTCGGGGAGTCTTCCGGACAGCTCGCGGAATTCCTCAATCAATAACGCGCGCGTCTGCCCATCGGTAAAGGACTGCCGTAGGGTTTCGTATGCTTGCGATAAGGCAGAGGTTCTGGCGGTAGGATTCGCCGCGCTGCCAATTTGCGCCAGTATTGCCGCCCGTGTGCAGTAGGGTGGCATGGATGCATCGGCCGCCCGCGCGCTGAGCACCTCCTGGTAAACCTGGCGTAATGCCGTCGCGTTCAATACATCCTGAAGATACGCTGTCTCGGCGGCATCGCAGCGTTTGGCAAGTGGGATAACGCGGAATTGCGCCGCCCATGCCAGCAAGTCGGCAGGGAGGACCGAAAGCGGCATCTGATCGATAAAATCAACCGGAATTGCCCGGCTGCCGCTCGCTTCATGTGCATTTTGCCTTAAGTAAACGCCGAGGGGTGCAATGACATCGGCATCTTTTGACGTTAGAGTGGGTAGCGTTACGCTGTTTTCCGCAATGGATTTTAATACAGGTGAGATATCTTTCGGAGCGGTTTCTTCCAGAAGCTGCAATGAAAACTCAACCTGTGGCTGGCTGTTCTTTAAAAGGGCACACGCCAGTTGCTGCTGCGTCCAATAAGTGTTGCCGTACATATCGATATATTGCGCGACGAGTCCGCAGGCAGCTTCCGTCTTGCTCATTATCCAGGCGGTTATAACGCCTTCGCGCGCTATCGGCTCCGTCATCAGGCTGGGCGGAATCGTCGAGAACAGATTCCATGCAACGTCCGGTTTGCCGATGATCCGCAACATTCTCAGCCTCTGAATCATCCAGTCGTCGGGTACATGAACCTGATTAGGAAGCTCCGGAGCGGCAATCAAATTACCGAGAACGTTTTTCTCAAGATCCGGTAGCGCCTGCTTCCCTACGCCGTTAGCGAGCCTCATGAGGGCTGTGATAGAGGTGTCGTCGAGCGTTAACGCCGCTTGGTTCTTGGCCGTAATGCCGAACACATTAACGTCGGGGGCACGTTCTTCGGAAACCTGGATATCGGAGACGGCATAGGCCGTTCCCTCCGCGCCGATAAACGCGATGCATAACAGCAAAAAGCAGAAATGCAGGCGCATGAAACTACTGGATAAAATTCTTGCTTTCGAGCTGAATCTCGCCCGCCTGCTTGGGCGCGGACGGCTCATGCATGCCAAGCCAGGCTACGCATCCGATTAGAGCGACGGCCACGACCAGCGCCAGCTTGACCACGATAGACATTTGTTTTTTCCTTCTCATAGGCTTGACTTACCAAGTGCAACTAAGACATACATGATTACATAACCCAGTCCATCCTTCAATGCAACGGGGCGATGGGGCAGAAGTGCATGGAAATGAGTAAACAATCAACCATAGTGCTCGTCGGGCTGATGGGGGCAGGTAAATCTACCATCGGGCGGCGCCTTGCCGCTAAGATGGGCGTCGATTTCAAGGATTCCGACGATGAGATTGCGGATGCGGCAGGGTGCAGTATCTCTGACCTGTTTGCCATTCATGGAGAAGCTATTTTTCGCGATCTCGAGCAACGTGTGATCGTTCGCCTGCTGAGCGACGGTATTCCTAAGGTGTTAGCCACCGGCGGTGGTGCCTGGATGAATCCGAAAGTTCGCGATGTCATCGGTAAATCTGCAACATCGGTGTGGCTTCGCGCTGAGATAGATGTGTTAATTGAGCGGGTTGGCCGCAAAAACACCAGGCCTTTGCTTGAAAAAGGCGATAAACGCGCTATTTTGCAGAAACTGATGGATGAGCGTTATCCGATTTATCAGGAAGCGGACATTGTCGTCGATAGCGACAACGGGGCGCATGAAACTATTGTCGATATGATTTTAAATCGCGTTCAACCGCCCGTCATCAGTTCCGAGCAGACACAGCATGCCAATGGATAATACGAACGTTGTCGAAGTTCCGTTGAAGGAACGAAGCTATCCCATCGTTATCGGCAACGGGCTGATGGAAAAGGCGGGCATATGGATCAAGCAGCACCAGCCATCCAAGCGTGCGCTCATCGTTGCCGACTACACAACGGCATCTTTATTCGCAAAAGATTTTATTAAGAGTCTCAACAAGGAAAATATCGCAGCGGAAATCATCACCGTCATGCCGGGTGAGGGAAGTAAGTCCCTGTCGCAATTGCAGGCGCTGCTAGAGGAAATGCTTTCCTTTAATCCGGATCGCAAGACGATGGTCGTTGCTCTTGGCGGCGGAGTCGTGGGGGATTTGGCGGGATTTGCCGCAAGTATTCTGCTTCGCGGTGTACCATTTGTGCAAATTCCAACAACATTGCTGTCTCAGGTGGATAGTTCCGTCGGCGGCAAAACCGCAGTCAACAGCCAGCACGGGAAAAACCTGATCGGCAGTTTTTATCAGCCGCGTCTTGTTATTGCTGATATGCAGACGCTTTCCACTCTGCCGCGCCGGGAGCTTCTGGCCGGTTATGCTGAAGTCGTTAAATATGGCCTGATCAATCAACCTGAATTCTTTGACTGGCTGGAAACGAATGCCGCCGCCGCCCTGCGTGGTGATAAAGATGGGCTTTCGCATATTGTCGCCACGTGCTGCAAAGCGAAAGCGGATGTCGTTTCCGAAGATGAAAAGGAATCGGGCATTCGGGCATTGCTTAATCTGGGACATACATTTGGTCATGCACTTGAAAAGGAAACCGGCTATAGCGATACGATGATTCATGGCGAAGCGGTGGCATTAGGCTGCCTGATGGCGCTGCATCTTTCCGTTAAGCGAAACCTCGTCAGTGAACAGGATTATACGCGTGTAATTACACATTATAAGGCGGTAGGCTTGCCGGCCAGCCTGAAGCCTTTCAAGGCGGACTGGAATCCGGCGCGCCTTGCCAGTTACTGTTTGCAGGATAAAAAGGCAAAAGATGGCGCGCTGGTATTTATTTTGCTGAAAGGCATTGGCAAAGCGTTTATCGCCGAGGACGTAACTCTCGCTGAAGCGGAAGCCACGTTTAGCGAATTCATGAGTGCATAATGGATACGCCTTGGTTATTTGACCTGCTGACGATTTTATTCCTGGTTTTATGCTCCGCATTCTTTTCCAGTTCGGAGACGGGGCTAACCACCGTATCGCGCGCGCGCATCTTCCACCTTGCGGAGACAAATAAACGTGCCCGCATCGTAATGCGCCTGCGTGAAAAAAAGGAGGACCTTATCAGTACCATCCTTCTCGGGAATACGCTGGTAAACATTGCTGCCGCCTCTATCGCCACGAGTTTTGCTATCAAGTTGTTTGGCGATAACGCCATCATCTATGTCACGATTGTTTTAACCATCGTTATTTTGCTGTTTGGGGAAATCATTCCTAAGACATTCGCGCTGCAGAATTCAGAACGATACTCTCTACTGATCGCATGGCCGATTAACGCGTTGATGGCACTATTTGCGCCGATTAATACGGCCAATCGCTGGATCACGCGGAATATCCTGCGTTTTCTCGGTTTATCGGAAAGCAGCAATCCGCTGGTGACTTCCTCGGAAGTTATCCGCGGCACGATTGAGTTGCACCACCAGGAAGGCGGCGTCGTCAAGCACGAGCGGGATATGCTCGGCAGTATCCTGGACCTGGGCGAGATCGAGGTGGCGCAGGTGATGATTCACCGCAATCAGGTGGAAATGGTGGATGCTTCGCTGTCCGCCGACGCCATCATCCGAGCTATTACGCATTCATCGCACAGCCGCATTCCGTTCTGGAAAGACAATCAGGACAACATTATCGGCGTATTGCACGTAAAGGATTTATATCGCCTTATGCAGGCGGAAGGCACCTCGATTTCAAGCGAGGATATTCTTGGGCAGCTAAATAAACCGTGGTTTATTCCGGAGACTACACCGCTGCGCGAGCAGCTTTTTGCGTTTCGCCAGCGTAAATATCATATTGCCATGGTCGTCGATGAATACGGAGTCTTCCTTGGCGTGATCACGCTGGAAGACATTATTGAGGAGATTGTTGGCGAAATTCACGATGAACATGATCGCAAACCGTCGATTTCCGTTAAGCAGCAGCCTGATGGCACTTACATTCTTCCTGGCACAATGCCAATCCGCGACCTAAACCGGCACCTGGACTGGGACCTGCCGGATGAAGAGGAGTTCTCCACGCTCGCTGGCTTGGTTATTCATGAAGCGCGGGCGATACCGGAACAGGGGGCGATGTTTTCCTTTCACGGTCATGAATTCATTGTGATCGAACGCAAGGATAATCAGATTGTGCGTTTAAAAGTCAGGCCAATCCAGGAATTCAACGGCGATGCCATCTAATGAAATCTATATCGAGACGATCAGGGTCGGGAATTATGTAAAAGTTACGGCCATTGATGCCGTTTCTGGAAAAGAGGTCGTGTTCATGGCTGCTCACGACGCGCCGCGCAAATCCATCGAAGAGCTGGCTATTAAAAAACTGCGCTATGTTGAACAGAAAAAGAAATAACTTACGCGGCTTTTAATCCGTTTAAAAATTTTTCAACTGTATTCAGCATTTCTTTTGTCGTTTCTTTTTCAGCAATCGCATCCACTAATGCCGATCCAACCACAACACCGTCGGCGATGCCTTTCAGTTCGTCTACTTGTGTTTTAGTGCGGATACCGAACCCGGCAACAACTGGCAAGTCGGTTATAGACTTTAATTCTTTAATGCGTGTCTGCAACGCTTGCTTATCAGCCGATCCTGCGCCGGTAATGCCTTTGATGGCGATAGTATAAACAAAACCGCTTGCCGATTTCAGTAGCGTTTTTAGTCTTTCACCCTGGGTAGTCGGCGCGATCAGACGCACTAAGGAAATTCCGGACTCTTCGAGGAAAGGTGTAATTTCATCTTCCTCTTCCGGTGGCAGATCGACGAGGATGATACCATCAACGCCGGCTTTGGCAGCGTCGGTTGCAAAGCGCTCAGGGCCATATTGCAGCACTGGATTATAATATCCCATCAGAATAAGGGGGGTATGTGCGTCAACGATGCGGAATCCGCGCACCATCTCCAGAATTTTAACGAGTGTCGTTTTGGCATTCAGCGCACGAAGCCCCGCCTTTTGAATACTGGGGCCATCGGCCGTCGGATCGGAAAAGGGAATACCGATCTCGATCAGGTCAGCGCCTGCTTTGGGCAGCGCGTGCAGAATTTCCACCGATGCTTCCAGCGTAGGATCGCCGCCCATGATGAACGGTATCAATGCCGTTTTGTTTTGCGCTTTGAGTGCAGCAAACCGCTCGGCGATGCGCTGGCTCATATCTTAACTCCGAGCGCCGTAGCTACGGTGAAAATATCTTTATCGCCACGGCCGCAGAGATTCATCACCAGCAGATGGTCTTTCGGCAGGTGAGGCGCGATCTTCAGTACATGCGCCAGGGCGTGTGATGGCTCCAGCGCGGGAAGAATGCCTTCCGTCCGCGCTAGCGTTTGAAATGCGGATAAAGCCTCTGCATCCGTGACAGAAACATAATTAACGCGGCCCGAATCATGCAGCCATGCATGCTCGGGGCCGATGCCAGGATAATCTAGCCCGGCTGAAATGGAATGCGTTTCGGTGATCTGGCCGTCGTCATCCTGAAGAAGATACGTGCGCGCGCCATGCAACACGCCGGGCTTGCCGCCGTTGATCGAGGCGGCATGCTCCGTGGTATCTACGCCTTTGCCAGCTGCTTCCGTTGCAATCATTTTTACCGATGCGTCGCGCAGGAAAGGATAAAAAAGACCAATGGCGTTGGAGCCGCCTCCGATACAGGCGACAAGTGTATCGGGCAGTTTGCCTTCTAGTCTTTGCATCTGCTCGCGGACTTCTTCGCCAATAATGGATTGGAAATCGCGCACCATTTCCGGAAACGGATGCGGGCCTGCCGCCGTGCCGATCAGATAATACGTGTCATCAACGTTGGTTACCCAGTCGCGAAGCGCCTCATTCATGGCATCCTTCAGCGTGCCGCTGCCGGCATCTACGGCGCGGACTTCCGCGCCAAGCAGTTTCATGCGAAATACATTCGGCTGCTGGCGTGCGATATCGTGCGCGCCCATATAGACGACGCAGGGCAAGTTGAAGAGGGCGCAAACCGTGGCGGTCGCCACGCCATGTTGTCCGGCGCCCGTTTCGGCGATGATACGTGTTTTCCCCATGCGGCGGGCGAGCAGGATTTGGCCGATGCAGTTGTTGATTTTGTGCGAGCCGGTATGATTAAGCTCATCGCGTTTGAAGTAAATCTTTGCGCCGCCGAGATGTTCGCTCAGCCGCTTTGCATGATATAGCGGGCTGGGGCGGCCGATGTAATGCTCCATGTAATGCTGCATTTCCTTATGGAACGCGGGGTCGGCTTTGCAGGCATGATACGCTTTTTCAACTTCCAGGATCAGCGGCATCAGTGTTTCGGCGACGTAGCGTCCGCCATACGGCCCGAAATGCCCGCGCGCATCGGGGAGCGGCTGATTGGACGTTATAATTGATTTAGCGTTTTGCTTCGGCATGATCTAAAAACGCGACGATTTTAGTGACATCTTTGATTCCGGGTGAGCTTTCGAGTGATGAAGAAAGATCGAGCATCTTTGCGCCGCTTTCTTCTAGGGCTTCATCCATATTGGCCAGCGAAATGCCGCCCGACAAAAACCAGGGCTTGTTCGTCTTCAGGGATCGCATCAGCGACCAGTCGAACGAGGTGCCGGTGCCTCCTGGCATGGCGGGATTGGTAGATTTAGCGTCGAATAAAAACATGTCGGCAGTATCCTGATAGAGCGCGGCGGCGTCAAGGTCTTCGGCGCTGCTGACCGAAAAAGCTTTGATAATAGGTTTGCCAAAGCGTGCTTTGATGGCTAAAACGCGCGCTGGCGATTCATTTCCATGCAATTGAATATAACCGAATGGCAATTTCAGGATAGTTTCCAGCAAGACATCGTCAGGATTGACGGTCACGGCAACGGTATCCTTGTGCCGCTCTGAGGTTAGCCGCTCAAGTAATGCGCCTGCTGTTTCTGATGTCAGGTGGCGCGGTGAAGCGGGATGAAACACGAATCCAAAGTAAGCAGCGCCATGCTTGAGTACGGCATCGACGGCATCCGGGCGTATCAGGCCGCAGATTTTAACTTGGATTGCCATAGGAGGAACGTAAATCGGATTCAAGGCGCAATGCGGTTGCTTCCTGCCGGTGGGCGTTAGCTTCGGTGGATTGCTTTTTTAATTTTCGCTTTAAGGAGAAAATTCTTGGGAAGGCGTAAATACCTAGCAGAAGAATCCCGAGCAGGACACCAAGTATGATGAAACCGATCACGATAATAAAAAGCGGTGCGGAGATAGCAATATCGAGAAACGGCAAACGTACGTTGACTTCTGCTGCATTTTCGAGCGCAAACACGATGGAAAAACCGCATAGGGCAACAAAAAGCGAAATATAGAGAATTCTTCCGATCAGGACGCGCATACCGGCACTATACCGGCGCGTCGTCTGAAAGCAAAGCGATTACAGCTTATTGACGCGTTCGCGCAGCTCTTTGCCGGCACGGAAGTAGATCGCGTAACGCGAACCGACTTGCACGGAGACGCCGTTTTTCGGATTGCGCGCAACGCGAGGCTCGCGCTGGCGAATCGAAAATGCGCCAAACCCACGAAGCTCGATGCGTTTGCCTTCAACGAGGCCTTTGGCAACTTCGCCCAGCACGGTGTTGACGAGAGTTTCCACGTCACGCTGATAGAGATGCGGAAAACGTTTCACCAAACGTGCAATTAATTGAGACTTTGTCATAGGCGAATACTCATACCCAATGTTTGTTATTCTGAAAGTGTAAGACTAGGATCCCAGATGGCGACCAAACCAGATTGGTGTCTCCATGTGAGAGAAGATAATGGAGCAATACCAGCATATTCAGATAATTTGTCAAGGAACTTATCGAATTTATCCTTAATTTCTACATCCTTGACTTCCAGCTTGGAATCGATGCCACGTTCTTTGTGCAACCACGCCAGTGCTTCCTCTTCGCCGCCGATGGCATCGACGAGGCCCAGCGCTTTCGCCTGGCGCCCTGAAAACACACGGCCATCCGCTATTTTCAGAATCTCTTCACGCGGAATTTTGCGTGCTTCAACAATCATATCGACGAAGGCATTATAAAAACTGTCGATTGATTCTTGCAAAATCGCGCGCTCGTCTTCGGTCATCGGGCGCGTCGGGCTCATGATATCTTTATAGCGGCCTGATTTGATAACGACAGGTTTCACGCCGATTTTTTGCGCCAGCTCCGAGAAATCCGCCGATTCAAGAATAACGCCGATAGAGCCAGTGAGGGTGCCGTCCAGCGCATAAACACGGTCAGCGCCGAGTGAAATCATGTAGCCGGCCGAGGCGCAGACGCTGCGCATGCTGACCACGACGGGTTTCTTTTTGGAAATGTTTTCGAGAAGTTTCTTGATCGTTTCGCCGCCGGCAGCGGAACCGCCCGGCGTATCCAGATAAAGAATGACTGCTTTGATCTTATCATCGGATTCAAGGCCGCGCAGGAAATCCTGCTGTTCGGCATTGTCTCCGATGATGTTTTCGATCTTCGCGCGGGCGATGTAAGGCTCGTCTTTTTCCGAGGGAACAATCTTCGCGTTACGCTCGATCAGAATCACCAGGAATAAAACCGCAACACCGACAGCAAATATACGCCAGAAAGTTAGTTGACGCTTGAGATGCGTCCGCTCGATCAGGCTGTCACTACTTAGCGCCACGGGCTAGCCTCCAGAAACTACTCGTCGGTTTTCTTCTTTTTGCTCGCCGATTTCGTAGGCTTCTTGGCTTTTGCGCCTTCGCCTTTTTGTTCTTTTGCTTCGCTCAATGCCGCACCGAGAATATCGCCCAGGGAAGCGCCGCTATCGGTAGAACCATATTCGCGGATTGCCTGTTTATTCATCTCGATTTCCAGCGCCTTCACCGAAAGCGTGGCTTTGCCCTTCTTATCGGTGGAGATCACTTTTGCATCCATGCGGTCACCCACGGTAAAGCGTTCCGGACGCTGCTCTTTGCGCTCGCTGGAGATATCTGCTTTCTTGATATAGCCTTCGCCGCCGTCGAACGTGACTTTCAGGCCGTCTTTTTCAACGGCCTCAACGGTAACGGTGACGACTTCGCCTTTCTTCGAGGACGAAGAAGCGGACGCGCTGCGGGGAGCGTCGTCGCTGGGTGCGGACGACGTGGTGCCGCCTTTGCCGGAAAGTTGCTTGATGCCGAGGCTGACGCGCTCTTTTTCCACATCAACGAGCAGGATTTTCGCCTGCACGGTCTGGCCTTTCTGGTAATCCTTGATGGCTTCTTCGCCGGATTTTTCCCAGCTGATATCGGAATGGTGCACAAGACCGTCGATATCGCCCTCTAAACCGATGAACAGGCCGAATTCAGTGATGTTGCGGATAGTGCCGTCGATGATGTCACCTTCGTTATGCTGATCAGCAAAAGTCTGCCACGGGTTGGCTTCGCATTGCTTGATACCAAGTGAAATACGGTGTTTTTCCTGATCCACTTCAAGCACGACGACATCGACCTGCTGGCCAACGGTGACGATTTTGCTCGGATGGATGTTTTTCTTGGTCCAGCTCATCTCAGACACGTGCACGAGGCCCTCGATACCGTCAGCGAGCTCAACGAACGCACCGTAATCGGTGACGTTGCTGATGCGGCCGGTGAAGCGGTCGCCTGGTTTGAACTGGGTGTCAACGCCCTGCCATGGATTCGACTCAAGCTGTTTCATGCCGAGCGAAATGCGCTTGGTGTCCTGATCGTATTTGGTGACGATCACTTTAATCGTATCGCCAATCGAGAAGACTTCGGACGGATGATTGATACGCTTCCACGAAATATCGGTAACGTGGAGGAGGCCGTCAACGCCGCCCATATCGATGAACGCACCGTAATCGGTGATGTTTTTGACGATACCTTCGAGGGTATCGCCTTCTTTGATGTTTTTCAGGATTTCATCGCGCTGGCCCTGGCGTGATTCTTCGAGAATCGCGCGGCGGGAAACGACGATGTTGCCGCGCTTGCGATCCATTTTCAGAATCTGGAACGGCTGCTGTACGCCCATCAGCGGGCCAATGTCTTTGATCGGACGAATATCGACCTGGCTGCCTGGCAAAAATGCCACGGCGCCCTGGATATCGACGGTGAAACCGCCTTTCACTTTGCCGAAGATCACACCCATGACGTGCTCTGCCTTCGCGCACGCTTCTTCCAAGCGGCCCCATGCTTCTTCGCGGAGTGCTTTTTCACGGCTGAGAACGGCTTCGCCCTGGCGGTTTTCGATGCGCTCGACATACACATCAATCTGATCGCCTATCTGTAACTCAGGAATACGGCCACCGGACTGGAATTCCTTCAGCGGAATCTGGCCTTCTGATTTCAGGCCGACGTCTACGGTGACGAAATCGTCGCTTACGGCGACGATGGTGCCTTTCGTAACTGCGCCTTCCGCAATATCCGATTTCTTCAGATATTCCTGGAAGAGGGAGGCGAAATCCTCCTCAACGTAGTTTTTTTGTTGGGCAGCCATAGCGTTCATAGTTAATTACTCTTATCCTTTCCTGGGCCTCTTAAGGCTCCTATATGTAAGGCGCTTACTCATAGAGATAAAATATGAAATTGCAAGCAATAATAGAGGTTAATTCAATACTATAGGAATTACTTCGGGAAGGCGGAAAATCTATATCGGCAAAATAGTTGACTAAAAAAGTGGGTTTTTATATTCTTGTGCTTGCAAACAAAGGAAAAATCTCCCATATAGCACTCGAAAACGGGAGTAATTATAGAATATGGCAAAGCCAGCAACAGTAGCTACCAACGGTCATAACAGCGTCACGCTGCCGATCTACCTTGATTATCAGGCGACGACACCAATGGATCCGCGCGCGCTTGAGGCGATGCTTCCGTATTTTACTAATAAGTTCGGAAATCCCCATTCCCGTTCCCACAAATTTGGTTGGGAATCTGAGGAAGCCATTGAAATAGCGCGTGAAAAAGTCGCAAAAGTGATTGGAGCGACGGAAAAAGAGATCATTTTCACCTCCGGCGCAACCGAATCTAATAACATGGCGCTAAAGGGCGTGGGACACTTTTATAAAGATAAAAAGAATCACATTATTACAGTTGTTACGGAGCATAAATGTGTGCTCGATTCGGCTAGGCACCTGGAGCAGGAAGGCTTTGAAGTCACCTATCTGCCGGTTAAACAAAATGGTTTGATCGATCTCGAAGTTTTGAAAGCCGCTATTAAAGAAAATACGCTGCTGGTTTCGGTCATGGCGATCAATAATGAAATCGGTGTCATCCAGCCGCTGAAGGAAATAGGCGCGATCTGTCGTGAGCGTGGTGTTTTCTTCCATACCGATGCGGCGCAGGCTTTTGGCAAGATCCCATTGAATGTGGACGAAATGAATATCGACCTGATGTCGATCTCCGCGCATAAGATTTACGGCCCGAAAGGGATTGGCGCACTGTACGTGCGGCGCCGCCCGCGTATTCGTATGGAAGCGTTGATCAATGGCGGCGGCCAGGAACGCGGCATGCGCTCAGGCACGTTACCGACGCCTTTAGTGGTTGGCTTTGGCGAAGCGGCAGACATTGCTCTCAAAGAAATGAATCAGGATGCGAGCCGCATCCGCTTTCTCAGCGATAAATTCCTGAATGCTATTCTGGATAAAGTGCCGGATGTGTACTTGAATGGTGACCGCGAGCAACGCTGGCCGGGAAATATCAACCTCAGCTTTGCCTATATCGAAGGCGAATCGATGATTATGGCGATCAAGGATCTGGCGGTGTCTTCCGGCTCGGCGTGTACTTCGGCGTCGCTTGAACCGTCTTACGTGCTCCGCGCCATTGGCGTTGGTGAAGAACTCGCGCATACATCGATCCGTTTCGGCATTGGCCGCTTCACAACGGAAGCGGAAGTGGATAAGGCGATTGAAATCGTCACCCAATCCATCGATCGCCTGCGTGCGATGTCCCCGTTATGGGAAATGGCGCAGGAAGGCATCGACATTACTAAAATTCAGTGGGCAGCTCACTAGGAGGTTATTATGGCATATTCAGAACAGGTACTCGATCATTACAACCAGCCGCGAAATGTCGGCTCGTTTGAAAAAGGCGATGATAGTGTCGGCACCGGTCTCGTCGGTGCGCCGGCGTGCGGTGACGTTATGAAGTTGCAAATCAAAGTGAGTCCGGAAGGTGTCATTGAAGATGCAAAATTCAAAACATTTGGCTGCGGTTCGGCGATTGCGTCGTCTTCTTACGTGACCGAAATGGTAAAAGGCAAATCGCTGGACGATGCGATGGCAATCAAAAACACTGAGATCGCGCAGCATCTCTCCCTGCCACCCGTTAAGATTCATTGCTCCGTGCTTGCGGAAGATGCGATTAAGGCCGCCGTGCGCGATTATAAAGCAAAACGCGGCATGCTTTCGGTGGAAGAGCTGGAAGAATTCCAAAAGGCAGCTGACGCATAGGGCTATGAAACAAGCCATCACGATCACGGATAACGCCGCCAAACATGTACAGGCTTTGATTGCGGGCCGCGGCAAGCCGACGGAAGGTATCCGCGTTGGCATTAAAACGAAAGGCTGCTCGGGTCTTTCTTACACCATTGAATACGCGGACGCGGTCGGCAAGTTCGATGAAGTGGTGGAAGACAAGGGCGTTAAAGTTATCATTGACCCAAAGGCTGTGATGTTTCTGATCGGCAGCGAGATGGATTACGTCGAGGAAAAATTCAAAAGTGGATTCATTTTCACCAACCCCAACGAAAAAGGCCGCTGTGGCTGCGGCGAATCCTTCCATGTATAAGGGAAGTATCGAGGATTTTTTTAAGCTCCTCAACATCAAGCCTGACTTCGATCTGGATGAAAAAAAGCTTGAAGCAGCCTATATCGCCGCACAGCGCGAATCGCACCCGGATTTACTGGCGAAAGCCACGCCAGAGCAGCGGCATAAGGCGGTGCAACAATCAGCTTCCGTCAATCAGGCGTATAAAACCCTTAAATCTCCACTAAAACGCGCGGAATATTTGCTCAACCTGCGCGGGGTTCACGTCAACGAAGAAGAAAAGGGGCTTAAGCCCTCACAAGCGGTGTTGCTGCAATCGCTGGAAATGCGCGAGGCTTTGATGGAAGCGGGTTCGCCTGAACAGGTTGCCAAGCTCAAAATCCAGGCCGAGGAAGAAAAGGACCGTCAGTGGGATATATTCCGTAAGCACTACGCTGCCGAAAACTGGGAAGCGGCGGGACAGGCGGTAATTCATCTAACCTTCCTCACTAAATTTCTTGAAGAAATTCGGCTCCGTAGTAAGTGATGAGCCATGAAACTGCTTCAAATCCACGAACCGGGCGAAACGCCTGAACCGCACAGCGATGTTACAGCCGTGGGCATCGACCTTGGCACGACGCATTCGGTGGTGGCTATCGTACATGACGGAAAGCCGCAAGCGCTCGAGAATGAAGCGGGGCGTTCCATTATTCCTTCCGTCGTCCAATATCGCGAAGAAACCATCGTAGGCCACGAAGCCAGGGAAAGCGGCGCGAAAGGCGATCCCCATGTGATTGCCTCCATTAAGCGATTAATGGGCCGTTCGGTCGATGAAGCAAAGAAACTGATGCCGCATCTGGCAGGGCAAATCGAAGCAGGGAAGGAAGATGCCGTCCCGCGCGTAAAAATTGGCCGAGTTGCCAGAACGCCCACCGAAATTTCAGCCGATATTCTCAGGCATTTGCGCCATGTCGCGGAAACGGTGCTTGGAAAAGACGTCACGCAAGCCGTTATTACGGTGCCTGCCTATTTCGATGATGCGGCGCGCGCCGCTACCAAAGATGCCGCCAGGCTTGCGGGCATGGAAGTCCTTCGCCTGATCAATGAGCCGACGGCAGCGGCGCTCGCGTATGGGCTCGATAGTGGCGCGGAGGGCGTTTATGCAATCTATGATCTTGGCGGCGGAACATTCGACATTTCTCTCCTGAAACTGCAAAAAGGCGTCTTTCAGGTTCTGGCAACGGGTGGCAACACGGCGCTTGGCGGCGATGACATTGATTATGCGATCGTTGCGCATTGGAAGAAGGATGCCACGCCGCAACTGCTGGCCTTAGCGCGTGAGGCTAAAGAATTTCTCAGTACGCAAAATGCATGGCAGTCTGACGAGTACAAGCTTTCGAAAGTGGATCTTGAAGCTATTTCAAAACCGTTGATCGATGACACGCTATCCATCTGCCGTGATGTGCTGCACGATGCCGATATCGAGCCAGATGCATTGAATGGCATAGTGCTTGTCGGCGGTTCCACTCGCATGCCGCTAGTGAAGCAAGCAGTAGAATCCTTCTTCGGCAAGAAACCGTATGATGATGTTGATCCAGACCGTGTTGTCGCGTATGGCGCGGCGCTTCAGGCGGCACAATTGACGGAAGGCGGTGATAATCTTCTGCTTGATGTGACACCGCTGTCGCTGGGCTTAGAAATCATGGGCGGCATTGTCGAAAAAGTCATTTACCGGAATACGCCAATTCCTGCGCTGGTCAGCCAGGAATTTACCACTTATGCCGATAATCAGACGGGCCTGCAGCTACACATTCTGCAAGGCGAGCGTGAAATGGTGACACAATGCCGTTCGCTTGCCAAATTTGAATTGAAAGGCATACCGCCGCTTCCGGCAGGCGTCGCGCGCATTAAAGTAACGTTTGCCATTGATGCGGATGGATTACTCACGGTGACTGCGGAAGAAACGCTGACGGGTGAAAAACAGTCAGTTGAAGTGAAGCCGTCGTACGGACTGCCGATTGAGGAAATCGAGCGCATGCTGGAGGAAAGCATGGTGCATGCGCGAGAGGACATTACGCTGCGTCTGCTCGCTGAAGCAAAGCTGGAAGCCAGCCGCACCATCCATGATATCGAGCACGCGCTGAAAGAGGATGGGTCACTGCTGGATGAGAAAGAAAAAGATTTCATTTCAGCCCATATGAAGACATTGCTGCAGGCGATGGATGGCTCTGACCGTGATGCAATCGATGCCATTCACATGGAACTCAAACACGTTGCCAGCGATTTTGCGCAAAAACGCATGGACAAAGCCATTGGACAGGCGCTAAAGGGAAAACGCGTCGATACGATCTAATTTTTCAAGAGGATACTATGCCGAAAGTTATTTTTGTATTTCCCGATGGGCATGAACAAGTCTGCGATGCGCCGGTTGGCATTTCGGTGCTTGAAGTCGCGCACAAGAATGAAATTCCTCTGGAGGGAGCATGTGAAGGCTCGCTTGCCTGCTCGACATGCCATGTGATTGTCGATCCGGCGTTCTATGGAAAACTGGCGGAAGCTACGGAAGATGAAGAGGATATGCTTGACCTCGCATTTGGTCTCACGCATACTTCGCGCCTTGGATGCCAAATCCTGATGTCGGATGCGCTTGACGGCCTAAAGGTCACGCTGCCTTCCGCGACACGCAATATGATGGTTGATAAACAATAAGGATCGCTATGAATACCTCTTCTGCACCTGAGCAATCAAAAGATAATATCACGAAAAGCCTTGTAATCGCACTTGTTGTTGTTTTTGCTTTGGCGGGTATCGGCTATTTTGCGGCAAAATCCGGCCTCAGCAAGGATCAGGTGAATGCTTCCTTAGCATCTTTCAATGAATCCCTAGGCAAATATGGCGAGCAGCGTGGCTATGAGCTGAAGCTGACTTATGATGCAATGGATGCAAGCGGCGGCATTTTGAATAAAAAAGTGACCCTTACCAATCCCATTTTCAGCCTGAAGCCTAAGAATAACGATGCGTTTTATCGGGCTTTGACCCTCAAGACTGCGAAAGTGGACATCGTTACCAAGGATGCCGAGTTTAATAAATTTAATCTGGAATTTACCGATCCCGTATCCGTTATCAGCAAGGATCAGACGGCCGAAGTGAGTTTTTCACAGCCGCTTAAAATCGCAGTCAACCGTGAGGAAGGCGAAGAAGACGGCGAGGCTGGATATACAAGCGATCTTCCGCCTGCTATGACTATCCTGAAAGCAGATCAGACTAAAGCTGAGCTTGGCTTTGGCTCCGGTTCCAAGGTTTCCGGCGTTATTAACCTGGCCGCTTCGAACTATAGCCATGCTACGCAGATTTCAGCATTAACACTCAAAAACGCCGATGAAAGCCTGAAAGCGGATGCCGTAAACCTGACAATGGAGTCCGGTCTCCAGGATACGCGGTTCCTGAGGCATCAGGGTGTCAACATTGACAAACTGACCTTCGAGGGACCCAAAGCCGAACTGGGCAGCTTGAATATCGATGCTGATCTGGAATCCGCAATTCCGGAAAAAACGGAGCAGGAGGCAAATGCTGCTGCAGGCCGCCAGGTAACTATCAATAAACTGAGTATCGAAGAGGCGAATAAAGCCTATGCAGTGAATGTCGAAGGGAATATGGATGTCGTCAAAGGCGAGATCGTTCCGCAAGGTGAGGTTAAAGTTAGCATCACAAAACCGACGGAAGCCCTCAGTCGCATGCAACGCGCCAGCATCATCAATCCGCTGCTGCAGAACATCGCGCTGGCCACCATGCCGAAAATTGATCCCGCATGGAAGGATGGCGCTGAGCAACTGAGCTTTGTGCTGAAGCGCAGTGCTGGGCAGCCGCTTTATGTGGGCAACATGACCTTTGAAGAACTGACAGCGCAAGTGCTGACAGGTTTTCTCCAGCAATCCGCGCCGGCTGCGGGCGGCCAAAGCCAGATGAGCCAAGACAATCCGGGTACGCCGGTTACAGGGGAAGAATCGCAGGCACCGGTAGCGGGTTCATCGACCGGAGCTGCGCCTTCAGACTTGAATGTCGATGATATTTCGCGCCGGCTTGAAGAGCAGATGCGTCAGCTGGAAGAAGGGCATGTCCCGCAGGCTCCAGCTGAAGATCCTGCGGATGCCAATCCTGACGCGACTGTAGAACAGCAGCAGTAACATGGCAAAACAAGCCGCTCCCTCTTGGAAACTCCAGGATCTTTACACCGCTATTGATTCTCCGGCAATTGAGAAGGATTTAAAGGCAGCATCGCAGTCAGCGCAGAAATTTCGCAATGCGTACGAAGGGAAACTTTCCGATTTGAACGGCGATACGCTGGCAAAAGCGATTGCAGAATACGAAAAAGGTTCGGAAGCCTTGGGCAAGCTCGCCAGTTACGCACAACTGATTTACGCCGCCGACATGAGCAAGGCGGAACACACGCGCTTTTACCAGAATGTTTCTGAAACGGTGACGGAAATTTCCAGCAAAACGCTGTTTTTCACACTGGAACTGAATCATCTGGATGAAGCTAAGCTTGAAAAACTGATCAAAGGATCGAAGGCGCTACAAAAATATGAGCCCTGGCTGCGGGATATTCGAACCTATAAGCCGTATCAGCTGAGCGAAGAACTGGAGCGTGTGCTTCACGAAAAAAATATTACGGGAGCCGCTGCGTGGGTTCGCCTGTTTGAAGAAACCATCAGCGGCATGCGCTTTGAATTGGGCAAGAAAACGCTGACCAACGCCGAAATACTGGAGTTGCTCTCTTCTAAGAAAGGCGAGGTGCGCAAAGAAGCGGCGGGTGTTTTTGCAAAAGAAATGGAAACGCATTCAGGTATCTTTACGCTCATCACCAATACCCTAGCTAAAGATAAAGAGATCGATGATAAACTGCGTGGTTTCGAAAAGCCGATTTCGTCACGTAATCTTGCCAACTATGTTGAAGACGAAGTAGTTGATGCGCTGCTGAAGGCAGTAAAGTCGAATTACAGTGATCTTTCTCACCGTTACTACAAAATCAAAGCCAAATGGCTGAAGAAATCGAAGCTTGAATATTGGGATCGTAACGCGCCGCTGCCGGATGATGACGATAGCCGTTATTCCTGGGATGAAGCACGTTCGCTTGTTCTGGAATCGTACGCCGCGTTTTCGCCGGAACTGGCGAAAATTGGCCGCACATTCTTCGATAAAAACTGGATCGATGCAGCGGTGCGCCCAGGCAAATCGCCCGGCGCTTTTGCGCATCCCACCGTGCCATCCGCGCACCCGTATCTGCTGCTCAATTTTCAAGGCAAAACTCGTGACGTGATGACGCTTGCACACGAGTTGGGTCACGGGGTGCATCAGGTGCTTTCTGCAGGTCAGGGCCAGTTGATGGCCGATACGCCGCTGACGCTCGCTGAAACCGCCTCCGTTTTCGGTGAGATGCTGGTGTTCCAGGAAGTACTAAAGCGTGAGAAGAATGCTAAGCGTAAAAAATTGCTGATCGCTTCTAAAGTGGAAGACATGCTCAACACCGTCGTGCGTCAGGTGGCCTTTTGCGATTTCGAACGCCTGATCCATGATGAACGCCGTTCAGGAGAACTAACGGCTGACCGTATCGGTGAAATCTGGATGCAGGTGCAGAAGGAAAGCCTTGGCCCCGCCTTCAAATTCCACCTGATTATCATGTGTACTGGATGTATATCCCGCATTTCATCCATACGCCCTTTTATGTCTACGCCTATGCGTTCGGCGATTGTCTGGTGAACGCGCTTTACGCGCTTTACCAGAAGAGGCAAAAGCAGGGCGCAGCAAAGCGTTCGAGCAGAAATATATCGAGATGCTCAAAGCTGGCGGCACCAAGCGCCATAAAGAATTGCTGGCGCCTTTGAGTATCAATATCGTCAAACCTGCGTTCTGGCAGCAGGGTCTCAGCATCATTTCGGATTACATTGATCAGCTGGAAGGCTAACTCCTTCTTCCTCATTGGGAGAAGGTCGGGATGAGGGGAAGGGCGAAAGCCACTTAGAGGAATATAAGATGGCCGCTGGCCATCACCCTCACCTAACCCTCTCCCGCAACGCAGGAGAGTGTATTATTCATGCAATGGCAGGATGAAGCCATTATCATTTCCGTGAAACCGTTTTCTGAAAAAGAAGCGTTGGTCGAAGTGTTTTCACATGAGCATGGTGTTTACCGGTCCATCGCAAAACAAGCGCTTTCCTCGAAGCAGCGGGGTATTTATCAGCCCGGCAACTTGGTCTTTTGCCGCTGGAATGCACGTTTACCTGAGCAAATGGGAACAATTGCCTGTGAGTTGCTGGAATCCTATGCGGATTTTGCCATGCAATCGGCGGATACGCTGCAGGCGCTCAACAGCGTATGTTCACTGCTTGATCTGGTCATGCACGAACGGGATGCGCATCCACGTCTTTATGAGCGAGTCAAAAGCCTGCTTCAGGCATTGGCTGCCAATAGCGGATGGCAGCAAGATTATGCACTTTTCGAAAAAGACCTGCTCAGCGAGTGCGGTTTTGGCCTTGATTTGAGTGAGTGCGCCTCTACGGGGGAGCGGGACAATCTGGTCTATGTGTCGCCAAAATCGGGGCGGGCGGTTTCAGCAGGAGCGGGCGAGCCCTACAAGGACAGGCTTTTTGCTCTGCCGGCGTTTCTTATCCCCTCCCCATTAGGGGGAGGGTTAGGGTGGGGGCATAGTGGGCAATGCCTTTCTAGGCCAAGCCCCCCTCCCAACCTCCCCCCTGCGGGTGGAGGAGCTGTAAAACCCGCAGAAATCCTTGACGCGCTGCGGATTACTGGCTATTTCATTAACGAATGGCTGCTCGCTCCGCATGACTATGAAATGCCTCCGGCGCGCACGCAATTGATTGAAAAATTAGAATGGCAAAGCAACCCGCAAAAGAAACTATCCAGCCAATTACATTAAAGGATGCGCTCTCCGAGCGGTATCTGGCGTATGCATTGTCGACGATCACTGCCCGCTCGCTGCCGGATGTGCGCGATGGTCTGAAGCCGGTGCACCGCCGCTTGCTCTATGCCATGAACCAGCTGCGGCTGGACCCCAGTTCCGGATTTAAAAAATGCGCCCGTGTTGTTGGGGACGTGATCGGTAAATACCACCCGCATGGCGATGTCGCGGTCTACGATACATTGGTTCGCCTCGCCCAGACCTTTGCCCAGCGTTACCCGCTGGTGGAAGGTCAGGGAAATTTCGGATCGATCGATGGCGATAATGCGGCAGCCATGCGTTATACGGAAGCGCGCCTCACCGAATTCGCGATGGCGCTGCTCCAGGACCTCGACATGGATACGGTCGATTTCCGCTCGACCTATGACGGGGAAGATCAGGAGCCATTGGTATTGCCTTCCGCCGTGCCGAATCTACTCGCAAACGGTGCAGACGGGATTGCCGTCGGGATGGCGACCTCCATTCCGCCGCATAACCTTGGCGAACTCTGCGATGCACTCTTGCTGCTGCTGAAAAAGAAATCAACCACGGTTGAAGAGATCATGGATGTTCTCCCGGGGCCGGATTTGCCGACGGGCGGCATCATTGCCGAAAACAAACGCACGATTCGCGAAGCCTACGAAACGGGCAGGGGATCGCTTCGCGTCCGCGCTAAATGGAAAAAAGAAGTCCTGTCGCACGGCCTTTATCAGATTGTGGTTACGGAAATTCCCTATCAGGTGTCCAAGTCCCGCCTGATTGAAAAGATGGCCGACCTTTTCAAAGATAAGAAACTGCCGCTGCTCGGCAATATCCGCGATGAGTCGGCGGAAGACATCCGTCTGGTGCTGGAGCCGAAATCCCGCTCCGTAGATCCCGATATTCTGATGGAATCGCTCTTCAAGATGACCGACCTGCAGACGCGGGTGGCATTGAATCTGAACGTGCTGACGTCGGGCAGTATTCCGAAAGTGCTTAATATCAAGGAAATGCTGCAGGCATTCCTCGATCACCGTGTCGATGTGATTACCCGCCGCAGTAATTACCGTCTCGGCAAAATCAATGCCCGCCTTGAGATTCTGGCCGGCCTTCTCATCTGCTATCTGAACCTTGATGCGATCATTAAAATCATCCGCACAGAGGATGAGCCAAAGCCGGTGATGATGAAGAAATTCAAGCTCACCGACAATCAAGCGGAAGCGATTTTGAATACGCGTCTGCGTAGCCTTCGCAAGCTGGAAGAGATGCAGATTCGTGGTGAGAAAAAAGAACTTGAAGCGGAGAAGAAAGAGCTGGAAGAAATTCTTGGCTCGGAAAGCAAGCTGAAATCGGTCGTAGGCCGCGAGATCAAGGAAATGCAGAAGAAATTCGGCCAGGAAACAGCGCTCGGCAAACGCCGTACGCGTATTACCTCCGCGCCGAAAGAAGAAAATATTTCGTTTGAAGCCTTTATCGAGAATGAGCCGATTACGGTCATCTACTCTAAAATGGGCTGGATTCGCGCCCTTAAAGGTCATTACGACGATATATCCGATACGAAATTTAAGGAAGGCGACGAAGCCGCATTTTTCCTCAAAGCACGCACCGTGGATAAGATTCTGTTCTTTGCGACGGACGGTAAATGCTACACTATTACGGGCGACAAGCTGCCATCTGGCAAAGGCTTTGGCGAGCCGCTGCGCCTGATGGTCGATCTGCCTAACGACGAGGATATTATCGCCATCATGCCCTACCAGAAGGATGAAAAAGTCCTGCTTGCCTCCACGGTGGGTAAGGGTTTCGTCACCACGCACGATCAAATGGTGGCCTCCACCCGCGGCGGCAAGAATGTCATGAACCCGGGAGAAGGCAAAGCTGCGTTCTGCCTGCCGGTCACCGGCGATATGGTGGCCTGCATCGGCACCAACCAGAAATTGATTATTTTTCCAATGAATGAAATTCCGGAAATGCAGCGTGGGCAGGGCGTCATGCTCCAGCGTTACCGCGAC
This sequence comes from Rickettsiales bacterium, assembly GCA_046348685.1. Lineage (GTDB taxonomy): Bacteria > Pseudomonadota > Alphaproteobacteria > Rickettsiales > UBA998 > JAXMDT01. The sequence goes on from JAXMDT010000002.1 coordinate 37,763, forward strand.
TCCAGGCTTTCCGACCTGCAGATTTTCGACCGTAAAATCGGCTTCAAATTCCGCTTTGGCCGTGGCGAGCGTATCGAGACGGATATCACTCCCTGGCTCTCTGTGCGTGCTACGCAGGGTAAAATGCCTCCGACGGGTTTTCCGCGTTCATTGAAGTTTTTGGGCTAATCTCTCTATCGTCATTCCAGCGAAAGCTGGAATCCAGCATTTCTAGATTCCAATGAAGCCTCGTAACCAATGCCTTTGCATTGGATTCGGCTAGCTTTGGAATGACGCTATAAAAAGAAAATGGCCGTGGAGCTTGTGGCCCCACGGCCAGAGGGAGGAAGATGAATAAAGGGGTTAGACTAGAAGTCCATGTCGCCCATGCCACCCATTCCGCCCATGCCACCCATTCCGCCAGCGGCAGCTTTCGCTTCTTCCGGCTTATCGGCAATCAGAGCTTCGGTGGTAATAAGAAGGCCGGCAACAGAGGCTGCGTTTTGCAGCGAGGAGCGGACGACTTTCGTCGGATCCACGATACCGGACTTGATCAGGTCGACATAATCCAGCTTCTGTGCATCGAAACCGAAGTTGGTGTCGTTGCTCTCGAGCAGCTTGCCGGCGACAACCGCGCCATCGAGACCGGCGTTCTCCACGATCTGGCGGATCGGGGATTGCAGCGCGCGGCGAACGATGTTCACGCCCGCTTGCTGGTCGTCGTTGACGGCTTTCAGTTTATCGAGGGCTTTCGAAGCGTAGAGCAGGGTAGAACCACCGCCCGGAACGATACCTTCTTCAACGGCAGCGCGGGTTGCATGCAGCGCATCGTCAACGCGGTCTTTGCGTTCTTTCACTTCCACTTCGGTCGAGCCGCCGACTTTCAGCACGGCAACGCCGCCTGACAGTTTAGCAAGGCGCTCCTGCAGCTTCTCGCGGTCGTAATCGGAGGTGGTTTCCTCGATCTGCGAACGGATGGACATGCAGCGCGCTTCAATCCCTTTTTTCTCACCTGCGCCATCGACGATGGTGGTATCGTCCTTGCTGATGACGATCTTTTTCGCACGGCCAAGCGCATCGATGCCGACGTTCTCAAGCTTCATGCCAAGGTCTTCGCTGATGACCTGGCCACCGGTCAGGATCGCGATATCTTCGAGCATCGCTTTACGACGATCGCCAAAGCCCGGCGCTTTCACCGCAGCCACTTTCAGGCCGCCGCGCAGTTTGTTGACAACGAGGGTCGCCAGCGCTTCGCCTTCGACATCTTCAGCAATGATAAGAAGCGGACGCTGCGATTGAACAACTGCTTCCAGCATCGGCAGCATTTGCTGCAGGCCGGAGAGTTTTTTCTCAAACAGCAGGATGAACGGGTTCTCGAGTTCCACCGTCATTTTATCTGCGTTCGTGATGAAGTACGGCGACAGGTAGCCGCGGTCGAACATCATCCCTTCAACGACATCGAGTTCAAACTCAAGGCCTTTAGCTTCTTCGACGGTGATCACACCTTCTTTGCCGACTTTTTTCATGGCTTCAGCGATTTTCTCGCCGATTTCTTTGTCGCCATTTGCCGAAATCGTAGCAACCTGCGCCCATTCGGATTCGGTGCTGACGGTTTTCGATTTTTTCTTGATTTCACCAACAACGGTTTCAACCGCAAGGTCGATACCGCGTTTCAGATCCATCGGGTTCAGGCCAGCGGCAACGGCTTTCGCGCCTTCTTTCACGATGGCTTGTGCGAGAACGGTTGCGGTCGTGGTGCCATCACCGGCTTTATCAGCGGTTTTGCTCGCTACTTCGCGGATCATCTGCGCGCCCATATTCTGGAACTTGTTCGGCAGCGTGATTTCCTTCGCGACGGTCACACCGTCCTTCGTGATACGCGGTGCACCAAACGATTTTTCAATCACGACGTTACGGCCTTTCGGACCAAGCGTTACTTTTACGGCGTTTGCCAGCTTATCGACCCCAACCAGGATCTGATCACGGGCTTCCATGCCGAATTTCAGTTCTTTTGCCATTTTTAAGCTCCTTCGCTATTCAGTTATGCTGCTTTTTTTTTGCCGGAAGACGACGCATCGACGATGCCGATGATGTCGGATTCTTTCATCACCAGGTATTCCTGGCCTTCCAGCTTGATTTCCGTGCCGGACCATTTGCCGAACAGTACCTGGTCGCCGACTTTCACTTCCAGCGGTACGATCTTGCCGGAATCATCACGCGCGCCGGCGCCAACGGCGATGATTTCGCCCTGCTGCGGCTTATCCTGCGCCGTATCCGGAATGATGATGCCGCTGGCAGTTTTCTGCTCGGCATCGCTGCGTTTAACGACAACGCGGTCGCCTAATGGTCTAAAGTTCATACTCAACCTCCAAATGAATGACGTAAATTCCAAAATTTCTAGGAAATCTGCTCCTTAGCGGAGCGTGACGGAGATATAAGCGCTCTATAAAGAGTGTCAAGGGTAGTTTACTTAAAAATTATCGATTTCTGTTGGTTAATGCCAACATTAATTATGTGCGGGCAATTTTGTCTGCTATTTCGGCTTCCAAAGACGTGATATCTAAATGGCCTTCAGTTTTAACTATGTGGGTATACGGGGTTTCCTTTTCCAGAGAGTTTAGATATCCGAATAAATTATCTGTATTCTCAACATGAATTTGGCTTTGGCGTTCGAGAATAACGGTTTTACAGACATCTTCAATAAGACCGATGTCGGCATTCGTAAGGTTTTCCTTTAACTCAAGCCCCGTACGTATTTTTATGTCTTTTACAATCGAAGCAGGAAGACGTATACGGCAAAGCGGATGACCGGACTTTTCTTTTAAGGTGAAGATGGAATCGTTCCCAAAAGAAGATGTTTCCTGCTCTATAGAAAGCAACCCTTTTTCTGCAATTTCCAATATTTTATCTAGTTGTTTTTTATCGTTATTCTTCTGCGCGACTGTAAATGCGGTCGCCACGGCGACAACGATTGGAAAGTTACGCCACATCCAGGACTGAGTCATAAAAACTCCTAATTTTGATCCGTTTATAGCGTTTAGCAGTAACAAAAGAATGAAGCTTTTGTGAAATCAGCTTCGGAGCGCCGTATGTTTCGTTGCGTGTTCCTGCAGCCAAAGGGCAATTTCTTTAGCGGAGTAGGTGAAAATGCCCGTTGCACCGGCGCGTTTGAACGCTAAGAGGGACTCGAACATGGCCGTTTTAAAGTCCAACCAGCCCAGATTATCGGCGGCTTTCAGCATCGCATATTCACCGCTGACTTGATAGGCAAACACCGGCACCGAAAAATGCTCAGTCACATGGCGGACGATATCGAGATACGGCATGCCCGGCTTCACCATCACCATATCCGCGCCCTCGGCAATATCGAGGGCCACTTCACGAATGGCTTCCTCACCGTTGGCCGGATTCATTTGATAGGAATATTTATTAGACGTGCCCAGCGCCGCTGCCGAGCCGACCGCATCCCTGAAGGGGCCATAAAAGCAAGAGGCGTATTTGGCAGCATACGATAGAATCTGCACTTTATGGTGCCCTGCTTGATCCAATGCCTGGCGGATGGCTCCAATCCGGCCATCCATCATATCCGATGGGGCGATGATATCGGCCCCCGCATCGGCCTGCACCGCTGCCTGCCGGCACAATATATCGATGGTCGGATCGTTGACGACTTCTCCATCCGATACCAGGCCATCCTGACCGTGCGTGGTATAGGGATCGAGCGCCACATCGCAGATCACACCGATATGCGGCACTTCTTTCTTAAGGGCGCGCACGGCGCGGCAGATCAGGTTATGCGGGTTGATCGCTTCTTCCGCCTGTTCTGATTTTTTGTCTGCCTCAATCACGGGGAAAATAGCGACGGCAGGAATGCCTAGAAGGGCAGCTTCCCGTGCTTCCTTACATAATATATCGATGGTAAGCCTGTAGACGCCCGGCATGGATTCCACTTCGGTGCGGGCATTCTCACCTTCCTGTACGAAGACGGGCCAGACAAGATCATGGGCGGTGATACGGTTTTCAGCGACAAGAGCGCGAGACCAGGCGGATTTACGGTTCCGGCGCATGCGAATCAGGGGGAAAGCCCCGAGGTTCATCAGGTCTTCAGTGGATTTCATGGCTGCGAATTAGCAGGAAGCAGGCTGCTTGGCAATGACCATCAGCGCATCAGCCCAGACTGGTCGTTGTACCGGAATTCAGTTGTGCGCTGGTAACAGGCGGCGGTGTCATTTCGCCAAGCTGTGCAGTTTGCTGCGCAGGTTGGTGCGCCTGCTTTTCCTTCAGCTTATCTAGAATGAGACCCCAGGTAACTTTTCCTACCTCGCCATCCACCGCTATGGTTGGTTTCTTACCGGCGGCAACTTCATCCTGGCGCGCTTCCAGCTGTATATCCCGGACGGCTGCATAGGTTGCATTTCCGAAGCGCCCATCATCCGGTCTGCCTTCGAGCCCTTCTTTGAGGAGCCCCAACTCGGCAAGCGCCTGCTGTAGCGGAATATTCCTTTCATCGAAGCCTTTCTTGGCTTTTAGCAAGGGCAGCGTCTTATCCTCTTTTGCTTTTTCAAGCTGCGTAATCAATTTGTCCAAGCCGGTTGGCTCTTCCGGCGCAACAGCCAGAGCTGCCGGAACTGCGGAACGGGTGAGAACTTCTGGAATCGTTCTGGTTTCCGTAGCTGCAACCCTCGGTGTAGGAATGGTTTCAGGTTCACGTGCCTGGAGCGGAACGATTCCATATTTGGCAGCTTCTCTTTTTGCTTCTTCGATGTCGCCACCAGTAAAGCTTTGCGTAAAGACGGCGGAAGGGGGAAGCTCAGGTTGCTCGTCAGCCGCTATTTTATACTGTGCCGCGCGCTCTTTTGCAGAGGTTAAAGCCGGTGACTCCGCAACGGCTGCCTCTGGTTTGGCAGGAAGTGTAAAGGGCATATACTTTGAAAGTAAATCAGGCTGCTGTGAGTGACCAGTCAATTCCGGCAGTGTTATGGAGTGTGGAGATGTGGCGGATGCTGAACCAGAAGCAGGCATACTATTGCTTGATCGTGTGTTTACAACAGTATCTTCAGATGCGCTATGTGCCTCTGCAGACCTTCCTAGAATGCCAGCAAAAACTAAGCTTCCAACTGCAGATAGGCCACGCGTAATAATATTACCTTCAGGCTCAGCAACTTTAGCTGGAGATGATGTAGCTTGCGAGGTTGAAGTAGAAGCCACGGTCAGTTCACTATTCGGCGATTCCATTCCGGGAACAGTATTAGCCGCTAGTCTCTCACCAAATGCTTGTGGAGTCATATTAACCAATTCTTGCGCAACACCATCCTCATCATGCTCAAATGCATCGATCCCAGCAGAAAGCTTCGCGGCTGCAAGGTTGAAACCATTAGGGTTCTTTCTAGCTTTTTCAAATAATTCTAATGTTTTTTCTGAATATGAAAAACTTCCCTCACCAATTTTGAGTCCCATAACTCCTCCTACTTGATTCCTTGTTTTTCCAGTTCTTTGTCCTGAAGCTTCTGGAAAAGTTTATCGATATTATTGCGTGCAACTTCCGAGCCTACCGTATAGAGCGCGAAGCCCTGGTACATTTTATTTTCCTTCATCCATGCCGACCAGAAATTGTCATTCGCGGCACTCATCTGCCAGCCTTTGGTATTCTGTGCATAACGTGACCAGGCAATATACGGGATGATACCCGCCGCAACCGAGGCAACCTTGTAGAAATACATCCGCGCCGGAGTATCTTCCAGCATCGTATCGAAAGGTTTTTTTTCTTTGGACTGCTCATCCGGCGGCAGCACGCCTTTTACGTGCGAATGTTCGTTCTTGCGATGCCCGCGGCGCGTCTGGAAGTCATCGAAAATCCGCTCATTCATTTCAAAGAAGGCGGTGTAGGCGGGAATACATCCGATAATATCTTTAATGCGGCTGTCCTTACCGGCGGCGACTAGCCCGGATGCGTCCGTGATGACGCGTTTCCCGCCTGCTTGCCATTCGAAAATCTGCTGGCCTTTATAGAGCGGGTCTTGCGAGCGAAATTTATTGAATTGATTGCCGCTGACGCGTACGCCGCTGCGTAAGGCGACCAGAGGTATGGCGGAAAGAAATGTCGCCGGAAATTCGACAGGTGCCAGCGCGCCCAAATCTTTTGCAACAGTGGAAGGTATATTGCTGACGGCCTGCGAAGCCTCGTCCTCCGTTTTTGGCTTCACAAAAAGTTTATCATAGGTGCGCTGCCATAGCTTATAACCGGTTCTAAATCCGGCGAAGGATAAACCGGTGCCAACGACATTTTCAGTCAGGCCGTTGGCAGCGATGTTCAGATTTCTTCCAAGAAGTCCCGTACTTTTTTCGGTAGCGGTGCGCAGTGCATTAAATCCATAGCGGACTGGCACCAGTATGGTTACCAATGCACTGATTCCAAGCACCGAGGCGCCGGCGTTGCGCACGCCGTACCAGGGAAGCCAGTTGTTCTTCATCGTGTCTTTATGATCGAACGCCCATTTGCCGAGATGCGCTGCTAGGTAACCTTTCGGTTCTTTGGGAGATTCCGGTTGGGATGTATTTCCCACGTCACGCACATGCGTCTCTTCCTGTTGCCTTGCATCCGCCCACACCTTCGCTGAGGGCATTTCTGCCCCCGAAAGCGCGTTTACTTGGTCAACGGTCTGATCAGTCTTCATTTATCCAGTCTTTTTGGACACTTTTTCACTGTTTTAAATATATCATGTGAGGTCTAGCGGTTTTGTGACATTTCCGTGAAATTCCTAAAGCTAACGTGTTAATTCTTATTAGGATTTTTGCGGTGCGATACGTGGCAACACACGCCATTTTCTCCTGTCTGGCATCTGAAAATCAGAGTCTTTTCTTGACAGTCCGGCGCGAACCAAACACTTTCTTTGGAAGTAACAAGGGGAACGTGTGAGCGAAGGACGAGTTTTTTCCGGTATTCAATCCAGTGGCCGGATGCATTTAGGGAACTATTTTGGCGCCATTCGTCATTGGGTGAATGTGCAGGCGACGCATGAATGTATTTTTGGCGTCATGGATTTGCATGCCATCACCGTCCCGCAAGATCCGATCGGGCTGCGTACCAGCACCAGATATATCGCCGCCGCGCTTGTCGCCTCTGGAGTAGATGTTAGTAAAAGCATCGTTTTCAACCAGTCCGCCGTGCATGAGCATGCAGAGCTCGCCTGGATATTGAACTGCCACACGCCGCTCGGCTGGCTTAACCGCATGACGCAGTTTAAGGAAAAGTCTGGCAAGCATAAGGAAAATGCAGTGCTGGGGCTTTATGCCTACCCGGTGCTGCAGGCGGCGGACATTCTGGTTTACAAAGCCACGCACGTGCCGGTTGGTGAAGACCAGAAGCAGCATCTGGAATTGTCGCGCGATATCGCCGGTGCATTTAACCGTGCATATAGTCTCGATTTCTTTCCGCTGCCCGAACCGATGATTTTGGGGGAGGCTACGCGCGTCATGTCGTTGCGAGATGGTACCAAGAAGATGAGCAAGTCCGACGAATCGGAATATTCCCGCATCCATATCGACGATGATGCGGACACGATCCGGCTGAAATTGCAAAAAGCAAAATCGGATATGATCGAGGGCATTTCCTACGATATTGAGAAACGTCCCGAAGCATCCAACCTGCTTACGATTTATGCCGCCGTCACCGGAATGACGGTAAAGGATGCGGCAGCAGAAAACGCATCGCTGAATTTTTCTACGTTTAAGGCACGGCTTGGCGATGCGTTGATCGCGCATCTGGAGCCGGTACGTGACACCATGCAGAAATTGCTCGGTGATACAGGATATATCGATAAAATTTTAAAGGACGGCGCTTTGAAAGCATCTGCGATCGCAGCGCCTACGCTGGAACAAACCAAGGATATCGTCGGATTTTTCAGGCCCTGATATGTTTAACCTGCTTTTTTTGCCGTTTCGTGTGATACGACGTTTTCTCTGGCTGATCGTCTGGTACAGCGTCTATTTTCTTTTAAGACGGCCGAAACTTTTTATCGCCGTTGCCGTGCTCCTGCTTTTTGGAATTCTCTATTCAGGCTGGCAGGTTTACCAAAATCGTACGCTGATGGTTGCTGCACCAGCACCGGCGAAGGTGCAGGAGAGAAACAAAGAAATTCCAGCGGTCACAGGTAATATCAAGGACGGCAACAGTGCCTTCGCAACGAATCTGCTGAATAATATGCAGCCGTTTCAGCGCCAGGCATATTCCAAAGAGTTTTATAATGCTATGCAGAAGGGTGCGGCGAACGTCGAATATCGCTGGATGGCATCTGACAGTGTGTATGGCAGCATTATTCCGCAAGATACATTTCAATCCGACAGGGCAGGTTACTCCTGCCGGAAATTTTCGGAGCTGATGCGCGTCGATAAGGAAAACCAGAAGTTCACGGGCATTGCATGCCAGCGGCAAGGCGGCGGGTGGTGTAAATTAAGGCCGGGTAGTACGCCGGTTTGCGGACTGCAAAGTAAGAAAAGCATCAATATCTGGTGGCATAATACCAAACTGAAATTGAATAATCTTTTCTAGTAAGCCTGTTCCGTTTCTACCTTGATAAGGCCGCGCACGATCCGGTCTTTGGCGTCTTCAACTTTATCGATGATGTTGCGCGTAACCAGGTCTTTATTGTTGCGGTCAACGGCATAATCCAGCGCATTCTCTTTTATGCCGAGATATTTAATGCCGGGCTCCCACCGTCCGCTGAATGCGTCAACCAGCGTGTCGTAAACAACTTTATCGACGCTTTTCACCATCGAGGTGACAACGGTGCCCGGGAATAAGCCGTTCTGATTGATATCCACGCCGATCGCGTATTTGCCCATTTCTTCAGCTGCCTCCAATACGCCGACGCTGGAGCCGCCCGCTGCGGCGAACACGATGCTCGCGCCGGAATTAAACTGCTTTTTGGCAAGCATTTTAGCGCGCTCCGGATTACTCCACGCCGTCTGGTCGTTCTGGTCTTTTCCTACATAATCACGGAAAAGCTCGACCTTTTTGTTGGCGTAGCGCGCACCTTGGAAAAACCCAAGCGCAAAGTTATTGATGAGCGGCACATCCATGCCGCCGATGAAACCGATTTTATTGCTGGTCGCCAGTGAGCCAGCAATGATGCCTACGAGGAATGCACCTTCCTGATCTTTGAAAATAACCGATTGCACATTTTGAAATACTGGCGGAACCATGCCGTCTATGACAGTGAATTTGATATCGGCATGCTTGTTTGCCAGTTTCATGACGGGCAATACGTTCTGGAATCCCACGGCAATAATGTTTGTCGCACCGCTTTCGGCGACTTTTTCGATGGCGTCGGCATGATCTTCATCCTCGCCGATCCGGTATTCAATATAGTCGATTCCGAGTTCATTTTTTGCTTTTTGAGCGCCCCGCTTCATAGATTCAATGAAGCCTTTATCGCTATCGGAAGTGCTTGATTCGTAAATAATTGCAGGAGTAAATTTTTCTATTGCAGCCGCAGGCAAGGCATAGCTGAAACTCAGCACAAACAGAAAGCATGCACGCTTGAAGACGTTCGGAATGTAAACAGACGGTACTAACGACACGCTAAAACTCCCACGCTATGGAAACGATAGTAACGTCTTCCAGGATAAATACAACTATGTCCTAACAGACCCCTCCCTAAAGGATTTAAGCTCGTTAACTTATAATTAACATTTAAACGCTACAGTTTTGGCCTGTTTTTTAATGCAACCTATACGGGTTTTGCACAATAATAAAAAAACGAGATATGCTTTACAGAAAATCGCGAAATTTTTCTACTTCCCGGCAAATATCTTTCAAGCAAACTGTTCGGACGTTTTGCCTGAATCACGGTGTGAAGGAGTAATCATGGGAACAGTTGATCTTGAAAGTCCATTTTTGATAAAGACGTCAATGCAAAGTTCAACAGCCGGTTCCGGGCAGGCTTTCGAAGATTACGGTCCGTATAACGCGACCGCGGGTGAAGAATCCATGTGGCGCGCCGTCATCGTGCAGGCGTTGATGGATGCCTCGTCGCTGAGCAGGAAACCGGAAAATCAGTTCCATAAACGTGAAGCGTTGATCTGGCTGCGCGGCACTTCGGAAGATTTTCATCGGGTTTGCCATTTTGCAGGGTTTGAGCCTTCTTTTGTTAGGCAATTAGTGAAGGAAGCGCTGGAAAGAGGATGCCAGTGGCGTATTGCGCCCGGCATGGGTGAACGGGGCATGCGTAGCCGCGAGACAGGGGACAGACGGGACCCGACGGCACGGCGATAAAAGCTTAATTGCATTTTTTAAGTCCGGCCGTATGCTTTGCGGCATATGACAACACTCCCCAATGCATGGCCATTCGAAGAAGCGGCCAAACTCGTTAAACGCTATGAATCGAAGCCGCCGGAAAAAGGCTATGTTCTATTTGAAACCGGCTATGGCCCATCGGGGCTGCCGCACATAGGTACGTTCGGCGAAGTGGCGCGCACGACCATGGTTCGCAATGCGTTTCACAATCTAAGTGATATTCCGACCAAATTATTCTGCATTTCCGATGATATGGACGGCATGCGCAAGGTGCCGGATAATCTGCCCAATCAGGACATGCTGGCACAGCATCTGGGAAAGCCGCTAACGGTTGTTCCTGACCCATTCGGCACTCATGAAAGCTATGGGCATCATATGAATGCGCGCTTGCGCGCTTTTCTTGATACGTTCGAATTTGAGTATGAATTCAAAAGCGCAACCGACCTCTATAAAAACGGGACGTTCGATCAGGCGTTGCTGATGGCCTTGAAGCAGTATGACGCCATCATGAAAATCATGCTGCCGACGCTTGGCGAAGAACGTAGGCAGACCTATAGCCCATTCCTGCCGATCTCGCCAAAAACAGGCCAAGTGTTATATGTGCCGATGAAGAAAGTTGACCCCGCCGCAGGCACGATCACTTTCGAGGATGAAGAGGGCGAGGAAATAACAATGCCTGTCACAGGCGGGCATTGCAAATTGCAGTGGAAGCCGGATTTCGGTATGCGTTGGGCGGCACTCGGCGTGGATTTCGAGATGTATGGCAAAGACCATCTGGTCAACGGCAAGATTTATTCAGAAATATGCCGTACGCTGGGAGGCCAGCCTCCAGAACAGTTCAACTATGAATTATTCCTGGACGAGAAGGGGGAGAAAATCTCCAAATCGAAAGGCAATGGCCTCACCATTGATGAGTGGCTCACCTACGCGCCAACGGAAAGTTTGGCGCTTTATATGTACCAGTCGCCCAAGAAGGCCAAGCGGCTCTATTTCGATGTTATTCCGAAAGCAGTCGATGAATACTTAACCTTTCTGCAAAAATACCAGCAGGAGGACGACGCCAAACGCCTCGAAAATCCTGTCTGGTTCATTCATAACGGCAACGTTCCCAAGCCGGAGATCGAAAGTATTTCGTTCAGCCTGCTGCTCAATCTTGCAGGGGCGTGTAATCCGGAAGATAAATCCGTGCTGTGGGGATTCATCAGCCGCTATGCACCGGGCGCATCTTCGGAAAATTCGCCCATGCTCGATAAGCTGGCGGGCTATGCCGTGCGTTATTATTACGATTTTGTCAAACCGACTAAAAAATACCGTACGCCGACGGAGCAGGAAAAGCTGGCGCTGCAGGAATTGCTCGACGTGCTCCGCGGCTGGCAGGAAAAGCCTGATACGGAGGCCCTGCAGACAGAAATCTATCGTATTGGGAAAGACCGTGGTTTCGAGCCGCTGCGAAACTGGTTTTCATGTTTATACGAAGTTCTGCTCGGTCAGGCGCAAGGGCCTCGCATGGGCTCGTTTATAGCACTGTATGGCATCAAAGAAACTATCGCATTGCTGGACAAGGTTCTGCAAGGGCAGACCTTGGCGGCTTAACTAGGCGATGATATCCGGATAAAGCTGCTGCTCGATCATGGCAATTTGATCCCGTAAAAAGAGCTTTTTCTTTTTGATCATGGCGACCATGAACATATCCTTGGCGTTGAGACTGCTTAGGTTTTCATCCAGTAGACGGTGCTCTTTGCGTAATACATCCAGCTTTTTTTCAAGCTCAATTTCATCTTCTTCGGTCATCGTTGCGCCTTAACTAACTTCTTGAATTGACTTGATACGAAGGATGAACATAGCAAAAAATAGCGACTTTATCCACAAAAAGATTTGATCAAATTGCAACAAAAACAGACCTAATACTGGCATTTAATAGAAAACTTATGAAAATGATAAATATTTATTGACGAAAAAGAGTATTGCCATATTATCCCAAATTTTTTATTCTCAGGATCGTCCCATGACAAATACATTCCCTGTGTGGGACGTAGCGTTTAACCGTAAGAAGGAGAAACGACATGAGTTTATCTACCCATATTGAAAGTCTACAAGCAAAGCATCGTCTGCTCGAACAGGAGCTGGCACAGGAGATGCAGCATGCGGCGTATGATTTTCAGCGCATTAATATGATTAAAAAAGAAAAGCTGCGAATCAAGGAAGAACTGTCCAGCCTGATACGGGATCAGGGACGTTCCTACGACAAAACGGCGTCTTGATCGCACGCATGAGGATGCGTTGAAAAGGGCACCTTAGGGTGCCTTTTTTATTGCCTGATTTTTCTCACTATCCAAATTCGTGCAGCCGCCGCTGTCTTTAGTGGGAGGAACGCCCGTCACTTCATTGCCCATAACATATACATGCGCGTTTCCATGCTCTACGGAAACACCGCCAACCCCAATCGCAGTTTCATCCAGCCGGTTTGTCGCGTTCAATCCGGGACGCAATTCACCAGGCGAGACACCGATAGGAAAATCGAATGAGGCGGCATTATCCTTATTCCAGTCATTCATGGTTGCATCTGGCGCGCTGTTTAATTGGGAATCATCCGTATAGGGCACTGTCGGGTCGGTGGACGCTTCAACAGGCACATCACACGGCGAACTTGTTTGCATGACGGGATCGGCATAGGCCGCGCAGCAGGCAATACTTAAGGCAAAAGCGTAAAACAGAGGTCGCATCAGAATAAGGAGTAATGTGTCACTATGTAGAGAATAAGCAGGGTCACCAGTAACGACAAGCCTGTCGTGATAAAAAATTTTTTCCGCAGCCGAATCGTCTTCGGTGCACCCGGGTCATGCAATGGATGCGGCGAATCATCACGCTCGACGCCAAAGGGAAGGGCGATAAACCAAATCATCCACCAGGCGATGCAGAAAACCATGAATGCGGTAAATGTATTCATATTCTATGGTGCAGGAACAGCTGAAACTGCAGGCGCTGCCGTTGTCGGGACAGCAGGCGCAGGGGCGGGGGCGTTTCCCGTTGCGGGCGATGTGACGGGTGTGTCGGCAGGATCCGTGGCGACGGGAGCTCCCTGAGTCGTTTGCGGTGCAGGTGTCGGAATAGTGGGAACTGCGCCAGCAGGCAATGAAATGCCACCCGGCAGCGGTGAGGTGATCGGTTGCATGGAGGGAAATGGCTGTGTCGTCGGAATGACGGCAGGAAGCGCCGCCTCTGTTCCCCCCGTTGCGGTCGGCGCGGCTTTCTGGGCCGTACTTCCTTCCTGGACATCGAATGTTTTTGAGTCGAAGTCCTGGTTTACCGAAAGGGTAAAAAATACGGCATGTGCTTTCGTGTCGTAAGATACACGTGCACCTACGGCGGCGCGATTTTTCAACGCCTCCGAAGCACTGCCGGATTTGCGCGCCGATGCATCCTTGGCAAGGGCCGCGCGTAAAATTTCATCTGCCGGTTTCCATTTAAAACTGGCGCTCGATTTATTGACGTCGATAACCGTAATCTCTTTATCGACGCTGTTATTATAGGAGGAAATGCGAATATCATTGAGAAGCACAACCCATTCTGCAGGTGAGCGGTAAATGATGGAACGCAGTTTAAAGCGTGGATAGACGGGCTGCTTCTCTTCGACTTTGGCGCCGCCCTGAATCTGTAAATCCTGAATGATTTCAGAAATGCCCGGATCGGTAGGCTCCGCCGCTTCTTTATCAAGCGCGCCGCTTTCATAAAGCATCAGGATGCGGCGGATGCTTTCAATGTCCGCGCTGCTGAAAAAGAGGGAGTTTTTCCACTTGCCGTACGAAGCGACAAAGCCGCTCGGCGCGCCTGCTTCAACCGCTTCTTCCTCAGCGGGGCTTTTCAGCAGTCCTTCAATTGCTTCGACGGGAGTCGGCAATGTTGTACCGCCCTCTGCGGCGGGCACGGGCTCGGTCGATGCCGCCGCGGGTGTGGCGTTTTCCGGTGGTGTCGGCGGAAATGTCGGCAACGCCTGTCCCTGCGCATGGGCTGCATCGCTCAGCATAAGAAGTACAAAGGCAATCACGGCATATGTAGGCAACCATCTCATCAGGGCGTGGCTCCTGGAGCGGGTTGCGGCGGAATCGGGTTTCCGGAAGGATCAAGCGGGAAGAGGCGGATTCCAAGCCATAAAAATGATACTTCCGCTTGCACAAGTTCTGGCTTTTTGCCGGTGCTCATATCCACAAGGTCCTGGCTTTTAAAGGAGTCCAGCGGCGTGATGCGTAGCGACGTCATTTTTTTAATGCCCGGTAACTCCTGCATGAGCGATTCGATGAAAGCATACACATGCAGATCGGACATGGCCTTGAAGGTCAGGTGGATATCGCTGAACTGTGCATCGGCCCGCTGGAACGTCGCCTCAGGCATACTCAGTGTTTCAATCGGGCTCATTTGCGTATCGATTTTGTCGATACGATGTTCCCTGCCGACATTGCTGAGCACTTCGGATGCTTTTTCTCGGTTCAAATTATAATAATTACTTTTAATATCGCTTTTGATTTTCAGGAATTCATCGACGGATTCTTTGATGATTTCATGTTTGCGCTCCAGATCGGATAGCTGGCCCATGGCGGCATTAAACTGCCCTTGCAGCATCAGGATTTTCTGCTCGTTCTGCGAAGCTAAGTAGGATGCAAGCCCGGCCAGTCCTCCAAGCACGAGCAAAACGATCAAAGCGATTGCGCCTTCTTTTATTAAACGTTTTTTTTGAATTTCGACGTTGTGGCTCATGGCGTTACCGTCGCTGGGTTTACGCCGTCAGGAAGCGGACCGTCCAGTTTCAAAGATAGCGTGTATTTATCTCCGGATTTAGCGGCGCTTGGATCTTCCGATTCACCGGAAATGCTGAGACTCATTGTATCAGCATCGCCGATCTGACCCGGCAGGAAACCCCGCTTGATATTATATTTAGGAAAGAGCGCGACCACCGCATCCATTTTCCGGTCGGATTCATCGACAAAGCGCTTCCATTCCTGCCCGTTGTATTTCACTTCGAAATCGAGCTGGATTTCAAAAGCGGACTTAGCATCCGATTCCGGTGATTTCAGCGCGTGATTGAATTTCCAGTCAAAGGTTTTAAGGAGAAAATTATCATCGATGGTGGGATAAAGCTTTTCGACCAGCTCAAGCGGACTCTGCTGATCTGCGATCAGGATGTTGTAAAGGGCCACGACATCATTGATTTCATTCACATCCGCCGGCAACGTTTTTAATTTGGTTTGGAATTCTTCCAATTCCATCTGCTTGTTGTTTGCTTTGCGCGTATAGTCGGATAACGCTTCGGACTGCGAAAAATAACCGATCAGTCCGTTGATCGTCAGGCCGATAAAAGTCAGCGAAAGAAGAACGCCCGCAACCCGTATCGCCATGCGCCCCATGAACAGCTTTTCGAGTTTCTCAGTAATGGGCAGCGTCAGTTTGAGGAGCTGTTTATTGCTGTTGCCGAACATCGTTGCAATCACGACATCCCCGAAGCGGTCGCCCGAAAGTGCGGCCTGCTGCAAATCCAGCAGCTCAGCTAATTCAAAGGGAGTGAATGACTTGACGCTGCGCGCGCCGAGGCGTTGTCCTGAAAGATTTTCCTTGATGTCCTGCCCGACGACGACAAAAACATCCAATCCTGATTTTTCATTGTAGCCAAGGCGTTTCAGGTATTCGACGGTGTTGAGCATTTCCTGCTCGATATTTCCGGCGACCAGCTCTGCATTGCCGTCCGAACCCGCTTGGGCGAGGCGCGTAAAAACCAGTTTGCCTTCCTTGAGAACTACCTGGCGTACGCCGCCGACCTTATGATGGCTGACCAGCATTTTCCATTTGGAGGGCTCGATGATGCCGCTAGCCGGAATCTCATCCTTTTTCTCTTTTTTAAGCTTGGATTTTTTTGCTTTATAATTCTCTGGATAAACCGCTTGGTCGATACGATTGACGATGAGCTCGCTTTCGACCGGCAGAAGAAAAATGCCAGCAAGCCGGTTCGATTGGTCGAGAATGATATCGAGCCATTTTTTCAGTATCTCCCCATATGCCAGGGATATAAGCAGGACGTGCCAGTCCTTTCGTCCCGCTTTTTCACGGCCGATGGGAATATATCCTTTCAAATCGTCGCGAGGAAAATCGCGTTCCAAGCGCCGCTGAATGATTTTTTTCAAGCCGATCGCCGTCACTGGCGGCAGCGTGTGCCGCACGTAGGATTGGTCGATCATATCCACCAGGCAGTAAATCGGCGTTTTGGAAAATTCCTTAAGGAGATCGAGGAATGCACCGATATTTTCTTTTTCCGGAGTAACTGCAAACAGGCGGCGCGTAACGGCATTGCCCTCGATCAGGATCAAAATAGCGCCTTCATCCCCGAGCATGAGTACAAAACGGGACTTTTTCGATTTTGAGCCGCTTTTCGGCTTACGTTCACGTTTCAGCATGTCGTGGCGATAGCATCCATGATTACAGGCGCAGCAACACCATTAGGTGTGGCAGCACCAATAAGGCATACTATATTATGGGAAAAGTCGATTCAATCTTAGAATTTCATCTTACTGAACGAATCGTAGAGCGGACCGAATACGGCGGCGATAACCCAGAAAATCAGTGATCCCATGACGATGGTCAGGGCAGGTTGGATAAGGCCGACGACGGCATCCACCGCATCGTTCACTTCACGGTGATAGAAGAAGTTGATATTCTCCAGGGATTCACTCAGGTTTCCGCTATCCTCACCGATCTTGAACATGCGCACGACGAGGTTCGGAAACTGGTTTGAAATACGGATGGAATCCGTCAGGCGATTACCTTCAGTGACGCTTTTGTGTACCAGGTCGATAGATTCTTTGATCACGCGGTTGCCGACGACTTTCTGTCCGGCCTTCAGCGAATCGAGAATATCGATGCCGCTATTGAACATAACGGCGAAGAAGTGGGTGAAGCGTGCCATGTTAATTTTACGCACCGTGGGGCCGATAACGGGGATCTTCAGCATCATGCTGTCGAAACGGTAAGCAAACCCGTCAGATACCTTGTAGCAGGTAACGAGAATCATCGCCAGGATCACCGGCGTTGGCAGCACGATGTACCAATAATTACCGAAGAAATCGGAAAAGGCGATCAAAGCGCGGGTATGAATCGGAATAGAGAAACCCTGATCCATGATGAATTTAATCAGCTTCGGCACGACGAATAGCATCAGGATCGTGATCACGCCTCCGAGCACGACCATGAGAACGATTGGATAAGCGATGGCTTTCTTTACTTTGCGGCGCAGGTCGTTCGTCCATTTCATGTGTTCGACAAGGTTCATAAACGATTCTGAGAGATTACCCGTTTTCTCACCGGCCGCGATCAACCCGACGAATACATCGTTGAAAACGTTTGGATGCAGGCGCAGCGCTTCGGAAAGAATGATACCGGACTTCACGGATTCATAGACGCTGGAGAGCACATCCTTCATTTTTGGCGAATCCGAGGCATCCCGTGCGTCAGCCAGCGCTTCGTGCACGGGAACACCGGCACGGTCAAGCTGCTCCATGTGAAGGCAGAAGACAATCAGGTCTTTCAGCCTGACTTTAGAGAACATACTCGATTTTTTTTCTTTTCTCTCGCGGCAGCGGAGCAGATCCAGGCCAAGCTCCTTCAATTTGCTTTCGAGGTCGAGCTCGTTGTCGGCAAGCATTTCGCCGCGAATTTTGCGGCCGCTCTCGTTAATCGCTAAATAATTGAAGTTATGACATTGCCTCACAACCTGTCGGTAATATCGACGACGTTCATCAATTCATTGATGTCGATCTCACCATTCAATACTTTTGAAACGCCATCCTCGATCATGGGAATAAAACCGTTATTGAGCGCATGCTGCATCATCTGCGCCCGTGTGGCTTCCGTGGCAATCAATTCATCCAGGCCTTTGTCAACACGCAGGATTTCAATAATTGCAGTACGGCCTTTGTAGCCTTTCAGTTTACATTTGGGGCAACCTTTAGGCGTAAAGATCGGCATAGGATGTTCAGCTGGAATGCCAAGAATACGGCATTCCTCGGGCGTCGCCACATGCTGCTCTTTGCAATGTGGGCAGAGGCGGCGGGCAAGGCGCTGCGCCAGAATACCGATCAGCGAACCGGCGAGCATATGGGAAGGAACGCCGATATCGTTCAAGCGTGGAATCGCGCCAAGGGCATCGTTGGTATGGAGCGTCGTATATACCTGGTGACCGGTGAGCGCGGCGCGGACGGCATTCATCGCCGTTTCCTCATCGCGAACCTCCCCGATGAAGATGATATCCGGATCCTGGCGCATCAGCGATTTGATCCCGTTTGAAAAATCGATAGAGCCTTCGCGGATGCTCGATTGGCGGATCAGCGGCAATTGATATTCCACCGGGTCTTCGAGTGTCATGATGTTGACATCAATCGAGTTGATGTAGCTTAAGATCGAATAAAGCGTTGTTGTTTTACCGGAACCGGTCGGGCCGGTGACGATAATAATGCCTTCCGGACGCTTGATCAGCCGTTTCAGCATATTGGAATTGTGGTCGGTAAAACCGAGGCTGTTTAGTGGCACCAGCGATTTATGCTTATCCAAAAGACGCATCACGATGTTTTCGCCGTGCACGGTCGGCTGCGTCGCTACCCTGAAATCCACCTCGCGGCCCATGGCCTGGAAGGTGATGCGTCCGTCCTGCGGATTGCGACTTTCGGCGATATTCATGCCGGAAAGAATTTTGATACGCACAACCATTGCCGACCAATAGTCGCGGTGCAGGCTTCGCACCTGCTGCATTTGTCCGTCGATACGGTAACGCAGACGCAGAAAACTACCTTCCGGTTCAAAATGGATATCGGACGAACCTTGTTTAATGGCGTCAATCAGTAGCGCGTTCACCAGGCGCACCATTGGATTGACATAGCCATCTTGCGTGCCGTCGAGAATTTTATGCTCGTTTTCGCGAATGCCGGTTTCGATCTCTTTTAAAATACCGTCGATGGAGATTTCGTAATCATAGTATTGATTCACCATCTCATTGATTTCGCTGTCCGTAGAATAGACAGGAATAATATTGAGATGTTTCGGGATATGGCGGCGCACCTGGTCAACGGCAAGGACGTTATAAATATCGGCCATAGCGAGCTTGAGGTGCCCGTCAACGACTTCGACCGGAATCACTTTATGGCGAACAGCGACGTCCTTGGGCACCATGGCGATCACTTGTGGATCGATGATGGTTTTGCGGATATCGAAACGTTCGGTGCCAGCGGACTCGGCAAGAACTTCGGCAAGCGCGCTTTCGGTGAGGAAACCCATTTCCACCAGAATGGCGCCCAGTAGTTTCTTATTCGTCTTTTGCTCGAGCAGTGCGATTTCCAGCTGGTCCTTAGCGATAATACCTAATTCTAAAAGGCGCTCGCCAAGCAGCAGCTTCTTTTGTGAAACCTGCTCAGTTCCACGTTTCCCGGGATCAGTCGGAAAAAAGCTCTGCTCATCCGATTCGGGAACATTTGCGCCCATAGGATTAGCGGCAGCAGGCTGCGATGGGGTTTGGGGATACGTCTCCATACTCGCAATTTAACCAGACGCAGGTTAGGGATTGATT
The DNA here is from genome assembly GCA_046348685.1 of Rickettsiales bacterium. Taxonomy (GTDB): domain Bacteria; phylum Pseudomonadota; class Alphaproteobacteria; order Rickettsiales; family UBA998; genus JAXMDT01. Next base: position 57,634 of record JAXMDT010000002.1, read on the forward strand.
AAATATTGGTAACGTAAGTATTAAAAAGAGACCTATTCCCAAGCTTTCATTCTTCCGCTAAGACTGTCACTATTGCTATGGGGAGTTATTCATGACCGTTTCCGTTGCCGCATCGCCGCTCAAAGTAGATTCTATATTCAAAAAATTCAGCGCTCATCAGGTTCTCGACGATTTTTCACTGGAATTGCAGCCGGGAGAAATTTTCGGTCTGATTGGATTGAATGGCGCGGGTAAAACCACGCTTATCAAAATCATTCTGGACTTGCTAAACCAGGATCAGGGTGAAGTGACGTTATTCGGAGAATCCTCGCGCACGATCGAATCGCGGCGGTTTCTTTCGTACTTACCTGAAAAATTCACGCCGTCGCGTTACTTGAAGGGGAAGGAATATCTCCAGCTCTCGCTATCGTTTTACAATAAAGAATACGATCATGCACAGGCACGGGCAGAAGCGGAGTCACTGGATCTGAATCCGGATGCGCTGGATCGTCTGGTCGGTTCTTATTCGAAAGGAATGGGGCAGAAACTTGGGTTGATCGGTGCGTTCATGATCGATACGCCTTTGTTGATTCTGGATGAGCCGATGAGCGGTCTCGATCCGAAAGCGCGCATTCTGCTGAAAGCGAAAATGCTGGCTGCGAAAAAAGCCGGTAAAGCTATTTTCTTCAGTTCGCATATTCTTGCCGACATTGATGAAATCAGCGACCGCATTGCCATTCTGCATGATGCAAAGCGCCGGTTTCTGGGCACTGCCGAGCAATTTAAATCCAGCTTCCCCGGGCAGTCCCTTGAGCAGGCATTCCTCTCCGCCATCGAAGAAAAAATGGCTGCCTAGGCCATTGATCGATGCAGGACGAACTTTATGCCTATGTCCGCAAACATGATTACGAACATTATGTTGCAGCGCTGCTAACTAAAGATGCCGCTCAACGGCATCATGTGATGGCGGTTCTGGCATTCGCCCAGGAAATAAAACACATCTCTCATGTCACGCGTGAACCGATGACGGCCTATATACGCCTTGCCTGGTGGCGGGAGCGCATCGAGGATATTTACAACGGAAAAGAAGCACCTGAGCAAATGACGCTACGCGCACTAAAATTCTTTATCGTCGAATACGCTCCGCCCAAAGAATGGTTTTTGCAAATTATAGAGAGCGGAGGCGCTTTGCAGGAAGGCGATCCGCTGGAAGCCCATGCTGAAATAGGGGAGTCGGTCGCCATGCTGATGGCGTGGGCTGTTCAGAAAAATATTCCCGAGTCTGCTGTAAAAAAAGTTGGACGGGTAGACGGCATGCTGCAAAAGCTGCGTGGAGCGCGCAATGAATTGCCGGAACATTTCATCGAAAATCTGGAGAACCAAAATCGAGATATTAAGATAAATGATTTAAACCCATGTCCAACACTTGCCTTCATACAAACACTTAGCGTTATTAAAACGAAAAAATATAAAGGTTTAATGGCAAGCCATCCGGCACAACCTGTGGCTGCAATTAAGATGCGTTTTTTGCCATTACGTGCGCTAATGTTTAATTTATTAACGTTAAAGTAAGGAATTTGGAGTTTACTCGCCGTCCCAATAATAACGTTTAGGGAGTTTGGCATGGCAGTTCGTAGCGTTGATATCCTCTCTCACAAAGAAATTAAGAAACTCGACTCGCATTACATGGATAACCAGCTTTTCCGTATCGGTATGTTTGCTGGTATCTTCATGCTGGTCATGATGTCGATGTTTGTCGTCGTCTAAGCAACGCGCTTATTATTTTCTACTGACGCAATCCACGGTTCTAGTGCGGCTAATGCACGTTTTGCATAAAGGGGGCCGCGCTCACGTTTGCCGATCTTTTTTCTCTTACCGTCTTTAGGGAGCGGCGGCAGCAAACCGTAATTAATATTCATCGGCTGGAACATCTCCGCATTGGCGCCGCCCGTGATATGCCGCAGCAATGCGCCAAGCGCGGTTTCATCTGCCGGTAAAGGAAGGGGTTGGCCAAGCAATTCGCTGGCGGCAAAACGCCCGGCTAGAATGCCCGTTGCCGCGCTCTCGACGTATCCCTCAACGCCGGTGACCTGTCCGGCAAAGCGAATATGCGGCTGCTTTTTCAAACGCAATTCAGAATCGAGCAGTACAGGGCTATTGATAAACGTATTGCGGTGAATGCCACCAAGCCGCACAAAATCGGCGTTTTCGAGACCCGGAATCATTTTGAAAACGCGCTGCTGCTCGCCATATTTCAGCTTAGTCTGGAAGCCGACCATATTATATAATGTGCCCAGTTTATTGTCCTGCCGCAGCTGCACAACCGCGTAAGCCTGCTTGCCCGTATGCGGATTAGTGAGGCCCACCGGTTTCATCGGGCCGAAGGCGAGGGTTTGCTGCCCGCGCTCTGCCATGACCTCGATGGGCAGGCAGCCTTCGAAATAAGGCGTGTTCTTTTCCCATTCCTTGAATTCGGTTTTTTCGCCCGCGAGCAGTGCATCGATGAAGGCGTTGTATTCATCTTCGCTCATCGGGCAGTTGATATAATCCTTGCCATCACCGCCAGGCCCGACTTTGTCGTAGCGCGACTGCATCCACGCCTTGCTCATATCCACCGATTCCTTGCTGACGATCGGGGCAATGGCATCGAAGAATGAAAGATAAGTCTCGCCCGTTGTTTCCAAAATGCTTTGTGAGAGCGACGGCGAGGTGAGGGGGCCGGTGGCGATGATCCAGTTTCCATCTGCAGGGAGGCTAGTGATTTCTTCATTCGTGAAGTTGATATTAGGGTGATTTCTCAGTGCATCGGTTACCGCACCAGAAAACAAATCACGATCAACGGCGAGGGCAGACCCGGCAGGAACTTTGTGCCGATCACCCATCTGCATGATCAGGGAGCTGCAGCGGCGCATTTCCTCATGCAGTAAGCCTACCGCGTTATTCTCCCAATCATCGGAGCGAAAGGAGTTAGAGCAGACCAACTCGGCGCAACCGCCTGTTTTATGCGCATCGGTCATGCGGGCGGGGCGCATCTCATGAATCACCACGGAAACGCCCATCTCGGCGGCCTGCCATGCTGCTTCGGAGCCTGCAAGCCCAGCACCTATAATATGTAAGGTTTGTTTCGTCATAATTCGCAGCCTTATGTCACAAAACCGTCAAGAATCCTAGTTATTCCTTTGCACGAGTTAAGAATGAGTCGCAACTAATGGTCTATGTTTGTAATTGTCACGGCATCGGTGAAAAGGCAGCGGATGAAGCTATCCATAAAGCTGCGGAAAAGGGTGATGCCCTTCCAAGAGATGTACTTGCCGAGGAAGGCAAGGTCAGTAAGTGCGGCAAATGCATAAAAGACATATTAGAGCGGACGGTACGCGTCAGGGGTGTGCAGGAGTTGAAAGAAAAACCGAAGTGGCAACGCTATTTGCGCAAAAACGGATACATAGATGAAAACGGCCAGGTCCTAAAAGATGATAGAGGAAAGCCAAATTCAGTTAGCGGTTTCAGTCGTGGATAGTGATAAGTCGATGCAACGCATGGCCTGTGGCACATATTGAATAAGACTTTTGTCCATATGCGATGTCATTTCCCTTCCAATCCGTAATCTTCCCGCCCGCGCCTTCGATAATGGGTATGAGCGCCATAACGTCATGCAGTTTCAAACCTTCTTCGATGACGACGTCGATATGACCGGAAGCCAGCATCGCATAATTATACCCATCGCCGCCGTAGACCGTGCGGCGGACTTTAGCGCTGACTGAATCGAAAAACGTTTTGCCTTCGGGGGTAAAATATTGCGGGCCGGTCGTTGCCAGTACCGCATCTTCCAGACAGCTACATTCGCGCACGTGAATAGGCTTGCTATTCAGCGTAGCGATTTTGCCATCACCGTACCAGCGTTCCTTAGTGATCGGCTGGTCGATAATGCCGAGTATCGGCTTTCCTTTATGAAGCAGAGCGATCAACGTCACGAAAATCGGCCTGCCAGCAATAAAAGATGCGGTACCATCAATTGGATCGAGCACCCAGACATACTTCGCGCCTTCGTTCTGCACGCCATATTCCTCGCCGATAATGCCGTGCTGCGGGAAATGCTTATGGATCAACCGATGCATGGCTTTTTCCGCTTCCTGATCGGCTTTCGTCACCGGGCTATTGTCTGATTTCAAATCAACCGGAATAGGCTGGCGGTAGTACTTGCATATAACATCGCCTGCAGCATCGGCGAGTTGATTAGCAACTGAGATAAATTCTTTCATAACTTCTACGAAAACGCCTGAATCCCTGTAATCGCGCGCCCTAAAATCAGCGCGTGGATGTCATGTGTGCCTTCGTAGGTGTTGACGCTCTCCAGGTTCATCGCGTGACGCATGACATGGTATTCATCGGCGATGCCGTTGCCGCCATGCATATCGCGGGAGGTGCGGGCGATCTCCAGCGCTTTGCCTGCCGAATTACGTTTGATAAGCGAAATCATTTCAGGAACCTGCTTGCCTTCGTCGATCAAGCGTCCCACGCGCAAGCACCCTTGCAGCCCGAGCGAAATCTCGGTCGCCATGTCTGCCAGTTTTTTCTGAATAAGCTGATTGGCGGCAAGGGGACGTTTGAATTGTTTGCGCTCCAGCGTGTAGTTGCGCGCTGCCTGATAACAGAATTCTGCGGCGCCTAATGCCCCCCAGCCAATCCCGTAACGGGCTTTATTTAAACAGGAGAAGGGGCCTTTCATGCCTTTCACCTCAAGCACATTTTCTTTCGGCACGAATACATCCGAGAGCATGATCATGCCTGTCTCGGAGGCTTTGAGGGAAAGCTTGCCCTCGATTTTTGGTGTTTCGATGCCTTTGAAGTTGCGCTCCAGAATGAATCCATGAATCTCATCGTCTTCTGCTTTCGCCCACACAATAAATACATCCGCTATCGGGGAATTCGTAATCCAGGTTTTTGACCCCGAAATCTGGTAGCCGCCGCTGACTTTTTTGGCACGGGTTTTCATGCCGCTCGGGTCGGAGCCTTGATCCGGTTCGGTCAAACCAAAGCAGCCGATCCATTCGCCGCTGGCGAGTTTCGGCAGATATTTTCCTTTCTGCGCCTCGGTGCCAAACGCATAAATCGGGTACATCACCAGGCTCGATTGCACGGAGAGAGCCGAGCGATAGCCGGAGTCCACCCATTCCACTTCACGGGCGATGAGGCCGTATGCCACATGTGACACACCCGAGCAGCCGTAACCGTCAATCGTCGCGCCGAGCAAACCGAGTTCACCCATCTGGCGCATGATGCCTTTATCAAAATGTTCCGCACGGTTGGCTTTGATAATGCCAGGGAATAAAACATCGCGGCAGAATTTGCGCGCCGTATCGCGTACCAGGCGCTCTTCATCGGTCAACTGCTCTTCAAGGAGAAGGGGATCTTCCCAGGAGAAGGGCAGCTTGGTCATGGTTTACACCACGATATTGAGAATCGAACCGCGGTCCCAGAAGATGCCATGACGCAGCGCCTGCAGCGCACGGTCAATCAAATCGCGCAGCGTATCTTCCGATGGAATATAAGGCAGTCCCCGAAAGCGCGGCGGCTTCAACGTGTCACGGTCTACCGGTTCGATGGTAGCGGTATTCTTACGGGCAATACGCGAAGGCGTTGCCGGAATCAATTGCTGACGCGAACGGACGGAGCTATCGGGTGTTGAAATCATATCTATCTATTCTACTGTTTTTTCAACCAATCCACAACCGCGCTGATCTGTCCATCATCAAGCAGCGCGGGTGCATGGCCAACACCTTGAAATTCAATCAGAGTGACGTTTTTGCCTTTATCCTCCGCCATTTCCTTCGCCGTATCCTCACGCAAGATATCCGAGTCCTTGCCGCGCAGCAGCAACACGGGACATTGCACCGCCTGCCAGATAAGCGACAAGTCAACATCCTGCATCAGTTTGAACCAATCGGTCTGATGTGCCAGGGGCAAAAGAATATCGGGATCGCATGCGAAGCTATATCCTTCAGGCGTTTCCATCAGGCTATACTGTATCAGATGCGCCCATTGTTGCTCGTTGCTGATACCAAACGTCCTGAAAATATCTTTAAGGTAGGATTCCGCCTCCTGCTTCGTTTTAAATGTATGTGCTTTACCGGCATAGGTCGAAATGCGCTGCAGCCCTTCCTTCGGAACCAGTTTTCCTACATCGTTGAGCACTAGCGCCTTGATGCGCTCCGGATACATGCCGGCCGCCATCATGCCGAGGATACCCCCCATGGAGGTGCCGATCCAAATGACTTCATTAATATGAAGCTCGTCGAGTAATGCCATCGCATCGGCAAGATACGTCCCATAATGGTAATCGAGTTTATTCGCGAGCCATTCGCTTTTGCCGCGCCCCGCCGTGTCCACTGCAATCACACGATGCTCGTAAGAAAGCGCTTTTGCAATATAATCGAAATCATGGCTGTTACGGGTCAGGCCGTGCATGCATAAAACAGGAATTCCGGGCGATGCTTCGTTCCAATCAAGATAGGAAAGACGGTGCGTGCCCAGTCCGCTGAGATCGGAAGCGCGGAAACTGCGTTCGGTGTAATCAACCATAGCGATGCAGTTCCAATCCTTTGAGCGAAATTTCTGTCGGGCGTTTTTCCATGATATCGGCCAGCAGATGCGCCGTCCCAGCTGCCTGCGTCCATCCGAGCGTGCCATGCCCCGTATGCAGGAACAGGTTATTCACTTTCGTGCGCCCTATGATCGGCGGGCCATCCGGCGTTTGCGGCCTGAGGCACGCCCATTTGGAAATTGTCTCTGTATTGGCCGCCGGGAAAAGTTCCTTCATGCAGCGCACGATCGGCTCGATACGCGATTCGCGCAGCTCATGATTATATCCGGCGAATTCGGCAGTGCCGGCGGCGCGCATCCGGTCACCGAGGCGGCTGAAAACGATTTTTTTTTCATCGTCCGTAATGCTCACTTCAGGTGCGCCTTCCCATGCGGGAACCGTGATGCTGTAACCTTTCATCGGATAAACCGGAATAGAAATACCCAACGGTTTCATATGGCGCGGCGTGTAAGAACCCAATGCAGCAATATAGGCATCCGCCGTGTATTCGCCGTTCGTTGTCGCGACGGATGTCACGTTGCCGCCTTCTTCCTTGATACGCAGCACGGACGTATTATAGACAAACTCCGTTTTGAAATGCTGCGCGCAGTAGTCGGCAAGCATTTTACAAAACACATGAACGTCGCCGCTTTCATCCGTCGGCGAATAAATCCCGCCGACGAACGGCTTGGCGATATCGCGCAGGGCAGGCTCAATCGTGAAGCATTCCTCACGGGTAACCACTTTATCCTCGCTTCCCAAAGCCTTTTCATGGGCATGCTGGCGTATGGCGTTGTTATAATCCAGATCATGCGAGAACACATGCAGAATGCCACGTCCTGCATAATCAAATTCAAGGTTTGTTTGATTCCGGATTTCAGCCAGCTTCAATTTGGAATAAGCGCCGATACGAAACAACGTCTCCGCGTTGGCATTGGAAAGTGACCGGCGGCAATTCCACAAGAATTTGAGCCCCCAGAGTATCATGTGCGGGTCGGCGGAAAACCGGAAGACGAGTGGGGAATCCTCATGCAATAACCATTTCGGCAATTTCAGCGGCACGGAAGGATTGGCCCAGGGCAGGCAGTGCGAATAGGAAAGCTGGCCGCCATTGGCAAACGATGTCACCATGGCAGCGCCGGATTCTTCGTCGATCACGGTCACATCGTGACCGCGCGATCCCAGCACGTAAGCGGAGCAAATGCCTGCGATGCCGGAACCGAGAATTAGAATCTTCATAGAGTCAAAAAGAGAATGTTTTTAAATTTTTGTGCAGCGAGAGTATAATTATATAGGATGAGTTGTTCGCATGTCTAAGGGAAATATTGTTATACTGACCGGAGCGGGTATCTCTGCCGAATCCGGCTTGCAGACCTTTCGCGCGGCGGACGGTCTGTGGTGCGGCCATAAGGTGGAGGAAGTTGCGACACCGGAAGGCTTTGCGAGAAATCCAGCTCTGGTGCAGGAATTCTATAATTTGCGGCGCGCGCAATTAAAAGAAGTCCAGCCCAACGCCGCGCACGATGCGCTCGCAAAGCTGGCATCGGAATGGGAAGGCACGGTTACGCTGGTGACGCAGAATGTGGATGACCTGCATCAGCGTGCTGCATCGCGCGTGAATCATGATCGCTATCGCTTCTATAATATGCACGGCGAACTCAAGCGCATTCGTTGCGGTTACACAGAGCGGATTTTTGAATGGAGCGAGGATATCACCCCGCAGACGCCGTGTGAATGCTGCCGGAAAACAGGTACGCTTCGTCCGCACATCGTCTGGTTCGGCGAAATGCCTTTCTTCATGGATGAGATTTATGCGGCGCTTGACCGCTGCGATCTTTTTATCTCGATCGGGACGTCAGGCAATGTCTACCCGGCGGCAGGATTCATTCAGTATCTTGGTATGAAAGGACAGGCGCATACGGTGGAGTTAAATTTGGAGCCATCCCAGGGTTCGCATTATTTTGATGAAAATCATTTCGGCCCGGCGACCAAAGTTGTACCGGAATATGTTATGCGCTTGCTGCGAACCTGATGCGTCATTCCAGCATAAGCTGGAATGAGATTCTTAGAACGAGAAAAGCCCCGGACGATGCCGGGGCTCTCAACATAAGGCCAAATTTATTCGGCCACTAAGTCGCCTTGGCATAGCCAAGGTGATAAGGAAACACTACGCCAATTTTTCGGCTTCGGCAAGCACTTCTTTCACGTGGCCATCTACCTTAACTTTACGCCAAATTTTAGCTATCTTTCCCGCTTTATCGATCAGGAATGTGCTGCGTTCGATGCCCATGTATTTTTTGCCATACATGTTTTTTTCAACCCACACGCCATAGTCTTCGCAGGCAGAACCGTCTTCATCGGAAGCAAGCAGAATAGAGTACCCGTATTTATCGCGGAATTTGCAGTGGCTTTCGACCGAATCTTTCGAAACACCGATCACGACCGCATTCGCTTTATCGAATTCTTTAATTGCCGCGCTAAAATCTTTTCCTTCCAGTGTGCAACCCGGCGTGTCGTCTTTAGGATAAAAATAGAAGACAACGTTTTTTCCCTTAAGGCTGCTAAGGGAAATATTTTTTCCGTTATCGGCAGGCAGGTCGAAATCAGGCGCCTGCATGCCTTCTTCTAATTGTGCGTTTGTTTTTTTAGCGGCTTGGCTCATAACACTCTCCATCGTTTAGAAAAAAAGAGAATAGGGATGAAATGTCACGTTCACAAGAGGATCGTATGCCCATACCATATCTTGTGTTATTTTTGCTTTATCATTACACATCACCTGTTATAGTCCGAAAAATTAATTTTTCTTGCACGAAGAAAACCTAATTTTAATATTCAGCGTTAACGGGGAGTTTTGGTTAATGATGCGTTTCAGCCGTTGGGTTGCTCTGAGCGGAGCAGTATTGGGAGTCTTGGCGGGTGCATATGCCCATGCGGAAACCGTTTTCATGGTTCAGCTGGGCACTTTTAAGAGCGATGCCGAGGCAACCACGCAATGGAATAAACTCACTAAAGATTTCCCCGACCTGTTTGAACCGCTGACTTATTCCCCCACCGAAATCACGCTGCCTCCGGATGATTTTGTCTATCATCGCAACCAGGCAGGCCCTATTGCCACGCGCAGCGAAGCGGAAGAGCTTTGCTCAAAGCTCCTCGCCAAGAATTACGAATGCTATGTGGTTGAGACCGCTATGTTCACCGCCCCCATAGAACAAGCGAAAGTGCCGCTCAAGAAAGATGATGCCAAGGAGCCGGTTCCGGAATCGCTGGCAAGCGGCGCTGAACAGGAAGCAAGCGACGATAAAGGCATCTATTCCTATATTAATACGATGCCTGCCCCGCTGACGCCGATGGAACAATCGGCAGGCTCGTCTGCGAGTGAGGAACTACCCGCGCCGGTAGATGAGGCCAAACTCGAAACGCCTCCTGCGCCACCGCCGCCAGCTCCTAAGCCTGAGCCGAAAAAGAAGTCTTCATCGTGGTTCCCTTGGGGTGATTCTGACGAAGAAGAGTCTAAAGAAGCATCTGCACCGATGCCTCCACCACCGCCTCCGGCTGAACCCGCGCCGCCATCGCCACCTGCTATGCCGGTTGTGCAGCCTGCGCCGCCGGCTCCGCCAGCGCCCGCGGAAACGATGGTGCCCATGGTTCCGGAAGCCACAACGGATCGTGCGCAGGTCCAGGTAGGCGAAGCAATCCCTGTGCCGCTCTCTGCGCCGCAGGCGCCGGTTGCCCGCATGGGCCGCCCGGGTGTGAATGCTCCGCGCCAAACCGTATTTCTTGGCTATCCTAGCCAGTTGATGCGCGGATCTTCTCTATGGGCTGAAATCAGCTATTTCAAGACCGAACAGGATGCGCTGGGTTACTGGGGCACGCTGCGCAGCCGCGATGCGGAGTTGCCAAATGGCCTTCGTCTGCGCGTCACGCGCCCGTTCCTGAAAGTCGGTTCGAATGCAAACCGCCTGTCGCTTCGGGTTGGTCCGTTCAATACCGTGGCCTCGGTCCGTCGCCTGTGCAGTCATACGCGTCCTGAAGGCTTGAATTGCCGTGCAATCAAGGATCTTGGGTCATCCGTGAACTCATCCATGCTGGCGCGCCGTGAATCGTCCGGCCAGACACGCCAGCGCCTGCAGCAGTCGCGTCAATATATAAAGCCTTCCACAGCCGGTTTCGGCAGTGGCGGTGTCTATTGGCTGCAACTCGGTTCCTTTATGGCGCCGCAAGCCGCGCAGGATAAGTGGCAGGAACTTTCCGCCACCTATCAAAGTGTTCTGGCGCATACAAGCCACCAGATTTATGTGCCCTCGCGCACGAGCGGCGCTACGTTGTATCGTCTGCGTGCCGGCCCATATGTCAGCGCGGGCGAGGCCGTCAGTACCTGCGAAATGCTGAAGTCGCGCGGCGGCATCTGTGCTGTCGTTCGGGATTAACACGCGCTAGCTCTTGTCAATTCCCATTTCGATCGCTACATCAGTGGGCGGAGGTGAACCATGTCTGCTTCGTCTGCGGAAAATGCTAAACAAAATGAGGCGCCGGATATTTCATCCGAGCCCGATCTCGGAATTGATGTCAGTGATGCGGAAGCGGTAGAGGAAAACCGCAACACCAGCATTGAATCGCTGGAGGCACAAATCGAGGCGCTAAAGCTTGGCCATCAGAAGGAAATGGCTGAATTGCGCGAGCAGACCCTGCGTGCGCTGGCCGAGGCGGAAAACACCCGCAAGCGTGGCGAGCGCGAGCTTCAGGATACGTCGAAATATGCCATCGCCAATTTTGCGCGCGATCTGGTTGGCGTTATCGAAAATTTGCAGCGTGCCGCTGCCAGCATTCCCGACGAGGCAAAGCAAGGTAGTGATTTATTAAAAAATATGGCCATCGGCATCGATATGACGATGAAAGAATTTCTGGCCATGCTCGAGCGTCACGGCATTAAGCGCATCGACCCGCCGGCAGGCGAAAAATTTGATCATAATTTGCATCAGGCAATGTCACAGGTGGAAACAACCGACCATGAGCCAGGAGTCATCTTGCACGTTTTGCAAGCGGGTTATTTGATTCATGATCGCTTGTTGCGTCCGGCTATGGTATCTGTTTCCAAACGTCCCAACGCACCTCAAATTCATGTGGATACGGAAGCTTAGATCGCTTTTCTTAAAATGCCTGCCAAACACGGACCTGCCCTTCGAACGTGAGGAGGGAAGCCGTCTTCTTCCTTGGATCGTTGCGGTGATGACCGTGCTAAGCGGGCTTATTCTTGCCTCAGGCATGACCTTCAACCGCTTTGCCGTCTCCACTATCGCGGAATATGGCCGGCTCTATCAGATTCAAATTCCTTTTGATGACGGCAAAGAGGAGAAGGCTGCAGCGGCTATTGTCACGAAACTTAAAAGCGCCGAAAGCATTGCTTTTGTCCGCCAGCTGGATACGGATGAAGTGCGTGAACTGCTTTCCCCGTGGCTTGGCGAATCCAGCAAGCTTGACGCGCTGCCGATTCCAATAGTCATTGAGATAAAACTGAAGGATGAAGACCTGGCGCAGGCACAGGCGGCGGATCTGATGGATGGAATTAAAAAACAATATCCCTTCATCATGGTGGATCAGTATGATCAGGCGCTGCAGCAATTCAGTAATGCGGCACGCACCGTCCAGTTCATTACATACGGCCTTGGCATCCTTATTATCATCGCGACGATAATTGTTGTCGTGCTGACGACGCGTGCCAGCGTGCAGCTGCATTTTCCCATTGTTCGCCTTCTGCATCGCATCGGCGCGCCGGATGGATATATTTCTCGGCAGTTTCAGCTTAACGCCACGGTGCAGACGTTAAAGGGCGCCGTGCCCGGCACGCTGATCGCATGGCTGTTCTTTCTTATCTTTCAACATATCTTGTCGTCTTACGATTTGCTGTCGCTGGTAACGCCTCTCAAAGATCAGACGCTTATTCTGTTCTTCTTCTCACTTCCCATCATGCTGGGATTGATCGTTGCGGGAACGACCTACGGCGCCGTGCGCCAGATGCTCTATAAAATTTTCTGATATGCTGGTGCTGCTCGATCGCGATGGCGTCCTGAATGAAGAATTGCCCAATGGCATTCTTAGCCTGGACGATTTGGAAATTTATGCGTACGTGCCTTCTGCATTAGGAATGCTGAGAAAAGCCGGATTCAAAATCGCCGTCGTGACGAATCAATCCGCTATCGGCAAAGGGACGCTGACGGAAGAAACGCTCGAGATCATTCATCATCATTTGCAGGAAACATTATTATCCGCCGGTGGATTCATCGACCGGTTTTATTTCGCGCCGGACCATCCGGACAAACCTACGCACCGCCGCAAGCCCAATCCCGGCATGCTGGAAGAAGCACTGGCTGATTTTGCAGCGAAACCGGCGGACACGCCGCTGGTAGGCGATTCCCTGCGCGATCTGGAAGCCGCGGCCGCGCTGGGATGTCCGCGCATTCTGGTGAAAACCGGCAACGGCCTGAAAACAATCGAGGCTGGAATCCCCTCGCATGTGCATCCCGTTGTCATTGTGCGTGACATGGAAGAGGCCGCCCGTTACATTTTATCCCGTTTCAGTTAGGGGTTATGCGCTTCATTATAAAATGCATTTTTATGCTTTTGCTGGCCTGGGTGTGCGGCCTGCTATGGTTTGTCGCCAATATTCCTGAATCGCCTTCGGATTCAAACCAGACAACGGATGCCATCGTGGTGTTGACGGGTGGAGCGGGCAGGCTGGAACACGGCATCAAACTGCTTAGCGAGCAGAAAGCCGAAGTCCTTTTTATTACCGGTGTTGGCGGCGATGGCACGTTGAAGGAAGTGCTTTCACACGCGCAGACACTGTTTCCCGATTCGCTGGAAGGCTTGAAAGAGAAAATCAAGATCGGTAACAAGGCGCGCACGACATTTGGCAATGCGGAGGAAGTCAAGGACTGGCTTTCAGGCACTGGTTATCATTCTATCCGGCTGGTGACCGCCAACTATCATATGCCGCGCAGCGTGTTGATTTTCTCACATACGCTGCCGGGCATAACGATTGTCACCGATCCGGTCATGCCTAAGCGTTTTTCCCGCTCCGGATGGCTGAAAGAGCCAAACTCCCTTCGCCTTACGCTCAGCGAATACAATAAATATATTCTCAGCTCCTGCGTGATTTTGTTTCATGCTGTGGTGTAGATCGCTTATCTTCAATCTATGCTTCTGGGCATGGACGATTGGTCTAGGACTGCTTGCCTTGCCGCTTTTATTGATGGGCAGCGCTCTCTCCAAGGAACATATTCCAAGCCTGTGGGTAAACGGCGTACTGATGCTTTTAAAGCGAATATGCCGTATTGATTATGTCGTTGAGGGCGACGTGCCGGATCGCGCCGTTGTCTACGCATCCAAGCATCAATCAGCATTTGAAACACTGGCCTTCTGGAAAATACTGAATAAGCCTGCTTTCATCCTGAAACGTGAATTGCTCTGGATTCCCGTTTTCGGTTGGTATCTGGCGCTCACGAGACCTATCGCCATAGACCGTGGTGCAGGGGCCGCCGCGTTGAAACAGGTTATACGTGAATGCGGTGAAAAATTAGCACACGGGCAATCCGTCGTTATTTTTCCGGAAGGCACCCGCACCAGACCCGGAGAGCAGAAACCATACCAGCCTGGAATTGCCGCCATTTACGCCATGCAATCACCTACGGTCGTGCCAATTGCGCTCAACTCGGGAAGGTTCTGGTCAAAAAACAGCTTTATTAAGCGTCCTGGTACGGTGCACATCCAGATATTAAATGCCATGCCAGCCCAAATGGAAAAGAAAGAATTTTTGACGCATCTGCAAGAAGCCATTGAGCAAGCGAGTGCATCCTTGTAGATATCAGGCATGAAACCAGCCCGTAGTTACAACAGAGACAATGCCACCCTTCGCACGCTGAAGCTGACGCCGGGGGCAAGCCGCCACGCTGAAGGCTCCTGCCTTATCGAATGCGGCAACACAAAGGTGCTTTGCACCGCCAGCGTTGAAGAACAGGTTCCGCCATTTTTGCGCAATACAGGGAAAGGCTGGGTGACGGCAGAATACGGTATGCTGCCGCGCTCCACCGGCAGCCGCAACCCGCGCGAAGCGGCAAAAGGAAAACAAAGCGGACGCACACAGGAAATTCAGCGCTTGATCGGACGCAGCCTGCGCGCCGCGGTCGATATGACGAAGCTCGGCGAACGTCAGATCATCATTGATTGCGATGTGCTGGAAGCCGATGGCGGCACACGCACGGCATCGGTGACGGGAGGATATGTTGCCCTGGCAATGGCCATGCGCACGCTGGTTGAAGATGGTTTGCTGAAACATAATCCTCTGAAGACCGAGATTGCAGCTATCTCTGCGGGCATCTGCAAGGGTGCGGCGCTGCTTGATCTGGATTATCTGGAGGATTCTTCAGCAGAGGTAGATGCCAATTTTGTTTTCAATGGCAATCTGGAGTTGATCGAAGTGCAGGGTACGGCAGAAAATGCCGCCTTCAAGACTGATCAATTCATCGAGTTGTTGAAGATTGCCGAAGCGGGCGCGCGTACGCTGATCGAGGCGCAGAAGGATGCTTTAAAATCGCTATGAGTATTATTCTCGATCCAAAGCAGCCGCTCGTCGTGGCGACCCATAATAAAGGCAAGCTCGTTGAGCTGCAGCATCTGCTTGCGCCGCTTGGTTTTAGCGATATTCGCTCCGCCGGAGAGCTGGGAGTGCCAGAGCCGGAAGAAACCGGCGCGACCTTTGCCGATAACGCAGTATTGAAATCCGAACATGCTTCCCGTCAGACAGGTTTTGCGGCGCTCGCTGATGATTCAGGACTGGAAGTGCAGGCATTGAATGGCGCCCCCGGCATCTATTCAGCGCGCTGGGCGGGGCCGAATAAGGACTTCGGCATGGCTATGCAGAAAATTGAAGAAGGACTGAAAGTTATAAAGGCAACGCCGACGGGTGCGAAAGCCCGTTTTGTGTGCGTCCTTGCACTTAGTATCCCGAACCAGCGTTCAAAAGCCTTCATGGGAACGATCCACGGCACGTTGATTTTTCCGCCGCGTGGAAATAAAGGCTTCGGTTACGATCCGATTTTCATTCCGGAAAACCATACGGTGACATTTGCCGAAATGGACCCTGAAGAAAAGGACCGCATCAGCCATCGCGCCCATGCTTTCGCAGGATTTCTGGATTTCCTGAAGGGGAAAGCCGCATGAAGCTACTGTGCATTGCGGCATCGCATCGCCCGGATTCCTATAATCGCAAGCTGATCCAGCTTGCCACTGAAGCCTACGGCAAACACGGAATCGAGATTGATGCACCGGATTACCACGCACTCGATTTACCGCCATACGATGATGTCATGCGTGAGTCAGGAAACATTCCTGAAAGGGCGCATATTATAAAAGATAGATTGTCAGCGGCGCAGGGGCTTTTGGTTGCCTCGCCCGAATATAACTGGTCATATCCCGGCTCGCTCAAGAATATCATAGACTGGCTGTCCCATTTCCGCCCAATACCGTTCAATGGAAAGACGGCATTTCTGATGTGCGCCACGCCGTCCAAACGCGGTGGCGCTTTGTGTTTATCTCACCTTAAAATACCGCTCGAAGCGCTGGGCGTATATGTTTATCCGGAAGTCTTCACGCTGAGTGAAGCGACGCAAGCATTCGATGCATCAGGCAAAATCACTATCCCCAAAGCGTCCGAACAATTTTATCAGCTGCTGGAATCCTATCGCCAGTTCACGCAGAAACTTATGGCTTAAGCGAGGGGCCTTGGCCGCCACTCTCGCCAGAATTTCTGCGACGCTTTCATTATATTACGCCCGCGCTCTTCGGTTTTCGCTTTCCATTTTCCAAACGCAAGCACGCCATTGATCTGGCGCGTCAGGAACTGCCAGGTATCTGTATGCTCCGCTGACGCATCATCCAGCCAGTAAAGCAAGGTCGCGCTGTAAACTTTGGCGAGCAGCATGCGCTTCGTATAAAAATTAAAATCGGTTGATGTGTCGCCGGCCAGCCGCCAAATCGTATCAACCGTACGGTAAAGTGTTTTTAGTCCCAGAGCGGCATTCTGGGGTAAAATTGTATAAGCTACCGCGCGGCGAATGGCTTCCTTGTGCGCCGTTTGCGCGGAAAGGCGCGTTTTGACGCAGAACGCAATTTTTTCCCGAATTTTAAATTCTTTAAACGCTGCAGTACCCGCTACGATGGATTCCAGTTGGCGGTCGGCATCTTCATTCAGTTTTTCAAGAATTTCCGGTATGCCGTTCGGAAACACCCGTTCAGCCTCGAGTCGCGCAAATCCGGCTTTCTCGGCGGCATGCCCGAGCATAAGCGACGTCCAGCCCTCAAATGGCGCTAAAACAAGCGCTTGATGCAGGATACGCTGGCGGATTTCCTCACGTTTGGCTGGCATAAACCCTATCTTGTCACAAAACTGTCATAATTGTAAATTATAATCAAATTAAGGTAAATTATGTCATTGGAATCACATCGCATCGCCGCCGCTTTAGATGAAGGAGCCTTTGCTCAGTTAGCTCAGCGTGCGGGGCAAGCAATTCAAGCAGGAATGGATGGCTTGATTGAGCGTATCGCAGCTCCTCTGAATGGATTGACCCAAAAACTTCACGATATGGAGCCCGGGCAAAATCACATCGCGAATTTAATGGGTGCAGCTAAAGATAGTTTACCCAGTCTCAGTGGCGGAGGTAATTCCGAAGTAGCAATTACACCATCAAAATCACCCAAAGCTGAAGGACCTGTTATCGAAAAGTCTGTGACGCCGGGTATTGAAAAAGGTTCGCCCGCGATTGCAACAGCCATGGCTGATTTTAGATCCTGCGTTAGCAGCAACGTCGATCACTCATGCTCAGTGCATGATCTTGGCGCAATGAACGCAACGCATTTCAGAGGCACTCAAGCCAAGGAAGCTGGCGCCGGTATTGGCGTTTAATTTTCAACTATAAATAATAATCACTACTAGAACGGTGATAGGGTATCGATCACCTGAGCGCCCCAGCGTGGCTGCTGGACATCGGTAATCTGGCCGCGGCCGCCGTAGATAATGCGCGCTTCGGCAATCTGCGACGAATCAATCGTATTATCCGAATTGATATCCTGCGGGCGGATGACGCCTTTCACGGAGACTTCGCGGATTTCATAATTCACGCGGATTTCCTGCGAACCATCGATTACGAAATTGCCATTCGGCAGAACCTGCGTGATCAGCGCGGCGACCTGCGTTTCGATTTTCTCCTGGCGATCAATCTTGCCTTCACCCTTATTCTGGTTCTTGCCGTTGATGTCGAACAGGCTTGCCGGGTTTGGTTTACCGGGCGTTAAAATACCAAGCTTATCCTCCAGGCCATAAACATCCGGAGCCTGAACTTCTTCTTTGGAATCGCGCTTTCTATCCGTTTTGTTATCAAGCTGCGCCTTATCATCGATTTTCACATTGACGCGCAGGATATCGCCGACACGCGCCGCACGCTGGTCACGAAAGAACGCGCGCGCTCCCGGCTGCCACAGCGAATTAGCCATCTGTCTTTCCGGCTGGATCGGCGCGGGCAGGGGCCATGTCATCGGTTTATAGCCCGCCTTTTGCTGCGGGTTTTCGACTTTCGCAACTGGCGGCTGGGTATACGTGTTCTCGAGCTTGTCGAGCATTGCCGAACAGCCCGTTAAAAAAGAGCTGAGCGATAGGATGGTGATAAAACGTAACGTGCCTGTTTTTGTATTCTTGTTCATGGCTTACCTCGCGGATACTTGTATTTGGCTCGGCTGCGCGCCGACGAGCACTTCGCTATCGGAGATGACCTTGGCGCTGACCGTAATGTTACTTTCCGTATTTTTAACGCGGATCATGTCACCTTCGCTGCCGGGCTGGAGCGCTTCTCCGGTCGTGCTGATCGTCATAAATGGCGTCTGATAGCGCATGGTGACGACGCTGCCTTTTTCCATAATCGAAGGTGACATCAATTCCAGTTTGCGAATGGGGCGGTTATCTGAGATCGCGCGGCGCGGCGTTTTTCCGATTAACGTTTCACTGTCCGTCACCGTATCGGCGCGCAGCCGGCTGGTCGGCAGTAGCTTCGTGTAAATATTGTCTTCGGTAATTTCCTGGCCCTTGCTCAGGCTCTGCTTCAGCATCGGAACTTCCACCATTTCCGTATAGCTGCCGCTGATCGGCTTGGCGGAAAGCACATCACCGCTGTCCATAAAGAACAGGTTGGCGCTGAACGTACGCTTATCGGCATCGAATTTCAGTGTTTTAATCGCAACCGAGAATGGCTTGCCGTATTTATAAAGTATAGGGTTGCGCGCGCTGCCGACCGTCGCTTTGATATGATCGGCGATGCCTTGTTCCTGCAGCATGCCGGAAAGTGCTTCCTCCGCATCGTCGAGCGTAAACTGGAATGCAGGCTCTTCGGTAATCGCCGGTTCGTCAGCATTGGCGGGAAATGCTTTGAAAACCAGAACGGTCAGCACGGATAAAATCAGCAATGCCTGAATCAGGATGGACAGTTTATGAAGGGTATTCTCATTCATGGCCACCTCTTATGCGGACTGGTTCAATGCCTGCAGCATCTGGTCGGATGCCGTGATGACTTTCGAATTCATTTCGTAGGCACGCTGGGCAACGATCAAGGTGGTAATTTCCTCCACCGGATTGACGTTGGAGTTTTCCACATAGCCTTGCAGCACTTTTCCGAAGCCTTCATCACCGGCGAAGCCCTGCACCGGATCGCCCGAAGCCGGAGTTTCCAGATAATAATTGCCGCCCATGGCCTCAAGGCCGGGTTCATTGACGAAGGTCGTTAGTTCAAGCTGGCCTAAATTCACTGGATCGACCTGGCCGTCGAGTTTCGCTTCAACAACGCCTGTCGCGCTGACGCTGACGCTGACGGCATCTTGCGGCACGGTAATGCCCGGCGAAACAATGTAGCCGTCGGAGGTAACGATCTCACCGTCGGGGCTTAGCTGGAAAGACCCGTTACGCGTATAGGCAATCTCCCCGCTTGGCAGTTCCACGTTGAAATATCCACGCCCGTTCACTGCTAGATCGAGCGCGTTCTCGGTAAGCTTCACGGTTCCTTGCGACATATTGCGGTAGATCGCGCCGGTACGCACGCCAAGACCCAGCTGAATACCGGTCGGCACCACGGTTCCCGAATCGGAAGAGTTTGATCCGACGCGGCGCAGATCCTGGTAAATCAAATCCTGAAATTCCGGCCGCTCGCGCTTGTAGCCGGTAGTCGTCATGTTCGCGAGGTTGTGCGAAATGACATCGACGTTAAGCTGCTGGGCTTCCATCCCTGTTGCAGCAATGTTTAATGAACGCATGGGTGTCCTCCTCTAATTATTATCCTGCCGATTGCTGCGCGTAAGTCTGGTTGGTCTTACGTTGCAGATCGTACATGACTTCTACGAATTTCGCGGTATTAGAGACGCTTCGGTTGACCTTGGTCATCTCCACCAGTTCCTGCACGGGCGATACATTGGATTGTTCGACAACCCCCTGCAGCACGCGGGAATGTTCAGCCGGAAGCGGCGCGGTTTTGCTGCGGAACAGCGTATTGCCTTCGCGCTCAAGCTCCTGCGGATTCTGGAATTCGACGACTTGCAGCGTGGAGCGCTCCTCGCCGTCCACTTTAATATTGCCCCCTTCGCCGATAGTGATGGTTTTATCTTCCGGTGCGAACTCCACCGGCTGCCCCCCCTCATCGAGAACGGGGAATCCGTCCGGCGTCACCATCTGGCCCTCGTTATTGACGAGGAACGTTCCGGCTTTCGTGTAGCGCTCACCGCCTGGCGTGCGAATCACGAAATAACCGGGACCCGAAATCGCAGCATCGAGCGGGTTGCCGGTTTCCTTCATCGGACCGCCCTTAGTATCGATGTATGACGAGATATCTTGCGTGAACGCCATCTTGCGTTGGTTGCCGTCATCGACGAGGTAATCGGTGAACATCATTTTTTCGCCCTGATAACCAGTGGTGGTGACGTTGGCCAGATTGTTGGCCACCATATCCATATTACGGAAAAGGGCGGTTTCCCGCGAAAGCGCAATATAAATACTATTATCCATTCGAGTCCTCGTACGTGCTTTTAGCGGATACAATGCAGGAAGCGTGCCAGTCGCATGGTTTGCCTGTACCGACACGTGAAAGTTAATGGCGGCCAGCCGTCGCACAGGTGGCATGAGAGATACGCCGCAGCGAAAAGCTCAGAGATGAAAAACTATGAATTGACGGAAGAAAAACGAATGGGATAGGAAGGCATATACATACACAATATTTGCAGGGAGAAGTACAATGGCAGTCAAAGATGAAGACGACATTGAAGAAAAGGAAAATGGCGGCGAAGAAGGCGAAGAGGGCGGCAAAAAAGGCGGGAAGAAAAAGCTTATTATTATACTCGCCCTGGCTATTATGCTTCTAGGCGGTGGTGGTGCTGGGCTTTATTTCAGCGGTATCCTGGGTGGTAAAGGCAAGGATAAAGAAGTTGCTGCCGAAGACGGCGCTAAAGCCGGGGAACACGCGTCGAAAGGCGAAGGCGAAAAAGGAAAACACGGCAGCTCTGCCAAAGCCGGCGCGCCGACGTTTTATGAGCTGCCCGAGTTCCTCGTTAACCTGAATACCGATGGAAAAGGGTTAAGCTTTATTAAGATGACTGTCGTGCTTGAGCTCGCCAATCAGAAAGATAGTGAACAGCTTAGCGCTTTGCAGCCCCGGGTTGTAAATGACTTCAATACGTATCTGCGCGAATTGCGGGCAAGCGACCTTGCCGGATCAACGGGGTTAGAGCGTTTGCGCGAGGAGTTGCTGATGCGTGTGAACAAGTCTGTCAGCCCCGTGCAGGTGAATGATATACTTTTTAAGGAAATTATTGTACAATAAAGATAGTTCAGCACTTGGCACTATCTTTGCTTAGAATCATATTAGAGTAGTCCGAGCATCATGGCCGAAGAAAATCAGAACATGGATGAAGCAGCTGCCGCAGAATGGGCAGCCATGCTGGAATCCGAAGAATCAAAACCTGCGGAAAACGCAGCTGCCGTTGCGCCTGCTGGCGGCGGCGCTGCTCCCGCCAAGGCCGATGATGGCCGTGTCCTTAATCAGGATGAAATCGATCTTTTGCTTGGTTTCGATTCCAAGGAAGCGGAAGCCGATAGCAATACCGGGATAAAAGCGATTCTTGGAAAATCGCTCATGGCATACGAGAAAATGCCGATGATCGAAGTCGTTTTCGACCGTCTGGTGCGTTTTCTTTCATCGTCACTCAGAACGTTCACGTCCGACAACGTCGATGTCAGCATCGACTCCATCACCTCCTTACGCTTTGATGATTATCTGAATTCGATTCCGCTGCCTGCGATGCTCGTGGTTTTCCGCGCCGTGGAATGGGAAAATTTCGGCCTGGTCACGGTTGATAGCTCCCTGATTTATTCGATGGTGGATGTTTTGCTGGGTGGTCGTCGCTCATCGCGCCCCATCCGCATCGAGGGCCGTCCGTACACCACGATCGAGCAGGATATCGTCAAAAGCATGGTTGATATTATCCTCAGCGACATGAGCACTGCGTTCGATCCGATTAGCCCGGTTTCCTTCCAGCATGAACGTCTGGAGAATAACCCACGTTTCGCGACGATCACCCGTCCGAATAATGCGGCGCTGCTGGTGCGCCTGCGCGTCGATATCGAAGATCGCGGCGGTATTGCGGAAATTCTTCTGCCGCACACCACGCTGGAGCCGATTCGTGATCTACTGACGCAGATTTTCATGGGCGAGAAGTTCGGTCATGACTCGGTGTGGGAACAGCATCTGGCGCGCGAAATGAAATATACGGATGTGAATCTGGATGTGGTGCTGGATGAGCGCAGCGTCAACATCGGCGAAATCCTGCGGCTGAAAGTCGGTAGCACTATTTTGTTCGACCGTCCGTCGAACGGAAATGTCACACTTAAATGTGGCGATGTTGCGCTAACGCATTGCAAACTGGGAAGGGTTGGGAATAAAATAGCGATCTCTCTAACTGAATCGATCAGTTCGCAAAAAATGAAAGAGGCGTTATGACCTATGCCGTTATCAGTCTACTGCTGAATATTCTGGTCACGTCCCTGCTGGGCGTTACCATATTTTACTGCCTGAAACTCAACAAACGCATTCGCATTCTGCAGGACAGCAAGAGCGAGCTCGCGCAGTTGATCGAAAAATTCGATATGTCGACGCAGCAGGCAACCTACAGTATTCAGGAAATCCACAAAGCCAGCAAAAAGATCAATGAGAATATTCAGACCAAGCTCGATAAGGCGAATTACCTCGCCGACGATCTGGCTTTCATGATCGAAAAGGCAAACAAGATGGCCGACCGCATGGAAGGCAACATCACCTCATCCCGTGGCGGCACGCGTTCGCAGCCTGCATCGGCGCCGGAGCCGCGTAGCCGCGCCATACGCGAGGAATCGCGAGACGATGCGGAGGGGCCGAGCCTCGCCGATAAACTGGCGGCGCGTTCCAGCAAAAAACCGGCGGCGGAGAATGGCCGCGGCGAAAAAACCCTGGATGGCATGATGGAGCGCCTTTCCGAATTGCAGGGCAAGACCTCCGGCGGCAAGAAAGTCAGCGCCCGTCCGCGGTCACGTTCCGAGCAGGAACTATTGGAAGCACTCAAGGAAACGAAAGCGTGAGCGGCTAACGGATGAGCATTCGCAGGGCCCTGTTCAAATTTCGCATCATGCCATTGACTATCATGGCACTGGGCGGGCTATTTTCCATGAAAGCCTACGACGTCTATAATGGTACCACGGCGCTGTCCGCTATGCTGGCGGGCGAGGCGGTTGCGGCGGGCGAGGAAGCCCCTTCGGAAGCGGAAAAAGCGGCTAAAGATGCACAGGCCACGCCGGAAGAAAAAGTAGCGGACGCTAAAGAGCCGTCTCCTACCGATGGTATTAAGAAGGCCGATGAAAAGCCTGCCGAGAAAAAACCTGCTGAAAGCGGTTCAGTTGAAGATAGCCCCGTCAACGCTAAGGGAACCGAAATGGCTTCCCTGGATAAGCCGGCTGAGATTTCCGGCGAAGAAAAGCCGCAATATTCCCAGGTAGAACTGGATATTCTGCAGAGCCTGGCAAAGCGCCGCGATAAGCTGGATCAATGGGAAAACGATATCAAGATGAAGGAAAACCTGCTCAATGCGACGGAGCAGCGTATTAATGACAAGATCGGCGAGATCAAATCACTGCAGGGTAGCGTTAGCAAACTGCTTGCGCAGTATAACGATCATGAAGATTCCAAGATCAAGAGCCTCGTGAAAATTTACGAAAACATGAAACCAAAGGATGCCGCGCAGATTTTCGATGAAATGGAAATGCCGATCCTTCTGGAGGTTATCGACAAGATGTCCGAGCGGAAAGCCGCGCCGATTCTTGCGCAGATGACGCCGCACAAAGCCAAGGAAGTCACGGTTCAATTGGCAGAGCAGAGAAAGCTCATGGTCAAGCAGCAGCAGGCGCTTGACCAAATGAATTAATATTTTTTCTAAATCGTCATTCTCGCGTTTGACGCGAGAATCTGGATCTTCGGGTCATGCACGCGTATGGCGCTAATATAATTTGCTTGGGATTAAACCAACTTCTGACTATTAAGCTAGCTTTGCAACGTCAGTTTTTTGGCAAAGCGCACGATGCCGTTGCCGACCTTCCAGCTGACGGATTCCTGCGTCGTGCCAAGCTGATATTGCAACCGTTCGATTTCATGCTGCATACGCACTAGCTTATCTTCATAGGTCGGCTTAATCACCTCGAGTTCGCTTTGCAGCTCATTACGCTGCTGGTCGACCGCCGCGAATTTTTGATTCGTCTCCGAAAGCTGCGCGCGAAGCTTGCCCGCGGAATCGGCATTTTTCATCGTATCGGCGGCAAACTGGGACGGTTTCAGCGTTTTGCCATCCAGCTTCTTTTCGCCTTTCAGATAGGCGACTAATTCTTTCTGGAAATCTGTCAGCACTTCGGAATGCGGCAATTCATCGGCTTTGGAGCGATAAAGGCTCGGCTCGATGAACGCGGTAATCTCACGCTCGGAGGGCAAGGAAATTTCGCGCACGCCCAGTTCCTTCAGGCGGTCAAACAGTTTCTGCATCATGCCGATCGGGTTGGTCAGCATGTCGGAATGGCTGACGAATGCCACCGGCAGATCGCCGATCGCATTGGCGATGCCGACCGCGTAATATTCCCACATGGCGAGGCCCTGCGAGAGCGCAAACCCGTTCCGTTGGCGCAGCGACACGGCGACTTCCACCGGGTCACGGTAAACGACGACCAGCACCGGCACTTCCAGCAGCGTTTTCCAGAACGGGAAGGTCAGGCACATGCGCGGGTCTTTCATTACCCACGGGCGGTGGCCATCCATTTCCAGGATAATATTTTTCATTTTCGTGGCGACCTCTTCGAGGTCTTTCGGTGTTTTTTTCGGCGCCGCGAATTTCCAGTTGTCGAGACGGTCCCACGAGGAATTGTAATGCTTGAGGATATCCTCATCGCACTTGATCACATCCGATCGCTCCCAAAAACCCTTTGGATTTTCATCATTAAAACCAATGGAAGCATTGCCGGCATCGAAATACGCGCCCATCATATTGATCAGGCGGGTAACGAGGGAAGTGCCGGAGCGGTGCGGACCGAGAACAACGATTTGCATATCCCTCTTATAGCCAAAAATATGGCTCTCTGCCAAGCGCTATCTTATGTTGCAACCCCTACATTTTTGCGCTAATGAAACCACCACTTATAGGTTATCCTGTGGGGGGATTAGCTCAGCTGGTAGAGCGCTTGCATGGCATGCAAGAGGTCAGCGGTTCGACTCCGCTATCCTCCACCAAACATAGCCCGCCTCTGGCGGGATAGTTTTGGTGAAATAAGTGGAGAAGCGCAGGTTCGACAATTTTTCAGCAGAAAATTGGACGGCGCAGGCGCAAGCCGAGCCGCCGCTTGACGGTGCGAAGCCAGTAGGCGAAGCATCACTCCGCTATCCTCTACCCATTTGTTCGAATAAATAACCTCTTGACTTAAAGAAAGTCAGTGGCTTCCTATTAGAAATCGGGCAGACCAATATCACCAGGCTGTCTTTTTTGAACACGGTCCAGCATACTGTCATCAGGCGTAACTTGTTTAGTTGGACCAGGCCCCGCTTCAATCGCTTTTGCTTTAGGATTAAACTTGCAACTCAACATGCATGCATCTGGATTGTTGTCAGTTATTCCTGCTAAAAAAGGCTCAATAAAATCTTGGAAGGGCCGATAACCATTTTGATGCTTTCGATAAACCCAATCGAGTGTGCTATCGAGTAATGCGTTAAGTTCGGGTAGTCTGGATTTGTTAAAGGCGAACATATGATGTTCAACCCATGATGATTTCTGCTGACGTGCAATAATAACACCGTATTGTTCTAAAGCCTTCTTGATTTTGGGCCTCTGAAAATCAAAGTCGATAACATCCGCATCAGCATAGGCAGCATTGTCATAGCCTCCCGCTCTTAAGCATTCTTCAACCACCAATACCCTTGCCGTATCCACCTGCGCCCAGATGAGAGATTGCTTCTGCTGGCGCCAATTAAGATTATCATCTGGCTGATTAAAAAGTTTTTCCTCACAGTAACGCGGAATATCCCGTAAATCTCGCAAGAAAAAATTGCCAGATGGACAAGATACTACCGTGGCCTGCAACCATTCCATTTGTTCACGTGTCATGCGCTTGGAATCAATCCAAAGAAACACATCGGCTGACGGATTGCGCTGAGCTGCATCCATCATACTTTGTAAAGGATGCGTTGGGATAGGCTCAAAAAATGACGTAGTATTTTGATTATCCGAAGATACGAATTTAGGCGAAAGCCAAACCATGTTATATGCTTGTTTCATACAGAGAATATACAGAATAACGCATGCGATCACAATCTTTTTACAGCACTTGCCGTAGTTAATTAGATTTGAAACCTAAGGGAATGTGCTAGCGACTCTTCTTTATCGCGCTTATCCTTCTCATACTAATAAAGCATCCAGCAAGTTTTTTGCATTTATTCAACGAAGTGGTTTGATGTTATTCTTTTAACCTCCACCAACTCCATTATAATACCCTATGGAACTGCTCGTCCAATCACAGATCATGTATTATGCCTCGCTCGTCGGCGGGGTGGCGTTCGCGCTTTCGGGGTTTCTTGCGGGAACGAAAAAGAATCTCGACTGGATGGGACTGTTCATCCTTTCATTTCTCACCGCCAATGGCGGCGGCATTCTACGCGATGTGCTGGTGGACAGGACTCCGGTCATCCTGCAAACGAACGAGCCTTTCTTCATCGCGCTCAGCGTCACCGTGTTCGCCAGCCTGCTGAGGCTCGGCCATCGATCATCAATCGAAAACCGCTGGCTGTTCGTCATCTGCGATGCGGTCGGGTTGGTCGCGTTCGCGATCACCGGTGCGCTCGTCGGTCTTTCGGTGCATGCCCCGTTTTTCGGATTTGTCGCGCTCGCGTTCCTGACGGCCACCGGCGGTGCCATCCTGCGCGATATTCTGGTGAACAACATTCCCGAAGTGCTGCATGGCGGGTTTTACGGCAGCATCGCCATTCTGGTTGCGGTGGCAATCTACATACTGGATAGATACGGTATGCTCGGCCCCTTGAACCTGATGGGCATTTTTCTAGCTGGCCTGATGCTGCGCCTGATTGCCTATCGGTACAACTGGCAACTGCCCAAACATGATTGAACAGCTTCCAGATCGCTAAGCGGATTTAGTCCACACGTTTTTACGTAGAACTACAAACTCTTCCCATCGAACTGATCGACCGGCAGGGCTTTGAAATCAAGGCCTTCAATGCAGCGGGCGTTGATGGCGACACCTTCGTTGCCATCCGGTTGTTTGGCGCGGCCGAAGACGCCGATGCCGCAGTTTTTGCAGAAATGATGGTGGATATTCTTTTTGCCGAACTGGTAATCGCCGAGCGCGTCCTTGCCCTGATGCAACGTAAATGCGGTGAGCGGGCCGAACGCCAGCAGATGGCCTTTGCGCGCGCAGATGGAGCAATTGCATTCCATCACCCGCTCGATTGGTGCATCGAAGCTATATTTTACCGCACCGCAGTGACAACTTCCCTGATAAGGCATCGTATTCTCCCTGATTGTATTGCCGACGCCTGAGAAATATCATAATTTTACCAAACTTCCAGCACCCAATCGAGGAGGTTTCATGCGGTTCCTGTGCATCAGCATTCTTTCCCTTGTTTTATTTGCGCCGTACGCGCTACGCGCCGAGCCGGCGGTCGTCAACATCCATCCAGAAGCCATCACCAGCAAGCAGGGATTGAAGCAGTTCGTCGGCGTGTCGAGGAAGAATTCCGGCGCCACCGGCATCTCGATGAACAAAGTCGTCATCCCGCCGGGAGGCGCGGCCAAACCGCACAGCCACAGTAATTTTGAAAGCACGATCTATGTCATGAAGGGGCGCGTCAGGACCTATTATGGCAAGGACTTGAAGGACTCCATTGTCAGCGAGGCGGGGGATTTCATCTATATCCCGCCGAACACGCCGCACTATCCGGTCAACCTCAGCAAGACGGAAGAGGCGATCGGCATCGTCGCGCGCACCGATCCGGAAGAGCAGGAGCATGTGATGATGTATGAAGGCGAACTTCCCAAGCACGATCACGAGGAATGATTTCATGGCTGAAATTTTCAATCTAAGGCAGCAGCGAAAGAACAAGGCGCGCACCGCGAAAGAAAAGAAGGCGGAGCAAAACCGAGCGCTGCATGGCCGCACCAAGGCCGAAAAGCAGAAGAAAAAACTTGAGGACGCGCGTATGGAGCAGTTGCTTGACGGGCATAAACGGGACACAAAAGAAGATCACGAAGCATTTACGCTTCTGGAAATCTCAATTGTCCTCGTCGTGATTGCATTGGTGGTTGGCGGTGTTTTCGCGGGGCGCAACCTGATTAAAGCCGCAGAAGTCCGTTCGGTCGCAGCCGAAATGGAGAATTATAAAACAACGATTTTGATCTTCAGAGATAAATACATGGCTCTGCCGGGTGATATGCGTAACGCTACGCAGCTTTGGGGCCGCGCTGACGGCGGTACGCCGGTCACGCAAAACTGTGCATCCCCCGATACCGATATTGACGCCGCAAACCCCACGGCGACGTGTAACGGCAACGGTGATGGAAAAATTACAGCCTCGACTGTGACCGTCAATAACACAGAGATCTTCCGCATCTGGCAACATCTGGCCAATGCGGGCCTTATCGAAGGACGGTATACAGGCGTCGGCGGGACTTTAAACGCAGCAACGAATTGGCGAAAGGCAACGCTGGGGGTAAATACACCGATGTCAAAAATGAGCGGATCCGGTTACTTTATCGCATATTCGGCGCTTGCCAGCGCATGCAGTGCGCCTAATAAATGGACTGGGGGAGAAACTGCCAATGCGTATCAGTATATCGCTTTTGGGAAGGAAAGCGCTCTCGCGTTGCCTTGGAATTCAAATTTATCTCCTGCAGAAGCCTACATGATGGATGTGAAACTGGATGACGGTAGACCCGGGCTTGGAAAATTCACGACTTCTTGCGCTAATATCTGTTCTGATGGAACTGTCGCGGAAACGGCCAATTACCTTCCTGACGATCTGGATAAAGTATGCGCGGCGACACTACGTTTTAAGTAATATACACATTTAAATGCGCATCCTGCTCTGCCTCAACCACGATCTGATGAGCAATTGGGCGCTGAATTTACTCGCGCCATTGCTTAAAGCACATACGTTAGACCTTATGCTTTCCGAGCGGATCGGTAAAGCAGGTGCGGTGACGGCGGCGGAACTCGCAGCGTGGCAGCGTGTTGAGTCGGATATACTGCGTACCATTGAAACGCAGGCAGCCGGGCCGTTTCAATCCTTTTCTCAGTTCGCCGCGCAAACGGAAAGCGGTGCTATTCGTCGTTTTCCTTCGATCAACCAAGGCGATGGGCTGGCCTATCTGCGCGCATTCACACCGGACCTCATTCTCTCCATCCGTTTCGGTCAGATTTTTAAGCCGCCGGCCATTGGCATTCCGCGGCTCGGCATCGTAAACCTGCATTCCGGCATCCTGCCGGAATATCGCGGTGTGCTGGCCACTTTCTGGGCATTGCTGCAGGGCGAGAAGGAAATCGGTTGCACGCTGCATTACGTGACAGACGATACCATCGATACCGGCGCCATCATCGATATGCATCGCTTACCTGTCAACACGAGGCATTCGCTCGCATGGCACATCATGCAATTATATGCAGGCAGCGTTCCGATGATCGCATCCGCGCTTCGTCAATTCGCTACCGGCGAATTCATAGCAACGCTGCCGCAAAAACGGGAAAAGGGAAGTTACTTTACTTATCCCGCGCAAGCGGATGTAGACCGGTTTTTGCAAAATAAACACCTGTACAAAGATTCCGATTACCTCGTCCTGCTTGCGCGCTACGGATTATAATCAAATACACCTATTTTCGTTTCATTCTCGGTAATCGCTTCGCACGTTTTGTCGAGCGCATCATATTCCGTAGCGAAGTGACGTTTGAATGTCTCAAAATCTTCCGTACTCCGCCAGGTATCAATCGTAAGATACGTATTCTCATGAACAGTATCCCGTAAAAGCTTCGTCGCTACATATCCTTCCACTCGGCGAAACAATTGTGCCCAGGCACCTTCAGCGCCATAAAGCGCTTCGAATGCTTCCCGGTGCTCCGGGTGAATTTTAAATTTCCAGATGATGCGAATCATAATTAATCCAGATACCGAAGGATACCATTCGCCGCGGCAACCGCGGTGCTGAAGCAGCCCTGTAGAAGATAGCCGCCGGTCGGCGCTTCCCAATCGAGCATTTCACCACAGGCGAACACACTCGGTCTCGCGTGCAACATGAAATGCTTGTCCAGCGCTTCGCGCGCGATACCGCCCGCCGTCGAAATCGCACGGGCAATACTGGTAGTCCCAGTCAACGTCAGCGGCAGCGCTTTTAATCGCGCCGCAAGCTCTCCTGCGGTAAGAGCAGTCAGCTCGCCCTGAGCCATGGTTTCACGAAGCAGGCTTACGGTAATGGGCGAAAATCCTGCTTTCTGCAGATGCGTGCTGAGGGATTTATTGCCGCGCCGCTCCAGTTTCTGCCGCAGCGTGTCCTCCGACATCCCGGGCCGTAGATCGAGGTGAACCGTCACCGCATCGCGTGCCGCAATCGCTTCACGCAGGGCAGCGGAAAGCGCGTAGACTGCCCCGCCTTCGATGCCGCTCGCCGTAATCATGATTTCGCTTTGCTGACGCATGCCGTCATGAAACAGTGCTACGGGTTTTAGCGGCGTGCCGGCAAACCGCGTTTTAAAATATTCTGACCACGGCACGGTAAATCCTGAATTGGAGGGGCGCAGCGGCGTAACCTCAATTTTCTGCCTTGCTAAAATATCGACCCATCCGCCATCCGAGCCAAGCCGTGGCCAGGATGCGCCGCCAAGCGCCAGAAGCGTGGCATCCGGCGTCACGAACACATGCTCCTGTTTCGTGTTGGCAAATTTAAGCGCGGACACATCCCAGCCGCGCCAGGTATGCTGCGCTTCGTATATTACACCCAGTTGCTCCAGCCGCCTGAGCCATGCACGAAGAAGCGGAGCGGCCTTCATGCTTTTCGGAAACACCCGGCCACTGGTGCCAATAAACGTTTCCTCGCCCAACCCTTCGCACCATGCTTTCAGCGCTTCGGGAGGAAACGCTCTGATAGATGGCTCTAGCCACTCCGTTGCAGCGCCATACCGTGTCAGGAATGTTTCTAAAGACTCGCTATGCGTCAGGTTGAGGCCGCCGCGTCCGGCCATCAGGAATTTCCGACCGAGGCTCGGCATCCGGTCGAAAAGCATGACACGGTGTCCGGCTGTCGCCAGCACCTCCGCGCCCATCAACCCCGCCGGCCCGCCGCCGATCACAACGATATGCTTTTTCTGGCCATCCATGCGTTAAACATAGAATTGTTAGTATGGATTTGGCTAGCGCGACGATTGACATTAACTAATATTTCCATATAGTGCCCCCATTCCTAGGGGAGTAGCCGTTCCTTCGCTTTTGAAGGAAGTGCGCGTCAACATACTTGCCGCTTTCATACGTTATCTGGTGGCATGGCGCGTACGAGCTCTTTGAGTTTGGTGAGACCTACGATGTTGCATCTGCCTTTGCCGGGCAGGATGCCGCGTCGTATGTCGTCAACCAAGCCCGGCAAAGAGCTTGTTATGGATGCCCTGTTTCATTCTTTCTTATTAGTCGCTATCGGCGAAATCGGTGATAAAACGCAGCTTCTCGCGATGTTTTTGGCCTGCCGTTACAAGCGCCCGTTGCCGCTCATGCTCGGCATCATTATCGCCACCTTATTAAATCATGCGCTCGCTGCCTGGGTAGGCGAAACGATTGGCATGAAGCTGGATGGCTATGCAATGCAGTGGATCGTGGCCCTGTCGTTCATCGCCATAGGCATCTGGGTGCTGAAACCGGACAGCCTGGATGAATCCAGCGTTAAAAAAGATTATGGCGCGTTTGCAACGACGCTGGTCGCCTTCTTTATGGCTGAAATGGGCGATAAAACGCAGCTCGTCACTGTTGCGCTTGCTGCGGAATATAAAGCGTTTGGCGTAGTGCTGGCGGGCACAACACTTGGCATGCTGGCCGCCAATCTGCCTGCGGTCTTTTGCGGCAACTGGCTTCTAGCAAAAATCCCGCTGCAGGTCGTGCGTTATACGGCATCGCTACTATTTTTTGCCTTCGGTCTCTTAATCCTGTGCCGGATGACGTAAAATACCGGATTAGCAAAGTTTCTGGATTTATAAATGCAATCGGGATAGATCAAATAACGATGAACCAGCTAAGCACTTTCTTTTTCGATGCGCAGAACCAGTTGCAGCTGGGACTGACCATTTTTGTTCTGGTCATTTCGTTCCTGATGCGCTGGGCGACGCGCCGCGCGATCAAACGGGCGCACCTTCATCAGAAACACAAAGTCGTCGGCCAAATGGTAGAATTCATCAAGCCGGTATTTGTACCGTCATTTGCCTTGATCCTGATGACCTTCGTCTATTTCACGCTGGATCATCTGCAGATCGATGCGCGCGTCATCAAGATACTAAGTCAGTTTATCATCATCTGGCTGGTGCTGGCCGCGTTGCACGTGTCCACCAATAGCCGGTTTGCCCAGTGGTCCATTGTCCTGTTTATTCTGCCGATCATCGGCCTTGGCACGTCGGGGCTTCTCAAACCCTTCACGAAATTCCTGGAATCGTTCTATTTCAAATTCGGCGGCGCGAAAATTTCGCTCTACAGCGTGTTTCTTTCCATCGTTACGTTCATCCTGCTGATCTGGATCGCCCGCCTCATTACACGCGGGCTCGATGCCTACCTGCATAAATTCCACACGTTGCGCGCCAGCAACCGTGAATTGATCCTGAAGGCGGCCAGCATTGCGCTTTATTTCGTCGTCGGCCTGAGCGCGCTGGAAATGCTCGGGATCGACCTGACGGCATTGGCCGTATTCGGCGGCGCCATTGGTGTGGGCGTTGGATTCGGCTTGCAGAAAATCACCTCGAACTTCATCAGCGGCATCATCCTGCTTTTCGAAAAATCCGTGGAAGTTGACGATCTGATTGAACTTGCCGACGGCACCTACGGCTTTATCCGTCACACCGGCGCGCGTGCAACGCTGGTCGAAACCACGGACGGCAAGGAGATCATGATCCCGAACGAGGATTTCATCACCAGCCGCGTGACAAACTGGACCTATTCCAACACGCGCGGCAGGGTGGAAATGGTGATTGGCGTGTCCTATCAATCCGATCTCAAAAAAGCGCAGCAGCTTATGCTGGATGCCGCGGCCGAGCATTCGCGCTGCAGCAAGCATCCCGATAAGCAGCCGCTGTGCCATCTGATCGCCTTTGCGGATTCATCCGTGCAATTCAAGCTGACGTTCTGGGTGGATGATGTGAAACTGGGGCGCGCCGGACCTAAGAGCGATGTACTGTTTTCCATTTGGGATAAATTCAAGGAGCAGGGGGTGGATGTGCCATACCCGCATCAGGAAATTTACATCAAGGAACTGCCGAGGATTGAGCCAGCATGATAGAAGAAGGACTGGTTTGGGCTTATCATTTTGACGGAAAAGGGGGCGTGCGCACGCTTTCTCCGAAAGAAGCTATCGAATGGCACGGCAAGGATGGGTTCGTCTGGCTTCATTTCAGCCGCGATTTTCCGGATACCCATACATGGCTGACCGAGTGCGCAGACCTGGATCTGCTGGCCGTCGAAGCATTGATGGCGGAGGAAACACGCCCGCGTATTACCGAGATGGAAAAGGGAACCTTGCTGTTCCTGCGTAGCATCAACCTTAATCCGGGCGCGCAGCCGGAGGATATGGTTTCCGTCCGCGTCTGGATCGAAGAGCACCGCATGATCAGCGTGCGCATCCGCAAATTGATCAACCTGGATGATTTGAGAAACAAATTTACGGGCGGCAAGGCGCCCCGCAGCGTTGCGGAACTGGTGGCATTGATTACGCGCTCGGTTCTTGGCGGGCTGGAGCCCGTCATTGAGTCGCTCGAAGAAGAGCTCGACATTCTGGAGAGCGCGTTGCTGGAACGGCCGGTCAATGAAATCCAGCCGCGTCTCACCGTGCTGCGCAATCGTTCTATGGTGTTACGCCGTTATCTGTTGCCGCAACGCGATGTCGTGGCGCACCTGGCGACTGGGCAGGTTAAATGGGTGACCAAGGCAACCCGCCCCATTTTTATCGAGATGGTGGAACTGGTGACGCGCATCATAGAAAATCTGGATACGGTGCGCGAGCGGGCGGGGCTGCTCCACGAGGAAATCAAGAATACGCTGTCCGAGCGCATCAACCGCAATATGCTGATCCTTGCATTGGTGGCCGCCATCTTCCTGCCGCTCAATTTCGTCACCAGCCTGCTTGGTATCAATGTCTCAGGCATTCCAGGGGCGGATTATAAATTCGCGTTCTGGGTTGTGCTAGGCGCGCTGCTTACCGTCATGGCAGTGGAAATCATTTATCTCAAGCGCCGTAAATGGCTTTAGGCGGCCTTCGCCTTTAGTCCATAATCGCTGATCAGCGTCTCGGCGATTTGCACCGCATTAAGGGCTGCGCCTTTGCGGAGATTGTCCGATACGCACCAGAAGCTAAGACCGTTTTTTACTGTCGGGTCCTTGCGCAGGCGGGAGATATAGACCGCGTCCTCGCCGACGCATTCCACCGGCGTCGTATAGCCGCCGTTTTCATGCCGGTCATTGACGACGATACCTGGCGCTTCATCCAGAATCTCGCGGGCCTCCGAGACGCTCAGCGGCTTTTCGAATTCCACATTGACCACTTCCGAATGCCCGATAAATACCGGCACGCGCACGCACGTCGCCATCACCTCGATGGAAGGATCGAGAATTTTCTTCGTCTCATGGATCATTTTCCATTCTTCTTTTGTAAAGCCGTCATCCATAAACACATCGATATGCGGGATCACATTGAATGCGATGCGCTTGGTAAACTTCTTTGGCTCCTTATGATCATTGACGAAAAGGTTTTTGGTCTGGTCGTAAAGCTCGTCCATGGCATCTTTGCCAGCGCCGGATACGGATTGGTACGTCGCAACGACGACGCGCTTGATTCTCGCCGCATCGTGTAGCGGTTTCAACGCGGTCACCATCTGGATCGTCGAGCAGTTGGGGTTAGCGATGATGCCGCTTTTTTCATAACCTGCAATGGCGTCGGGGTTCACTTCCGGCACCACGAGCGGCACATCGTCCATCATGCGGAAATGCGATGTGTTGTCGATGACAATGCACCCTGCCGCGGCAGCGCGCGGCGCATGTATTTTGGATACGGAAGCTCCAGGAGAGAATAGACCGATATCGGTGCCTTTGAAATCATACTCTTCCAGCACCTGCGCCTTGAGGATCTTGTGGTCACCGAAGCTGACATCCTTGCCTTCGGAATTTTTTGAGGCCAGGGCGACAACCTCGCGCACCGGAAACTTACGTTCCCAGAGGATTTGCAATATTTCTCGGCCGACATTTCCGGTCGCGCCCACAACGGCAACTTTAAACGACATAACAACTCACATTAAAAAATGAGCGCGAATTATAAAGAATAATCCAGTTCACATCAAGAAATCTCTTGATTATGCGTGGTTTATTTCATGGATAAATGCCCTCAACTCGGAAGTCAGGTTCGCTGAAAGCCGTGACAGGGTATTGACGATTTTCATCACTTCTTCCGAAGCCTCCATTGCCTGCACCGAATCATGGCGGACGGTCGTGATTTCCTCGGAAATCCGCCCCGTATGGGTGGCCGCCGTATTCATGTTGATGGCGATCTGGCGGGTTGTCTCGGTTTGCTCCGATATCGCCTGAGAAATTGCCGATGAATTGTTTTCCATGTCTTTCACGGCATCGGCGATGGTGCTGAGCGCATCGATGACATCGACGGAAACCTGTTTGATATGATTGATCTGGTCAGAAATCTCCTCGGTGGCTTTGGCCGTTTGTCCGGCCAGCATCTTCACTTCTCCGGCAACGACCGCGAATCCTTTGCCTGCTTCCCCGGCACGCGCCGCCTCAATGGTGGCGTTCAGCGCGAGCAGGTTGATCTGTCCGGCGACTTCCTGAATCACCTCGATGATTTTGCCGATTTGCTGGGTGGCGTCGGCAAGCGCGCCGGAAATCTTATCGGCCTTCTGCTGGGACTCCACAACCTGGCGGACGGAGGTTCCGGAATTTTTGATCGTCTTTTCGATCTCGTTGACGCTTTGCGACAGCACATCCGCCGAATAAGCCACGGATTCCACGTTTTCCAAGGCGGCCTGCGTGGTCAACACCACATGCCCCGCCCGGTCATTGGTGGTGGAAATGACCTTCGACATCTGCGTGAAATTGGTCTGCAGCTCGGCGATTGCCGCCACAAGATCCTTGGTGACATTTTGCACGAAATTTTCAAAGACGCGGCTTAGCATGCGTTTTTCTTCGCGGGCATGCGCTTCGGATTCGGCTTTGTCCTGCTCCAGCTTGCGCTTCTCGATCAGGCCGATTTTGAACTGCTCCGCTTTCCGCGCCAGACTACCGACCTCGGATGGCTGTTTCAGATAGGGAATTTCGATATCAAGTTTATTCTGGGTAAGCGCACGCATTACTTCGGTCATGTTGCGAATGGGCTTAACGACATTATAGAGATTGATCGTTGCGGCAATGGCGTTCACCACCACGACGACCATCAGCTGAACGATAAGGTCATCCAGAGAATTTGGCTGGCACCCAGCTCCATAGGCTTTATCAATTTTCGTAATAGCCCTTGATAGTAGATACCGATCAGGAGAGGCAAAGCGCCACAGACTGTATGCGGAACGAGATGCTGCTAAGCAGCCGCTTGAAGCGTGTATAAGCGCCAGCATGATGTATAGAACTCGCCAAGTAAAACGAAAATAATGAAACCCTAGTGCAGAGGGTTTACCTGTCATACGCGAGTAAAGCCAATCGTCCAGTATTGGAACGTAACTTTTGCAGCGCGAAATATAAACGTTTTTGTATTTACACGGTTATTTAAGCCGCAAGGCCGTATTTCCCCGCGTGG
This sequence comes from Rickettsiales bacterium, assembly GCA_046348685.1. Classification (GTDB taxonomy): domain Bacteria; phylum Pseudomonadota; class Alphaproteobacteria; order Rickettsiales; family UBA998; genus JAXMDT01. Next base: position 94,865 of record JAXMDT010000002.1, read on the forward strand.
GTGTCGAGTGCTGCAATCACCGCGGCGCCCATTTCCTGTGTCGTTACTGTTTTTGTCCCGGGCTGTGCAATATCGCCGGTGCGGAAACCTTCCGCCAGCACATGCGAAACGGCGTACTCAAGCAAATCGGCTTCCTTGCCCATGTCGAACGAATAACGCAGCATCATCGCAACCGAAAGAATGGTCGCAAGGGGGTTTGCCTTGTTCTGGCCGGCAATATCGGGGCTGAGCCATGTACCGGCTCATAAAGCGCCGGCATTTCCGTTTTTCTTCTCTGCGCCCGAGCGTACGGATAGCAACATGCCGAGCGATCCGGTCAGCATCGACGCGCAATCGGAAGGCTTATCGCCAAAGATATTGCCGTGACCATCATCGAACTGCTTCGGATTACGCGAGCTGCATCGCCGCGTTATCGACGTACATATCGAAAGCTCAATGTCATATACTTTCCGCTATCGCGGATTTTCTGGACTTCCTCGCGCCACATTTCGGTGCACTCGAGCACGTTCGCCTTATCGACGAACCACACTTTCTTGCCCCGCTTTTTAGCTAGGTCAAAGGCAACGCGGGCGATTCGCTGCACTTCCCAGTCATGATAGATCATTGTATTGCGCCCGACGCGCACGCCGTTTTCCGTCGTCACGCCGCGCGGCTCACCGAAATACACATCCCCCGTCAGCTCGCGGAGAATCATGATATCGAGGCCCGCGATCACTTCACGCTTCAAAGTCGAGGCATCGGCGAGCGCTTCGAAGCACTGCGCCAGACGCAGGTTGGCAAACAGGCCCACAAATCCTTCCGGATACCGAGCAGGCCGCGCTCGGACGCACGGCATAATCGAGTGATTCCCATTTCAGACCCGCCGACCGCGCCAAGCAGGGATGGCATCCGCTTTCTTGGCTTTCTCCAGCGTTTCGGCAGGATAAGGGGTGCCCATTTTATCATAGGCAATACCGCCAAGATACGCTTCATCGAACGTGAATTTTGTTTTACCGTTCTCGCTGAACCAAGGCCGATTTTTGTGCGCACGGCAACCGCTCTGGGCCAATGCCGTCACCGGGGATCAAAAGAATCTCTTTGCCACATAAATTGCCGTTCGCCATGGATGACCGTATCCTTAAAGCAGAAAACTGCTTATAAATCCGAATGACGGCCAAGTCAGCCCTACACATCGGGAAAAACGCCATATGCCGGTGCTGGTGACGCTTACGTTTGAAGAAAGAGGCGTTCAGCATTTTGACGGCCTGAGAAAGGAACATTTTCCAGCAGGCCTGGCCAATTTCTACCGGCGCACATCACCTGTTTCACCATTTGCCCGGTAGCCAGCTGGAAAATGTGCGGGACATTTTGCGTAAGGAAGCAGCGCAATGCAGCTCGTTCATATTGGAAACGTCCGGATTATGGATGTTGGGGAAGGGCGTGGCCTATATACTCGCATCACCGGAAGCGGCGGCATTACGCAATCGACTGGCTTTTGCGTTCGAGCCGTGGCTGACACCTCAGGATCGTACGGAATTTCAAACCGCATATCACCATACAGAATAAGACGACTCCCGAAAGAAGCGGCACTGGCGCTGTATGAGAAACTGAATCAGGAATTTCAGCCCATGCGCTTTCAGGCGACAGGACTTGATCTTTGGTATTATATAGGCGGTCCCTGGGAGTTTATTATCCAACTATCCGTTTAGCCTGCCAGCCGCGCCTTGGTAAAGCCATCCAGCCTGCCTGTTCTTGGCTTCAAACGCGTCAATGCTTGGTGTTTTCTGCAGCGTCAGGCCGATGTCATCAAGACCATTAAGCAGGCAATGTTTGCGGAAGGTCAACTGAAGCCAAACGAGTGGTTTCCACCAGCTCACGGTTTGTTTCTCTAAATCCACCGTAATCTTCTGACCGGACTGCGCCACCGCCATCAATTTATCGACAGCATCCTGCGGCAGTTTCACCGGCAGAATGCCGTTTTTAAAGCAGTTATTATAAAAAATATCGGCGAATGAGGGGGCAATCACCGAGCGAATCCCGAAATCGAGCAAGGCCCACGGCGCATGTTCCCGCGAGGAACCGCAGCCGAAATTGTCTTCCGCCACAATAATTTCTGCCTTCGTATACGGCTCCTTGTGCAGGATGAAATCCTCTATCTTCTTGCCGTTCACATCATAGCGCATTTCATAAAACAGGCCTTCCGCCAGACCAGTGCGCTTGATGGTCTTCAGAAACTGCTTCGGAATAATCATATCGGTATCGATATTCGCGAGCGGCAGCGGGGCGGCAATGGCGGTGAGGGAGGTGAATTTTTGCATATTAGGTCATCCAGGGGTTGCTTGGGTCCAGCGGCGTTGGGTTTTTGGGTTGGGCCGCGTTATGATTATAGGTCTCGAGCCAGTCATCTTTCTTCGGCGGCTTTTTGCCGAACAGATTGCCGAAAAAGGAACGAATTCTTTGGGTAAAACTCATAGCGCAACTCCTTTTATTAAACCAGTTGATCCAGTCTATCCGTATCACCGCTGCATAAAATATGCAAATTCCTCTCGATTTTGTCCTGCGGCCAGTCCCACCATCTGATATCTTCCAGCTTGGCGATCACCGCATCACTGAAGCGCATTTTCACCACTTTCGCCGGATTTCCGGCGACGATGGCATAAGCGGGCACATCCTTGGTGACCACTGCGCGGGCGGCTATCACCGCGCCATTACCGATCGTCAGGCCGGACAGGATCATGCATTCCGTGCCGAGCCAGACATCATTGCCGATGATCACATCGCCTTTGCTTATCGGAGTTTTACGCTCAAGCGTCGGGCCGCGGAAGGGGTAGCCCGTAATCCAGTCGGTGCGATGATTGCCGCCCATCAGGATTTTAACGTCGTTGGCAAAGGCGCAATATTTGCCGATAGTAAGCGTTACCTTTTCCGAATTACCGTCCAGCCATTGAATGTCCGGCAGTCCGCCTTCATTCCCGTAGGTATGATCACCGACGGTCATGCTCGGATTCATACGCAGCTTGTTCAGCAAAACGATCTTATTAGCCGGAGGCAGGCTGGCAGGAGAAATCTTCGCGGCCTGCGCAGGTTTAGCGGAAATTTCGGACATCGGTCAGGTGCCCACTGATTGCCGCCGCCGCTGCCATGGCCGGACTCATCAGGTGCGTACGCCCGCCGCGTCCCTGACGGCCTTCGAAATTGCGGTTCGATGTGGAAGCGCAGCGCTCACCGGGCTCGAGTTTGTCCGCATTCATGGCAAGGCACATCGAGCATCCGGGCTCACGCCATTCAAAACCCGCCTCGGTAAAGATTTTATGCAGGCCTTCTTTCTCTGCCTGCTCTTTGACGAGTCCGGAGCCGGGCACCACCATCGCCAGTTTCACCGAACCTGCGACCTGTTTGCCTTTCACCAGCTTGGCGACTTCGCGCAGATCCTCGATACGGCCGTTGGTACACGATCCAATAAACACTTTGTCGATATTCACCTGCTCAAGCGGCGTGCCCGGTGTCAGTCCCATATATTCGAGCGAGCGTTTCGCCGCGACCTGCTTGCTTTCGGAAGCAAAACTTTCCGGAGCAGGGATGGCGGCTGTAATCGGCAGCACATCTTCAGGAGAAGTCCCCCACGTGACCTGCGGCGCAATATCGCTGGCTTCGATGGTGATTTCCGCATCGTATGTTGCACCCGCATCCGTCGTGAACAGACTCCAATACGCGACCGCCTTATCCCAATCCGCGCCTTTCGGAGCAAGCGGGCGGCCTTTCAGATAATCGAAAGTAGTTTGATCCGGTGCGATCAGTCCGGCACGCGCCCCGGCTTCAATCGACATATTGCATACTGTCATGCGGCCTTCCATGGACAGGCTCTTGATCGCGTCGCCTGCGTATTCAATCACGTAACCCGTACCGCCGGCGGTGCCGAGTTTGCCAATGATGGCAAGGGTAATGTCCTTCGCCGTGATACCCGGGGCGAGTGAGCCATTGACGCTGACGCGCATGGATTTCGCCTTTTTCTGAATCAACGTTTGCGTGGCGAGTACGTGTTCGACTTCGCTGGTGCCTATTCCAAACGCCAATGCACCGAATGCGCCATGCGTCGAGGTATGCGAATCCCCGCAGACAATCGTCATGCCAGGCTGGGTAAAACCTTGCTCTGGCCCAACAACATGCACGATGCCCTGGCGCTTATCATCCATCTTGAAATAGGTAACGCCGAACTCCGCGCAGTTATCTTCGAGCGTTTGTACCTGAATGCGTGAGGTTTCATCCTTGATGCCCTGGGCGCGGTCCGGCGTCGTGGGGACGTTATGATCGGCAACGGCGAGGGTGGCTTCCGGGCGGCGCACTTTGCGGCCAGTCATACGGAGGCCTTCGAATGCCTGCGGGCTTGTTACTTCATGCACCATGTGGCGGTCGATATAAAGTAGGCAGGTGCCGTCTTCCTGCTGTTCTACGACATGTGAATCCCAGATTTTATCAAATAATGTTTTAGCCATAACAAATATCCATAAACATTTAAGGGCCAGACTCAAGTCTGGCCCTTAAATTCAAATGCAATAATTCAAAACGAAGTGTTTAGATGCAAAAAAAACAGAAGTTAAACATGCAGATTGCATATTACTTTTTATCTTTCTTTTCCTTTGCTGGCTTTGCCGCGGCCTTAGCCTTAGCTGGCTTTGCTTCTTTTGCTTCAGCCGCAGCGCCTTCTTTCTGCTCTTCGGTAATATAATCCATTTTCTCACGGATACGGGCTCGTTTACCGGTCAGTCCACGGAGGTAGTAGAGCTTCGCGCGACGCACGTCGCCGCGGCGGACAAGTTCAATCGACTCGAGGCGCGGCGAATAGAGCGGGAACACGCGCTCAACACCTTCGCCATGGCTAATCTTGCGCAGCGTAAAGGACGATTGCAGGCCGCGGTTTTTTTTCGCGATGCAAATGCCTTCGAATGCCTGCAGACGCTCGGATTCGCCCTCGATAATGCGCACGTTGATTTTCACCGTATCGCCCGGCTGGAATACATCCATGCGCTTACCTTCGACGAGCTTATCGAGTTGCTCTTGTTCAATCTGTTTCAGCAATGTTGCGCTCATGGCCCTCTCCTTAAAATGAGCGATTCACATATCAGCTTTTGCCGCCTTGTGAATCTTTATATTTTATCCATAAATCGGGCCGGCGCTCTTTCGTGACCGCTTCTGCCTGATTCCGTCTCCATGTTGAAATTCTTTCGTGATGTCCGGAGGTTAAAACCTCAGGAACGTCATGACCCCTCCACGAAGGCGGCTTAGTATATTGAGGATATTCAAGAAGTAAAGCGCTTTCTTTCCCAATCGAAAAGCTTTCTTCGTCAAGGGTTTCCGGATTGCCCACCATGCCCGGAATATGGCGAAGCGCCGCCTCTAAAAATACCATAGAAGCCAGCTCGCCGCCGAAGAGCACATAGTCGCCAATCGATATCTCCAGCATCTGGTAATGATCAATCACCCGCTGGTCGATCCCCTCAAATCGTCCGCAGAGCAGGATGAAAGAAGGACTAATGTGCCCCTCCCTTGAGGGGAGGGTAAAAATCTCCTTGATCATCCCCTGCGTCAGCACTTGCCCACGGGGAGTAAAATGTATGACCCTGGCATCCGGCAACTTCGCTTTTGCGGCATCGATGGCGGCGGCCACCACATCCGGTTTCATCACCATTCCTGCGCCGCCGCCATAAGGGGTGTCATCCACCGTGCGATGCTTATCAGTCGCAAAGTCTCGGATATGGATGGTTTCATAGGCCCATATCCCGTCAGCCAGTGCCTTGCCGGGCAGGGAATGCCCCAGCGGGCCAGGAAACATCTCAGGATAGAGAGTTAGTATAATAACTTTCATTCCGGTTTATCGATCAGGAAAATATCCGGCTTTTCGAGTACGGCGGTTCTTTTTTCTACGTCAATTTCCACAAAATTATTGAGCGAGAAGAATTCCGCCTTACCTGAAGGATCTTTAATTTCCGCCAGAATACCTGCCCCGAAATCATGCAGGCCCAGAATCGCCCCATAATCTTCGCCGTCCGATGAGAAAACGCGCAGCCCGACCAAATCTTCCGTATAGTATTCACCTTCCGCCAGCGGCGGCAATTGTGAGCGCGCGACATAGAGTTCCTGACCTCGCAGCTTTTCAACCGCCGTACGGTCAGGATATCCTTCAACTGTCGCAATAATCTGATCGCTGACACTACGTACGATCTTAATATCGTAAGAGATTTTACCCGTCCGGTCAGTGAGGGTGCCATAGGCGGTTAAGTTTTCCGGCACTTCGGTAAAGGTTTTGATTTTGACCTGCCCTTTGACGCCGTGCGGCGCGCCAATGACACCGAGCAGGACTCTGGCATCCGATGTCATCCGGCGCGCTCACTCAGGATGGATTGCATGCTTTTTTCTTCAATCGCCTGAATTGCGTGCGCAAACACGTCTTCTGCGGATATATTCGTGGTATCGATGTGCACGGCATCCGGCGCGGGTTTGAGCGGCGCGGCATTGCGGGCGCTGTCCCGTTCATCGCGCTCTTTCAGTTCTTTCAGGACGGAATCATAGATAACTTCGATTCCTTCCCCCTGCAGCTCACGGTGGCGGCGCTTGGCACGCGCCTCCATGCTGGCGGTCATGAAAATCTTGATGTCTGCGTTCGGGCAAACGATGGTTCCGATATCCCTTCCATCCAGCACCGCACCTTCCGGCCTTTCCGCGAATTGCTGCTGGTAATCAAGCAGAATGGCACGCACTTCCGGAATCGCCGAGACAATGGATGCCGCCTGGCCCACCCGCTCCTGGCGCAGGCGCGGGTTGCTCAGATCCTGATCATTGATCCTTCGCGCCGCAGCAACGGCAGCAGATTTATTGCTTGGGTCTTCATCGGCATAAACCAGTCGCAACCCGACGGCGCGGTAAAGGCTGCCGGTATCCAGGTACGCATATCCATAATGATCGGCGAGGCGGCGGGCAAGGGTGCCTTTGCCGGAAGCCGCCGGACCGTCAATAGCAATGACGCGGCGCGGCGCACGCTGGCCAAGCCCGGCAATAATCGTTTTTTCGGCGCGGCGTCCGGTCATTTCAATCGCCGCTCCCGCTTCATTCATCAGCGACGCGAATCCGGGAAAGCTGGTGACAACCGCGCTGGTATCATCGACGCTGATAATATTTTTGCTGGCCATACCAAGCACGAGGAAGCACATGGCGATGCGATGGTCATAATGCGTGGTGATGGTGCCGCCGCCAGCAACCTTTCCCGCCGTTCCATGCACGGTCAATGTATCGCCTTCGAGGGTGGTTTTAACGCCGCAGGATGCCAGCCCGTCAATAATGCTCTGCAAGCGGTCGCTTTCCTTGACACGCAGTTCTTTTAAGCCGTGCATGACGGTGTCGCCTTCCGCCATCGCCGCCGCCATCGCCAGAATGGGGTACTCATCGATCATGGAAGGCGCGCGTTCGGCAGGCACGGTCACGCTTTTCAGCTTGGAGCTCCGCACGCGAATATCGGCTACCGGTTCACCGCAAAGTTCACGCTCATTGGTCATTTCGATAAGGCCGCCCATTTCCTGCAATGTCTGGATAACGCCGGTGCGCAGGGGATTGATGCAGACTTCTTGTAAAAGAATATCGGATGTTTCCGTAATCAGCGCCGCTACCATTGGAAATGCGGCAGAAGAGGGATCGGCTGGAACGGTGATGCTGCGGTTGGCAGCAGGCGCTTCCTGCTGTCCGAGCAACGAAACATGCCTGCCGTCCGAACGGTCTTCCACCTCGACCTTGATGCCGAGGTAATTCAGCATGCGCTCCGTATGGTCGCGCGTCTTTTCCTTCTCGATCACTGTCGTGATGCCCGGCGTATTTAATCCTGAAAGCAGGATGGCGGATTTCACCTGGGCGGAGGCCATGGGCAGCGTGTACTCGATCGGCATCGGGCGGGACGCGCCCTGCATGGCAAGCGGCAGGCGATTTTCGCTGCGGGACGTAAACCGCGCGCCGATAAGCGAAAGCGGCTCGATGACGCGCTTCATGGGACGGCTGCGCAATGATGCATCCCCTGTAAACAGCGATGTAAACGGGTAGGGCGCGAGCAGTCCCATCATCAGCCTGGCGCCGGTACCGGCATTCCCCATATCGAGCACGTTTTCCGGCTCGCGTAGCCCGCCAATGCCGACCCCTTGCACTTTCCACTGGCCGGAACCGTCCTTTTCGATGGCGACGCCGCATTCCGTAAGCGCCTTATAGGTTGCAAGCACGTCAGCACCTTCGAGCAGGCCGCTAATCGTTGAGGTGCCAAGCACTTGCGAACTCAGCATCAGACTGCGGTGGGAGATGGATTTATCACCCGGTACGCGAATGGAGCCTTTGATGCCGTTGGTGCGGGAAGACTGGGCGGGGCGGGCGTGTTGAGTGGAATGCATGGTATGACTTGCCTTTGCGCTTCTCCATAACAAGGAATGACGGGCGCGTCTAGCTATCCGTCACAACATGCTTGACAGAGCAAGGTGAAATACGCCATTAGCAATTTTTAAGGAGACTAAAAAGTGACTTCACTTGGTGAAAAAAGGCAGTGTTCGTCATGCTCTGCCAAGTTTTATGATCTGGGCAAGGATCCCTGCAAATGCCCGAAATGCGGCTACAGCTTCAGCCCGTCGGCGGAAGCGGCGCCTAAACCGAAACGCACGCGCACAAAACGGGTAGAGGACTTCAAGGACGATAAGGCCAAGAAAAAGAAGGCCGTCATCGCCGATGATGAATTGGGCGATATTGATCTGAGCAAATTCGGCGATGCCGAGGATGCGGACGCAGGCGGCGTCGAGATCGAGGAAATCAGTGACCTGGATGACGATAACATCGAATCGCTCAGCGACCTCGAAGAGCGCGAGCGCGATGAAGACAGCGTCGATGGCGATGAGAACGACGAAGAAGCGCTGATGGAAGAACTGGAAGACGATGCCGATATCCTCGACGATGAAGAGGATTTTGAAGAAGACGATGACGAAGAAGACGAAGATGATGCCGACGACGAGGATGAAGACGATGAAGAAGCGCCTCGCCGGAAAAAAGCTAAGAAAAAAAGTAGGTAAGTGTTTTCGCTTTTAGTGTGCGCAAGGCAGCCGAGGCAAGCTGCGCGGAGTGTACAAAAGTACATGAGAACAGCGCGTCCGAAGGATAACGAAGTGCACGCTAAAATGGGAAATACTTTAATGCGGGTGTGGCGGAATTGGTAGACGCACCAGATTTAGGTTCTGGCGCCGAGAGGCGTGAAAGTTCGAGTCTTTTCACCCGCACCATTTGGATAAATCTGGTTAACTTTTTCCCTGATTATCTTTTAATTTCTTTCTTTCCATCCCCTGACCATAAGGCAGGCTTGCAAGAATATCTTCTTCTCTTGTAGGTAACACCATGAATGCCTTCGTTTCTGCATAGCTTTTAAAGGTTACATTTGTTTCCTCCTTAATATAATCGGCAATAGCTGATTCAAGCTTGGTATCCAAACGATGCTCGTGATACGCAGAGTCGAGCTGACCCGAATTATAATTAAGTGTCGCTCATAACGCCGCATCAGTCAGACCGCTCTTAGCAAGGTCACGCATGATTTGCTGTAATCCGGCCTCCGACTTGCTCAGCTTTGCTGCTTCTTCTGGAGATAGCTTGCCTTCGAATGCGTCTTCCAAACCTTTACGTTGGATGGACACCGCAATTTTATAGGGGCCAGCTAGATGTGGATTCGTATACGTCAATAGGTCAATTTTGGCTTCTTCAAGCAAAAACAATTTTGCTGAACGCGGGTCATCGTGCCGGGCAAAATCTTCATCGTACTGACAATATTGCTCAAGCGTCTGCACCATTTTAATGGCTTCTGCGTCTAAAAGCGCTTCCCGCTTCGTTTTATCGGGGTCGGTCAACACGCCGTCAACCGCAGCTTGCATGGTTGCGTTGAAATGATTTCGAAACTCTGCATCCTGCTCAATCGAATGAGCAAGTGTATTACATACATGCTTCATGGAGCTGAATGCCGCCATGCCGGCAGCAAGCGATGTCATGGCTACCGCAACGGATTCACCGACGGCGGCAGGCGGGGCGACGCTACTTGCGCCTAGGGCTGGTGCGGCCATCGCCACAATGCTTCCAGAAGCTACGAGTGAAGCGCCTGTAGCCGCTGCAGTGCAGCCAACCCTGTTCATGATGATTTCCGCCGCTAACGCATAATCATGGTTACGTATGGCGGAAGCGCAAGCTCCTGCATAGGCGCCGTTCACGCCAACGGCATCGGCGACTATGAGCAAACCCCTGACTTGTGGAGGTAGAGCTTGGGGCAATCCCCATTGCTCTGCCACGCGCATAGCGTAGCGCGCAGCTCCCGGAACGGTACTCACATCGCTGACAATTTTTACGAAATCTCTTATTTGTTGGGATTTTTCCTGGTCAATAGGCGATGTGGGCGTTTCCGTCATTCGCTAGTGCCTGCCGCTACCCATTCACGCTCACACCTTCGGCGATCTGATGCTCGCCGACCTTGCCTTTATGCTCTGCATTGGAAATCACAGGGGATGTCCCGCTCTGGAATTTTTCCTGCTGGCGCTGTTCGTAGGCAATCATTTTCTTGGTCAGGTCGTTATCGCGTTGCAAATCTTCATTCGTCCAGTGCAGGTTGGAAACATCCTTTAAATCCGCATAAATATCGTCGATGCCGATACGGGCGCTTTCATTCTTCTGCCAGGTCATGAACAACGCGCCGATGCCGGATATTTTTCCGGCGATGATGCCGATACCCTTCGGCAGGATGTGCGTTCCGTCTACGCCGTAAAATTTCAAAAACCTTGCAATGTCGGCATTTTCGGCCAGCCATTCCCTAGTTTTCGTTGGCAGCGGAATTTTGGCGCCTGTCGCACCGGCGATCACGCGCGCTGCCAGTCCACCTGCAATACCGATACCCAATATTTTACCGAACCAGAGCGCGGCGTCTTTCACGCCTATCTTCTGGCTTTCACGGTCTTCCAGCGGCTTGGGCTGATAGGTTTCCATCTATGCGCCTGCGGCGATTTCCTGCGTGTTTTCTTTTAGTTTAGTGGACGAAGTATCCTTCGCATCGATTCGGGTTTGCGGGCTATCTTTGCGCAGCGCTTCCGTTTTCTTTTCTTCTTCCGCCAGCATATCGCGCAGCCGCTCGTTTTCTTTCAAAAGCTCCGGATCGGTGCGGTAGCGGATTTTCATGTTGGAAATATCTTCATTGATTTCTTTCACGCTCAGCTTCGCGACTTCTTCCTTGCGCCAGTGTTCATAGGTGAGGAAGAGGCTGCTGAAAGCCGTGCCCAATGTGCCGCCAACGAAGGTAAGGGGCGAAAACTTTCCGAGTTTCTGAGTTTCTTCATTAAGGCTCACCGCACCGCGATAGGCTTCTTCGCCAAACTTGTTCGTTATCCAGGAACGGAACTTCCCGGACTTGCCGAGAAAATAAGCGGCTGTACCTCCAAGTAACACTCCGGCTCCGGTAACGCCCAGCTCATACAATTTTTTCGTTGCGTAACGCGACGCAGAAAGATCGTCCGCATGTTTCTGATCGAACGAAACAGAGGCTTGTTGCGGGGGAATATCAGTGCGCGATTCCATAACGGCCTACATATGAAAAATTATCCATCCATCATCGTAGGACGGAAATGTGACAGATTGATGAAACCTATTGATTTTATTGCATGGATGCGGTGCGGGCAGGCACTTTTTGTGCCCCCATCAGCTTACCGTCCTGAAAAATGAGCATGGTCGGGCGGTTATCGTTCGGGAAATGGTATTTCCAATAGGTATAGCTGCGGCCATCCTGTACCCTGGGCGGATAGCTTTGCTTGGGCTCGCCGAGTGCCAGTTCCACCATATGCGAGCTGGCACCCTCGAAAATCTTATGATTGATCAGAATCGTTTTTTTTTCGTTTGAAATCGGCAGAATCATGATTTTTTCCTGCCGCTGCGCTTCTTCCTTACTTGTCGCGCCGAACAGGGATGTACCGGAAATCGTGATGCTGGAGTACATCGTTGGCTTCATATACTTCAGGCCGGCCAGACATACCGTAAGGCCGAGCAAAAGCGTTAGCACGCTGAGAAAGAATCGAAAAACGCGCATAAAAGTAACTATTTCCCAGCGTTTAGCTTAACGCCAAGACGTGAACATTTAATTAATCCGCGCGCGCCTTAGGGCTAAGGGACTGAAGCATAAAATGAAACTGATTTTTTATCGGGTTTAGGTACTCGTCTTTGCACGGCGCGCCGCTATAGACCGTTTCGTAGGATCCCAGTGCCGCCGTTACCGTGTCATCCACCATAGATCGGGGCAGCCCGATGCGCTGGATCTGGCTCGCGAATGCCTGGTAGATGATGGCGTAATCTTTTTCGTCCGCCAATTTGCACTGCTTCAGGTAAAAATATGAGAGAAATGCGTCTTCATACCGCGACTTAAGCAGGTCGAGCTCGCTGTCCGTATCCATCTGCAGCGGCGGCGTTTGCGTCTGGGCGGGTATCTGCACCGGCTGCGTCGGCTGGCTGATACTGGGTATATAGGTTTCGTTTTCACGAAGGGCACTGTTCAGCGGATAGCGGAGGTCATAGACGATCAGCGTCATGCTCAGCATGAACCATAAGCCGATAATAACCAGTGATCGTGTGGTCGCCAGTTTAAAAAGCGCGCGCTGCGTGTCTTCGCGTGGGTCGTCGAGCAGGGGTTCGAAATAACGGCGGCTCGTGCGATGCCATAATATCAGCATAATGGCCGGCACCAGAAGCATCAGCCATTTCAGGTAAATCGACAGGGAAAGGGCGGCGAATGCGGCCTTTAGGGAAGCCATGCGTTCCTGGGGTTATTGATTGCGCGTAGTATAACAGATTTAGAGGCAACAAAAAACGAACTAATCCGTTGCCTTGGATTTGCAGCTGATCTCGAGGCCGCTGCCGGAATAAGCGGTAATACGCTGCGTTGCGCCCATTTCGCCGCACCGGTAATCGATGATCAGGGCCTTGGTGCAGCCCGGCGCAGGGTCGGGGCCTAAAATCTCCGTTCCCACCGGAAACGCACAGGCCGCGCGCGTATCGCACATGGAAGCGACACGGCGCAATACATTGTCTTTTTTCACCGGCACCATCTTCTCGCTGAGAATATTGCCGTCCTCATCGCGGCTGGGGTTCTCATTCATGCTTTCAATGTAGTCGTTACAGTTTTCGCCCCAGGTGGCGCCAACGGTGATCAAGACATCGTCGACAGAATCGTTGCTGTCGGCCTTATCCGCCCCGCCGAATGAAATCATGCCGCTGGCGAATAGGCCGATCAGTGCGATCAGCAGAATAACGCCTACGGCGATGAGATGCATGCGTGGAGACATGCGTAAAGCCTATAACGCCAAGTGTAACTTTTTGGTTAATTATGGGCCGACACTTAAATCAAGGCCTGTCGGAGCGGGTCCTGTTGGCGCGGGAGCAACAGCGCCGGGTTCAGCCTCAGGCGTTGCGGCTTGTGCACTCGTCGTAAACCATCCACCTAATCCCACTGCTGATATAACGCTGGCAAGAAGCCCGTTGCCTGAATCTTTACCCGCTTGAGCATCCGCTGCGATTCGAGCCTGATGTTCTTTAAATGCTGTAGCAATTTTTGCATCCCGGGCCTGCACGGCAGCCAGCATATCCGCTTCCTGTTGTTTTTGTGCTGCATAGGCCGCGCGGTTTGCTTCGAGCTGTGCATAGAAATCCTCTCGGCCATTACGCGCCTTCTCACGCGAAGCAACCACGGCGGCCTCACGCTGAGCTTCCGGTAAATCTTCCCGCGCCTTTTCAACTGTTGCCACGAGTTCGCGTTTGATCGGATCGGACAGATGGTCGATTTTTTCACGTGCTTTTATGAGATCGTTGGTCACGAACCCTTCAAAATTTTGTAAACTGCCTGCCACGGGAATTTCTACTGCAGAAAATGTATTACGCTTTTCTTCCAGGCTTAAACCTTCGTATTGCTTGAGTGTTGCTTGAATCTTATCGGTATCACCGACAACTGCTTTCAACAGGCTGGAATCTCCCGCTGCCAGCACTTCTAACTCAGCGACGGTCATAAAGCGCGCTGAAGCAGGTATGCTGGATTCTGAAATATTTCTTATCTGCGCTTCGCGAAGCTCTTCAATCGACCTGCGGGCAACAGCGACTGTACTTTCTGAAGGTTGTCTCAGTTTACCAGAAGAAATATCGGCAAGTACTTTTCTTTCGTCCGCATTTAAATGAAGGGCATCGGCATGCTGCAGCATTTGCTCGGCCAGTTTTTCATTGCCTTTTAATTCACCATAAGTGAACGCGTCGCGCATCTTTGCTTTTTCCGGTTGATAAGACCTTCACGCATAATCGAATTTTCTGCGTAGCTGCTCGTTCACCAGCAATTCGCGACGTGCCTCATATCGGGGCGCGCCACAGCGTAATGATACTGGCACGTCCATAACCGATGTTTTCAGCATCCTGCCGGGATCGCTTGCACACAAAACGTTGGAGTTCTGCTTGCGTCATTCCTGCTGCCGAACCGGGTGTTGCAATACGCAGGAACTCAGATATTGCTCTTCGCGGAACGCTTGGTAAGGGAAGGCGCCAGAATCCCGTCCGACATCCACGCGGTGATGTCATCGCGTTTAATATCAAGCAATCCTTCGAAATCACGCGGCCCGCGATCCGTCGAATGAATAACTCTGGAAAGCGTGAATTCCGCTATTCTTTCCGGATCGGGCGTTTTACCTCTGCGTACCGCACGATCCATTTCCTCAGCATAAAACTTATCGTACAGCGCACTGAAAACAGGATCTGGATCAAGAATGGCAATGAGGAGCGATTGCCGCACCTTCTTTCACTAGCGTATACATTTCACCGGATGTCAGATCCTTCCGTGCGTCTCTCGCATGCTCCCCGACGAGAGACGAGTCTTCTTTGGTATTCATATCCAGCAGAGCATGCAGGCCGGCAACCGTAAGGGCGGTGCTGAAAACTTTCCTGCTTTCTTCCCGCGAAAGAAGGTTACCGCCTTTTGCTCCACTATTGCAGCAACTGCGGTATCATCAGCGCGCTTTCTCTGAAAATCCAGCTGCGCCAGATCCACGTGAGCAGGCGCTGTAGGTTGCGTTACCGCCGCGGCGCCAGCCGCAGCCGCAGTACCGGATACTAATGTTACCGTGGGCGCTGCAGAAGGTGTGGTTGTTGCGGAAGGCGCAGGAGGCGTCGCCGGTGCTGGCGCAGGCGTTCCTTGCGCTACGGGTACCTCAGGCGCTGCAGATGGAGGTGTCGTTGCCGGAGAGTGATCATGACAGGACGGTTTACGAGGCCGCCGGGTTCGTAATAAGCGTGCCGATATCATTAGCAAAACCTTCCGGAAAACCCGCTTCCTTCAAATTATCAATAACCTTGCCCTTGGCCGCATCGCTGCGCGCCTTGTTATAGGCATTATCGAATGCTTCATTGCCCGTCGTCCAACCCGCCGCAATATCCGCCAATGCCACAAGCGTGGCTGGCATATTGAGAAGGCTCAGAACCGGCGCGATAATGCTTCCACCCCACCAGTTTTCGCGAACATCTTCTATCGTTTCATCAACAAGCTGATAACCCTTAGAGTCATTCCAAATAGCTTTGGTTGCCGCCCACTTGAATTTCGTATTATCCCACGTGCCTTCACCAACGCTGGCCGTATTATGCGCGATGACAAACGCCGCCATTTCCGGTTCCATGGCAAGTAATTTTGTTACATCCTGGTTGGTGATTTTGTCGCCATTGGCTCTTCCCGCAGCGCCGCAATGCCGCCGCCTTTGGTAAGCCTTCGAACAGCTCTTCGTTCAGCGTCTTTTGCGCATCGCTCAGTTTCAACTGCTTGCTTAGGTAGCCAAGCTAACCTCATTCGCATAGGATTCTTCCTGACATGCCTGAAGGAAGCTGCGAGGGATTCTTTTTAACAAGATCGAGTGCGTCCTTGTAAACCTGGCTGGCGCCTTTTAGAATCGGGTTCTCCTGATCTCCCGCGAATGCTGTCGGCGAAATCAATGCGCCATCCGTCCAACTCCGTCAGTACTCATAACCACCACTGACCAAACCACACAGCGCCCCTGCCTGCAGATGACACGCCCGTTGTGACGGTCTGCTTGAACGATTCCCATAATATTCTTCAAAAGTCGTGGCCATTTAATTACCTATAGTATTTCTTCATTCTCATTTTACTCAATCATCATTACCGTTTTATGACCGTATTAGCGCACTGGGGACAACTGTTTGCGGGCTGCGAGCATTTGAACCACCTGATCCGGGGCGCCGGCGATAAATTCCTGCTGGGTAGGATCCGCTGGCGACCGGATTGATGACATGGTTACCATCTTTATCCTTGCCAGCACAATTTTACCTTGGCTAAACTCTGCTTCCACTTGTTTAAGAACGGCGGGGTCGATCGTGACGGGCTGGCCTTCCGGCGTCTGCACGGTGTGCGTGGCGGCATCATACATACCCAGCTTGCCCGTGGCCTCATCGTAGTAAAAAATACCTGGCTGCCATTGATTCCCAGCGGTAGGCGTACCTTGTTGCTGTGCATTTGTCTGTGCATAGCGAAGGGCGAGGGAACCTTCGCTTCCAATACCGGCGCGCTGTTCATAAATGCGCCCCATGCTGACACTGTAGGCCGTTTGCGCGTCCATGCCGCCCAGCTGCTGCGGCGTCAGGTTAGCAAGCCTTGCCTGATAGCTGCACATAAAGCGCTCGTTTCTGCGGTCCGCCACACATTCGGAAATACCTTTCTCGAATCCGCTCATCAGGGCTGCAAGTCAAAAAAAAAAAAAAAAAAAAAAAAAAAAAAAAAAAAAAAAAAAAAAAAAAAAAATGCCATGATATAATCCAGTATTTTTGTGCCCCATCCGCCTTCGGCATCACGGTTGGCCGCGAGCGCCGCTTGCTGAATTTGAGAATCCTTTTAGGCCGCTCACGATATCCTGGTCAGTAACGGGATCTTTAGATTCACCGCGAAGGCCCATGTCAAAAAGCGTCTGGCGCGCTTCCAGGTCGCCTGCGCGTGCCGTGAATAGCGCGGCCGTCATCGTGGCAACGCTTAAGGTTGAGCCATCGCCGCCACCGACTCCGGCGATTTATCACGCACCGCCGGCAATGAGCAACCGATTTGACCGGTTCCAAGTTCTGCCATTTTAGCTGCGGCCATGCTGCCGGCGCGTCCGGGCTCACGTAAGCGATCTGCGTCATGTTCAGAGGCTCGCCGCCTTTCAAATGCCCGCCTTATTCTTTCAGCACTTCGTAAATGGCAGGTGCGGCAACCTTATCGACAAAACGTTGCGCTTCAGCAAATGTTACTTCCAAACCGGCTTCTTTTTTCATCCTTTCGGATATTTGCCGTGCCAGCGCTCCACCTTGGCCAATCGCAGTAGCAATTTTAGCAATTGCTTCCGGATCATTGCTTTCCGCTATTTGAACAAGTTGGTCCGTTAATCCGGGATCATTTGTCAATGCCGCATAAACGCCGAGCAGTCCCGTTGTTGCACCGGCAGATGCAGCGCCTGAGGAACGACTCCTCGTCGTTGCCGCTTTGGCTTTATCCGCCTCAGCCTGGGTTTTTGTGTTTGCCGCGAAACTGGCTTGCGCCTGCGCCGTACCGTATTGAGATGTTAGCAGTGCCTGGTATACGCCCGCTAAATTAACGCCATATTCGTTTTCTAAATCACCATTGGAATTGATGCCGGTGAGCCCATTAACAACAGTTATATCGTTTGAGCTGCTATTTTCGTTGACCAGCGCAGCGCGGATTTTACCGGCGATAGTCCTTGTTGCAGCCTGCAATTGCTCAGTGGTGTATTTTTTATTGGGATCGAGCCCGGCTTCTTTAAAGCCCTCTAAGCCGGCTTCGTAGATAATGCGCGAGACGTTATCAAGACCTTGGGAGGCAACGTAGTCACTTCTCGTAGGATCAACATAACCAGCGCCCTGCGAAAGCAAAGGCACATTTTGCAAAAACTGGCGAAGCTGGCTTTGTCCGCCTTGCTCTTGAGCGATGGCTGCTTCAAGCGCAGCGGCGATTGCACCTTGCGGATTACCGGGAATTAAATAGTTCGGCAAAGTTTGATGATCTTTAAATTCTGGAGAAATTTTCCATCTGTTTTGCGCAACTTTTCCTTTTTCCGGGTCGCTCAGGCCAATTAGCAACTCGTCTGCATTGCTATCGGTTTTTTTAAACCCTTCGTAAATAGCATTTAAGCTGGAAGAGCCACTTCCTGTGAAACTTGCCTTTGTTTTGGTATAATACGGATTTTCCGGCGCACTGGGAGCCTGCTTGGCTGGCTCTGGCGGTTTGATCATGGTATTAAGCGTCGTAATGTTGCGCTGAACATCGTTTTTAACGTTAGCTACCGTTGCGGTTAAGGCAGCAAGGCCATTACTTGCGTCGATGGCAGTATCTGCGTGAGTGCGTGCCTCATCAATTTTATTGCTGGCTTCTGTCTCTTCACCGGATTGCTCTAATCGGCGTGCTTCTTCAATAGCTTCTTTTGCTTTTGCTAATTCTTGCTCAGCTTTATCCTTTAATCGGTTAGCTTCGGTAACTTTCTTCTGGGCTTCCTGTGCTTTTTCAGCTGAATCATCTCTTAGGTCCGTCGCGGTTTTCAATTCCATGTCAATAAGAGGCGGCTTACCCTGATTCTGTTCAAAGATAGTGCCAATCTGCCCGGCGGCATTTTCAGCGGCCAGCGCATCTTCTCCAATTCGCTTCACATTATCGCTTAAGGTAGTGACGCGGTTTTCCGCCTCCCGCATTCTGCCGGCAATGCTCTGTAGCAAAACCGAGGTAGATACAGCCCCAACTCCACCTGATGCATCAGCAACTTGTCTCCCCTTTGCGGTGCTTCCAACTTGGCTATCGCCCATATCAAAAGATGCGCCCGGCGTTGGTTCAGGCGCAGGCGGTGGCGAAGTAGGCTCTGGTTCGGGCGCGGGCGATGGTGGAGGTGGCGTAAGAGCCGCTTTATAAGCAGGATATTCTTCTTGTGAAATTTCAAGAATTTTAGCATTCAAGATATTTCCATCCTGCATCGCTTTAATTCTGTCCATAACTTCTTTGGCTTCTGTAGGACCTTTGAGGCGAATTACATCACCAACGACTTCACCATATCCAACGGCATTTGCTACAGCATCTGTAACCTGAGCCAGACGGTTTAAAGCCCCATCTGCTTCTTTATGAACCGCAGTTAAACCAACGCTACCTAAAATTGCATCTATATTTCTTTTGGTTGAATCACCAATGCTTTTTGCGATGGTATTAAAGTCAGGATTAGCTGGGTCAATCTTGCTGGCGGTATCAATGACGCCTTGCGCGGCAAAGCCAGCAATTGAAGTAAATACTTTTGTGGCAATTTTAACTTCATTAGTTAATGCTGCTGATTGTTCCGCAGACAATGGCACAGCTTCATCAATTCCGTTATCAATTCGATATTGCTGTTCATAAAGTGCTATACCCTGCCGGACAATCTCTGCCTTAATCTTCACGGCATCTCCGCTAAAGATTATTAACTGACTGGTATCTGCTGTACTGTCTGCCATGGGTATGGATAAATCCTGGTTTATTACACCCTACATCCTATGCCCCTAGCGTTACCGTTTTGTGAAGGTTCGATGTCCGTTCTGTTACCTTACGAAAATATATAGTAAATTTTCATCAACAAAGGCGGTTTTTACGTCATCAAATTGTCATAGTCTTTGTTTAAGCTGAATAATGCGGAAAAAGCTTTCTTTTCCGTACGCTCGGGTTTCCGAGCAGAAAGAACTTCATGGCACGTAACTATTGGGACAATGACGACTACAATAATCGCCGCAGCAACACGCGCGGCGAGGAGAAGGAGTTTTCCCAGAAAGACGCGCTAAAGGATCTCAATCGCGAAATGGAGAAAGCGACGTCGGCACTTGAGCGAAGCGCCAGGGGTGATGACGACGAAAACGGCAAGCCCGAGAAAAAAGTAAAAATCCTGTTCGGCATGTTCGACGTGCCGCAATCCGTCGCCTCGATGTACGACATGCTGTACAACACGGCGCAGCCCTACCTGCGTTCATTTGCAGAGCAAGGCGTCGAAAAATACGGCGTGAAAATGTTCGGCGGCGCAGACAATGCCCGCCGCGTTGGCAGCGGAGTGGGGTGGGCGTTTACACTCGCAACCCCTATCACTGGCGGGATTCAGACATACTTCACACGCGTTAACGAATATAAGGATCTGGCGAATCGCCTGAAGCCGGTTGTTGAAGCGCTCGGCAAACGCCCAACGGCAGGCAATCTTTCCATTCTCGGTGATAACGCGGTACTGCAGGCAGAGTACGCACGCATTAATCAGCACACACGCCAGAACGTGATGACTGATGTTGTCGCCAGCGGCGTCGCGGCCATCCCGCAAGTGGCATTAAAAGTCTACGATGATAAAAACCGTAATCCATTGCAGCACACCGACACGCCTCCAAAGAAAAAATGGGGCCAAAGCAGTGCAGATTTCGAGAAAGAACTTTGGAAGTACAAAGAGCAACGTAATGCCGAGGTTGCTAAGAAGGTAAAAGAATTTGCCGAAGCGCAAAAAAAGAGTGGCGTAGCTATTAGTGAATATCAGCAGCAGCAGATGATCGACAAGGAGTTAGGCTACGATAGGCCAAATCGTTATGATTACGGCAACAACAGCAATGATTCCGATACCGTCGTCAAAGGCCTTGTCGCCAGCTTAGGCGGTTTTGGCGCGGCGTTTGTCAAGCATACCTTCGCTACGGATCGCAAAAATGATCCTCTTAAAAAGACGGCGCTGGATAAAATTATTGAGCTGCGCGATGAGCTGGATAATAAAGGTGACGCACTGGGCGTCGAAGAAGCCACGACACGGGTGCAGGATATTTTCAATACGCTGCAGCTCAACAAAGGTCAGCGCGAAGTGCGCGAGGTTGACCGTGAGGATTTCGAGCGCGCCTGTCGCCAGATCGCGGAATCGATTACTAATTTTGAGTTAGACCCCATGGGTCTGGTTCTGCTGGCTGGCGGCCGTGGTCAAAATAAAGAGCGCCTTATTCTGAAACACCATGGCAAGCAGATCGCCACCTTCGATGAAACGGAAGCGGCGATTAAGCAGGTCGCGGAGTTAATGCCGGCGCGCGGTCACACAGACCCGCATAAGTTTGAGCAGGAGCTCGGCATTACGGCTGAAAAGCAGAAGGCGATCGTCACGGGGTTAGCCGCAGGAAGCGCCAGGGATTTTTACGTGGCGGAGTTGCCGCAAACGGTTGCCAAGGTTCATGGCATCGAAGACAAAGATTATATCGACAAGAAGCGCGCGCCTGACGCAGGATGCGACGCGACGCCTGGCGTTGCTCGATCTGCTGGTCATGCCGGATGATATTTTAGTCGATGAACTTCAAGGAAGAGCAAATTGCTAAAATCCGCGAAATCGGAGAAGAGGCGATTGATGGCGGCAGCAAGCCGGTGAAAGATGCCATGAGCAAGGCAAAGCTCGACGGTATCGTAGATGCTGCTTCTGGGTGCCGGCTCTTATTGGGATAAATTCATCTCGGGAGAATTGAAAGAAATTGGTCAGCTATGGCGCCAGCTAAGTCCGAAATATATGGAAGAGCGCGAAGCGAAGCGCGAGTCGGAGGCAGAAGCGCGCCGTCATGAAGAAGAAGAGGAACGTAAAGCATCATGAGAAAAAGAGCATGATGGCGAAGCGCATGACGATCATGGAGTGATGATCGCCCCAGAAACGATGAAGAAAAAGTCGTCGCGTAACCACATCGAAAGATGAAGATTTAGAGCACGACGAAATTAAGGATGAGCGTTTTCCGAAGACGCGTAAAAAAGCGGGCGTTAGCGAAGAACATGAAGAAGATTTCGATCTTGAGGAAGAAAGACCGCGCGGTGGTAAGAACAAAGTGCCTTCAACACTGCTTGCCAAAGGAAGGCGCGTAATCTGATAGCGATTTAGGTGAAAGCGCATCGCGCGATATTTAATTTGTTGTATTGTCATTCCAGCGAAAGCTGGAATCAGCAAAAGCGTAAGCGCGACAACGGCACAATGTCGAAAGCGAAAATTCAATTACATTCCACATTTATGCAACATAGCCGGATTCCAGCTTTCGCTGGAATGACTTGTTCGTATAGATCACGGGCGGTGCGGGCGGCACATAGAACGTGAAATCGCCTGTATCAACCGTTGATCCGACAACTGTGATCTTGCCAATCTCAGACGTGCCGTCGAACAAATGTGCAATGGTGCCGGTTCCAACACTTCAAACGTGATTTCCGTCGATTCGACCGAGTTGTCAGGTCGATATGCTCCCCTGCCTCAAATCCGAAGATAAACGCGTTACCGAAATTCTGAGTGCCAGTGGGCAATGCGGCAATCATATAAAGATCGGTGCCAGCTCCCCCGTATAAACTGTCAACGCCTGTTCCGGCGACCAGCGTATCGTTGCCGACGCCGCCGAAGAGTGAATCCTGATCCGCGCCGCCAGTCACATAATCATCACCGACCATGCCGCGCACCACATCATCACCCGCTCCGCCCGCCAGCGTATCGTTTCCGGCGCCGCCGAGGATCACGTCGAATCCCGCTCCGCCTGCCACGTTGTCATGATCGCCATACGCAAATATCGTATCGTTTCCCGCTCCGCCCAGAATCGTATCGTTTCCTGCATTACCGAAGATGGAATCATCGCCCGTGCCGCCTGCGATATTATCCGCGCCGTAATTACCATAGATCGTATCATTGCCATCCGCGCCGAGAATAGAATCGTTGCCGTAATTGCCGTCGAGCAAATCCGGTCCGCGCCACCGGTGATCGTATCCGCGCCGAATCCGCCATCCGCGAAATCCGGGCCTTCGCCACCGTCGAGGCTGTCGTTGCCATCTTCGCCGAGCAACTGGTCGCTGTCTTTACCGCCGGTCAGCGTATCGTCGCCGCCCCCGCTGTAAAGAATAGCGCCGTTCCGCATTGCTAAGGCCGTTCGCGCTGGAATCACCAAAAATAAGGGCAGGGTGAGGGGTCGGTATTGCCGACTTATTTTTGTCAGGTCGCCAAAGAGTTTAGTAATACCAAGAATTCTATCTACTGTTGCTGGGTCATAGGCCATGGCATTTCTCCTTATTCCAAGAGAATAAAGCAAATACTATACCATGTGGGGATTAACGGCCTGTAAACAGCCTCGAAGCAAAAAAGGCGCCCGGTAAAGGGCGCCTTTTTCATCTACAGAGGAGGGAACCCTGAAGATATTCCGTAGTGCCGGATGGACTGTATAGGGTGACCCTATTGCCCCTACCTGTGACTGTCAAGACCGAGGGAAAGGTAAGGTATAAAATAAATATAAAGGGGGATGCATTTTTCT
The DNA here is from genome assembly GCA_046348685.1 of Rickettsiales bacterium. Taxonomy (GTDB): domain Bacteria; phylum Pseudomonadota; class Alphaproteobacteria; order Rickettsiales; family UBA998; genus JAXMDT01. Next base: position 118,226 of record JAXMDT010000002.1, read on the forward strand.
TCTTGACTACATGTAGGGGGTGGCCTACATAGACCGTCCTGCTTGACGCGGATCGGCGACGAAGCCGCGACACAAGCTGCTGTTTCATAATGTATAGAAATCGTTTGGTACGGGTGGTAGTGAGCTAATTTTTGCGCACTTATCACCTGATAGCAAACACTTACCATTTAATGTGACGCTATCATCATCCGTCACCGTAAGTCTTCTTCGGAAGCAAGGACGGACTGGTGAATATATAAGTGCGTGGTTCCATAAAGCAATCGATGTTGGCCTTCGGGCTGTATCATTGATTTAGGATTCAAACTTGAGAGTTTGATCCTGGCTCAGAACGAACGCTGGCGGCAGGCCTAACACATGCAAGTCGAACGCTGTAGCAATACAGAGTGGCGCACGGGTGAGTAACACGTGGGAATCTGCCCAGTAGTACGGGATAACCGCGGGAAACTGCAGCTAATACCGCATACGCCCTTCGGGGGAAAGATTTATCGCTACTGGATGAGCCCGCGTCCGATTAGCTAGTTGGTGGGGTAATGGCCCACCAAGGCGACGATCGGTAGCTGGTCTGAGAGGACGATCAGCCACACTGGGACTGAGACACGGCCCAGACTCCTACGGGAGGCAGCAGTGGGGAATATTGGACAATGGGCGCAAGCCTGATCCAGCCATGCCGCGTGAGTGATGAAGGCCTTAGGGTTGTAAAGTTCTTTCGTTGGTGAAGATAATGACGGTAACCAAAGAAGAAGCCCCGGCTAACTTCGTGCCAGCAGCCGCGGTAATACGAAGGGGGCTAGCGTTGTTCGGAATCACTGGGCGTAAAGCGCACGTAGGCGGTATAGCAAGTTAGGGGTGAAATCCCAGGGCTTAACCCTGGAACTGCCTTTAAAACTGCTATGCTGGAGTCTCGGAGGGGATGGTGGAATATCTAGTGTAGAGGTGAAATTCGTAGATACTAGATGGAACACCGGTGGCGAAGGCGGCCATCTGGACGAGTACTGACGCTGAGGTGCGAAAGCGTGGGGAGCAAACAGGATTAGATACCCTGGTAGTCCACGCTGTAAACGATGGATGCTAGCTGTTGGGGGCACTCCCCCGGTAGCGCAGCTAACGCGTTAAGCATCCCGCCTGGGGAGTACGGTCGCAAGATTAAAACTCAAAGGAATTGACGGGGACCCGCACAAGCGGTGGAGCATGTGGTTTAATTCGAGGCAACGCGAAGAACCTTACCAGGCCTTGACATGTCTAGTATGAGAACCAGAGATGGATCTCTTCAGTTTGGCTGGCTAGAACACAGGTGCTGCATGGCTGTCGTCAGCTCGTGTCGTGAGATGTTGGGTTAAGTCCCGCAACGAGCGCAACCCTCGTCCTTAATTGCCATCATTTAGTTGGGAACTTTAAGGAAACTGCCAGCGTCAAGCTGGAGGAAGGTGGGGATGACGTCAAGTCCTCATGGCCCTTACGGCCTGGGCTACACACGTGCTACAATGGCAGTGACAATGGGCTGCTACTCCGCGAGGAGATGCTAACCCCTAAAAGCTGTCCCAGTTCGGATTGTACTCTGCAACTCGAGTGCATGAAGTTGGAATCGCTAGTAATCGTAGATCAGCATGCTACGGTGAATACGTTCCCGGGTCTTGTACACACCGCCCGTCACGCCATGGGAGTGGGTTTTACCTTAAGGCGCTGAGCTAATCTGGCAGGCGACCACGGTAGGACTCATGACTGGGGCGAAGTCGTAACAAGGTAGCCGTATCGGAAGGTGCGGCTGGATTACCTCCTTTCTAAGGATGAAAATCATTGTTTTCCTCGGAAAACTGATTTTCTCATAGAACATACAAAGCCACTGCCACTCGTACCAAACGATACTCTATACATATATGTCATCCCGCACTCGTTGCGGGATCTACAAAAAAGCCCTGGCTCGCGCCGGGGCTTTTTGTTTGTCTGACTCTGCTTTCAGCAATTACTTCGACCGTCTTTCAGATTCCGCAACCGCCGCTTTGCAATAGGCATCCATACCCGGAGACCGAGGCGGCAACAGTTCATGCTTTTCGTCAGGTTCAAAATAAATACACATTGCGGCCATGGTATTCACGCTATCATTCGGCGCGCTCTTTAAATCACGTATATACTTCCCAATACCAAATTCGAGCACACCACTATTTGCAGCTCCTTTTAAACCTTCATATGCTGTAGCAAGCTCCGCGTCACCTATGAGATTATTTATTTCAGGCAGTGAAAGAGGTTGCTTTTGTGGTAATCGATAATCAATTTCTCCTGACCTCACCGCATTTTCGATCTGGGCTGCTAACCGTTTTAAATCTTCAGGATTTCTGGCAAGTGCTGCGAGTTGGTCATCTGATAAGGTATTATTGTTCATTTTTCTCTCCCTTATGATGATTCGATATTAGCATTTTAGTGTGAACATCTGATGACATGCACATTTATACTTCCGGGCATTTCTATCTATGCATAACCTAAGCCTCGCCATCGCAAGGCAACGCATCACCGCCCGGGAGGCATGCGAAACGCATCGGTGGCACTACTGCTTGGGATCCCATACGGGTCTTGGGCACTGCCGTTTGCGCGATCAAAAGCGCAGCGGCGGTGAGCCGGGGTGAGAATAGAATGTTAGAAAAATGAGATTATCAGTAAAACAGATAGTATAACGAACACTGAAATTTCTAAATCAGAATACTAGGCTTAGCGTCCTGTCGCTTTTTGCCCGCCCGTTCGCGCACCAGTAGGCGCACAGATGTCATCCATGTCGCATTTAAAATCAAAAAGGGAGTTATAGAAGACGTCATCCTTGGCGGTGACAGGCTTTCCTTCCGGAGTCGTCGGCGGCAATAAGTTTTCCTCATTACAGCGTTTAATATCGTCCTTCATAGTTTGAGCGCGTATGTGGCTTGTGTCTGTAAATGGCCAGCTATCGAAGAGCCCATGTTCTCCCACGTAATTGACTGCGCTGCTGGCAGATGAATAACTATCCGTTATTGAAACGCACTTTTTCAATGCTTCTGGATCAATATCGCCGATTTGCCCTTGAAGCTCTTTAATTTCTTTTTCCCTTTTCTTTCTCGCACGCGCCGCCGCCATGCTTGCTGCGGCCGCGGCTGCTGCGGCTCCAACTGCTGCTGAACTTGCCATATCTCATCCTTATTTTATCAATGACTTCTGTAATACAATGGATCAAATTCTATTTACTTACACCTGCACCGCGCTCGGGGCGGGTTGTTTGCGCGCCTGCTCGAGCTGCTCCGTGAAATGCGCTGGCCCGCGTTGGCCGCCTTGTTTCGTTTTTTCTTCCAGCAGCGCCGCTTCGACAGGGCTTACGTTGCGGCTGTAAGATGGAACGCTGATGCCGACTTCCTGTTCGCGTTCTATGGAAAGGTCTTTTCCCTCGGCAATCTGCTGTGCGCGGACGTTCAGTGCTTCCTGATATTCTTCCTTCATGCGGCTTTTTCCGAATGCGCCGCCGATAAGCGCGCCGATGGCAATCGTTGCAAAGCCGCCGATCGCCAGGCCGCCAATGCCGCCCAGAATGCCGCCGATAAGAATGCCGCCTATTGACAAAGCATAGCCAATTCCAGCCCCGATTGCCGCATCCTTGTTCCACATGGTTGGTTCCGCAACAGGTTTCCCTTCGCGCGACTCGCGCTCCATGCGTTCTTTTCCAACTAGGCTTCCAAAAACGGCGCCGGGCACATTGAAAAATAACAACCCGATCAACGCTTCCTTGTTGAAGTAAGTCGGTTCCTTTCCGGGCAGTCTCAATTCATCGCTCGCAGCCATAAAGCACCCTCCTGTAATTCATTTGGAATTATAGAAGGCTGCGGCGGCTAATTGTGTGACAATTCAATGAATTTACAGCGTTATTTACGCTTAAACGGCGTGAATTTCTGCGTGAGATAAGGAATCTGGTCTATTTTCTGGGCGAGCCAGACGGCGACCGCACCTGCGTATGCGACGAGTGTAATTTGCCAGACGGGATCATCGGAAAAGGATGCGGCAATAGCGGCCAGCATCGGAATCGCCGGAATCGCCACCAGTAGCTTTGCAATAAAGCAATAATTGACGGTGCAAGATTTTAACGTACAGGATGTCATCGTTTGTTTCTCCATTTTGGTAGTGAAACTATACCATTAATAAATGGTTAATTATATTAACTTCTTTGTAAGGTTGGTGACAGGTTGCGCTAAGATACTTTAAGCCAGCGGCTGCCTGGCTTGACAGCCGGAACAGCGGCAAGCGCAGGTGGGACGTCCGCCTCGTTGTATGAAGCCACATCCAGCGTCAGTAGGGAAACGAGCGGGAAGGGCAAGGCATGCTTGCCATTGGAGCGGTCGATCAGGCTGGCTTCGGCAACGACGGTCGCACCATATTCTTCAATACAGGCAACGGTTTCCAGCGAGGATTTGCCGGTGGTTACCACATCTTCCACGAGAAGCACGCGCGCGCCTTTATCCAGCGTAAATCCGCGGCGCAAGGTAAACTTTCCATTCTCACGCTCACAGAAAATCGTCGGGCGGCGCAGCTGACGGCCCATTTCGTAACCAACCACCACGCCGCCCATAGCCGGCGCGACAACAATGTCGATCGTCTCACCATGATGCTGACGCACGCGGTTTGCCAGTTCGCTGCAGAGAAGTTCGGCACGCGCAGGATCCATCAACACGCGGGCGCATTGCAGATACGTATCGCTATGCAGGCCCGAGGAAAGAATGAAATGCCCTTTAAGGATCGCTTCGGCTTTTAAAAATCCTGGTAAATTCTTCTTCGTTCATATGCATTCTCTTCTACTGTCTACACAAGCGCAATATTATCAATCAAGCGTGTTTTGCCGACCAGGCCGCGGTGAATATCCGGCCATTAGCCATATCGCCGCCGGACTGAATAGGCATAAGGGTCTGCGCATCATGCAGCGCAAAATAATCGATTTTCTCAAATCCTTTATCCTTCAACCAGGAGGTATAGGTTTCCAGAATCGGTTGGATATCTCGGCCTTTAAGCAGGTCTTCACGCGCCATGCAGAGCGCGCGGTAAAGTGCGGGGGCAGTCTCGCGTTCTTCCGGTGTGAGGTCACGGTTTCGTGAAGAAAGGGCGAGGCCGTCCGCCTCACGCGCCGTGGATACTGCCATAATCTCTATGGGCAGATTCAGGTCCCGCACCATGCGCTTGATAATCGCCAGCTGCTGATAATCTTTTTCTCCAAAGAAGGCATAATCGGCGGCCACCAGGTTGAGCAGCCGCGCCACGACCGTTGCGACTCCGCGAAAATGCCCGGGCCGATGCACGCCATCCAGCACGGCGGACAAGCCTTCGACCTCGACGTACGTGCTGAACCCTTGCGGGTAAATCACGTTCACGTCGGGCACGAATGCAATATCACAAGCCTGCTGGTGCAATAAATCCAGATCCTGTTCAAGGGTGCGTGGATAACGGCTGAAATCTTCGGAAGGCCCGAATTGCGTGGGATTCACGAAAATGCTGGTGATGACGGCATCGCTGTGATTTTTTGCTTCCTGCACCAACGCCATATGCCCGCTGTGCAGGGCGCCCATCGTCGGCACGAAACCAATCTTTTTCCCAGCATCTTTCAGGCTCCTGATCGTCCTTCGGAGGTCGTCGGCGGTTTTGATAACGGGAATGAAGGATGCATCAGCCATTGCCTTAGAATGAATAGTTGCGCGGGGTGAATCAAGATAAAACCTTTTAAAATTTGCGTATTTCGCTATACGAAGCATCATGTCTCAAAGTCCGCTTTCGCGTTATCACCAGCTTGTCGAAAATTGCCAGATTACCAGGGATGCGGATCAGGCAGCGCTCGTTGGGCAGCTGCAGGAACTGCAAAGCGAAATTTTAGAGCGCGAAGAAAAGAAAAAGGGGATCGGCCGCCTGTTTCCCAAAAAGGAAAAAGCAGGTTCGCACGGGCTTTATATCTGGGGCGGCGTCGGGCGCGGCAAATCGATGCTGATGGATATTTTCTACGAATCGCTTCCTATCAATAATAAAAAACGCATTCATTTCCATGCCTTCATGCTCGATGTGCATGCGATCATCCACGAAAAACGCAAGCTCAACCCGAACGGCGACCACCTGGTGGCCGTGGCCGAGGAAATCGCCGAGCAGGTGTCCGTGCTTTGCTTCGATGAATTTCAGGTGGAGGATATCGGCGATGCAATGATTCTCGCCCGTCTGTTCGCCATTCTGTTTTCACACGGGATGATCGTTGTCTTCACCTCCAACCGTCCGCCGGAGGACCTTTATCTTGGCGGCTTGCAGCGGGAGCGTTTTCTGCCGTTCATTGATCTTTTAAAGCGTGAAGTGAATGTGTTTCATCTCGATCACGGCACGGACTACCGGTTGCGCCGTGTCGATGCGCTGTCGCGTACCTATCATTATCCGCTCGGCCTTGAGGCCGATCAATTTCTTAATCAGGCATTCAATGACCTGACCAGCTACGCTATCCCCAGACCGGCGTCGATCATGGTCAAGGGCAGGGAGGTCGGCATACCGGCAACGTATGGTGATATCGCTTGGTTTTCATTCCATGATTTATGCACACAGCCGCTGGGAGCGGAGGACTATATCCAGCTTGCAAAGATATTTCGTATTTTCCTGATCGGGAATATACCGCAGATGGGCAGGGACCAGCGCAACGAGGCCAAGCGTTTTATCCACCTGATCGATGTGCTCTATGAAAATAAATCAGTGTTGATTTGTACCGCGGAAGTCCCGCCGGAACAGCTTTACACGGGTGGCGATGATGATTTTTCGTTTCAGAGAACAGCGTCACGATTAATCGAGATGAGCCATTAACCAACCTGCGGAGAGCGTTTATGAATATGGTTTACATCTCCGTACACACCATCCTGATAACGCAATTGGCAGTGTGAATTCATAACGGCAAACTCACCATCCGTCAGTTTGCTGGAAGCTTTATGTTCCTCTGCATGGGCATTTAAAAAATCCCTATAGTCCTGCTGCGTGATATGTTTCTTGTTTTCTCCTAGCGCGGAAAGAGCAGAGATAAGGCCATTTAGATACGTAACCTGGGGAGGTTCGCTCATTTCTATCCCCATATAGGCGGGATCGTTCGGTTTCAAACCAGCCTGACGAATGCGGTATTGATCATAGCTGTCACGTAGACTCTCCAAACTATGGATCAATACGGTGACTGAGGCTGGCGAAGGAGAAACCGTTGTTTTTGGCTGACCGGGGCGATGCTTGGCATCCGATGTTTCATCGCCACCTTCTGAAAAGGGATTAAAGCCACTCATTTTATACTCGTTTTTATTTTATGACTGATTTAGACTTTAGAGCGTAATAATTGCAGTTTAATGACAAAGCCTTTGAGAATATACCTTCTGGAACCGCGCGGGTTCTGCGCCGGCGTGGAGCGTGCTATCGAAATTGTGGAAAAAGCCCTCGAAAAATTCGGCGCGCCGATTTATGTACGCCATGAAATCGTCCATAATCAATGGGTTGTAAATGACCTTAGAAAGCGCGGCGTTGTTTTTGTTGAAGAGGTGGCCGAGATCCCCGATGGCGGCATCACCATATTTTCCGCTCATGGTATTTCTGAAAAGGTGGAGGGCAGCGCCCGCCTACGCGACCTGCCGGTCATCGACGCGACGTGCCCGCTGGTGACAAAAGTGCATTACGAAGCGCAGCGTTACGAGAAATTAGGCAGGGAAATCATTCTGATAGGCCACGAAGGTCATCCGGAGGTGGAAGGCACCAGCGGCAGGGTAAATACCCGTGTTTATCTGGTACAGGATGAGATCGGCGCGCGCACGCTCGAGGTCGCCAATGCCGATAATCTGGCTTATGTGACACAAACGACCTTGAGCGTGGATGACACGCGCGGCATCATCGATATTCTCAAAGCACGGTTTCCAGCCATCATGGGACCTGAATTGCGTGATATCTGCTATGCCACGCAGAACCGGCAGAATGCGGTCAAGGCCCTGAAGGACAAAGCGGACCTGCTGCTGGTGATCGGCGCGGCAAATAGTTCGAATTCCAGCCGCCTGCGCGATCTGGGAGAGGAACTGGGCATCGAATCCTATCTGATTGCCGACAGCAGTTTTTTTAATCCGGCATGGCTCGAAGGGAAAAGGGCGGTCGGCATCACGGCGGGCGCCTCAGCGCCGGAACATCTGGTGCAGGACCTGATTAAAGCCATTCAAAGCCAGCATGCTGCCGCTATCGAACCGCTCGTGACGGCAACCGAGCGCACCAAGTTCAAATTGCCGCCGGAAGTCAGCAACGCCGCCTAAAGTCCATATTGCGGTTGCGCATTGAAAAATCCTGATTATAGTCGTGGCTCTTTTGGGGCGGTTAGCTCAGTTGGTTAGAGCGCTACGTTGACATCGTAGAGGTCGGAAGTTCGAGTCTTCTACCGCCCACCATAATATGGTTATGTAATTTGCTTTTGCCCATCCGAACCCGTTGCCGACGCAAGGCGCGTCCAGCGGCTTGGCTTCCCTGCAGCTTCCGCCTCAATTTCCATCGCGCTAAAAACTTCTTTTTTCAACGTGGTTTCCAAATTTCTTGCGAGTTCACGTAAAGAAGCGGGTGCGTCCGACGCACCAATATAATGCTCTAAAATTTCCCACATCTTGGGAAGTGTTATTTGCATGTCAGCTTCAACCATCGCCGCATACATTTTATCTGCGTCTTTCATCAAGTCAGGGACAATTGCAAAAAGCTCCGGAGGCATTTTATATCTGCTGCGCGGCAACTCGTTGTCATTCGCAGCTTCAACCTCAGATTTTTCCGGTAACAGCAAATCATCAAGGGATTCACCTGAGCTTTTGATATTGGCATTGGATGCTTTGTATCTGATAATCGACACCAATCGGCCCAAATCACCGTATTGCTTGGAAACAAGGTGCTTTGCTGCATTACGTTCGCCATATTTTTGATAAATACCTGAAACGTCATCCCAAAGCCTTACCCAAGAGGCAATGGGTAGATGCGCTAAATCGAACTGTTTTATCTTTTGAATTTGTGTGTTGATGCGATTACCTGCTGCAGTCCATGACATAAGAAAACTCCGTTTGAAGCAGTTTTCTACACGATTTATATTACAATAAGATGGCAAAATCAGATTAATTTACAAATTGCAGCTAAGCTTAAGACAATGATTATAATAAATAATGCCGATAACCCAGACCTCGTTAATCTGCAAAACCTGTCCCGCGAAACGTTTACCGAGACATTTGGCCATCTCTATAGCAATGAAAACCTGGAATACCATCTGGCGAAGACATGCTCCGCGCAATATTTCGCGGAAAAGCTGGCGGAGGGTAACGTTATCCTGCTGGCAAGAGATGGATCGGAGCTGGCTGGCTACGTGAAATACGGTCATCTGGGGCTGCCACTGGAAAACGGCGAAACAGGACGTGAAATCCATCGGCTTTATGTGCGCAAGGCGTACCAGAGAAGCGGCCTCGGAAAACGGTTGATGGAAGCGACGCTTGCGGATGAAATATTGAAATCAGCGGATATTTTTCTCGGCGTATGGGAGAACAATATAAAGGCACTCGCATTCTACATGCGATACGGTTTCGCTCCTTATGGTGAATATACGTATTTTGTCGGAACGCACGCCGATAGGGAAATCATTATGCGCCGGGCTGGAAGCGGTACAAAACAGCCCTGATGCATATAACCGTTGATCGTATAATATATATTATGGAAAATTACAGATTAATCCAGTCTGCGCTTATGGATTTCTTATGCTTTAAGCCCCAAATACGCTTTCCTAATTGGCGTTTTTGTGTATAACTTCGGGCCAATAAAACAAAAATAAGATTGCCATGGGAAAAACTCAGAAATTCGTCGCTGCACCGCTCTCAGTCATTCTGTTGCTATCCGTTACCGCCTGCGGCACGCAGCCTGCCGACCGCGCATTGTCCGGCGCGTTCCTCGGCGCAGCGGCTGGCGGCGCAGTATTCGCGTTGTTTCCAAGCTCTCCCATTACACTCGGCCTTGCTACCGGCGCATCCCTCGGCGCTATCGCTGGCGGCTTATCATTACCTGACTATCTTTATCTAGGTGAACCAATGTGGCGCCAGCCTGCCGCCGCGCCGATGCCGCCGCGCCCGTCGGCGGCTATGCCCCAGCGTACCGCCCAGCAGAATTCTTACTCGCAGCAGCCGCAAGCGCAGCCTTACACGCAGCAAGCGCCTCAGGCAGCCCCGCAGCCTCAAAATCAGGCCGTCATGCAACAACAGCAAACGCAACAGCCGGCTCAGCAAACCTATACACAACCGCAGCAGGTCTACCAGCAACCGCCGCAACAACCACAAGCGTATCAACAGCAGCCAGCGCAGCCGCAGGCTTATCAACAACAATCGCAAACGTACCAGCAATACCAGCAACAGGCTGAACCCCAGCAACCTGCGACGTATCAACGCAAGCCAATTAACCAATAAAATCAGATTTCAATGACCATGCCGTCATAAGCCGGTTCAACGCTGGTCGGTAAGCTTTTGATTAAATAATCATAGTCCATATCATGGTTCATGTGAGTCAAGATCGCGCGTTTTGGCTTCACCCGCTCGATCCAACCCAGCGTCATCTCCAGATGCGCATGCGATGGCGCTGGCGTATAGCGTAAACAATCCACAATCCAAACATCAATATTTTCAAGCAGTTGCAAAGATTCTTCAGGTAAGTTATTCACATCCGTTGAGTAAGCGAAACGATCCAGTTTCAAGCCGATATTCTTCATTTTTCCATGCCATTGCAGAAACGGCTTGATATCCACATGAGGCGCCGGTGTGAAAGTGGCATATGAAGTACTATCAATCTCTGTTGGTACCAGCTCCGGCTTATACCAGGGCTTGCCTTTTTCATGCGGCGTGAACACATATGAAAAACCGGTCTTGAGCCGATCCAGCGTTTGCCGGTCAGCATATAATGGTATGGCGGCGTTGCGGTGATAGTTGAACGTACGCGTATCGTCGATGCCGTGGCAATGGTCGGCATGGCCATGCGTGACAATGATAGCATCTACCGTTGTAATCGTATGCCGCAATGCCTGCTGGCGGAGATCAGGCGAAAGATCGACAAACGCCCTGCTCCCCATGTTTTCGATGAGGATTGAGGCGCGAGTCCTTGTGTTTCTTGATTTCTTGACGTACAGATCGGGCAATGGCAGCCGATGTTCGGCACGCCGCCGGAGGCGCCACAGCCTAACACCGTGATTTTCATGCTGCCTGAGGCCGCTTGGCCTTGCTAAATAGTTTGAAAAAATTGTCGGTGGTAATGCGGGCGCATTCTTCTTCGGATACTTCTTTTAATTCTGCCAGCAAGGCATTGGTGTGGCGTGTGAAAGCGGGTTCGTTCCGTTTTCCGCGCAGAGGCACCGGAGCCAGGTATGGCGAATCCGTTTCCACGAGCAAACGATCCAAAGGAATCGTTTTGGCAATATCGCGCAAATCCTGGGATTTGGGAAAAGTCAAAATTCCGGAAAGTGAAATATATAATCCTAGTTCAACCGCTTTATCAGACAGATATTTCGTTGTGCTAAAGCAGTGAATTAATCCCGGGAATGCTCCCCGCTTCATCTCGTCTTCCAATATGCGGACCGTTTCTTCATCGGCATTCCGGCTATGGACAATCAAAGGTAAACCGGTCTCCCGAGAAGCAGAGATATGATTGCGGAATGAGATTTCCTGTTCTTTGCGCGGGCTGTGTTCATAATAAAAATCGAGTCCCGTCTCCCCAATGCCGATAGTTTTCGGGCGGTAAGCGTAGATCATTAACTGCTCAGGTGATGGGATCGGTTCGTGCGCCGACTCATGGGGATGTACGCCGACCGAGCAATAAATATCCGGATCCGACTCGGCGATGGCATAGATATCCTCAAACTCATGCAGTTTGGTGCAAATCGTCTGCATAACCCCAACGCCTGACTCCTTGGCACGGCGAATAACCTCGGCGCGGTCCTCGGCAAAGTCTTTGAAATTCAGATGGCAATGTGAATCAACGAGCAGCATTACAAAGATATCTGTCATTCCGGAATCCGGTTTTGTCCACGAGTATACGAGTGGTAGGCAAAACCGAGATATCTGGAATCTAATGAAACGTATTTCTGGATTCCGGATAGCTGGCTTCGTTTGCCGCACTTGAAGTGCGGACTCAGCCGCTTCCGGAATGACAAAAATGCGGAGCTAAGCATTTTCAGGCCGCCTTAGCTTCGATCCTGGGGAAAACCCCCTGCGGCTGATGAATCGGAGTACCGGATTTAAGCGGTACTTCAACTGCGTTGAATACACGCTGATCCGCCGCAATGCCCAATTGATCCAGAATAGCAGCCGCCGCCTGCGGCACAAACGGCTGCAGCAGTATGGCAATAACCCGAATATCTTCCGCCAGTTCCACCAGCACCTGGCGCATGTTAGCGAGGGATTCCGGGGTGCCCTGCTTCTTCAATGTCCATGGTGCGGCTTTGTCGATCTTTTCATTGGCGCTATTGGCGAGGCCAATAATGACATCCAGCGCCTTATGAAATGCCTGCGCCTCGATATGATTGCGCACCTCATCCAGCAAAGCCCCGTAATGCTTGGTATCGACTTTGGCGTCCGGCAGCTTGCCGTCGCAGTTTTTGAAGATAAAGCTCAGCGTCCGCTGCACCAGATTGCCGATCGTATTGGCCAGCTCGCTATTGATGCGGTTGACCATGGTTTCGCGGGCGAAATTTCCATCATTGCCGAAGGGCACTTCGCGCATCAGGAAATAACGGGTCTGATCGAGACCGTATTGTGAAACAAGGTCTTGCGGTGCAACGACATTACCCAGGGATTTCGACATTTTCTCGCCCTCGATCGTCCACCAGCCATGAGCGAACACGCGCTGCGGCGGGAGCAGATTCGCGCTCATCAGGAACGCTGGCCAGTAAACGGCGTGAAAGCGAAGAATATCCTTGCCGACCATATGCATGACGTTTGGCCAGAATTCCCTTAACTCGGCGTTCGATTCATCCGGATAGCCGACGGCGGTCAGGTAATTGACCAGCGCATCAAGCCAGACATACATGATATGTTTATCGTTGCCGGGCACCGGTATCCCCCAGGAAAAGGTCGTACGCGAGATGGAAAGATCGTTAAGCCCACCTTCGACGAAACGGATCACCTCGTTGCGGCGGGATTCTGGCGCAATAAAACCAGGATTTTCTTTATAAAATTTCAGGAGCGGTTCCTGCCATTTCGACAGTTTGAAAAAATAGCTCGGCTCTTCCACCCATTCGACCGGCGCGCCTGTGGGAGCTTTACCCTCGATCAATTCGGACTCGGCATAATAGGCCTCATCGCGCACCGAATACCATCCTGAATAGCTGCCAAGGTAGATATCGCCGCTTTCTTCCAGCTTCTTCCAGATGCCCTGCGCGCTTTTGATGTGGCGCGGTTCGGTAGTGCGGATGAAATCATCGTTGCTGATATTGAGCAGGCCCGTCAGCTCGCGAAAATGCTGGGATACATCGTCAACAAACGCTTTCGGTGCGACGCCCTTCTCCTTCGCAGATTTTTCCACTTTCTGGCCGTGTTCATCCGTTCCGGTCAGGAATTTGACATGATAGCCGTCCAGCCGCTTGAACCGCGCCAGCACGTCGCAGGCGATGGTCGTGTAGGCATGGCCGATATGCGGCCGGTCATTCACGTAATAGATAGGTGTCGTAATATAGAAGGATTTGGTCATGACTCGATTAAATTGCCGGCTAAAGCATCCAGGATCAGCATTACTACATGTTTCCGGTCGAGATACAACTGCTCTGTGTCACGGTGCAGCGCCAGAATCTGCTCGCGCTGCCGGATCCAGGCATCCACCATAAGCCTTCCCGCAATCTGGCGAATGACTTCCGCCGCATCGGGCGGGATGGCGGATGGCACGGCAACGCCGGAGGCGCTCTTGATAATCATCGCTAAAAGCTCCACCAGCAGGAGGTACAAGTTATCCCAGGAAATCTGCTTCGGCAGCGCTTCGGCGAAACCATACGCCGCGGTGGAATCCGTGCCTTCCTGACCGAGTATATGCAGCAAGTCATAGAAGATAGGCTCGATCTGGCTTTCGGCCAGTTCCGAGAGAATACCTGCGGACCCCGCCGCAAGAATATTCAAAAAGCCTGGATTGCCCTCGATTTCCACGCCTTTGGCCGCCAGAATCTGCGCACAATGCTGCTCGCTCAAAGGTGAGAACGCAACGCGTCGGCAGCGCGACTTGATGGTCGGCAGCAGGCGTGACGGGTTGTGGGAAATCAACAGGAAAATTGTATTTGAAGGCGGCTCTTCCAGCCATTTCAGCAAGGCGTTCGCCGCTGCCGGATTCATTGCCTCCGCCGGATCGATCAGGATAATCTTATGTGAGCTTTCACCGCTGGTCAGTTCATTGAACCCGATGATTTTGCGCACCTGATCGACGTTGATCTCATCTTTGTAACGCCCTTTTTTCTCATCATAGAGCGGCTGCAGCACCATGAAACCCGAATGCGTCCCCGCCTGCATGCGCAGGGATGCGGGAGATTGGGAGTTGCTTTCAAGCGCAACAGGCTGGGCTGGTGGCAGCGCATTGCCAAAAAGCCCTGCATCTTCCTGCGGCCTGGATTCTGATTGGTTTAGAATGAAGCGTGCAAAACGGTAGGCCAGCGTTGCTTTGCCGATGCCGCGCCGACCGGTGAACAGATACGCATGCGGCATGCGTCCGCTGTTCCAGTCGGCGAGCAGCCGCGCCTCGATCGCCTCGTGGCCGAGGACGGGCTGGTTGGTTTGAAGTGTTTCGCTGTATGCCGGTTCGCTCATGCGTGAGCGGCCGTCAGGCTAAGGTCAAAACGCATATTCATATCTTTCACAATGGCGCGGTGAATATAGGGAACATCGGCCTCGGCATCAATGATATGAAAGCGGGATGACTCCGCCTCGGCAATGGTGAGGGAAACCGGCGCGCACGCGTCGTCAAAATCGAGTTTCATGGACTCAAAACGCGTCTCGCCATCGCGTCTTCCATGCGCGCGGATCAGTCCGATTTCCGGCGGAATATCGAGAAGGAAGGTTAGATCCGGCATAAAATTTCCGAGCGTCGCCGCATGCAACTGGCGATAGTACGCATCGGAAACCCCTTTGCCGACGCCCTGATAAACGCGGGTGGAATCATGAAACCGGTCGCTGATGACCCAGGTGCCTTTCGCCAGGGCAGGCTTGATCACCCGTTCAACATGCTGGGTGCGCGATGCGAGAAAAAGCAAGGTTTCCGCTACGGGGTCCCAGCGTTCGGGTTTGCCTTTGACAAGGAGTTCGCGGATAGCCTCCGCCCCCTCCTCGCCCCCCGGTTCGCGGGTGAGGATGACGTCAATGCCTTTGGCTTTTAGTGTTTCGGCCAGCAATTTGGCCTGGGTGGATTTGCCGCACCCTTCGCCGCCTTCCAGTGAAATGAAACGCGCGCGCTGCATCTAATTGAAATGCGTCAGGTTCCAGAGCAGACGCTTCATGAAACCGGCTTTGGCGATATCGGCTCCCGCTACTAAAGGAACCTTTTGATCCGAAATGCCGGGCGCTTTGATCACGAGCGTGCCGACCGGCGCGCCTTTCTGCACGGGAGCCGCCACCGGCGTGTAGCCCTGGAAGGTAAACGTGATCTGATCGCGGCCTACCTTCGGCAAAGTCACCACAACATCCTTTTCTACGGTGACCGGCAGTTCGTCCTGCACACCAAGCCACACAGGAATCGTTGCGACGACTTCACCTGGCTTGCGAATCACTTTATTCTCAAACGCGCCGAACGCGTAACCGACGAGCGAAGCGGCTTCTTCGGCGCGTTCTTTCTCGCTGGTCAGCCCGTTGACGACGACGAAGACGCGGCGGCCATCGGCGTTTTTAGCGGAAACCGTAATGCCGTAACCCGCAATCTCTGTGTGGCCGGTTTTCAGGCCATCCACGCCCAAACTGCCGCCCAGCAGCAAATTGCGGTTATGCTGGCGAATACCGTGATAGGTGAATTCGCGCTCGCCATAAATCGAATAATAATCCGGAAAGTTATGCACTGTAGCGCGCGCCAGTATCGCCAGGTCGTTGGCGGTGGTGTAATGGTTTTCATCCGGCCAGCCATCGGAATTCATGAAGTGGGAATCCTTCATGCCAAGCACTTTCGCTTCTTCGTTCATCAGCCCCGCAAATCCCTCTTCGCTACCGGCAATACCTTCGGCGAGGGTGATACACGCATCGTTACCGGACTGGATGACGACACCTCGCAGCAGGTCCATCAGCGGAATCTGATTACCTAATTCGACAAACATTTTTGAGCCCTGCTGCCGCCATGCTTTTTCACTCACGGTGAATTTGGTCTCCGGCGTCAGCTTGCCTTCTTTCAATTGCTTGAACGTAATGTAAGCCGTCATCATCTTGGTCATCGATGAGGGGAACATGCGCTCATAGCCGCTTTTTTCAAACAGCACCGCGCCGGTTTCATCCTCGATGACGATGGCTTGCTTTGCCTTGGTTTCCAGGGCAACGGCAGGCACCGCCACGAGCGCTGCAATCAGGCATACAAAAATACGAAACATCTTCTACTCCACAATCAGACGGGCATCGGGGTGCCCCATTTCTTTTACTTTGCTCAAAATCATCTGGGCTGCCGTTGCATCGTAAACCGGCCCCAGCGATACGCGGTAGAACGTGCGCCCATTCACCTGCGTTTCACGGATTTCGGGGCTGGCGACATCTGCAAGGCTATCTGCATGATGTTCGGCGTTCTGATAATTCGTGAACGCGCCGGTCTGCACGCGATAGGCAGTCTTGCCGATCGATTGCGGCGACTGGCCAGCGGCCGGCGAAACATATCCTACCTGCAGCGAATTCGGTTCGGCAATCGCCTTTGGCGAGGTGTCAACGGAAGCGGTAAGCGCCGGTGCCGGAGATGGTATTGGAGTAGTCGTCGTGGTCACAACCGTGGTGGCGGCAATGGGTGCGGGCTGGGAAATTTCAGATGGCTGCAGCGCTTCCGGCGCCGGAGCTGCCATCGCACTGGTTGTTTGGGTAGCAGGCGCTGGATACGGTTGCGAGACGATCTCACCCGATCCCATCGTCGGGGTTGGCGCGGTAGATGCCGAGGAAATCGGCGCAGGCAGCGGCGGCAGATCATTCGAACTGATCGCGACTTCCGGTGCAGGTGCAGCGGCGGCATACTGAACATCCCCCCACCAGGGAGCTTTGAGCCCTAGCGAGGCGATATATTGATCACTCTCCTGGGGGAGGTATTCGACCCTCACCCTGGTCGTGCCATCCCGATCGAGGCCGATGGCTTCGGCTGCCGCTTTTGATAAATCGATAATTCTGCCGGATACGAAAGGACCGCGGTCATTGATGCGGACATTGACATTCCGCCCGTCATCGAGACGCGTCACCTTCACGATGGAGGGCATCGGCAGCGTTTTATGCGCGGCGGTCATTTCATGCTGGTCATGTTGCTCGCCGCTGGCCGTCATGCGCTCATGGAAATCCGGGCCATACCAGGAAGCGATGCCTTCCTGAACATAATTTGGCTCATATTTAGGAGTATAGGTAGAACCATTGACACTATAGGGCTTGCCAACTTTAACGCCGGTAGGATTCTGCGTCCCGCCATAAGGCGAGCCGTTATCGCACGCTGATAAAAACAGAAGCGCCACTGAACATAATGCGAGTAAAAAGTTCGATTTCATCGCCCGTAATAAATCCTGTCTGAAAGCGTTCCGACTGCCGTGGCAAAATAGCGCGAACGATTCCATTTGAGTAGCACTTCGTAATTGCCATACGTGAGATACGCTCCCTCGCCCTCACCGCTTGGCATCTGCAGCGTAGCGTTCATCGGGCCGTCTGGCAACGCCGAACCATCGAAGGATTTCACGCCTGCCGCCTTCCATGCAACCAGCGGTTTTACATCTTTGTCTGCAAAGCGATGTCCGGCGGGAAGGCGGACACGGCGTCCCCACGTTCCCTCTTTATCCCAGCCGCTTTGCGCAAGGTAGTTCGCAATGGAAGCAAAGACATCAGCCTGCGACGTCCAGATATTCGCGTGGCCATTGCCATCGTAATCCACCGCGAATTTGAAATAGCTCGACGGCATGAACTGGCATTGCCCCATGGCACCCGCCCATGAGCCATTCATATCCTCGAACGGCACGTGCCCTGCTTGTATAATCTGGAGCGACTTCAGCAATTCATCGCGGAAGAAATCAGCGCGACGGCCATCATAGGCAAGCGTTGCCAATGCCCGCGGCACGTTGAACCCGCCGGTGTTCTGGCCGTAATTCGTTTCGATTCCCCAGAGCGCAACGATGAAACGCGGCTGCACGCCGAACTGATTGCCAATTTTCTCGAGCAATCCCTTATATTCGTTGTACATCTCCTGCCCCTGGCTGACACGACGGTCGCTGACCGCCGTTTCCAGGTATTGGCTGAGCGTCTTCGTGGATTCCGGCTGGAACCGGTCCAACTCGATGATCTTTTCGATGGGAGAGAATTTATTGAATGCCAGGTCAAGCACGGGTTGCGAAATCCCGTTGGCGCGCGCTTCGGCTTCGAATTCCTGCACCCATAATCCAAATGGTTTTTCGTTGGCAAAAGCCGGCAGCGGCAAGCAAAGCAACGCGCCTAATAGAACCAACAGGTTCGATAACAAGAAAAAATGCATAAACTTTCTCAGCACGCCATTAACGTTTAATCAAGCAAAAACGATCAATGTTATTCCACCCAAAGCTTAAATCCAGCCTCAGCGTGACAATGGCGCTCAAACCGGATTGCTTCGTTTTGCTAGCAATGACTAGAATTAGATTCCAGCTTTCGCTGGAATGACGCCGCAACAGGACTATAAACGATGTTATGCCACATCTTCTTATAGCGCCCCGCATTTCTTCGTTCCGCGCCGCCATCGGCAACCAGCTTGGCGAATCGATTCTGATGGTGTGCGATGCCAATACATATAATGCACTCGGCAAACGCATTGCATCGGAATATGCATCTTCGGCCATGCAAATATTGCAATTGGAAACACCAAAGGCATCACTGCAGGCCGCTTCCGCCATTTCTGAAAAGCTGGATGCCGCCTCGGGCATTCTCGCTGTTGGCAGCGGGACATTGAATGATCTATGCAAATATGCCGCCTTTCAGAAAAACGTCCCTTATGCGGTTGCCGCCACCGCGCCGTCGATGAACGGGTTTGTATCGCCAACGGCGTCGCTGATTCCTGAAAGTGGACAAATCAACCAATCCTACAATGCCGCGCCGCCGGTAGCCGTGCTTGCCGATCTGGAAACGCTGGCCGCCGCCGCGCCTGTTCGCTTGATCCGCAGCGGACTTGGGATTCGCTCGCCCGCTCCACCGCGCAGGTGCTTGGTGGATGTCCCACCTGGCGCTGGGTACGCCCTATGATAAAAAGCCGTTTACGCTTATCGCCGCGCATGAGTATGCCTTTTTGAGCAGTCAGCAGAATTGGTAAAAGGTAATATCGAAGTCATTAGGTATTATTCGCGCACGATTCGCGCATCCGGCGAAGGGATGCGTCTCGCCAACGAACTGCTTATCCTGCCAGCCAGGGCGAACACTTGATCGCGCATACGATGGAAATGCAATTCGGCGGTGCCTTGCCGGAAACTTACCATGGCGAGCAGATCAGCGTCACCACCCTGACAATGGCGGAACTTCAGGAGCGCATCCTGCACTCTGGCAATCCACCTTCTTGATGAAACCATGCAGCGGCAATTGGCCCGATGAACTCGCAACGCGCGAGCGTATTGAAGCGGCGCTTAGCGAGGCTGGGATTCTGTCGTGAGCAGTTGCAATCCGTGCAATTACCGGCATCTTACCTGCGTGATGTAGCGCGCGCTGCAGGCTGCCCTCTAACGCCGTCCAGCCTGGGCTGGAAGGATGCTGATTATAAAATGGCCGTTGATATGGCGCATACGACGCGCGACCGGTTTACGTTTCTGGATTTTTACCCTGAGTACATCCCGCATTCTTTGCAGGATCGCGAACCCGCAGCCGTGCGGAGACGGCGGTACAACCCCTGCCCCTGTATGTCGGCACGCCGGTTTCGGGAATCCAGACATGTTTGCGGGAGGCTCTGACGTCTGGTAGAAAATATCGATGGGAATGCCGCCGCGTGGATACCAATAGCCGCCGATCGAAAGACCAGGTCGGTTCGACGCTATCGACGAGGCCCCTGGCGACCGCAATCGTGCAGTCTTCATGGAACGCGCCATGATTGCGGAATGACGTCAGGTACAGTTTCAATGACTTGCTTTCCACCAGATAGCGGTTCGGCACATAGTCGATGACCAGATGGGCAAAGTCCGGCTGGCCGGTCACGGGGCAGATCGAGGTGAATTCCGGGCAGGTAAACGCACCGAATAATCCACGTTCAAATGCGGGTTTTCGACTTTTTCAAGCACCGCTTCTTCTGGATTTTCAGGGGCTTTGGCATTCGCGCCGAGTTGAGTGAGTTCAGTCATGTTCGTTGTCATATAGTTTTAACATGGCTCGACTATTACTGTTCTTTCAGCGCTTGGCAATAATAATAAAAAAGGTAATGAAATGACGAACCTGCAAGAATATTTGAATCAACGCTTATCAGCAGACATTCTTAATCAGTATAAAAATAAAAGCACCCAGGAACTTGTCTCGGATATAGTGGAAAATCCTAAGGCAAAAACTGCGCGAGAAGCAATGGAAGCCATCGACTCGACAATGGGCTTTTTTATCCGTCGGTTTCGGCGGCGAGTGAAGTTTTCGCAGCAGAAGAGCGCCAGCGTTTCGCATTGTCAGTTCATGATAATCCGCAAGTTCTGGAAGATCAAATTGCCGAATACGGCAAGATCGATGATCCTCGTTATCTGATAGAAAAGGATTGTCGCAAAGAAAAAGGATACCGACTTTCGCAAGGAAATGACGGAACTTGCAAACCTCGACTCTGAAGCAGGCAGGCGACGGAAGCCGCGTTTCATTCGCCTCATCTAACCTGAGGAAAGGCTTTATTTTGCGTTTCGTGATGCCTCGGATAAAAATCTTAAACGCGACGTCGTGCCGATGCCTTTTCAATGGGAAGTCCCGTTTTCTCGAAAACGGATAAACATCCTGTAAATGCACAAGCAGCCTTTGATGCTGTTGAGTTGGAACGCCTTCAGAAAGCTATAAAAGCTTCCGAAGCGGCCACCAACGTTCCCGAACCGGCGCAGCCGGGGTAAACTCGGTAACGGAGCCGGGCTTGGCTGGCAGCAAAGAAAGCGTACCAACACTTACCCAGACCAGCCGCCTTTTTGTTCATGCCAGCACGACGGACTCACGCAAGCGGCGCGCGGCATTCACCATAGCGGCAAAGCCGGCTTGGTTTCTTCCCGGCCGCGGTTTTGAAGGCCGCAGTCCGGATTCGCCTGACTGATCGGCAGCGAGTACCTTCAACGCTTTTTCCATCAGGGCCACCATCTCGTTCTCATTCGGCGCGCGGGCTATGGATATCGCAAGACACCGGGCCCGATCTGGTTCGGATATTTGAACTCCACGAACGCGCCAAGCAATTCCATCGCCGAGCAGGAGGTTTCAATCGAGATGACATCCGCATCCATGGCAGCGACGGAATCGATGATATCGTTGAACTCCGAGTAACACATATGCGTGTGGATCTGCGTCGTGTCGGCAACGCCCGAAGAGGACAGCTTGAAGCAATCGACCGCCCATTCGGAATGTGACGCCAGTCGCACTTGCGCAGCGGCAGGCCTTCGCGGATCGCCGGTTCGTCGGTCTTCAGACCGAGTCGGATGCCCGCCTGTTCCAGATCCTGCACTTCGTCGCGGATGGCAAGCGCAATCTGCCTGCAGGTTTCGCTGCGCGGCCTGATCGTCACGCACGAAGCTCCATTGCAGGATCGTCACCGGGCTTTCGGTATTGAGCATGCCCTTCACCGGTTTGTCGGTCCAGGTTTGCGCATAGGCGCTCCATTTCACGCGGATCATCGCATCGGGACGCGACACATCACCGAAAATAATCGGCGGCTTCCGCAGCGGGAACCGTAGCTCTGCATGACCGTTTTTGGTGAAAGCAGAGAGCGGGAAGACTGCTCAACCGAAATATTCCGCCATGTCATTTACGCTCGAATTCGCCGTGCACCGGAACATCGATGCCGACTTCCTCCTGCCGGCGGATGCATTCTGCCGTCTTATCCATGAGGAACTGGTTATATTCTTCCTCGTTAATCTTGCCCGCTTTGAAAGCAGCGCGTTTTTCACGCGCATCCGCCGTCTGCGGGAAAGAGCCGATCGTCGTCGTCGGGAACAGCGGCAGATGCAATACATCGTTCTGCTTTTGTATGCGCTCGCCAAACGGACTTTTGCGGCGAACCATCAGCATCCACTTCCGCTCAAACGCTCTTTCACCCATAGACTGCCGTTGCGCTCGGAACTGCAGCGCGCATCGATAGTCTGCTGGTTTTCCTCAAACGCGCTCGTTCTTATTGCCGTTGACGGCATTGGTAAGCAGTTTGATTTCCGGCAAGCACAGCGAAGACGCCAGCCAGCCTTTCAATTCGCTGTCCAGCTTATCTTCCAGGTCGAGATCGACCGGCGTATGCAAGGCGAGCGGCAGGGCCACCGCGATTTCATCCGCACCGCGCACGGCGCGGGTCGCCTCCAGAATCGCCAGCGCTTTTGGTCAAATCCGCTTTCCAGATATTACGGCCATCAATCACGCCGAGCGACAGCAATCTGCCTTTCGGCCAGCCTTTAATAATATCGTCGAAACGTGCTGGCGTCCGCACGAGATCGACGTGCAGACCCGCTACCGGCAATTTGCCCACTACGGAAAGATTATCACGCAGGTCACCGAAATACGTTGCCAGCATGATTTTAAGTTTGGAATCCTTCGTCAGCGTCTCATAGGCTTCGCTGTAGGCTTTTCGCTTCGGACGTCAGGTCGAGCGCGAGGCACGGCTCATCGATCTGCACCCATTCGGCGCCCTTCTCCCAATTGCTTAAGAATTTCAGCATAGACCGGCAACAGCTTCGGCAACAAGGACAATGCCTCGCCCTCACCTTGCATTTTGCCGAGCAGCAGGAAGAGGACAGGGCCGAGCAGTGTTCCCGGGCGTGTTGTGATGCCAAAGTTCTTTTGCCATTGAATTCATCAACCGGCTTCAAGTCGAAGCGAGTGAGAAATTTTGATCGGCAGTGAATTCCGGAACGATATAGTGATAGTTGGTGTCGAACCATTTGGTCATGTCCATCGCGGTGACATCGAGGCCGTCTTTGCGAGCCGCGCGCCATGGCGAAATATGTTTTGAAGAGATCGACATTGCACCCCATGACGCTGTTGTGTGAGCAGGCACTGCGCCAGCCAGCGCGATGGTATCCAGCACATGGTCATAGAGGGAAAAATCGTTGGACGGAATATGCTCGATGCCTGCTTTTTCCTGCATTTTTCCAGCGGTCGGCACGCGCACGCCGTTGGCGGTGCACAGCATGACTTCCTCAGTAATGCTTCCTTTCCAATATGCTTCAAGGGCTTTTTCAATTCGCGATCCGCGCCAATACGGGGAAGCCTGAATTCGTCGGCCAGTGCCAAAATTCTCCATTGTCCACTTCCGAAAAAGGGAAGGGTCTCACTTATTGTTTGGGTTCGAAATAATCACTACTTTGCCGTATGTTTTACGGCATGAAAAAAGCAGGATGGCCTGTTGGTATGACGGGCAGGGCCAGTTTGGTCAACTAAAACGAGGATGCTGTCTTTGTCACAGTCGATGCGTAATTCCACAAAGTATTTTGCGTGTTTCCGGGAGATCTCACCGCTGGCGACCATAATGCCTGCCTGGAACGTGACCAATAACACACCTGCCCCGTCTCCAATGTTTCTCTCAGCGCATCGCGGTTCATCGCGCGCCTGTATGCATCAGCACTTCTTTCGTATCGTGCTGCTGGGCGATGACAGAATAAGCCTGTTCATTAAAGGTCAGAGAGGGAGACAATATCGTCGTAAGTGCGCGGCATATATCGGATGTAGTGAATTTAAATAGCTACGTCAAATCAGCCCATGCTTTGAAGCATCTGCTGAAGCTTTCTCGCGATGCCTTCCCAATTGGCGTTGACGAAGGCTATCCGTCGGCTTATCCTTATGACGGTAAATGGGCGTGCCCGCGCTTCTGCTCGCCGGGTAGATCCGGGAATATAAGGCATCACGTCGGATACCGTCACTTCAGGTTTTACATTTTCATGGATGGTAAGACCCGGCTGGATGGTTGCGTCTGCGCCGATCGAAATTTTCTCTTCCACAAACCGTGTTTTCGTTTTGACGCCCACCTCTTCACTTATCGGGCGTTTTGGACTCACAATTTTGGAACCGGCCTCGATGCGCGCTTTTTTTTCGATCACGACATCGCCGACGATTTCAACGCCTGCACCAATCGTCGCGCCTTCTTCGACAACGATGTTACCGACAAGCTTGGCGCCCGCTCCGATCCTAACATCATTGCCGATAAGCGCCGGTCCCAGAATCTGCGCTTCCGAACCGATCATGACATTATTGCCAAGTTTAGGATGGCGGCGGTCACCGCGAATGCCGTCATGGGTGGTCTTGCCCGGAAACGCGCCGAGCGTGACGCCATGGTAGAGAAACACGTCATCGCCGATTTCGCAGGTTTCGCCGACAACGATACCGGCGCCATGGTCTATGAAAAAATCTTTGCCGATCGTCGCGCCAGGATGAATCTCAATACCAGCCGTAATACGGCGCGTGCCTTGCGATATCTTCCTTGCCTCAAAATATCGGCGCGCGGCGCCTGTATAGTTTCCGCTCTGGAAATTCCGATAGGCCTCCTCGTAGATGCCATGAGCCTTGTGATGCAGGGCAACAGCGTGCAGTCCTTGATAAGTGAGCAACTGGTCGATCGCACCTTCAATCGGCTCGACATGCGGTTTGCCGTCGCCGTTGATTCTAGCAGGAATATCCTGCCTTTGCAGTGCTGGATCGAGACGAATAGCTGCTTCAATCCATCCTTTTCCAGCATCCGAGCTGAAAAAATCCTCAATCGCCGACTGTACATCCTCTTTCGAGGGAGTGTAGAGAAAGGAATCTTTTAGAAGCTTTAGCTGCTTGAGTGCTTTTTCCCGTAGATCCACTTTATTTCACGCTATATTTTTGTTAAATTATTATTATTCCGTGAGATGCATGTAAAATAATTATACACGATTGGCAATGAAATAGCAGCTTCAGCCGTATGAAGATTGCATGACGCGATTTGACCGTTGCCAAAAGCTTGAAAATGCCTATTCTGCGCCCCACTTGAGGCACCATGAGCACAAAACCGACGCGCGAACAGGCTGAAGAAGCTGTAAAAACATTGATTTCCTGGGCTGGGGACGACCCGAAACGGGAAGGCTTGCTCGAAACCCCGCGCCGCGTGGTGGATTCTTACCTTGAATTCTTTGCCGGATATAATGAAGACCCGGAGCAGGTACTTTCCAAAACGTTTGAGGAAGTCGAAGATTACGATGAAATGGTGCTGCTGAAAAACATGCGCGTTGAATCGCACTGCGAGCATCATATGGTACCGATTATCGGGATGGCGCACATTGCATACATTCCGGATAAGCGCGTCGTCGGCATTAGCAAGCTGGCGCGCCTGCTCGATATTTATTCCCGCCGCCTGCAGACGCAGGAAACCATGACCGCCCAGATCGCCGATACGATTAATCGTGTTCTGAAACCAAAGGGCGTCGCCGTTGTCATTGATGCGGCGCACCAATGCATGACGACGCGCGGTGTTCATAAGACGGAAACATCTACGATTACCAGCCGCTTACTAGGGGTTTTCAAGACCGACCCCCGCACGCGTCAGGAGTTCATGAACCTGATCGCCTCGCCTTCTGTCGGCAAAATTACCTAAAAACCATTATCTTTCAGCCTGTCATTAAGCTGTCACAAACCCCCGCTAGAGTATGAAGTGGGAGATAAGCTTTTCAAACATGCATGACAGCAATCCAGATCAAACGCTAAAGAACCTGGCGCCGAACCAGCAAACGAAGTTTACCGCCATCGTCAACGGTATTCTGAACGGCGCGACCATTGGCTCCGTTCCCATGATCGGCGCAACGGTCTGGGCGGAGTTCGGACGCAATGGCGTTCATAAGGAAATCCCGAAATTCGTCAAAAAAGGCAGCTATATTTCCACGGTTGCCGGTGTTGTGCTCGGCGCAGTCTACGGCCTTCAGGAGTCGGAGCGTATCAAGGAATACCGCATGGCGATTGCCAACACGATTGGCGGCCTTGAAGATCGCATTGCTAATATGGAAGCGGAAAAGAAAGCGCTTCTCGCAGGAACGGCTCCGCCACCTCCAGCGAAAGTGAATTTCCCGATGGCGAATGACAATAGGCCGGACAGCAAAATCTCCGATGTCGCCGCGCAGGAACGCCAGGCCATTTCGCCCTCGATCACGCTCTAGCCCTTTTCTTCTCCTTCTATTCATACTATCTGTGACGACATGCCGCAGATCAAACTGAACTCTCCCCTCGTCCTTGCCTCCACTTCCACCATACGCGAGCAGATGCTGCGTCAGGCGGGCCTGCACTTTTCCGTGATCACACCGCGCTGCGATGAAGACATGCTCAAAGCGGAGGCAAAAGGCCTTTCCATACCGGAAGCCTGCCTCATGCTGGCGCGTGCGAAGGCGATGAGCGTTTCCGACATTCACGCGGGCTGGGTGGTGATCGGCGGTGACCAGATGTGCGAGCTGGAAGGCGCCATTCTTTCTAAACCAGGCTCACCTGAAAAAGCGGCCGAGCAGCTAAAAAGGTTGCAGAATAAAACACATTATCAGCATAGCGCGGGCGTGCTGGTGCAGGCGGGTAAGGTTATTTTTGAAACGGTGGTTACAGCAAAACTGATCATGCGTTCTTTGACCCAGCAGGAAATCGAGGTTTACGTCGCGCTGGATAATCCGATCCATTCCTGCGGCGCGTATAAATACGAATCACTCGGCAAACATTTGTTTGAAGCCATCGAAGGCAATGATGCGGTGATTCAGGGCCTGCCGTTCCAGCCGCTTCTCAATGCGCTCTACCAGCACAAATTGATTACATTGGAAACATAATCTGCTGTTTCCACTTTTCATTTACTTTGACGAAAAGAAACAGATGCGCCGGTCTTCCCAGCGCCCGCGTAATATCCTTGCGGGCTTGTTCGCCGATTTTTTTCAGCAGCGCGCCTTTCGCACCGATAATGATTTTCTTATGCTTTTCCTGCTCGACGAAAATCACTTGCTGGATGCGAACGCCATGCTTTTTTTCTTCCCAGGATTCCGTTTCCACGTGCAGTCCGTACGGTAATTCCTGACGCAGCGCCATGAAGAGTTTCTCGCGGGTGATCTCCGCCGCCAGTTCACGCTCGGAAAGATCCGTATAATGATCATTAGGATAAAGATGCACGCCTTCCGGCACCGCGTTTTGCAAGTAGTTCGAGATGTCGATGACACCTTCGCCATTCAACGCGGAAATCATGAAGCAGCGTGCAAAATTATCTTTCGCCGTATAGTCCGCGACCAAAGCCAGCAGGTTTTCCTTAGCGACGGCATCAGTTTTATTCAGCACGAGGATTTTTTCACATGTCGCGTTTTTAGCCACCTGCAGGGCACGCTCGGCGGCATCGCTTTTCGGTTTTTCCGAATCCACTACGAGCATCAGAATATCCGCATCGGACGAAGCGGACTCGGCAGCGGCGACCATTGACTTGTCGAAGGTTTCCTTTGCTTGGAACACGCCAGGAGTATCAACGAAGATTAGCTGCGATTCACCCTTGGTAACAATGCCCATGATCTTGCGGCGCGTAGTTTGCGGCTTCGGCGTCACAATAGCGACCTTGGCACCGCACAGCCGGTTAATGAGCGTCGATTTACCGGCATTCGGTGCGCCGATGATGGCGATATATCCGGCGCGTGATGTCATGCGGAAAGCACCTGATCCAGTAGTTTTTTTGCAGCCAGCTGTTCAGCGGCGCGTTTGGAAGCGGCGGTTGCCTCCGAGCTTTTGCCGTCGAGCTTCACCCGTATAACGAACTCCGGCGCGTGCGCCGGACCGGTTTGCGTCACGATTTCATAAAGCGGCAACCCAAGCGCACGTGCCTGCGCCCATTCCTGCAGCGACGTCTTCGGATCTTTCGGCGGCTCGGCAATGGACTCCAGCCGCGGCCGCCACATACGCTCGATGAAATCCTGCGCTGCTGCAAATCCTCCATCGAGATAAATCGCGCCGATCAACGCTTCGCACGCATCTTCCAGATTGGAGATATTATTTCGGCCGCCGCTGGATTCCTCGCTGCTGGAAAGAATGATGTAATGCCCGAGCTGCAGCGCACTTGCGACTTCGGCAACCAGCTCCTTGCAGACGAGCGCGGCGTGGCGGCGCGCCAGTTCACCTTCCTGCTCGCTCGGAAACGCATGGTACAGCATATCGCATACCACCAGGCCGAGTACGCGGTCACCGAGAAATTCCAGACGCTGGTTGTTCGCTTTTTTATCAAGGCTGCGGTGCGTCAGCGCCGATTTGAGCAAGGCAGCATCGCTGAACGTGTAGTGAATGACGGACTCGAAGCCCGGCTTCATCAATCGATGCTCCTCAACAGGCGATGCGTGCGAAACGCCGTCGGCCATTTCCAGAATTCCCAGAAATGCACATCGTCTTTCAGGGAAAAGAAGATGATAGTGGCGCGGCCAACGAGGTTTTCCTCCGGCACGAACCCGACTTCATCAAGGTAGCGGCTGTCGGTGGAGTTATCGCGATTATCGCCCATCATGAAATAATGGTGATCCGGAACCGTATATACGCCGGTGTTGTCCACCGCCCCGAATTGCGTCATATCCAGCACATGATAAGACTTTCCGTTCGGCAGCGTTTCCACATAACGGCGCATGCTTGTCACCGCGCCCGCTTCCTCATTCTTATAATCTGAGATGGCCCGCCTCGGCACTTCCTTGCCGTTCACAAAGAGCACGCCCTGCTTGACCTGGATCGTGTCACCCGGCAGGCCGATCAGCCGCTTGATGAAATCGATGCTCGGCTGATTGGGCTTGCGGAAAACGACGACATCGCCCCGCTCCGGCGTGCTGCCAAAAATGCGGCCTTTAAAAGGCACCAACCCGAGCGGGAATGAATAGCGCCCGTAACCATACGAATATTTGGAGACAAAGATATAATCGCCGATGAGCAGCGTGTCCTTCATTGAGCTTGAGGGAATATGGAACGGCTCGAACAGCAGGCTGCGGAAGACCAGCGCCAGCAGTACAGCATAAATAATGGATTTCAGCGGCTCGTCCCAGCTTTTCTTCTTGTCGGACGGCGCCGTGCCGGCATTGGTTTCAGTTGCATTTGTCATGGGGCGGCACCATACGGCCAAAACCACGCTTTGCCAATGGAATTATAAGCCGAAATAAGGAGTTGAGATGCAAGTCAAGTCTTGCTATGGTCGCCGCCTCCTGCGGAGGGGTGGCCGAGTGGCTGAAGGCGGCGGTTTGCTAAACCGTTATACAGGGTTAACCTGTATCGTGAGTTCGATCTCATCTCCTCCGCCAGACCTTATTTTGCAAATCCTCTCAGCGGTTTTGCATCGCTGGCATGAGTGGGGCTTTCTGCCTTTGTTTGCGGTTGAACCTCGTCACCACGCACTACGCGCACGCGACTAAAAACAGGCTGCAGAGAGGCGTTTCTCTCTGAACCTCGTCACCATTATGAAAATAGTGACGTGATAAAAATGGATTTATAAAACAACACACCCATTTTTGCCGGTTTTGTAACTTCGCGCAGTAGGCAGATGCAAAATCAAAAAGATTCTCGATGGTGACTAGATGCAACCAAAATACTCGCGCTGCTCATTCCAGTCGCTCGGCATTTTGGTGAGGTCGGTCAGGGTCATGCTTGGGTTGCCTACCATCGAGAATGGCCTCGATGATATCGGGAGCCAGCAGCGTGGCGCGCATGACGCGCGATACATAAGAACGCGGCAGATTTGAAGTTTCGGTTGATATCGTCATGCGTTAGGGCTGCGTCACTTTCAACATGCTCTGCCACGCAAACGCCCGTCCTATGGCTTTAAACAGCGATTCTTTGCCCTTTGGCAGGGCGTATTGATTCTGGGATGCCCTGTGGCGCGATGATGTAACGCACCGTCCGCCGTGGCGCTTCAGAGCTAATGGGGATGTGGACGGTGATCGTGCCGTCCTCGTTGATCACGGTGCGTTGGTTTTCTGTGATTGGTTTGACGTTACGCGGATCACGCCTTTTCCAGTGATTTGCTCATACACTTCCATGATGCCATTAGGTTGATAGGTGATATTGACTCCGTCGAGGCTGATTTGGATGCGTTTCACAATCGAGGCTGCGGGATACGAGTTCTGTTCAAGCGGAAAAACTGATCCCAAATCGCATCAAACTGCACGAGACCTTTACGCACACCTCATCAACCGTGATGTTCGGTTCCTGCATTTGCGCGCGTATGTGGGTGCGGTGGATGACCTCCGGTGCCGTGAAAAACTGTCGCATCTGCGCGATAATAATCGGTTCGATTTGTTCAGCGGCGATGGAGCGCACCTGTGTCGTGTGATAGCCTTGCTTGATGGCTTTGGTGCTGACATAATAGCGGTAGCGTTTATGCTTGTTTCCACCCGCGTGGCTCGGCGTCATCATAGCCATCCCCATCGAATATGATGCCTTTTAACAGATACGGTGTGTTGATTTCGCATCGGGCTTGATGGCGGCTTCTGTCGGTTTCAGGTTGTTGATAAGCGCTTGTACGCCATCCCCTTGTTCTGGAGGGGGTATGATGGCTTCATGTTCCCCTTCTTTAATGCTCCCCATATGGCTCATAATGCCTTTATATAATGGGTTTCGCAGTATGCGGTTTACGTTATTGGCATCATTTTTTGTGCCAACGCGTTTTACTCCTGCGTTGTCCAGCTTTTGTTACGGTAACAGCGTTCATCCAAAATAGCACCAGCTGGATGTGTGAGCCATGCCGCAAAAACTGCTCATAAATGAAGGTGATATTTTGCTTCCTGGCGTTGATACGGAAAACGCGTTCCACCACGTCTGTCGGCGGTGGTGTGCCGCCCATCCACATCCCTTTGCGCTTTGATGCCAGAAATTTATCGCGGATGCGCTCGCCTACCAATTCCCGCTCAGGGCTTCAGACGGAAATGACGACATGTTGAGTGTGAGCCGCCCCATTGATGTGGTGGTATTGATTTTCTGTCACCGAAACGAAGGTGACGCCAACATCGAACGCTTCGACCAGCTTGGCAAAATCAAGCAGTGCGCGCGTCAGGCGTCCATTTTATGAACGGCACGATCGCATCGATCAGCCCAGCTTCTACGTCGATCATCTGGCTGCTTTAGCCAGATGGTCTCATGTTACCGCCAGAGAAAATCCCCCGTCATCATAACGCTTGTTGACGAGCGCCCATCCCTGGCGCTGTGCGCGGTAGGATGTAATGGTTGCCAGCGTCGCCGAGCATTATCGAGCGTTGTATTCCATCTCCAGCCTTTAGCCCAGCTCGATTTGCGCGTGTAAATGGCGCAGTTCATTTTTGTTTGGGCTGGTTCATCCCTTCCTCCTGAGCCCAAAAAACATCGGCCCGTTCCAATGCACCCCAGCAATGTGTGAAGCAACGGCGGTGAGTGAACGCCATTTACGGCCTTCATATTCAGACGTCCGGCAGCACTTTCGCCTATGTTCAACGCACCCGCCCATGCTCACGTACCAATATTGCTCCGCTGGGCGGCGGTATTTATCGTGGGGCTTGAACGGCGCGCCGCTTGTCACGCTTTCACGCAATTGATCAAGGCGGCGTTTTGTTTCCGGTTTCAAATCCCCATAAGCCAACACCTGAATGCGGTGCGCCAACCGTGATTCAAGGAAAGAACGATTGAATGTTTGTGGCTCCGAATCCATGAGCTTGCGCCATTTTGGCTTTTAGCTCATTGACCGTCATCTTTTTAAGCGCGGCGAGTTCCGCTATCCACATTATCTTTCATGCGTTTACCCCTATCTTTAGGTTCGGGTGCATGAACGCTCTGGTTGGCGGAAGAGTCCAGCGGAAAATCTCTCAATCTGTTGCTTTTAATCGCCTTTCTGCGCTTAAGTCGCAATAAGCCCTCGGCAAGAATGGTGGCTATTTCTTCAATGCGTTCACTGGCGCGCATATCATCAGGAGAACGCGCCATATCGCTCCTCCATTTTGCTACCAGAAAGTTTGAGCGTGAGCGCCCAGGTGCTACGCCACACCTGATCGTAATGCGCAGGGCGATACAGCGGTATTCCATCGAGCGGTTGATTCCCCTACGTGCGTAATGCGCGCACCCACTCGGATGAACAGATCGCGCAGATCATGGCATCGATTGCGGAGTTCGGTTTCGTGAATCCGATCCTGATTGATCAGCATCAGGGCATCATCGCTGGCCACGGCAGGCTTCTGGCGGCGCAGCGGCTGGGCATGAAAGAAGTCCCCGCAATTAATATTGGCGCATTTAAGCGCGAAACGCAGAAGCGCGCGCTGATCATCGCCGATAACCGCATCGCCATGAATGCGGGATGGGATGAAGAAATGCTGCGGCTGGAACTTACCGACCTGCAGGCGGAAGATTTTAATCTCGACATCATGGGCTTCAGCGAGGATAGGCTGGATAAGCTGCTCGCCCCCATGACAGGTAGGGCGACCGAAGATGATGCGGTACCGGAGGTGGAGGCTGTGCCATCCAGCAAGCCCGGAGATCTATGGCTTAACAGGTTCGCACCGCTTGCTCTGCGGCGATTCCACCAAACTGGATGCGGTGGAGCGCGTGCTGGGTGGCAGTCTTGCCGACATGGTATTTACCGACCCACCCTACAATGTAAATTACGGCGCCACCGCAAAGGACAAAATGCGCGGGAACAGGCGCACCATCAAAATGATAATCTTGGTGCCGAGTTTGAGGAATTTCTTCTGGGCCTGCACCAATTTCGTCGCCAAACATGCAAAGGCGCGATTTACATCTACATGTCGTCATCGGAGTTGGATACGCTGCAAAGCGCCTTCCGCAAAGCGGGTGGACACTGGTCGACCTTCATCATCTGGGCAAAAAACAACGCCACGATGGGCCGCGCCGATTGCAGCGCCAGTACAGACGCCGATCCTCTATGGCTGGAAAGAAGGCACCGCGCATTTCTGGTGCGGTGCGCTGTAGAGCGATGTGGTTTTTAATAAACCCGTATCGAATGATTTGCATCCACCATGAAGCCGGTGGGCTGGTGCAGCGTGCGGTAGAAAACTCCAGCAAGAGCCGCGACATCGTCCTCGACCCGTTCGGCGGCTCGGCTCGAAGCGTATCGATCCACGCCAGCCAACCGCTGATGACTGGAACAGGAAATCTCCGAACTGGAAAACAGCTTCGGCACACGGCTGGATCAGCGCCGTGCTGGGCAGCGCACCTGCGCTCGGTGAAGAAGAAGAACTGCGCCGGATTAACGAAGGCATCGCGGAGGAATTACAGGCGGATAAAAAAGAACGCAAGAGCTTTCCGCGCGCTGCCGCTGACCGTGCTGCTGCCGAGCGACGCAACGAAACACTGCTTGGCATTGAGCGCGAGTACAGAAGAAGCAAATGCAGACCGAGCGTGATCGTATCCTCGAAGATGCTGCTGATGCCAAAAACGAATCGATGGATTGTTTAAGGATAATCGCAACTCTGATTCCGCCCGCAGGTGCGCTTGAAGCCGTCGATGCACCACCGCGCCAAACTGGCCAAGCTCGATAGCGGAAAAACAGCACGCCCTGCGCTGCAGTTGGCGGAGGCCAATAAGAAAGTCATCGCCACACTGGAAAAACGGCTTCAGCTTGAAACTGCTGATCCCCGCGCGCCGGTTCATTCAGGCGGAAACCGATAAGCTCAATGCCAATGCCACCAAGATGATCGTGACCGCGTGGCCGTACAGCTGGCTCGCTCTATGACTGCAGAGCAGAAAAACAGGCAAAAGACGCCGAGGAGAAAGCCGCATTAAGGCGATTGAGCAGATCACCGAAGCCATCCTCGATACCAGCACTGGCTATGATGTTGCCAAACAGGCATCCGCAGGCGAAACCGTCGATCAGTCGATTGATATTGAGATAATCGAGAAATGGCAACCTTTCAATCCGTCACCACCCGCCAACGCCGCCCCCAAAATCAGAATTGGGAGGCGGTTTTTTTATGTCTAAACCCAAGGAGGAACCATGTCACCAGCGACGATATTGATGTGCGCTCACAGTTGGCTGTGATGAACGCGCAGATCCAAACACTCACCAAAACGGTCGATGTGCTGGCCGAGGAAGTCAAAAGCCTCACAGCACTGGCAAATCAGGAGCAAAAGGCGTGCTGCGCTGCTGATCGTGGGGCAGCTTGTGGACAGGCCTTGTGGCCTTCCTCAGCTTCGCCGCTGGCCACCTCACATGGAAATAACAGGAGGATTTTATGATTACATTACTTGGTTCACTACTCGGCTTTTATCAGCCGCATTCCCGGATTTCTCAAAAGCTGTTCCGCGACACGCAGGATCGCAAGCATGAGGCTTAAAATCTTGGAATTGCAGATGCAGCAACAAGCACAAGGTCACAGCAACCGCTTGGGAAGAAATACAGGTGAATGCGGATATTGCCGAATCACGCGCGCTTTACCAAACCTACAACACCGGCATTCGCTGGGTGGATACACTCAACGGCACGGTGCGGCCTGTCATCGCCTACAACTTTTTTCTTGCTTTATGCGATGGTGAAAGTTGATGCAGTTTTCTTCTGGGCTTCCGTGGTTGCTATGGACGGAAGAAGATCAGGCAATTTTTCGCGGGCATCATCAGCTTTTACTTCGGCCAGCGTGCAATGGCCAAAGTGCGGGGTGAAGTAAGGGCACGTCGCACAGGAATGTCTGAGCCTGATTAAACGCTTTGAGGGCTTCTCTCCGACGATCTATATGGATGCGGCAGGCCTGCCCACGATTACTGGCTACGGGCATTGCGTCCGGGCGAAACGGAGATGTTCCAGCGCGGGCATCAGCCACGAGGCAGCTACCGCATTATTGATTAAGGATGTGGAAGCCGCCGAGCGTTCCGTGCTGCGCTTATGATCGGCGTCTCACTCACCAACGGTCAGTTCGATGCGTTGGTATCATTCACCTTCAATCTGGGGAGCGGTGCGCTTCAACGCTCCACGCTCCTACAAAGGTAAACCGCGAAGAACGCCGATGTGCCAACGGAATTCATGAAGTGGGTGTGGGCTGGTGGTCGCAAACTCAAGGGGCTTGTGAAGCGGAGGCAGGCAGAAACACTCTTGTATCTTGCATGATTGAGTATCTGCTAAGTTCACACAAACAGCATCTTTCTGCCTTCTTTGCTTAAATAGCCACCACAGCAAACATGGTGCGGATGCGGGGATAGTAAGTGTACGTGTGCCAAGATGAGTGCCAAGCGATCCACCAACGAGCGGGCAGATAAGCCCATAGCAGTAATGCCTTTGGTAATGCCTGAACCGATGACATATTTCCCAATAATCCAGAAATTGAGTTTACTAGAATAAAACTGGCGACAGTAACGGGCCTGCCGCGTGGAGCCCAGCCCATAAAAAGAAGTAATGGACTTAAAAAAATACCACCGCCAGTGCCGCTTAGTCCGGCGAGTAGGCCAAGGCCTGTACCCGTAGCAATGAGTGCCGCTGCAAGTGGCGGACAGTACCTGCCGGTCTTGCTGTTTGATTTTCTTCTTAGCGGGCTGAAGCAGGCTGGAAATGCCGGAAAGCAACCGTACGATGCCGATTAGTGGCTTATAAAACGTAGCTGGCACATGTATCTCATGCCGCCGACAAAAGCAGCGGTTATGGAGGCAACAACAAAAGGAACATCAGCAGCTTAATGTCATTTGTACCACGCGTGTAGCGATAGGTAACCAAGTGATGCCACCAGCACATTAAGCGCAAGCGCGGTTGGGCGCATAGTTTCCGGGGCAATGCCAAACAATGCCATTGCAGCGAGATAACCGGATGCTCCCGCATGTCCAACGCTGGAATAAAAGCGTGGCGGCGATAAAAATCAGTGCAGTTAGTGCAAGTTCACTCAGTAGTCATCACGCCGCATTCTTAATCTCATTAATAAATGCATCAATCTCTCTGTGCAGCACGCCTGATTGTTCCGTCAGTGTAGTGGAGGATTGTTTCATTTCGCTGGCTGCATCACCCGTTCCGCTGGGCGGCAGGACATATTCTCGTTCCACCACGCTCAGAAACCTGTGCAGTATTCTGCGCCGTTTTCTGAATCGAGTGAGATATTTCTCGTGTTGCCGCCGTTTGTTCTTCCATCGCAGCAGCGATGATAGTGGCAATTTCTTCCACTTTTTGCACAACGCTTTTACCAATTTCCCGCACAGATTCGGTGGTTTGATGGATGGCTTCACGGGTACTATTTATATACTCGGTAATATCCACCGTTGCTGGTGGTCTGGTTTGCAAGATTTTTACCTCGGATGCAACAACAGCAAAACGCTACCAGCTTTGCGCACGCGCAGATTCAATTGTTGCGTTGAGTGCCAGAAGATTAATTTGTCCGCTGATACCATTGATCATCTCAATAATACCTCCGATTTTTTCTTCCTCCGTCAGTTGGCTTAATACGCCGTTTGCTTGCGAGGCTTTTTCTGATGCGGTTTGCTGACTGTTATACTCCGTTGATTAATCACTGGTTGATTTCTCTATAGATGCGGAGAGTTCCTCTTCAACGGCAGCAGCGACGAATGCTGACATTCTTTGACGCATCGTCGCTGGCCTCTCTTGAAAGCTGGCTGCCTGTTCGAACTTTTCTCTGCCACAGAGAACAGCATGTCGGACATAGGTTACAATTTTCTGGTGGACTCTGCCAGATCGTTTGCCGTTTTCTTCACGGTTTTCTTGAGCTTGGACGCAGCTTTCTGTACATTGCGCACCATGTTCCCTTACCGGATGGAATCCATACCGCCATTCATAATTTCGGCACCATTCTTGTAGCGACCATCCATGCCAGTGAGCACAATCTTACGGTAATACTTTTCTTCTGCTGCATGTTCGAGTGTCGCCAGAGACTCGCGTACGCGAGCATCTGCCATGTCGATGCTATCGTTGATGCGATTGATCATATTATTGAAAGCCAAGATCGCCGCGCTCTTTGAGCAGAGAAGAATGCGCGATTCCATATCACCTGCGCGCACCTTCCTGTGATCTCAGCGATCACACGCGCCGCTTTCATCTTGTGTATGTAGTAGGCTTGTGCTCCCAGAAGAATGACGGCGACGACAGCAGCAGTGGGGCATGGTTTGGCTGAAACAGCGCAACAACAATGGCGATGCCAGACAGGATTCCAAGCCACCCCGTTTTAGAGAGAGAGAGGATAAATTCATCATAGCTGACTCCTTTCTCAGCAAAGGACAAAATTGAGCAGCGCAAAGCGATACCCGCCATACCGTCTTTTGCCATGGGGTGTTTTTCTTCCTGTTTCAATAGCTGATAAATCAGAAGTAACCGTTTGAATCAACTTGCAGGTCTGGGCGACGACACGGTTGGTGAACGCCGACGATATTCTTTGCCACGCCAAACGATGGGGTGACATGCGCGAAACGCAATAATGATCACCATTTCTTGAGCGATTTTCCGCAAGCGGATATTTCCTTTGCCGCTCTTTGGTTGATACGCTCCCAGAGCAGTTTATAGACCGGATTTTGGCATATCTGGATGCCCAGTTGATATTGTATGGTTTTCAAGAATTTCCTGAAGGCTGTAATCCTCCAGTTTTAAGAAAACCTCATTGGCATATGTGATGATGCCTTTGGTGTCGGTCTTGCTGACAATCACCTCATTTTTGGCAAACGTCCGCTCAACTCCCGTTAAGCTCTGGCTTCTGGTCATAGATCACCTGCCTCCGCACCCGCCGCAGCACATATGCTCGGCGTTGCTGGTATTTCGTTTGAAGAGAAACTCATTTTCCAATCGTATATGTTCCATCAGATCATCGCGTAACTCCCCAATCCCCACATAAAGCGCCTGCCAGCTGTTACATGCAGCCTCTGGCAATTGTAGTTGATGGGCAAGCATCAGCATTTTCTGAAGTGCCTCCATATGCTGAACATGCTCGGATTCCATCACGGAAATGGGGCCAACAGCCATGGTTTTCTGACCACGCAGGATCATAGGAAACAGGATGTGTTCTTCCTTCTGCATATGACTTTCCAGCTCCTGCAGCATATCCACGAGATGCGCTGCTAAGCCAGTGGGTGCATCCGGATGCTCGGCATGTAGGCGCTCGACCTTCTCGGACAATCCAATCAACTCTGGCAGCTGCTTGCGGTGTCGCACATGGTAGCGCTCTAGCACATGAGCGATGAGTTCTTTGTCGGTTGCTTTTGCCCAGCCTTGCTGACGCTGCTGGGGTGCTGGTTGATTCGATGTGTGTGCGTGCAGCATAGCCAAACTCCCTATTGTTAATTCAAGCCTATGGAGTTCGTGGCCTTTGCGGATTGATTCAGATCAACTGCTTTCAGTGAGAACGCACCCTTTGGTTAACAAGAAGTTAACGAGCCTATCACACCTTCGGTATCATGCCGCATGTGGGCGTTGAAGCGGTCAATCTTATTCAGGCTCTGAGAAATACCGGTTTGAAATGCCCCCAGCTCGTCAATGAGATCATTCAGGCTGCTGCTGTTATGGCTTAACCGCGCCGCATCCACTTTACCCATCACGCGAATCACCTCAAGACTTGCCGCGCATTTTTTCATGCGGCTGCAATCATCCTGAAACCGGTGAATCTTGTGCAGAATGTTTTTAAGGCTTCCTTCAGCTTTCTGCTGATAGGAGGCAAGTTGCCCGAGCAGCAGCCCCATCTCGTGCTGCGTGTCAATCGGTACATCGCGTGATTCGCGTTCAAAAAAGGCAACCACCTCTTGCTGCGTTTGCGCCACGCATAGCAGGAATTGCCCCTCATAGATCTGCGCGAATACTTCGCGGGCGGATTGATTAAACAGCACAATCTCCTGCTGGATTTCATTCGAAACAATACTGAAATTGCCCGAAATCACGCCGATGGTTTTGCCTTCTTCACCGAGCTGGGCGGATTGAATCTGCAAGTTCATCGGCACATATTGATTAGCTTCATAACAAGCAAATACGCTGGCGGTTTCTTTCATGAGCGCGGTTGCCCGGTCGCTGAGTTCTTCAAACCGCTTCAGAAACGGCTCTGATGCGCGCTCCAGTTTTGCATCGCGGGCCAGCATTTCCTTGTGCCATGACGGACATAAATGCATCGTAATCCGAAAACCCCAGCGGCTTAATCATGGTCAGCAGATGTTCCATGCTTTCTTTGGGCGTGGATTTATGTGTGCGCTCATAGTCAAGAAGTGCTTTATATGCCCCTTCGACAATCCAAAATCGCTGCTTGGTTTAAGGCGCACAGAAAGATAATACTCCACCCTCAACTGGCGTTACTATCGCAAATACCCAATAATAACGCCCATCCTTAGCACGGTTTTTGACATATGCACCGATGGGCTTGCCTTTTTAATAAAAATCCCAAAGAAAGATAAAATACCCCTTAGGCATATCGGGTGGCGGATAATGTTATGTGGTTTTTTAATCAATGCATCCCACTCATACTGGCTAATACGCTGAAATACGCTGTTACCTGCCAGAATGATGCTGCGCGCATCGGTGCGTGAGAAGAACAGTTCTTCAAACGAAAAGGGGCTTCCCGATGATTGACACAACTTTTTTCCATCGTCTACCCCGTGGTTTTGGATACGCTAACCTACCATTGTAGAGAATTGTAAGAGATGGTTTTAATTACCTGTGATTGACTCCAGATCAATCACCAGAATCTTCCAGAATTCTAACGTGATGACATGAACCGTTATGTGCTTCCGTCAGACAATCCCCCCCCCCCCCCCTGAAATGGGACAGGAAGGACAAGAACGCCTGAAATCCACCTCAGTGCTATGTGTTGGTGCGGGTGGCCTTGGCTCGCCTGCCTTGCTGTATCTGGCGGCGGCGGCATGGGCTTATCAGTCTGGTGGATGATGATGCGGTGGATATCAGCAATCTGCAACGGCAGGTGTTGTTTAAGGAGGCCGATCGGGAAAGTCCAAGGTAGAAGCCGCGAAAATCCACTGGCTGAGTTGAATTCCGAATGCCAAATTGAGGCGTATCACCAGCGATTCAGTCCAGAAAAAATGCGGAAATCTTGCGGAAAATTATGATGTCATCATCGACGGCACAGATAATTTTAGCGAGTAAATTTCTGATTAACGATGCCCGCGTGAAGTTCGGCAAGCCATTAGTGTACGGCTCGATACTTGGCTTTAGGCGCAGGTATCGTGTTCTGGGCAGGACAGGTCGTGTTATCGTTGCCTTTATCCCAAACCACCCAGCGGCCACATCCCTAACTGCGCCGAAGCAGTGGTGTCGGCGCTATGGCAGGATTGCCGGAACCGTGCAAGCGCTTGAGGCCATTAAAATGGCACTGGGTTTGGAATGGTGCAAAGAAAAGCACCCAGAACCGCTGCTGGGTACGCTCTGGATACTTGATGCGCGCAGTATGCAAACCAAAACGCTTAAACTGCATAAACGCCACCAATGCGCCAGGCGTTCGTGTGATCCGAACGATATTGTGCTGGAGCAGGCAGAAGAAAGCTGCACGGCGAAGACGGACGTAAAAAATATCAGCGCCGAAGACGCAGCAAAACGTATGGGTAAAGCGGTATTCATTGATGTACGAGAGGCCCATGAGTTAGCATCAGGCCGTATTCCGAAAGCACTGCATATTCCGCTTGGTACATTGTTATCCAACGAAGATTCGGTGGGCGATATTGCCCCCGACACACAAGTGATCGTCTATTGCCAGCATGGCATACGCAGCTTCTCAGCAGCTTCTCACCTTGTTACGTTTGGCTTCAAAAACGTTGCTCATATCACTGGCGGTATTGTGCGCTGGAAGGGTGAACTCGCTTAGGACTTTTGCCTACGCCGGACATCCACCTCCAGCACTAATTCAATCTGAGCGCCATTCATCGTGACTGTTTGTTCGATTCCTTCGCGTGACGGCAAAGAAGCCAGAAATTGGTTGAAATCCTTACGATCTACCAGCAACTTCCACGCAGTTTTCTGTACGTCGAGTGCCAAGGTTTGTTCCATCTCTGAAAGTGCCACGGAATATTCCACCGTCTGCGCACCGAGATTAAGCGAGAAAGCAAACACGCCATCCTGCCTTAATAGTTCTGTCTCGCCTTGCGTGATACGAAAGCGAAGCTTTTGAGCCACTGATGCGGATTCATGCAATAATCTCCTGCCATTCTTCGGGCGTATTGGTGTTAGTGAGTGCCTTTTGCAGATGTTCAGGTGGCGTGATTTCCGCTGCTCCCACCGTGAGAATGTTCTGACCGATAGCTTTTGCTTGCGCGCAAGCGCTCCGAGCGGCAGCATCCAGCTGGCGCATGGTTTTCTTCCAGTAGTAACCGGCAGGGCAGCGGATGATTTTCAAAGCGGCAAGCCGAGGTTTCAGCCATCAGTAGCCACAGCAATTCGGGGCTTAGATGGGGCATATCGACGGGTATGAAAAGAACGCGTTCATATTGCTTGTGTAATCGCACCACGCTGGAGCAAAT
This sequence comes from Rickettsiales bacterium, assembly GCA_046348685.1. Taxonomy (GTDB): domain Bacteria; phylum Pseudomonadota; class Alphaproteobacteria; order Rickettsiales; family UBA998; genus JAXMDT01. Next base: position 159,907 of record JAXMDT010000002.1, read on the forward strand.
GCCTCCCCATAGGCCGCGATCCAAAAGTAAATCGGGCAGCGACGTGTAGCCATCTATTTCTCCGCTGACATAGATGTTCCTCGATGCCTGCCTCTCGCACAACCTTCGCCACTACATCCACCAGCCGTTTACCTTTGTAAGGCAGCGATGCTTTATCCTGCCCCATGTGCGAGGATTTGCCGCCGACCAGAATGACTGCGGCAAGTTCATCCATGGTGATGCCCACAGAGCGTATGCTCCTTAACTCCACTCGCTGTCACCATCAACGTAATGTTCCTGCTTCCAAATCGGCGCGCGGATTTTGACGTTCAATCAGGTAACGGCAAGCTCAGCGATACCATCGCGGTGGGTGAGCCTACAGCGATGATAACGCTGATGCCACCTTCAATCTCCAGCTTGCCTTTGTAATGCTCGATATAAAGCCGCAACCGTCTGCCAAATTGCGCCGCCGCTTCCGCGCAGATTTCCTGAAACACATTAAGGCACAAGGCAAACACATCGTAACTCACGGCATTCACGGCTTTTCCCATATTGTGATTACGTACCTTGCCAACAAACATATTCACCATTTCGGCGGCATCCACAAAATCGGCGGCTTTCTGAATCGAAAGAGTTTCTGCTGATGCCCGTATAAATAGGCTTGCGTCATCGTTAGCCTCCACACGGCAGAATGGCAAGCTGAGTATCGCGCTCGAACACAGCATCTTTCCGGCAGAATCTGCGTTTCATCGGCCAGCGCCGCTGAATCATCAATCAGCGGATGGTTATCAAGAGCGGCTTTAAGTGCGCGGCGAGCTCTAACAGCGTTGCGCCATGTGGCAGGCTAAGTGTGAGCGGCTTGCCATTTTCAAGCCCACGAAACGCACCGAAGATGATTGACAGTAAGGGTTACGCTGCCTGACATAGTGTTTTATCCTTGCTGAAATCTGTGGTTTTACTGCGGCGTAACGCACGACAGATACGCGATCCCCCGCTTTAACCGACGTTTTTCCTTCCTCCAGCACTACCCATGTTGTTCGCAGCCATCGGGCTAATTTTGAACGACTCCTGCCCATCGCTGATCTGAGCTTTCAAACAACCCGTTTCATCGATCCAGACGGTGGCTTTAAGCAATTGACGGAAGTCACCTTTCTTAGCGAAGCTATTTTCCAATGTGGCCGTGAGCGGTGGCGCATCAGGCAAGCCTTGCAATGCGCGCACTAGCGGCATCACGAAAAATGTAAAACCAATCGCCGCTGAAATTGATTCCCGGCAAGCTGAAATAAAAGCTGCCGTTTGGCAATGACGCAAATAGCACCGGCTTTCCAGGGCGAATGCTTACGCGCGGTGGAAGCGAATCGTTGTTCATATTTTTCAAACTCTTCAGGAATAAAATCCCATTAATACCCTTCGAGACCGCGCCGGTGCTGATGATAATCGCGGGTCTCTTTGATGGCGGAAATTTTGCTTTCGAACAGTGCAGGATCATCCCGAACAATCCCTTCACATACTGCGCTTCCAGCTTTTTTTTTTTTTTTTTTTTTTTTTATCGCGCGGCTGCCAGTAGATATGGTGCGCTGGTCTGTAAATCTGTGCGCCTTGCAATGGCTTCTGCATAATCATCCGTGATTTCATTGCCGGTGCTGAGGATATGCAGTTTTGGAGTGTGATTAGTCGCCACTTCCGTGATTCCCAAGCTGAGCAGCATAATGGTCGCGTAATCGCCCCCGCCACGCCGTAACACAGACTGTCCTTCGTCACATCCTCGCCCGGAAGCCGCACATGATCACCGTGCGCACAGGCCTGCGAATGTCACCGTATCGCTGCTCGCCGTCACCAGCTCCACTGGCACAATAGCGTCATAGGGTTCTGGCACGATAGCGCCTGTCGGCGATCTGTGCAGCGGTTTCCGCTTGCCCGATGGATGCTAATATTCCGCGGCAATTGCCGCCTGAATTTTTAAGGTCACGTGACTTTGTTCGCTGGCACTCGCAAGCCGGGACGCGCACACGGCGAACCCATCCATCGCGCTATTGCGAAAGCTCGGCACCTGAATAGGGCTCGTAATGTCTTCAGCCGCACTACCTAATGCCTGCATAAATGGCACTTGCTGCGTTTTTGCGGAGTATCCGCTTTACTGGTGATAATCTTCGCCAGTGCTTCTTCGTATGGAATCATTATTTTTCTCCGTTCGTAATGCGGATGATGCGGGATGAGTTTTGGGCAAATAATGCGCCTAGGCCCTCGCTGACAGCGGCAGGGTTGCCCGGAAGCGTGATGACCAGCGTAGAGCCGATAATGCCGCTAACGGCACGGCTGCTCCATGAAAGTGGAGTGTATTGTGCTCCATCATTCCGAAGTAATTCCCCAACGCCGGGGATTTCTTTATCAAATAGCGGCAGCAAGGCTTCGGGTGTATAATCACGCGGTGAAACGCCCGTGCCACCCGTGGTGATAAGCAGATGCGGCGTGTGGCGCTTCACCATTTCCTGTACTGTCGCAGCGATACCATCTTTATCATCAGGAATGACCTGATAATCACAGATGCTGCATCCGGCTTCTTCCAATGCGGCTTTTGAGTGTGGCTCCCCTGAGACATCCTCATACGCCCTTCGCGGCACGGTCACTTAAGCGTCAGCACCGCCGCTTTACGACCAGCCAACAGTTTTGCAAGTGGCGGGTTTACCAGTTCTATCACCCAATCTGAACGCCAGCAGGGTTCAGCCACAAGCCAGATTTTCCGCCTTTTTTGGCGAGCAGTTTAATCTCACGCATGGCTAGATTCGCTTCGATCATCTTGCTCAAATCCCAGATGGTCAGCAGTGCAGCATTCACACCCGCAAGCACTTCCATCTCGATGCCAGCTTTGGCATGGACCGAGGCCACGCAATACACGCGCACGGCATTTTCCGGGCAGGAGTTCGGTAAAAAACGCGCACCATATCCAGCCCTATGGGGTGGCAGAGCGGGATCATCTCTTCATATGCTTTTTTGGCACCCTGAATACCCGCGATTTCTGCCAGCATCAGCACATCGCTCCCTGGGAAGTTTGCGGTCACGAATCAGCGCGAAGGCTTCCGCCCCCACCACAATTTTCGCCACTGGCAACAGCGATGCGGTGCTTGATGGGTTTATTCCCCACATCGATCATTTGAAAATCCAGGCTTCATCTATCCTCTGAGTGTGGCAAGGTGTAGCGTGGAGCCGGTGATTCCTTGCTGTAAATACGTTTCTGCTGCCTGAATGCAGCGCGCCGAGGCGATGGCCTCGATGAGTTCTTCGCGCTGGTCATCGGCTTGCAAATAGGGGCGCAGACGTAGCCGCCTTCACCAAACAGGCAGAGCATCAGCTTGCCGCGTGAGGTGACGCGCAGGCGGTTGCAGCTTTTGCAGAAATCCTTTGGAATATGGCGCAATGATGCCGATTTTCCCCGCATAGTCGGGGTGGGTAAATCTCTTTGCGCTGGGCCACTTTATCGGGCTTGCGAAGCTCTGGCACAAACCTCGTGCTCCAGCAACTGCCGAATACCCACCGGCACCGATATGGTGTTGCGCCATAAAGCAGATTTTCTCCAGTTTGCATCAGCTCAATAAAGCGCACAGATAACGCCTCTCGCTTAATCCACGCCAGCATCCGGCAGTGTGCGATCGGTAACTTCCTTGAGCAACACCGAATTAATTTTGATGTTGGTGAATCCCGCCGCATTTGCTGCTTCAATACCTCCAGTACCTCCGCCAGTCGATCTTGCCCGGTGATAGCGTGGAAAACGCGCTGCTGGGATCATACACGACGCTCATATTCAGCGCATTAATGCCCGCATCGCGGAAGGCTCTGGCATTTTCAGATTATAACCGTTGGTGGTGAGCGCCAGCGGTGCAAATACCAGAAATGCTACTGACAGCGCGTGCAATCTCAATTAAATCGCGTCGCACTGTTGGTTCACCACCTGTCAGTCGGATTTTATGTGTGCCAAGCTCGGCAAACGCTCTGGCAAGTCGTGTAATCTCAGGAGTGCCAGGAATCACGATCGGTTTTTGCAGCTTGCCAGGGCAATAGGTGCAGCGGAAATTACACACTTCCGTTACGGACAGCCTTAAATACGGGAACTTTCTCCCAAATGAATCCTTTAGCACCTTCATATCCTTTCCAAACGCGGGAGGCAGAGGCGTTTCCGCCGCTACCCGGTGAGCTTATGCCCACGGCCTGAAACTCTGAGTCAGCGACATGCCAACCGTTAGGCGTTTCAGGCTTCGGATGATGGAAGGGTAAAAAGGAAAGGCGTTTTAGCAATTGATGTGGATCAACTATTCACACAATCAGGGTTAGGGCATTCTTTTGTGCCTGCACGGGAGCATTTTTCGGTCAGCTCCATATCACAATAATCGCATAGCGCGAAGACATCCGGCAGACTCACCTGATTCTTATCAATATCAATCCCTTGCTCTTTAAGGGATTGCAGCGTGCGTGAAAAGGTCTCTGGCTTCATGCCCAGATAGCCCGCAATTAGTGATTTATCATAGGGCAGCTTGAGGTTTTTGGTACGCTCACCATTCTCTAAAACAGCTTGAGCAGGAACCAGCCCACACGCTGAGTCACGGTTTTAAGCGTCAGCTGCTCAAACTGGCTGATAAGTGCCTGAGAACGTCCCGCTACGGTAGATAACATATTGATGGCGAGTTCTTTGTTGTTCTGGAGCTTTTCGCGGACAATCGATGCGGGAATAGAGAGCAACTTCACATGCTCGACAGCCTGCGCAGTAACAGGGAATGGCGAATTACTGAAAATCACCGTTTCCAGTAGCGTTTCTCCTGCAGTCATGACTTGCAGAATGGATTCCTGACCATCCACATTGCCTTTAAAGATTTTCACTCCCAGCCTTCAAGATGATGTAAAACGCGAGGCCTGCTCACCCTGTGAAAATCATCGCCCCCTTTGTTATGTCACCAACATATGCATATTTCAGAATATCCTGTAGCGCATCAGGCTCAAGCCCGGCAAAGAGAGTGCGGCAAGGCCTGAATCGTGCTCATGTAACTACGGACGCTTTCGATTCCAGCCTGTTCATCCGTGAGGGTTTTTGTTTTAGGTGCAGATGATTTAGGAGCCTCCTGCGTTGTAGCAAGATTTCCAGGCGATGCTTTTGCTCATCTTCGATGCAGCAATCCATCTTGGCCGTAAACAGCTTGAACTGATTTCTTCAGCGGAGATGGTTTGTGCAATCTGCTGCTGTACATTCCCTTTGGCAAGATTTTCGTTAATCCCCTTAATTTTTTGAAGATTCCATTGTCGCGTTCCGGGGCTTCCACTGCTCTGCGACCATTTTCATCCGCCAGCGCCAGAAACATACGCTCATGGGCCTGTTGCTCGGACACGATATATTCCAGGCGGTTTCTGAAATCAGGCGTTTCCGACCAATCGAGATTGACCAGTTGTGTGCCGAGTGCACGCTCCAGCCCCACACGCTCTTTCCAGTAGAGAAAAGTTGACAAAAGCCGGACCTTCTTCAGTGGCTGTTGGCGGGGGTCGCTAATTGCCAGTTCCTGTACGATCTCAATCGCAGGTGCCACAATATCGCGGGTATAGAAAGCCAGTGCTTCTGTCGGCTCAAGCATTTCGGCCACTACATATTTGCGCTGGTTGGCAGATAGTGAATGGCATTCAAAAATGGCTCAATGCGAGAGCTTTGCTTCTTCGGCAATTTGCCAAGTATCTTGCTAATGCCATCCACAACGGCGAATTGTGATTCCATGGCTTCGGAATACTTGCTCTTTTGCTGCGCAGGTAAAGTGACACCGAACCGCGCTCTTTCTGCGCTTCGTGAATAAAATCACATAGATTGTTCAGTGTATTAGCCATGGATAATTTCCGGTTTGTTAATAGTTCTTCAAAATAGCCGTAACGGCAAAATTATCAATAGAATATGAGTTGCTTCTCACCAGTTTCTTCGGAGGTTGACCTGCATCAAGTGAATTTGACACCCTAATACGCTTATTTTTAGGAAAAGTATGGAGGGTTAAACATGCAGAATTCCTACGGATGTGGCGATAGTCGGTGCTGGCCCAGCAGGGCTTTGCTTCGCGCGCACCCTCTTCTGGCTTGGGACTTGTCCACGCTGTTGATTGAAAAACAATCCCGTACAGTGCTGGAAAATCCTGCGATTGATGGGCGAGACATTGCACTCACACACTTCGAAAAATGCTTGAAGCATTGGGGATGTGGGAACATCTACCGTTAGAGGCCATCTCAACGATACGAGAAGCTATCAGAGACGGATGGGACATCGGCGCATTATATGGGGGCTTTTCTTCTGAAACCGATCAGCTGGCATTTATCGTATCCAACCAATTACATCCCGCGCTGCCTATGCAGCAGTGAAGGACGATGCCAACATCACGCTGATGGATAATGTCAGCCTGAAACGGATGGAACTGAAAGATTATGTAAACGAAATTCATCTATCAAATGGTCAGATGATACATGCCAACTCGCCGCCGCTGCGGATAGCCGCTTTTTCGAAACACGCCGCAGGGCTGGCCTCTCTGCTTGATGTATGATTTCGGCAAAACGATGATTGTTTGCCAGATGGAGCATGACAAGAGCCACGAGGGCGTATTGGCGAATGCTTTAATCACGGGCATTACGCTGGCGGTAGCGCCATTGAACGGCAACCGATTCGGTGATTATTACTCTTACGCGCCCGCTGAGGCCGAAAGAATGATGAAAATCTCGTATTCGGAGATGAACGCTTGGGTCGCTGAACAATTCCAGTATCGGCTGGGCAACATGAGGCTTGATAGCGAACGCTTTGCTTATCCATTGCGGGTGTATGCGATCGCTTTGGCGCAACGCTTTGCATTGGTTGGCGATGCGGCGGTGGGTATGCACCCTGTGACCGCACATGGATTCAACTTTGCCTTGGTGCGCATGCTCTGTGTGAATCGATCAGAACTGCTATGAACACGGGTGCCGATATTACTTTGTCTGCGGTGCTGGCGCGTTATGAGCGGGAGCATAGGCAGGCAACAAAGCTAATTTATTTGGCCACCAGTGGTATTGTGAGCCTTTACACCAACGACAGCGTGCCTGCAAAAATTGCCAGAAGAGTGTTGCTGCGTGTGGCAAATCACATGGTGCCTATCAAATCAATGATGATGGCGAAACTCACGGAAAAAGACCAGGCGGATCGCGGCTTGGGTATTCCAACACCACTGAGCATGGCTCGTCATTTACTCAGGGCTGCAGCATAGCTTTGTACCAATCATTCTCTCGCAGGTAATAGACGCTTCGGTCATGGATGCGGAATGCGCCTTCACCCCAGAATTCAAAGTAATCGGGTACAATACGGAAGCCCTTCCAATGCGGTGGCCTTTCCACATTTCCTGTCGCCCACTTCGCTGTGTAATGGGCGATCCGTTTCATCAATACGCTACGATCTTTCATGGGATCAGATTGCTGTGATGCCCATGCGCCGATGCGAGATTTCAAGGGGCGACTGTTAAAATAGGCATCCGCATCTTCGTCGCTCACATGAGAAACATGCCCTTCAATCCGCACCTGCCTACCGATCTCCTGCCAATAGAAACATAGAGCGGCTTGGGGGTTCATCTCCATTTCCCGACCTTTTCGGCTGAGGCTGTTGGTATAAATAACAAAGCCTCGCTCATTGAATTCCTTGAGCAACACCATGCGGCAAGATGGCGCACCGCAACGCGTAGCCGTTGCTATGCATACAGCGGAAGGGTCTTTCACACCTCCTTCATGCGCGGCCTGATACCAGTCAGCAAAAATATCCCATGGCTTTTCCTCTGCCAAATCCTCTGGCGGAGGCTCGATTGGCAACCGCGTCATGCAGGAGAATTTCATAATATTGCTTCCACTTTGGGATAGAGGACTTGTTCCTCTCGATTAATTCTTTGCTGTAGTGACTCCAGCAGCATTTTACTTTCTGCGCAAAAACGCCCTGGAAGACGACGCATATCATCTTCGCTCTGCCATGTTTGGATGTAGTCCTTCAGTTGGGTTGCCATATTACCCATATTGGCGATGTGCTGCTGCGCTAGATTACGCGTTTCATCATGTGTGCTGATGAGCATCTCCTGACAGAAAAATCGATCTTCCAGTAGCAGGTGGGACAGTGTCTTCTGTGTAAGTCGGGTAACAAGGCTTTGCACTGTCTCTGCCTTTTGCTTTATGGTTTCAGGATCAAGGAAATGTTGAATCTCTTTAATGATAGAGCTGATCTCCGAGTGTTCTGAGCGCAAACTGTCTAAATGGTTCGACATAGCTTAAATCCTCAGGCTACTTTAGAATATTTGCTGGGAGCAACGCTACGGTAGCCATCAAACGCGGAAGCAATGACACGGGCCGCCATGCGGTAAGGTGTCGTAAGGGTGATGTGGCTTCCCCTCACTTCAAGAATACCTTTGCCTTCAAAAGCCCCAAGCTCGTTCAGGGAATCATCAAAGTGATGCGGCGGCAGAGAAAACTCGTCGGCGATCTCGGCGATATCCACCGTCATAAAGCACATCAGCGCATCAATGATTTTCTTGCGAGCGAGGTCGTCACCGCGATTTTTCCAGCCGCGCACGGTTGGCAACATACCACCGCCAACTTTTGAGCTGTAGTCAGGCGTACTGGCGCTGTTTTGGGTATATCCTTCTGGAAACTGGCTGATAGAAGAACTGCCGAAGCCAATCAACACATCGGTATTATCCACCACATAGCCTTGGAAATTACGCAGCAAACTCCGGTTTCTCATGGCAATTGCCATAGGATCATCTGGCTTGGCGAAGTGATCCATTCCTATGGCGACATAGCTATTTGCCTCTAACACACGAGATGCATCAACAAAAAGCTGCAGCTTTTCAGAAATGCTTGGCAGCCATGATTCATCAATGAGCCGTTGATGTTTTTTCAGATGTGGCATGTGGGCATAGGAAAACAGCGATATACGAGCGGGATCAAGGCTCAGGGTTTTTTCCAGTGTCCGATAAAAGCGATCTAATGTTTGATGCGGCAGTCCATAAATGAGATCGCAATTAATCTCGCTAATTCCCGCATCGCGCAGTTGATCTACTACTGTTTTTACCATCGTATAAGGCTGGATGCGGTTGATGGCCTGTTGTACTTCGGGGTTAAAATCCTGAATGCCAATGCTCACGCGATTACAACCGAGTTTTGCATAGACCTTTATGTTTTCTGGGATTGTTGTGCGCGGATCAAGCTCGATAGCCAGTTCGCCAGGCGGAGTGAATTCAAACGCTGAAGCAAGCGCATAAAGAATGGAGAGCCAGTCATTCGGCTCCAGGAGGCTCGGTGAGCCGCCACCAAAATGAATATTGACCAGCTTACCCTTGTAGCCCGCCATTTTACCAATCAGCTCGATTTCCTGAAGCAGCACGCGTACATATTTTGCAATCGGTTCGTAACGCTTGGTCATTTTGGTATGGCAGCCACAGAACCAGCATAATTCCTTGCAGAAAGGAATGTGTATATAAGCAGAAATGGTGGCGTTTTTCTGGATATTCGCAAGCCATGCGGCATGTGTTTCAGGGGTAACCTGTGGCGAGAAATGATGCGCGGAAGGGTAGCTGGTATAGCGCGGTGCCTCCAACCCTAGCAATCCCGCCATTTCATTCGTTTCTGCGGCCTTACAACTTGACACGGATCAACCCTTTTTTCTGTGTTGTTTTGATTAAAAACCAGAAGAAAAATTCTGTGGTTGATCCAGATCAATCTCGGATTTGCTAGTTCTGTGGGATGTTCCAGCCAGTTTAATTATGTCTGGGATTTCGTTATGGCTGACCTGAAGAATATTTCAAAATTTGATCAGATGATGGCGCTCTCAAGCACCACCTTTGCTTTTACCATCTGCTTTGCCGTATGGACGATTTTCGCCATTATCGGCGTGCAGATCAAACAGGATTTGGGGCTTACCGAAACCCAGTTCAGCTTACTAATCGGCACACCGATTCTTACAGGGTCAATTATCCGCCTGACGCTTGGCATTTGGGCTGATCAGTATGGGGGCAGACCAATCCTGCTGATGGTGATGATTTCTTCGGCCATTAGCACATGGCTACTGACTTACGCTGAAACCTACAATATGCTTCTCATCACTGCGCTTGGCGTTGGCATTGCGGGCGGCAGTTTTGTGGTGGGTATTTCCTATCTCTCCAAATGGTATAGCAAGGAGCGTCAAGGTACGGCGCTCGGCATCTACGGCATGGGAAATATCGGTGCGGCGGTCACCAAGTTCATCGCTCCTTTTGTGATGGTGGCCTATGGCTGGCATATGGTGGCACAGGTCTGGGCTGCGGCTTTATTTATCACTGCTATTATCTATTGGATTATCACAAAAGATGAACCTGAGCTGGTGGAGCGCCGCAAAGTGGGCGCGCCGAAAAAAACCACTAAAATGGCACTGGAGCCGCTGAAGAAGCTGCAGGTTTGGCGCTTCTCCATGTATTACTTCTTCGTCTTCGGAGGCTTTGTCGCGCTTGCTCTGTGGCTACCCCGTTATTATGTCGGTGCCTACGGCATGGACATTAAACATGCTGGGGTGCTGGCAGCGAGTTTTTCGGTAGCAGGCTCGGCGTTTCGTGCTATTGGCGGCTGGATGTCGGACACGCTTGGCGCACGCCGAGTGATGTACATCACCTTCATTGTCTGTGTCATTTGTTGCTTTATTCTGAGCTATCCCGCTACCGATTATGTCGTGCATGGCATTAAAGGGGACATTACCTTCAGCACTGGCATGGGATTTATTCCCTTCACTGTCATCGTGTTTGTGCTTGGCCTGTTCATGTCCTTCGGCAAGGCGGCAGTCTACAAGCACATACCCGTGTATTACCCCGATAACGTAGGTTCCGTTGCAGGCATTGTCGGGTTGATTGGCGGTCTTGGCGGGTTTTTCCTGCCGCTCGCCTTCGGTGTATTAAACGACCTCACCAATATCTGGACAAGTTGCTTCATGCTGCTTTTTGCACTCGTTTCTGTCGCGCTGGTGTGGATGCATGTCTCGATTGTGATGATGGAAAAACAAAAACACCCCGAATTGCGTGGACCCAAGTTCTTCCCTGAACTCGATGTCGCGCCCACGAAACGATAGAAAGGAACATTTATGGCTAAGAACATCAATAACTGGGACCCGGAGAACCAGCAATTTTGGGAATCTGAAGGCAAGGCTATTGCTAAGCGTAATTTGTGGATTTCGATCCCAAGCCTACTATGCGGCTTTGCGGTGTGGCTTTATTGGAGCATCGTCACCGTGCAGATGCTCAATCTCGGTTACCCATTCACCCAACCCGAGCTGTTTACATTGGCAGGCATCGGCGGGTTGGCTGGGGCAACGCTCAGGATTCCCGCCTCATTCTTAATTCGTATTGCGGGCGGGCGTAACACCATCTTCCTCACAACCTCGCTGCTGATGATTCCTGCGATTGGTACGGGCGTTGCACTGCAGGATATCAACACACCGCTGTGGGTGTATCAGGTATTGGCGCTGCTTTCCGGCATTGGCGGCGGGAACTTCGCCTGTTCGATGTCAAACATCAGCTTCTTCTTTCCCAAAAAACAACAAGGTCTGGCGCTGGGCCTAAATGCTGGGCTTGGCAATTTCGGCGTAACCACGATGCAGATTTTAATTCCGCTGGTGATGACCATGGCCATCTTTGGCGGTGACCCTATGGTATTAAAATCCGCCAGCGGCTGGCTGTTTGGTAAAATTCCTGCGGGTGCAGAAACCTACATCCATAATGCGGGATATGTGTGGCTGGTACTTCTGGTTCCACTGGCGTTTGCAACGTGGTTTGGCATGAACAACATCACCGCGCCGCACGTGACGCCTGATCTTGGCTCCACCGTTGGGGCATTCACAAAAATTCTGGTAATGCTGTCGATTGGTCTTGTCACGGCTGGGGGTGGCTTCTGGGCCATGCAGCCTGCAGCGGCAGGAGGGCTTGGAATCAGTAAGTGGTTGGTAATTCCTGTGGTCATCGTTGCCACGATCTTCTTGCTAAAGCTGGTTCCTGCGGGAAGCCTGTATAAACAGAACCTGTCGCGCCAGTACAAAATCTTTAACAACAAACATACCTGGGCGATGACGGTGATCTACACCATGACCTTTGGTTCTTTCATCGGCTATTCGGCGGCGCTCGCGCTCGCCATTCAGGTGATCTTCGGCTTCCAGCACCTGATGGTGGATGGGGTGATGACGCACACCACGGTTAACCCCAACGCTCCCAGTGCGCTGATGTATGCATGGATGGGGCCGTTTATAGGTGCGATTATCCGCCCCATTGGCGGCTGGATTGCTGATAAAATGGGTGGCGCGAAGGTGACGCAGATTATCTCCTTCCTCATGGTGGGTGGCGCGCTGGGTGTGGCTTATTACATGAAGCAGGCCTATGCATCGGCGACGCCGGAAGAATTTTTTGTACCGTTCCTGCTACTATTCCTGCTCTTGTTCTTCGCTTCAGGCATTGGGAATGGATCGACCTTCCGCACCGTTGCTGTGGTATTCGACAAAGAACAGGCTGGGCCAGTGCTCGGCTGGACATCAGCGGTGGCAGCCTATGGTGCGTTCATTATCCCACAGGTTTTTGGAGAGCAGATCAAAGCCACCACGCCAGAGAATGCACTCTATGGTTTTGCCATTTTCTATGCGGTGTGTATCGCGATCAACTGGTGGTTCTACCTCCGTAAGAACGCTTATGTGCAAAATCCTTAAGATAGTTGATCCACATCAATCTCAAGATGGGGGGATGCGCCCTAGCATCCCTCCCAAGCGAAATAAGTAAGGACGAAAAATATGAGCCACATTATTGACAAACTGACCTTCTTCAAACGTGAGACCGAGTCATTCTCGGAAGGGCATGGTGTCATGACCGACGAGTCACGCGGCTGGGAACAGGCTTATCGTAGCCGCTGGCAACACGATAAAATTGTGCGCTCAACCCATGGCGTGAACTGCACGGGCTCCTGCAGTTGGAAGATCTATGTCAAGAACGGCCTTGTGACATGGGAAACTCAGCAGACGGATTACCCGCGCACACGCCCAGATATGCCCAACCACGAGCCGCGTGGTTGCTCGCGTGGAGCAAGCTATTCCTGGTATCTCTACAGCGCCAACCGCATGAAATACCCACTGGTGCGCAGCCGTCTGCTCAAAGCATGGCGTGCCGCAAAAGTGATTGCCAAAGACCCGGTAAATGCATGGGAGTCGATTGTCAGCAATGAAGCTACTCGCAAATCGTATCAGCAGGTGCGTGGTAAGGGCGGTTTCGTGCGCGCCGATTGGGAAGAAGTGAATGAGATCATCGCGGCAGCAAACGTTTACACCGCTAAAAAACACGGCCCTGACCGCATTATCGGCTTCTCGCCCATCCCCGCCATGTCGATGGTGTCCTATGCGGCGGGCAGCCGTTACCTGTCACTCATCGGCGGCGTGTGCATGAGCTTTTACGACTGGTATTGCGATTTGCCGCCATCCTCCCCACAAACCTGGGGTGAGCAGACGGACGTACCAGAATCCGCCGACTGGTATAACTCGAACTTCATTATCGCGTGGGGTTCTAACGTACCGCAGACCCGCACACCCGATGCCCACTTCTTTACTGAAGTGCGCTATAAAGGCGCAAAAACTGTCGCCGTTACGCCCGATTATTCCGAAGTCGCCAAGCTGGCTGACCTCTGGATGCACCCCAAACAAGGCACTGATGCCGCGCTCGCCATGGCAATGGGGCATGTGATTCTCAAAGAGTGGCACGTCGCGGGCAAGAGCGATTATTTCGATGATTACTGCCGCATGTATACCGATATGCCATTCCTCGTGCGCATGGTGAAGAAGGGCGGCGCATATGTGCCGGAACGCATGATCCGAGCGTCAGACTTCGCAGATAACCTGAAAGCAGAGAATAATCCTGACTGGAAACCCGTTATCATGTGCGGTCACGCAGAAAAAGTGCGTGTGCCCAATGGCACCATCGGCTCGCGCTGGGGGCAGAAAGGCAAATGGAACCTTGAACCGAAAGACGAAGTGACGGGCGAAGAACTCTGGCCGCTACTGACGTTAAAAGAGCATAGCAAGCATGAAATTGGTTCGGTTTCTTTCCCATATTTCGGCAATATCGAGCATGAGCATTTCAACAGCACCGACCATGCCAGCGTGCTAAACCGCAACGCACCTATCCTGAAGCTCAAACTGAAAGAAGGCGATGCTTATGTCGCCACGGTTTATGACCTGTTCATTGCTAACTATGGCGTGGATCGTGGCTTTGGCGGCGGCAACGTGGCCAGCTCGTTCGATGACGATGTGCCCTACACCCCCGCTTGGCAGGAGAAAATTACCGGCGTGAAGCGTGAGCATGTGATTAACGTGGCGCGCCAGTTCGCTGAAAATGCGCATAAAACCCACGGCAAATCCATGGTCATCATCGGCGCGGCGATGAACCACTGGTATCATATGGATATGAACTACCGCGCTATCATCAACATGCTGGTGATGTGCGGCTGTATCGGCAAATCCGGTGGTGGCTGGAGTCATTACGTGGGGCAGGAAAAATTGCGTCCGCAAACGGGATGGGTGCCACTGGCCTTTGCGACGGACTGGAACCGCCCACCACGCCAGCAGAATTCCACCTCGTTCTTCTATGCGCACACCGACCAGTGGCGTTATGAGCGGCTGAAGATGGAAGAAATTCTCTCGCCGCTGGAAGATAACCCCGAATGGAAAGAGTTATCGTTTATCGATTGCAACGTGCGTTCTGAGCGCATGGGCTGGCTGCCGTCTGCCCCGCAGTTGGAGCGTAACCCACTTGAAATAGGTGCAATCATCAAGAAATCAGGCCGCAATGTGGGTGAGGCTGTTGCCGAAGGTCTAAAGTCAGGCGACCTGAAACTCTCCTGCAATGACCCGGATGCACCACAGAACTGGCCACGAAACATGTTCGTCTGGCGCTCGAATATTCTCGGCTCCAGCGGCAAAGGGCATGAATATTTCCTGAAGCATCTGCTCGGCACTAGCCACGGCGTGCAAGGCGTTGACCTCGGCAAGTTTGGCGGCACCAAGCCGAAAGATGTTGTGTGGCACGATGAAGCGCCAGAAGGCAAACTTGATCTGCTGGTGACGCTCGATTTCCGCATGTCCACCACCTGCATGTACTCTGATATCGTGCTGCCGACCGCAACTTGGTACGAAAAGAACGACCTCAATACCTCGGATATGCATCCGTTTATTCACCCGCTTTCGGCAGCGGTTGATCCGGCGTGGGAATCACGTAGCGACTGGGATATTTACAAAGGCATCGCCAAAAAATTCTCTGAACTATGTGTTGGGCATCTTGGTGTCGAGCAGGATGTGGTGATGAACCCCATTAAGCACGATACAGCGAATGAAATCGCACAGCCGTTTGATGTGAAAGATTGGAAGAAAGGCGAATGCGAGCCCATTCCTGGCAAAACCATGCCGAATGTGTTCCTCGTCGAGCGTGATTATCCCAACACCTATAAAAAATTCACTTCGCTGGGGCCGTTGCTCGCTAAACTCGGCAATGGCGGCAAAGGTATCGGGTGGAATACCGAGGATGAGCTGAAGCTGCTGGGCGAACTAAATTACACCGTGACAGAGGAAGGTGTATCGAAAGGCCTGCCGCGCATTGAATCAGCGATTGATGCGGCGGAAGTCATCCTGACGCTCGCACCAGAAACCAACGGCCATGTAGCGGTGAAATCATGGAAGGCGTTGGGCGAAGCCACGGGCCGCGAACATGCACACCTTGCCGACACACGCGAAGATGAAAAAATCCGCTTCCGTGATGTGCAGGCGCAGCCGAGAAAGATTATCTCCTCGCCGACTTGGAGCGGGATCGAATCTGAACATGTCAGCTACACAGCGGGCTACACCAACGTGCATGAGCTGATTCCGTGGCGCACACTCACTGGCCGTCAGCAGCTTTATCAGGATCATAGCTGGATGCGTGCATTCGGTGAATCTCTCTGCGTGTACAAACCGCCGGTGGATTTGAAAACAACCGAGAGCGTGATCGAGAAATTCGGCAAAGGCCGCAAACAGGTGCTGCTGAACTTCATCACTCCTCACCAGAAATGGGGCATTCACTCGACTTATACGGACAACCTGTTGCTGCTCACACTTTCGCGCGGCGGGCCGATTGTCTGGATTTCGGAGATTGATGCCAAGAAAATCGGCGTGATCGATAACGATTGGGTCGAGGCTTACAATACCAACGGTGCGCTTACAGCCCGTGCGGTGGTCAGCCAGCGTGTGCCAGAAGGAATGATTCTGATGTATCACGCGCAGGAGAAAATCGTGAACGTGCCGGGTAGCGAAATCACTGGCCTGCGTGGTGGCATTCACAACTCCGTCACCCGCACGGTGCTCAAGCCAACTCACATGATCGGTGGCTATGCCCAGCTTGCCTATGATTTCAATTACTACGGCACAGTGGGCTGTAACCGCGATGAATTCATTATTCTGCGCAAAATGGAGAAAGTGGACTGGATGAACGAAGATAATTATGGCGCGGCTCTGGGCGGTGAAATGCCCCGACTCGAAGCGACAGTGAAATAGGAGAAACCCCATGAAAGTAAGAGCACAAATTGGCATGGTGTTGAACCTCGATAAATGTATCGGCTGTCACACCTGTTCGGTCACCTGCAAAAACGTATGGACGTCGCGTCGTGGCGTGGAATACGCGTGGTTCAACAACGTCGAAACCAAACCCGGTATTGGCTACCCCAAAGACTGGGAGAATCAGGATCGCTGGAAAGGCGGCTGGGAGCGTAAAGCTAATGGCAAGATTCAGCCTAAACAGGGTGGAAAATGGCGTACGCTGGCGAACATTTTCGCCAACCCCAACCTGCCGTCTATCGACGATTATTACGAACCATTCACCTTCGATTATGAGCATCTGCATAAATCACCCGAAGCGAAGACCATGCCAACGGCACGGCCTGTATCAGTGATTACAGGGAAAAAGATGGATAAGATCGTCGGCGGGCCAAACTGGGAGGAAATTCTTGGCGGTGAGTTTGAACATCGCAGCAAGGATTACAACTTCGAGAACGTGCAAAAGGAGATGTACGGTCAGTTTGAAAACACTTTCATGATGTATTTGCCACGCCTCTGCGAACACTGCCTTAATCCTGCCTGTGTTGCATCCTGCCCATCGGGTGCGATCTACAAACGTGAGGAAGACGGCATTGTCCTGATCGATCAGGACAAATGTCGTGGCTGGCGCATGTGCGTATCGGCATGTCCCTACAAGAAGATTTACTTCAACTGGGAATCGGGCAAATCCGAAAAGTGCACTTTCTGCTACCCACGAATCGAAAACGGTGAGCCGACCGTATGCTCCGAAACCTGCGTAGGCCGTATCCGCTATCTCGGTGTGCTGTTGTATGATGCCGATAAAATCGAGGCTGCAGCTTCGGTGCAGGATGAGCAGAATCTTTATCATGCACAGCTTGAGATGTTCCTTGATCCAAACGACGAGCAAGTCATCAAGGCCGCACGCGCCGAAGGAATTCCCGAAAGCTGGCTGGAAGCTGCACGCCGCTCTCCCGTTTATAAAATGGCGATGGAATGGAAGATTGCATTCCCACTGCACCCAGAATATCGCACCTTGCCGATGGTCTGGTACATCCCACCGCTTTCACCGATCCAGAACGCCGCAGCCAGTGGTGATATGGGCATGAACGGCGTGATTCCTGACGTGAAAAGCCTGCGTATTCCATTAACTTACCTTGCCAACCTTCTGACATCGGGGGAAGAAAAGCCTGTACGTGTGGCGCTGGAGCGTATGTTGGCCATGCGCGCCTATATGCGTGACCGCCACGTCGATGGGGTGAATAATCTCGAGCTTCTCTCGCAAGTCAGCCTGTCGCAAGAGATGGTCGAAGATCTGTACCGCTACATGGCGATTGCGAATTATGAAGATCGTTATGTCATCCCCACTTCACACCGCGAATATGCGGAAGAAGCCTTCAATATCCGTTCCGGTTGTGGTTTCAGCTTCGGTAATGGCTGCTCCGGCGGCAATTCCGAAGCGCAAATGTTCGGCAAACCCAAACGCAAGAACCTGTTCGGAGGCACCCATGCAAGCTAAAACCTTCAAGGCATTGGGTATCCTGCTATGGTATCCGAACGAGGAATGGCTGACTGGCGCTGCCGATGTGTGCGACCTGATCGAGCAAGAAGCGCTGGTGAGCAAGGAGCAACTAGCTAATCTACGCTCGCTGGTCGCCCAGCTTCAGGAATCAGATATGCTCGATCTGCAGGAAGAATATGTGGATACGTTCGACCGTGTGCGCTCGCTCTCGCTGCATCTGTTCGAGCATGTGCATGGTGATTCACGGGATCGTGGGCAAGCAATGGTTGATCTGGCTGAGCGTTACAAGGAGCTAGGATTCTCCCTTGCTGCCAGTGAGTTGCCGGATTACCTGCCAGTGTTCCTCGAATATCTTTCGATGTTGCCGAAGGAAGAAGCCCTCGAAGAACTCACCAATACGGGGCATATCCTTGCTGCGCTGGGCAAGCGTCTGGCCGAACGGGGCAGCCCATATAGCGTAGTATTGGATACGCTCACGGTAATGGCTGGTAAAATGCCAGAAAAAGTTGAGCGCAAGGAACCTGTAGTGGTGAATTTCGAGCAACTCGACAAGGAATGGGAAGAAAAGCCGATTGATTTCCTTGGCGCAGAAGCTCCCAAAACGGGCGGTTGTGGCGGAAACGGCGGCGGATGTGGCAGTGGCGGATGCGGTGGCGGCACACAGCATCCCCAACAAAAAATGATGCAAGGAGCAAGACCATGAGCGATTACTACTATTCCTTCTTTTTCGGCATGTACCCTTACATCTGCCTGACGATTTTTGTGCTTGGCACGCTTATTCGCTACGACCGTGAGCAATATAGCTGGCGAGCTTCGTCGAGTCAGTTGCTGGCCGACAAAGGCCTAAAAATTGGCAATGTGATGTTTCATATCGGTGTCATCTTTATCTTTTTCGGGCATCTGGTGGGTCTGCTCACGCCACATGCGGTGTATGAGCATTTCATCACTGCCGAGCAGAAGCAATTGCTGGCAATTATTGCAGGAGGCATTGCAGGGACAATTGGGTTTATCGGTCTGACCATTCTGGTGTTTCGCCGCATGTTTGTGGCTCGCATCCGTGCTACCAGCAGCAAAAGCGATATTGCCGTGGTCTTTATCTTCTGGGTACAGATCACTCTCGGAATGATCACAATCCCATTCTCATTGTCGCACCATGACGCGGGGATTATGATCCAGCTCTCCGAATGGGCGCAACATATTGTTACTTTCCGTAGCGGTGCATCAGAATTCATCAAAGGAACAGACTGGCCGTTTCAGGTGCATCTGATCCTCGGCATGACAATTTTTCTGATCTTCCCGTTCACTCGCCTCGTGCATATCTTGAGCGCGCCGGTGAAGTATATCGGTAGACCATATCAGGTGGTTCGTAGTCGTGAGGCTCGCAGATAATGCCACTCTATGTCAACAACACCGAGATCACAGATGAGCAGGTATTTGCCGAGATGCAATATCATCCCGCATCTTCTCTACCCGAAGCACAGGAAAAAGCCGCACAGGCACTGGCGATTCGGGAACTTCTGTTGCAGGAAGCGGCGCGGTTAGGAATAACCGCGCCGGATGCTTCAGCTACACAGGAAACACAGGAAGATTATGTTATCAGCCGCCTGCTGGAGCAGGAAGTGGTGACGCCTGAGCCTGATGAGGTAACCTGCCAGCGTTACTACGAACAGAACCGCAAAACCTTCCACGATACGGAGGGAAATCTGGTGCTGTTTGAGTATGTTCAGACAACTATCGCTGCCTATCTCAAAGAGGCGTCATGGCAGATGGCGGTGAAGCAGTATCTGAAGGTGTTGGTAGGAAAAGCGCGTATCGCCGGGATTCATCTGGAGGGGGCAGATAGTCCTCTGGTGCAGTAACGGCGCGCATCGTAGTAGCACAGTAAGTGCCCGTCATTGATCTGAATCAATGACTTTTTCTTCTTTTAGCTCAGTATGGTAGAGGTGAGGTTCTATCCAGAAAGGCAGGTTCTTATGAGAGAAGATGCTGAAAATACGGCGATGCGGGTGGGATTAGCGCTGGCGGTGGATATATGTCCCGGCTGCGCTCACACAGATCGAAGCGTGACACCGCGCAATTACTGCCGAGGGCAGAAGCCTTGTCCGATGTTTCATCCAGATAATTTTTACTACGATAAAGAGATGCACCGCTTCTGGTGTCACAACTGGGTGGACTCAAGGGGACACGAGAAGCCTCAGGCAGGCTCTGTGTTATGCGGCTAAAAGATGCTCCGGGCAATCAAGGCGGATGTCTTCCAGTTGCAGCGATTGCTGCAACAAATGGCAATAAGGCAGGCTTTTGCGCTTTTCATAATGCTGGCAGGTCAGGCACATCCGCAGCGGGATGATACTGGTTTTCTGTAAATGCCCAATAAGTAGCACCAAACCTTCCCATATCTTCTTGCGCTCTGTCGCTGAAGCGCTCGCGAGTGCTTCGTCAACACAGGCAGCAAGCGACCCAAGTTGTTGTAGCTGTGTGTGGCTGCTTGCCGTGAGGTGCAGTGAAAATACCCTGGCATCACCAGAGGACTGTTTTTTGAGCAGCTTTTTATCCAGAAGCGTTTTCACCGCATCACTCACGGTTGCTTTGGTGACGCCAAATTCTTTTGCCAGGCACGACACATTATTGAGTGTTTGCGTATGAGAGGCGATAAACAGCATGATCTGTACTTGCAGAGGGCTTAAACCACATTGTTTGGCGTCGTCCCACAACGCAGCACGAAACAATGTTGATAGGCGTTCAATACCCATCGCTATTTTGGTATTTTCATTCACGCTCTTACTCATCGGTAGGGATTGGGGCATCCTTCCATTTGTAGAATGTAATGCCCGGACTTGGCAATTTCCGCTTCAACAAAAGGAGGGGCATTTTCGCTATGGCAGAAATTACAACGCTCAGATACAAGCGCATCTGCGGCTTCGCCAATGGATTCTAAAAACGCCTGCGCATATTGCACAGCGGTTTCTTTGCTGCCGCCGCTGGGTAAGAACACATCAAAATGAAGGGTCTTTCCTGTGTTGGATGTAGCATAGGTGTCGTATACGTCAATTTTCATAGGGTGCCTCGCGGTAAGCAGCAGGCGGATGAGTGCTCCCCCGCCTGCTTGCGGTGTTATGCTACTGCTTTTTTTACATCATCCATGCTCGCACCATAATTGATATGCAGAACATTACCATCAATGACGAGTGCGGGAACTGACTTAACACCGGCTTTTTCAGCTTCAGCAATCCGGTCTTTGCCGCCTTGGGCAAAATGAACGACCTCTAGCTGGACTTTGCCACGATCAACAATATCGAGAACCTGTTGTTCGGCAGAAACGCATACTGGGCAGCCAGCATGATAAAACACGGCTTTAGAAGACATAGATAACTCCATCGTTAATGAAAATCCCTGCATGATTGCTGGGGAGTCAATAAGTAAGGAGTCCTAACTATATTGTCAACCGGCTATCTCTAAAACTTCACCTGCACATACGGCATGATCTTCACCGTATCGGTATAGAGGTCATCGGCATTGTAAGCGCCGAGTTTGATGCCTGCTGTGTAGTATTGCTGGAAGGTCTGCTCGACTGAGGCATCCCATTCCGTGCCATAATCCGCGCTGCCACGCTCGGCAGAAAAGTCATGGTATACCAGCATCGCCTTGGTGCCGTTCAGCCACGCATTTTCAGACTTGGCGACATAGGTGATGCCGATATTAGCATCCACCAAGCCGTTTGCTGGTGTGGTGAGGAACTTATCCACCCAGCCATCAAATGCGTGGTTGGTGCCAAGCGCAAATTGCATTGCATTCGTGCCATCGCCCTCGATGGATTCGTACTGACCCTTAAGCGTCCATTGCCCAAACGTCACCCCAGGTTCGATAGAGTAGTAATTGAAACTGATGTTGTTTGGGTTATCGGCATAATCATTCTGGTGGGCGTATTCGAGGTTCAACAATCCAGCCACGCCTTCAGCCACAGGATGTTTTCCTTCAAACCGTGCGCCATAGGTCGCGCTGGAGAGCGCTACGGAATCGGGAATATCAAGTAAGTAGCTGTAGCCAGTAATTTTGCCAAAAGGCAGCCCTACATAGGAACCGTTGATTAAGTGGATATGGCTGTCATCCCATGTTCCCACAGGTGAATCCGTTCCAAAAATGCGGTTCACTTGATTCGCGTAAGCATAATAGAGCGTTGTGTCTTTAATAGAATTGTTCTTCACACTGATAGCATCGAATGTCTGGTCGTTCTGCCGCCAAGCGATACCGCCGACGAAACGCTGGTTATCTAGCACGATATTCTGCCGCCCCAGCACTAGTGCCGTATCTGGCACTCCCGTATAGGTCAGCTGTAAGCGATTAAGCGCGGTATCCTCTGGGTCGGCCACCGTTGGGTATGTCGTGCGCCCGTTAATAGTATCGTTGTAACGCTCACTGCCAATACCCGTGATATTCTCAAATTCCAGCAGTGCGCTGAAATCTTTGAACTTGCCCGTTTCATAGCCCAAGCGCGTACGCACCGTGTGCGCGTTTGCCTCATTCGCAAGTCCATCCTGATCCACATATTCGTAGCGGTAACGCGCATCGAAAATTGGCTTCCCCTCCGTCAGTGCCTTGGTAAAATCGCTCTTCGGTGCTGCGGGCGTTGCGACAGGATCAGTCGCATAAGCTGCGTGCGCGGAAACAAGCACGCTGGTGGCGCATAGCAGGGATAACAATGATGGTGATTTCATAACAACCTCTCTTAATTAATCGTGCCGTGAGCATTCGGGCTTTGGCTGGCCGCATAGTGGGATTGCCCGATCAAAAAACAATTGATCTGGCTCAAGTTCATAAAAAATGATTCGCCGTACTTCTAGATGTATCCATCAAACCAGCAGGAAGAGTGATATTTTGAATACATTACTATCTATTGAAGAGCCTCTTGCTCCCAAACATACCCGGACCGAATTTGCCCTTTTCAGGCTTGTATTCAGGCCGTTTTTCCTGTTCGGTTCGGTATTTAGCATTTTTGCGCTGGCGTATTTTATTCTCTGGATGTCGGGCATTATTTCTACGTGGCCAAGTGCGTGGGATGCGCTCATCTGGCACCGTCATGAGATGCTATTTGGCTATACGGGTGCCATCATCGCAGGATTTCTGCTTACCGCCGTGCCAAACTGGACGGGTTATCCCACCCCCAAAGGCCGAAACCTGATGCTGTTGGCATTGCTCTGGCTTGCTGGCCGCGTTGTGGTGCTATTCTCGGCATCTCTGCCAGCGAGCCTTGTTGCTGTGATTGATGTATCGTTCTTTGCCGCATGCGCCGCAAGCATTGCACCTGCGCTGATAAAATCAAAAAATCATCGGAATTACTTTTTTATCTTATTGCTTGCGGGGTTGTCGGTAGCTAACGGGTTAACACACACCCACGCAGATGAATCCGCAGAACTGGCTGCGCTCGGCATTACGCTCGCCCTCGATATTATTATCATAATCATGCTGATTATCGGTGGGCGGGTGATTCCGTTTTTCACCGAGCGTCCACTCGGCATCAGCATCCCACGCAACCCACGGCTGGAGAAAGCAGCGTTAATAGCAACCATTCTGGGGTTGGCGGTCGAGGTTTCTGACGTAAGCCATATCCTTGCAGGCGTTCTATTAATGGCTTCTGCGCTGCTAAATGGATGGCGACTTGCCACATGGCATAGCCTGAAAACACTCCGTGTGCCGCTGCTATGGGTGCTACATCTGGGCTTTGCGTGGATTGTCGTGGGGCTTGCACTGAAAGGAGTGGAACTGACGGGCATGGAAATTCCGCCTATCATCGCCACTCATGCATTTACGGCAGGCGGGATCGGCGTGCTGACGCTGAGCATGATGGCGCAGGTGTCGCTGGGGCATAGCGGCAGGCCTTTGCTGCCGGCAAACCCATGATATTGGCCTTTGCCAGCATTAACCTTGCCGCATTCTGCCGCGTTTTCGGTGTGTGGTTGATGCCAGCCCACACCATGCGCTTTTTGAGATTTCTGCAACGTTATGGCTATTGGCGTTCAGCCTCTTTGTGGTGATGTATACGCCGATTCTTCTTCGCCCAAGACTGGATGGCAAAGATGGATAATCAGCCACCGCTTCTGACCCTGCCCGAAGATGACATGCGCCGTATGGCGGAGAAGGTATTTGGTCTGATTGTCGAACATTTCTCTGGTCTTAAAGACTTACCCGTCACCACGCCATCCACGCTGGAGCATATCACCGAAGGTCTGCATGAGCCGATGCCGACCCAGGCCGTGCCTGTCGATCTGCTCCTCGCACAGCTTAAAACCCATGTGTTCGACCAGATGACGCATCTGGATCACCCGCGTTATTTCGCCTTCGTGCCGGGGCCGAGCAACTTTGTCAGCGCGATAGCAGACGCGATTGCTTCCTCATTTAACGTATTCAGCGGGGCATTCATCGGCCCGTCTGGCGTGGCACAAATTGAAGTTACCACCATTGAGTGGCTGCGGGAGCTATTTCGCTTTCCGCAAGATGCAGGCGGGTTATTTGTCAGTGGCGGCTCGATGGCGAATATGACAGGGTTGGCCGTTGCACGGCATGTGATGCTGGCAGGCAATACCACCAATGCTACGGTGTATTTCTCGGATCAAACCCATTCCTCCGTGGCTAAAGGCCTCAAGATTCTGGGTTTCCAGCAGTTCCAGCTTCGCAAGATCGCCTCTGACGCGAACTTCCGCCTTTCGGTGGATAGTTTGCGCCAACAGATCGCGGCGGATCGGCTGCAAGGGCTGGTGCCATTCTGCGTAGTCGCCAATGCTGGAACCACCAACGCTGGGGCGGCTGACCCGATCAAGGAACTCTCGGCATTTTGCAAAGCCGAAGGCCTGTGGCTGCATGTGGACGGTGCCTATGGCGGTAGCGCAGCCATTACCGAGCGCGGACGCAAAGTGCTCGAAGGGATAGAGCTAGCGGATTCGCTGGGTATTGACCCACATAAATGGATGTTCCAGCCCTATGAAATCGGCTGCGTGCTCGTGCGTAACCGCGAGCATTTGAAAAACACCTTCCGCTTCTCGGCGGAATATCTGAAGCTCAACGAGCAATGCGCCGAGCAGATCAATTTCTGTGATTACGGTGTGCAGCTGACACGGGGATTCCGTGCGCTCAAGTTGTGGTTATCGCTCAAAGCCTTCGGCGTGGAGGCGTTCCGTGCGGCCATCACCAAGGGCATAGAGAACGCCGAAATTGTCGAATCGCTGCTACGCAACGATGACTGCTGGGAAATCATCACGCCTGCCCAGCTGGGCATCATCACTTTCCGTTACCGCTCAGATGGATTGGATGAATCGGTACTGAACGAACTGAATAATCGTATCGCACAAGACATCATCTATTCCGGCTATGCGATGCTCAGCCCAACCATCCTTGGCGGCAAACATGTGCTGCGCATGTGCACGATCAACCCCCGCACTACCTATGACGACTTGAAGCAAACGGTCGGGATGCTGAAATACTTCGGCGAGCATATCGAAGTCAAACCAATACCTTAGAGGAAATGTCACACTGTTTATCCCTTTTTTAGAGCAGTTGATCTGGGTCAAATGCACCCATTAGACACAAGATGTAGTATCAATTCCGCCTAAAGCACCAACATATAGTCAAAACAAGGGGGATTCTATGCAACTAAACGAAACTGCCACACCAACGCCAAACACCACCCAATTGCCGCGCGCGCTGCAGCCCGCTTCTCAGAAGCCGAATGTCTTTTCACTCTCAGTGCATGCGAGCCTGAAGGAGGCATTTGCGGCATCGGGCGAAGGCAGTTTCGATGCGTTCATGTCGTTACTCTCCACCTCTAAAGAAGCACTGGCCGATAGCGCGATGGAAAGCGTGATCGAGGACGAGTTGGCAGCAGCAGGTTACGTTAAAACTCTTAAATCATTCATCCTGAACCGCAATCGCGCCACCGCGCAGGACACGCTGGTGAGCTGCAAACAAGCGGTAGAGGAGTACATTCTGCAGCAGGATTGGCGGGTTAATGCCAATGCAAACACGGCTTATAGTAACGCAGGGTTGATCAATAACTCGGCAGGCAAAATCATCGCTAATTACTGGCTCGATAATGTGTATTCGCCCGAAGAGGGTCAGGCGCACCGCCGCGCCGATTACCATATTCACGACCTCGATTGCCTCACTGGCTATTGTGCGGGCTGGAGCTTGCGTGCGCTGCTGGATGAAGGCTTCAACGGCGTTGCAGGCAAGGTTTCCAGTCGTCCACGCGCCATTTCCGCGAGGCGTTGGGTCAAATGGCTAACTTCCTTGGCATCCTGCAATCCGAATGGGCGGGTGCGCAGGCGTTCAGCTCGTTTGATACCTATCTTGCGCCCTATGTGTTCAAAGATAGGCTGCCGTTCATCGAAATCAAAAAGGCTATTCGCCAGTTCGTCTATAACCTGAATGTTCCGGCGCGTTGGGGACAAAGCCCGTTCACCAACATCACCCTGGATATCACCGTGCCGCCAGATCTGCGCGATAATTTCCCAACCGCGAACTGCACCCACCTGTTCCGCGATATTGATGATCCTGAAATTATCGCCGAAGCCATGAAGCGTGGCGTTACCAACCTCGAAGACATGACCTACAAGCACTTCCAGCCGGAGATGGAGCAAATCGTCATCGCTTATTATGAAGTGATGACCGAGGGCGATTCGCACGGTCAGCCCTTTACCTTCCCAATTCCGACCGTCAACGTGATGGAGGATTTTGATTGGGAAAGCCCTGTCGCCAAGGCACTCTTCGAGAACACCGCCAAAATCGGCAGCTCGTATTTCCAAAATTTCGTTGGCAGCCAGTATATGCTGAACGATAAGGGAGAAAAGGTGCAGAACCCCGATGCCTATGCGCCGCACGCGGTGCGCAGCATGTGCTGTCGCTTGCAGCTTGATCTGCGTGAGCTGATGAAACGCGGCAACGGCCTGTTCGGCTCGGCGGAGATGACGGGGTCGATTGGTGTGGTGACGCTCAACATGGCACGGCTTGGTCACCGTTACAAAGGCGATATGCTGGGGCTGATTCAGGAAACCGAACGGCTGATGACCCTCGCTAAATCCACGCTGGAGAAGAAGCGCGTGTTCATTCAGGAAATGTATGATCGCGGCCTGTTCCCCTATACACGCCGTTACCTACCGCATCTTCGCAACCATTTCAGCACGATTGGCGTGAATGGTATGAACGAGATGGTGCGCAACTTCACTGGCGATGCCTATGACATCACCGATCCGCGCGGCATGAAAATCTGCGAGGATATTCTCGATTACATGCGCGTGGAGCTGAAGAAGTTTCAGGAAGAGACGGGGCATCTCTACAATCTCGAAGCGACACCCGCTGAAGGCACCACCTACCGCTTTGCCAAAGAAGATCGCAAAGCCTACGGCAATGCCATCATCCAGGCGGGCTGCGAGGAGAATATCTACTACACCAACTCCACGCAGATTCCCGTGGGCTATACCGAAGACCCATTTGAGGCGCTGAATCTGCAGGATAAACTGCAATGCAAATATACAGGCGGCACGGTACTACACCTGTATATGAGTGAGCAGATTTCCTCTGGCGAGGCCTGCAAGCGGTTGGTGCGGAAGGTGATCGAGAATTACCGCCTGCCGTACATCACCATCACACCCGTGTTCTCCGTGTGTGAAACCCACGGCTATCTCACCGGCGAGCAATCTCATTGCCCCGACTGCGGCAAAGAGACGCTCGTTTGGACACGGGTGATGGGCTATCACCGTCCGGTGGCCAGCTTCAATCTCGGCAAGAAAGGTGAGCATAAGGAGCGCAAGCATTTCAAAGAAAATGCGTCGCCGCACCTGCCACTCTTCACCACGGAGAATGCGTGTTGCAGTGGGCATTAAACAAGCTCCCCATCACGAGCATCACTCCCTTCACCTTTCAGGATTACCCTGAGCATACGGCCTGTATTTTATGGTTCTCTGGGTGCAATATGGCATGCAGTTATTGCCATAATCCTGAGTTGGTGAAGGGAGAGCTTGCCAAATTACCTCCGCAGCAGGTGGTCGAGTTTCTGGAATCACGCAAAGGCCTGCTCGAAGGCGTGGTGCTCTCAGGCGGCGAGTGCATGATGAGCGCGCAGCTTCCAGAATTCACTCGCTATCTTAAGTCGCTCAGCTTCAAGGTGAAGGTGGATACTAACGGCACCAATCCCGATATGCTGGAGAAAATGCTCGGCGAGCAGCTGATCGATTATGTGGCACTGGATTACAAAGCGCCGACCGATCTGTTTCAAAGCATCACAGGGTTTGATGGTTATGCGCTCTTCGAGCGATCCTTGAAGTTGCTTATCGCGTCTGGCATCCCACTTGAAATCCGCACCACCGTCCACGCTGACCTGCTGGATGAAGAAGACATCAATTCCATATTGAAACATCTGGAAGATCTTGGATTCAGCGGCACCTATTATGTGCAGAATTTTAGAGCCGGAAAAACACTGGGGAATCTGGATAAACCGTTTAATCGCTTCGATGTCAGCCGATTAGAAAGCCACACTATCCGATGTGAAACACGGGGATTTGGAAGGGCAGCGGCAAACCAATAAGTTGCACAAACATTATCCACATCAATTATGGGTTGTTTGCTCGTGAATATGGTTATTCCCCCGTTTGGGGAACTTTATCAACCATATCACAGGAGTAGACCATGGAAAATCCTTATTTAAAATTCGCCGATCATTTTTATAGCCTCAGCCCCTACGACCTTCAGCATTTGAGCGAGTGCGTGCTGTGCAAGATAGAGCAGGTCTTTGAAGACAAACTCTGCAGCAAATGTAGCCATATCGAACTGACCGAGAAGGATATCAAATTTGCCATCACCGAGGCGATGAAGGATATCGTCCTCGATCTGCGGAAGCAGGAGCTTGAAATCAAGAGAATACAGCTCCAGCAGGCCGAAGCCTTACTGCATGTCGATAGACGAATTGTTGGCTGATTGCTTTGACATTGATTGCTCAACATTTTATCGTATCCCCCGAGGGGGCTGTAATCCCCTAAATACTGCGATTAAGTTTTTAAAGTAGGCTCGTATCACAAAGCCCTGCTTCCGCACGCTCATGCGTCGGGAGTAGGCTCAATACAATACCCGAAAGGGGAATAGGCCTGCGCTCGTATTTAGGCGATTACAACTCCCGGCACCAGCCGAGGTGTGGTAACTTAAATAGAACATTGAAATCCGCGCTGCAGCGATGCTCGCGGATTTTTATTTGGGACTTCAATAAGGAAGCAATTCTGTTTATCGAAATACTGGCCAGTGCCAACCCACTGCGCCTGAGTCTCGGCAAGTGCATCGAAACGGATATGAGCTGCCGATAGTTGACGCGCATCAAACCTGATGCCCCTAATTCTGATAGGCTAGCGCAATGAACATCATGCAGCGCATACGCATCTACCACGCCACGCTCGCTATACTTGCGATACTGGCCTACCTCACAGGTGAGCTTGGCCTCGTCCACGCTTGGCTTGGCTATGGTGTAGCTATCGTCATTACCTTGCGCCTTCTCTGGGTGCTCAGTGGTGAACGGCAGGTTGGGCTGATGCGTTTCTATCCTTCATTTGAAGGCTTAAAATTCGATAATGCTTTTACACACCCATCTATCAGCAAAACCTTGATACTTGGCATTGCCGTGAGCCTAATTTTAGCCACCGGCACAGGCATCGCGCTCGACAAAGGAAAATCCATTGGGCTCGCAAATGCTGAACTTATTTCCAATGCCTACGCCGATGATGAAGATGAGGAAAGCAAAGGATTTTTATCCGAAGCGCTGGAAGAATCACATGAATTATTTGCCAACCTGATGCTGCTATTTGTGGGAATGCATGTGACCTATATCGTGCTCTTCAAATTCCCGCTGGCCAAGTTCATGCTGTTTGTGCCGAAGAAAGATAGTACGAAGTAAAAACTTCTCACGAACCCATAAAAAGTGAGGAATGGTGCCGCTTAGGTGACTCGAACACCTGACCCCATCATTACGAATGATGTGCTCTACCAACTGAGCTAAAGCGGCTTAATCGTCAAAACCGCCTTTTCGTAGCGGTCTTTGCACGAATCTTCAAGCAGGAATCAGTGGAACCTGGAAATGTTCCCGCGCAAAAGCAACTTTGTCGGCCACGCTGCCGAGGGAATCGGCGTGTTTGTCGATCAATTCCAGGCGTGGGATTAAGCCTTGCTGGTTCGCAATCTGGATGGCGAGGCCAGGGCGGGCATTGACTTCGAGCAGAAGCGGGCCTTTGAACTCGTCCAATACCATATCGACGCCGATATAACGCAGGCCCAGCATCGTATCGAACGAGGCAGTCATATGCAGCAGGCGCTCCCAGTCGGGCAGCTGCAGGCCATTAATAGGATAACCGGTTTCAGGGTGCATGGTAATGACATTGTTTCTGTGCACGCCGGAAAGCGTTGTGCCGGTTTTCATATCGATACCGACACCAATGCCGCCTTTATGAAGGTTGGCTTTGCCGTCCGATTCATGCGTCGGCAGGCGCAGCATGGCCATGGCCGGTACGCCTTTGAAGATAATAACACGGATGTCCGGCACGCCTCGGAACATGATCTTATTGAAGACTTTGGAGGTTTCGATGCGGTATTCAATCAGCGCCTTGTCCGTCGAGCCGCCGAGGGAATACATACCGCTCATAATATTATGCAGATGATATTTGACCGCCGAGTGATGCATGACGCTGCCGCCGCCGCGAATATAGCCGGAAGGCGTACGTCCGGTCATAACGATGATTCCGCCGCCGCCGCTGCCTTTGGCTGGCTTGATGGCGAATTCGCTATACGGCGCCATGATTTCCTCGAAGCGGTTCACCTGCTCCTGGAATTCAATTACGGCATAGAGTTCCGGAGTCGGGATGCCAAGCTGCTGTGCTAGGGTCTTGGTCTTCAGCTTATCATCCACCAGCGGGTAATAACGGCGCGGATTGCTTTTGAAGATGTAATCCAGGTTCCGGCCGTTGATGCCGAGAATGCCAAGGTCCTTCAGCTTGAGGTTAAGCGCTGACATTGGACTTGGCCTGAAGTCCCTTGAAACGGAAATACTCGGTCAGTTTGTAGCCGTTATAGCGACCCATGATGATGTTGATGGCAAGCACGATCAGCAGCAGTTCCGGAAACGTGAAGATCAGATACGCTGAAAATTCATTATACATGCAGAGATAAGCAATGATCGCCGCAATCAAACTGTTAATACCAGTGCGAATCGCTTCTTTGGCGCCGCTTTCCTCCCATAAAAGCGTCATCCGCTCAATGGTCATGGTCAGGATCACCATCGGGAAGAGGGAGATTGAAAGGCCGACCGAAATGCCCAGATGGTGCGTCACCACACTGATGCCGGAAATCACTAAAACCACGACAGTGAGAATAGCCGCTAATCGCGGCACCATGAGCAACTGCAGCTTGTCGAAATAGCTGCGAATGAGCAGTCCAATCGTTACGATGAAGGTGAATAAGATGACACCCCAGAAAAGTTGTGTTTCGCGGAAGGAGAGGGCAACCAGCACCGGCATGAACGTACCAAAGGTTTTAAGGCCGATAAATTGTCGCAGAAATGCGTTCACCATTGCTCCCACTGGTACCATCAGGAGTACGTGGAATACGAGCTGCGTGTCGATCGGCAGGCTCATCAGGGACAGATTGTAGACAATTTTAGCGGCTTCATTGCCCTGCCAGATCGCTTGAATGATGGAATCCTGCGTATTGCGCTTGATGGCAATGCTAAGATGCGGACCATTGCCGCCTTCCAGCTTGAACAGCGGGTCGGATCCATACCACCAGGGAAGCAAGCTTTCTTTCGTGTCGAAAACACCTTTTTCCATATTGACCGGATGCCATTCGCGGTCGGTGTATACTTCAACCCAGGAAACGAGATCGGCTTTCCGCTCCTCAATAACAAGTCGCAGCCCATTGGCGATACGTGTGGGAATACCCGCTGAATTCAGAATAAATGATGCGAGCGCCGGATCGCTTAAAACCGTGCCTGCCTGTTGGCGCAGCGCCTTGATGCGTTCGTTGGCATGACCATTAATCTCGCTGAACAGCTCGGTGACGAAAGAGGCATCATCCGCTGAGCGTTCGCGAATCTCATCGATAAGCGATTTCAACGCAAAATATTGCGGATCGCTTTCCGCTAGTTTGTTAAATTCTTCCGTGCCGTAACGATATTGTACGTCCGGCTTGGGTTTTTTGCCTTTCGACTCCACTTCGCCTTCGCGTCCTACGGGCGCACTGAGTTCATAAATGACGGAGTGATAAAACAATACCTCATGCCCGCTGGATTTCCGCTTAGTCCAGATGGCCTCGCGATTGCCTAACTCTGCTTCTTCGGTCTGGCTGACGCCAAACCCGTGGCCGTTAAACGTTTCATCCACGATCGCCATCCGGTCCGTGCCCTGAGGCAGGCGCATCGTGACTTTCACCGGCCGGTTACGGCCTGAGAACTCAAGTTTCGCTTCAACATGCCAGCTGGAGGATTTGGTGTTTGGCGTTAACGGAAAGCCAAGGCCAAGCCACTTATAACCAAAGATGCTCAGGGCAACTGCTGTGAGAAAAAATCCCAATAACCAGGGCGCGGAAAATTTCATGCAGCGGGAGCCTTGCAGACGGGTTGGGTTAGAAAAGTTTTGCCTGGGTTCAGAACGAATTTATTCTGAAGCATGTTACGACCGATCAGCACGGGATAAATCATATTCGGTCTGTCGGCAAGATTAACTTCACCCTTGAGCTGATGTCCTGCAAGACAAATTTCCATTGTAATTACAGGGCGACGCACATAGCCGCCTTCTTTCTTTTTTATACGAACCCAGCGGTTAAGTGCGCTGTCGTATACTTTATTTTCGCCGTCATCGCCGACAATGCTGTAAAGCACGCGCTTCTTGCCATCTTTGGTAAAAACTTTAATGACTTCGGCGCGTACGGAAGATGTTTTGGCGCCGGTGTCGAGTTTTGCTTTTACGTTAACTCCGCTGGGGCTTAGAATAACGTTTTCCACCCAGCCGACCATGTTGCCTGGATATTTTACAACGGGTGCTGCTTTGGTGACGGGCGCGGGCGCTGGTGCGGGCACATGCTTGGCTTCCGGTTTAACCGTGGGGGCGGCAATTGCGGCGGTAGGCTTAGGAGCGGAGTGGGAAGGTTTTTTTTCAGAGCACGCATTTATGGCGAGCAGCGCGCCAAAAAGCACCGACGACAGGGAAATGATGCGAATCCACCTCGGTTTTTTCACGGTTTAAATCCAGTGTTATTGTTGCGTCGCAGGCCGCCAATACGATGCGGCCAGTCGCTGGTGGGATAGCGAATGACCGCCCGAACGTCAAGCCATTATGCGGCTTTGTTCGCGGCTGCAAATTCCTGGCCAAGTTTGCTGTTCCGTCGGCTATAAAAGATATAAATCAAGGCGCCGAGCAGTACATAAGGTGGAATATAAATCAGGATTTCCCGCCCGCTTGGTTTTAAAACCACATTGCTTTTGGCGTTTTCGGGATGCTCTGGGTCGAACGGCATCCAGGCTTTAAAATCCTTTTCCTCCTGACCGGCCGTCAGGAAATGGTCAAGCGGCGTCGCATATTTCCCTTCGGAGACCATCTGCTGCACCTCCGGATGATGACCTACATAATAAGCCTCATCGAAAGATTGGATACTAATAAACATGGTAACGATCAGATAACCGCAGGTCAGGACGCCAAGTAACGGCACAACCGGTACCCATGGCGTGCGGAACGGCCGGGCCAGGTCGGGCTGTTTCTTGCGAAGATAGTACACGCTGAAGCAGACGATGATGAAAGCGAGCAGTGTGCCAAGGCTCACCAGGTCACCCAGCAGGCTGATTGGTGTCATGCCGGCAGCGACGGCTACGATGCCGCCGATGAGAATCGTGTTGATATACGGTGTTTTAAAACGTGGATGAATCTTCGAGAAGGAGGGGGGCAATAAACCGTCCGCCGACATAATATAGAAGATGCGGGTCTGGCCGTAGAGCAGCACGAGCATGACCGAGGTCAGGCCGGTAAGGGCGCCGACTTTAATCAGGAACGCAAACCAGCCAAGACCAATGTGATCCACAGCAACCGCCATCGGATCGGGTACGTTGAGATCGGTATATGGCACGATGCCGGTTAATACGGCGGATGTCGCCATATAGAGCAGGGTGCAAATGAAAAGCGATCCAAGGATGCCGAATGGCATGTCTTTCTGCGGGTTTTTAGCTTCCTGCGCGGCGGTGGATACGGCTTCGAAACCGACATAAGCGAAGAAAATGATACCGGCGGCGCGGAAAATGCCGTCCCAACCATATCGGCCCGGGCCTTCGTTTTCCGGAATAAACGGTGTCCAGTTATGTGTGTCGACGTAGAAAAAGCCGATAACGACGAACATCACGACGACGGTGGTTTTGATGGCCACGATAATATTGTTGACCTTGGCGGATTCGCTAACGCCGATGACGAGAAGAATCGTCACCAGGGTCACGCCAAGGAACGCCGGCAGGTTGAAAACGCCGCGCACCAGTTCCCCGCTTGCGGCAACCAGATAGTTATTGTCATTAAAGCTATAACCAAGATTGGAAAAAATCGACTGGTAGACGCTGTTTACAGGAACTACGTCTCCATAAGCCACTGTTAGCTCAGGAGGTATGACGATATTAAACCCAAGAAGAAAACTATTGATATAGCCGGACCATCCCACGGCAACGGTGGACGCGGCCACGCCATATTCCAGGACAAGCAGCCAGCCCATCGTCCAGGCTAAAACTTCGCCGAGCGTGGCATAGGCATAGGTATAAGCACTGCCGGATATAGGCAGAACGGAAGCAAGTTCGGCATAGCAAAGGCCGACAAAGCCACAGGCGATGCCGGTAAAAATAAAGGAGTAAACGAGGGCGGGGCCAGCGTGTTCGGCGGCAGCGCGGCCCGTCATCACAAAAATACCGGCGCCGATGATGCAGCCGATACCGAGGCTGACGAGGTTCCATTTACCGAGTGTGCGTTTGAGGCCCAGAGAGGTGGATTCCGACTGAATCTGTTCCACCGACTTTTTTACCATGTAACGCGCTAGGCCCATGTTTTTCTCCCCTTATTCGCATACAGAAGCAAAACGACTAGCAGCCGTGTTTCATAGACGCAAGGAAAATGGCGGCTCCAATGGTTTTGAGGGCATAAAAAAAGCCCCGCTGTTTAGGCGGGGCTTACCGTGAAGGAGACTGTAATTCTTATAGCGTGCGGGATTGATCCTGACCGCTCCGCTCCGCTTCGATGCGCGCCGCCATGGAATCATAATCCTTATTCTTGCCGACTTTCTGCGCCCAGGATTTGACACCCATGCCGACGCCGGTGCCGACTACGGCAGAACCGGCAATCGTCGCCGTGGCAGCTGGGTGGTCTACAAGTACGCCAGTCGCATGTTTGATGCCTTCCCAGGAATTGTTCGTAAATTGCTTGGCGGAATCAAGAACGCCCTCGGTCGTGGCTGTTGCGGCGTTGGGATTAGTAAAAACTTGACCAAGTGTACTTGACACCTTGTCACCCAAAAAGCCTGCTTTTTCTCCAAAATTGTCAATTGCGGTGCCAATGGCAGAATGTACATTTTCACCCGTAGGAGAGACTCCTTGAGCAACAGTAAAAAATTTATCGGCAGTCCATTCTGCAACAGAACCAACACTATGTAGTACCGGAGCTGCTGCATACACTGCGCCTACGGCTGCACCGGCGATGGCGGCACCCCATAGCACTTTGCTGAGGACGCTGCTGCCTTCTTTGTTTTCCTGTTTTGGTTCTTGTTCCAACGCCATGGTTTTCTCCTGCGACAGCGTGATGGTTTCTTATCTTCTAACCCAAAGAATAGGCTCGTAATGTGACAGTTTGATGAAGGTTCGATGACTATCTGGTTAAAGGAAGCGCTTGCTTCTTAATAAAAAAATCCCCGCTGTTAGCGGGGATTTTTGAGATGACTCACATGAAAACTAGGATTTATAGGCCGGATTGATGTTCACATTGACCGCATTGTCATGCGCCACTTTCTGCGTCCAGCGGCCAACAACTTCAGCTACCGCACCGCCACCAACGGCAATTGCCGAAGCTTGTAGGGGATGGTCCTTGATAAGTACGCCCATAGGGGAGGCTGCGGCTTGATCCCAAAGTGTGCTGCCCACCCCGGAAAGCCCTAATTTAGCGCCGTCTTTAGCAAGCGTGGTAAAATCATCTGCCTTAAATTCTGTTGGTGAAATAGCGTTGGTAACGGTGGCTAAAATAGTAGATGCTAAAGTGCTTGCACCGGTAAAAAGCCCGCCAAAGCCTTCTGTCAGCGATTTCCAGAAGCCAGGATCCGATTTTTCTCCGAGGGTGGCGATACCTTTGCCGATATCGTCAGCAAATACAGCGGTCGCAACAACAGCCAGGGTCACTTTCCCTAAGAATTTCGCGGTGTTAACAAGAAAATCACCACCATTGTTTTCATCAGCCATGTTGCAACTCCATCGTAATATTGTGCTTTTTCACTATATATCACTGTATTCACGGAACATGACAGTTCCATGACGGTTCTATGAATTAATAAGGACGGATTCTGCATGCCAACATTACGTCGAATTCACGTGAGTTGGACTTGAAAATTGATGATAAATGGAGTAATACAACTGCCGTTAGTTTGTGTTTTTTAACCATATGTATTCAAAAGAGAAATTTTTAAACCAGTTGCCCTTTATTGCAGCGTGGGGGGCGCTTTCTGTTATTTTTGCAGCCTGTATCGCCGCTTTATGGATTCATGGCTATATCGGCCTCAATAATGACAATATGACGTTGCTCTATCAGACCAAGCGCATGCTGGCCGGGGCAACGCTCTACAAAGACCTGTTCGAAGTCGCGCCGCCATTCATTCATTTCCTTTACACTGTGCCGGTCGCACTGGCGAATGTTACCGATATTCCGGTTAAATATACGCTCGATAGTTTTGTGACTTTCTTGGTCGTGGTCTCGTTGGGACTTTGCGCGCATATTGCCTACGAAACATTTAAAAACACCACGCACACCGCATTAAAAACCGCATGGATAATAGCGCCAGCAATGATCGCGCTGTGCGTTTATTCTTTTTTCGCAGAAGTCTTTTCGGATCGGGAGCACCTCACCGTCGTTCTCGCCTTGCCGTATCTTTTTTTGCATGCGCCGTTTTTTCAGAGCAGCAAGCTATCGCGGATCGAACGTTTTTTGATTGGTTTCATGATTGGTGTTGGCAGTGTGCTGAAGCCTTACTATCTTATTCTGCCTGTTTTCGTCTGCCTTTATACGCTGGCACGCCGCCGGTCTTTCTTGAAGATGTTTACATCGGAAAACTGGGGGGTGGCGGCGGCTTGTGCGGCTTTCGGTATCACCATTTATTTTATTACGCCGGGCTATGTGCAGAACGTTTTGCCGGTAGCGCTTGAAACCTATAAAGGCGCTTTACCGCAACTCAGTGCCCGGCTTAAACACCTGCGCGCTGAATATTTCCCTTACGTGCCCTGGTTCATTGCAGGCTTTGCGGTCATGGCCCTGATTGCCAGTGCGCGTAAGAATATCGCTAACATTCTTTATCTGTGTACAGTTCTTGCTGCGACGACGCTTATTTATTCCCTGAATTCGGGCTGGTTTTATACGATCTACCCATTCTATGCCGTAAGCTTTATGGTTATGGTATATCTCTTTTATATGGTCGTGACGACGCCGCTGCCGTCCATTTATTTAACCCCCGCCACCCAGCGTTTGGTACTTGGTATTTTTGCCGTATTTATTATGATCCCGGCATGGTCACATTTCACGGGAAAATTCTTCATCACCCATATCGACAGCCAGATAGAACGTCAGTCACGTACCGGCTATCCAAAAAATTACACGCGGTTACGCCCGGAAATACGCCGGACATTTGAAAAATACCTTACCGAGAATAATAATCAGTTTGCGCTTTACGGAACATCGACCTGGGCAACTAACCTTCTGCAAATTTCCAAAAACGCAATTAATGAATCACGTTTTGATTGCCTGTGGCAACTGGCGGATTTTGTGAACAAGGAAAAAACAGACCAGGTGAAATTTACAAAAAATTTCCTGCCGAACGCACTGGCAGATGATCTTCGCAATAAAAAACCTGGCGTGGTTTTCGTGGAAAACAGCCCGGAGATGCGCCGGCTGCCGAAAAACTTCGATATTGTCTCTTTCTTTAAAAAATATCCGAGCTTTAATAATGAATGGAAGAATTACCGCCTGGCAGAGAAGGTGGATGTGTGTTCTGATACTAAAACAATCCGCTGCTCATACGGTATTTATGTTCGCAAAAGCGATAAGGACGTAATGATGAGCGAAGGGCACAAACCCAATCACATCATGTCCGATTAAATTATTCGTTTTCGGAATCTTTACGTTTCATCTCATCGATCCGGTCAGAGATGACTTTCATCGGATCGACCGGCTGGAAGAACTTTGACGGATCGGTGTTATAAAGCTCCGCCACTTTCATGGTGACTTCTTCCGGCGGCGTTTCGCCTTCGGCAGAAACGATGATCTCGCCGAACGGTTCAAAATTATAGAGGTCAAGGTTGCCAGACTTTTCTGCTTCCTTGAACTTATCATACATGGAAGGCTTCACCGCAACATAGCACCAGAAAGGCCCGCCATGTTCCATCGTCCCGTACACGAGCATGATGATCCGCGAAACGGCGTCTGGGTGATACTTATCTTCGTGCTGTTCGATCTGCGACATAGAATGAAGTTACCCCGCCATTATGACAAAATGATGTCATTACTTCATGTTAAGTAAGGTTTATCTTCCTGTATTAAGCCGCTTTTGTCAAATTTGACATCACATACTGCAGAATGCCGCCATGCTGGTAATACGCAAGCTCATCCAGCGTATCTATCCGGCAAAGCAACTGAATATCATCGGTTTTTCCATCCTTGCGCGTAATGCGGCATGTTACGTTCATGCGTGGGGTAATGCCTTTTTCCAGACCGAGAATGCTGATTTTTTCTGTCCCATCGAGATTTAGTGTTTTTCGCGTCACGCCATCCTTAAAGACCAAAGGCAGTACGCCCATGCCGACCAGGTTGGAGCGGTGAATGCGCTCAAAACTCTCCGCTATGACAGCCTTGACACCTAATAGGCGCGTGCCTTTAGCCGCCCAGTCACGGGAAGAGCCAGTGCCGTATTCCTTACCGGCAATCACAACGAGAGGAGTGCCGTCATGCTGATATTTCATTGCCGCATCATAAATGGACATGACATCGCCGCTCGGGATGTATTTGGTGACGCCACCCTCCGTACCAGGGGCAACTTCATTTTTAATGCGGATATTTGCAAAGGTACCGCGCATCATGACGTCATGGCTGCCTCGACGTGCACCGTAAGAATTGAAGTCTTTTTTGGTCACGCCATGGCTTTCGAGATATTTCGCAGCGGGGCTGGTTGCAGAAATATTACCGGCCGGCGAAATGTGGTCGGTAGTGATGGAGTCGCCCAGCAACGCGAGGATGCTAGCCCCTTCGATGTTGCCGCCCGTGGATGCGGCTGCGCCTTCGAAGAACGGCGGGTTCTGCACGTAGGTGCTCGCATTGTCCCAGCTATACGTTTTACCGCTGGCGGTTTTAATCGATTTCCAGACGTCATCGCCGCTGAATACATCAGCGTACTTGGCGCGGAACATTTCAGAGGTGACGCAGGAATTGACGGCATCCGAAACTTCTTTAGCGGTTGGCCAGATGTCTTTCAGGTAAACCGGTTTGCCGTCTTTGCTGGTGCCGATGACGTCTTTCGTAATATCAATTTTAAGCGAACCAGCGATAGCGTAAGCAACCACCAGAGGCGGCGAGGCCAAATAGTTCGCTTTGACCAGCGGATGGACGCGGCCTTCAAAATTGCGGTTTCCGGAAAGCACCGAGCAAACCACCATGCCGTTATCTTTGATGGTATTTTCAAATGCGTCGAGCAATGGGCCTGAGTTACCGATGCAGGTGGTGCAGCCATAACCGACAAGGTTGAAGCCAAGTGCATCGAGGTCTTTTTGTAATCCTGCTTTCGCAAGATATTCCGTCACGACTTTGGAGCCAGGGGCGAGAGACGTTTTTACCCACGGCTTGCTTTTGAGGCCGAGCGCGTTTGCTTTTTTGGCGACTATGCCCGCAGCCATCAAAACATAAGGATTCGAAGTGTTGGTGCAGCTGGTAATCGCGGCGATGACCACGTCCCCATGGCCGATATCGCAATCCATGCCGGCAACAGGCACGCGCGTGCCATCCGGCGTGGTGCCGGTATTCAGCGCAGGCAGGGAATCATTGAAAGATTTCGGGGCATCGCCAAGCACGATTTTATCCTGCGGGCGTTTCGGACCAGCCAGGCACGGCTGCACGGTGGACAGATCAAGTGAAAGCGTATCGCTGTAAATGACGTCACTGCCATCTCCGTCGCGCCACATGCCTTGCGCTTTGGCGTAGGTTTCAACCAGCGCAATGCGACTGTCATCGCGCGCGGTGAGCTTAAGGTAAGCAATCGTTTCTTCATCGATGGGGAAGATACCACAGGTTGCACCATATTCCGGCGCCATGTTTGCAATGGTAGCGCGATCGGCTAGTGGCAGTCCTTCAAGGCCGGCGCCGTAAAATTCTACAAATTTGCCGACAACTCCTTTCGAGCGCAGCATGTTGGTAACGGTCAGCACCAGATCGGTCGCGGTGACGCCTTCTTTCAATTTGCCGGACATCTGGAATCCGACGACATCCGGAATCAGCATGGATACCGGCTGGCCGAGCATCGCAGCTTCCGCTTCAATACCGCCCACGCCCCAACCAAGAACGCCAAGGCCATTGATCATGGTTGTATGGCTATCCGTGCCGACAAGCGTATCCGGGTAAGCGACGGTTTCGCCATTTTCATCTTTTGTCCAGACGACCTGCGCAAGATATTCGAGGTTCACCTGGTGGCAGATGCCGGTTCCAGGAGGAACGACGCGGAAATTTGTGAAGGCTTGCTGGCCCCAGCGCAGGAATGCATAGCGTTCGATATTGCGCTCCATTTCGAGATCGACGTTTTCTCTGAACGCAGCGCTGCTTGCATATTTATCGACTTGCACGGAGTGATCGATGACGAGATCGACGGGGCATAACGGGTTGATCGCTTCCGCTTTCCCCGCTTTTTTAGCTGCCGCATCGCGCATCGCTGCCAAATCTACGACAGCGGGAACGCCGGTAAAATCCTGCATGAGCACGCGGGCTGGGCGATACGCAATCTCGCGGTCCGAGGTTTTATTTTTCAGCCAATGTTTGAAGGCCTCAATATCTTCTTTCTTCACCGACTGGTCGTCTTCGAATCGCAACAGATTCTCGAAGAGGATTTTTAGCGAGAAGGGGAGCTCCTTCAGGTCAAGTCCCATGGCTTTCGCGGCATCCGGCAGGGAATAATAGGTATAGGTTTTACCGGCAGCGGAGAGAGTCTTCTTCGACTTAAAGCTATCCTTCGAGGTCATGTGCGGTTTCCTTTCGTGCTTGCACTAATCGATATATAGTGCATCTTTTACGGGAAATAGTTTAATAGTTTCCTAAACCACAGGGTTGCAGCACCGGAAATGACTGATTCAGCACTACTTTCCATGGCGGGTGTGACCTTGATCCGACAGGGGCGGGTACTGGTTCAAAACCTGAAATCCAGTCTCGGGCCACATGAAGTACTGGTTTTGCAAGGGCCAAATGGTTGCGGCAAAACCACGTTACTAAAAGCCATCGCAGGAATCCACCCTCTTTCGGGGGGCGCTGTAACTGTTTCAGAACGAATCAGTCTAGAATTGATTGGCCATCGTCATGCACTGAAAGAGGGTGCCACCGTAGAAGAGAATTTACGTTTTTGGGCAGCTACACATAAAAAAACAATGCTGTTACCGGCTGCAATCAATTTTTTTTCGTTAGAGTGCTATCTCATGGAGCGCGTCGAGGATTTATCGGCAGGCTGGCAGCGGCGTGTTGCGCTTGCTCGCCTGATCTTTACGGAAGCAAAGCTCTGGCTACTGGATGAACCATATGTGAATCTCGATGCTGAGGGACAGGAATTGCTCTCCGGGCTCATTCGCACGCGTACGCAGAGCGGCGGCGCAATCATACTTTCTAGCCACGGTACATTCATGCCCAAGGCGGAATCGGGAATCCGGCTTTTAAACTTGGTTGAATTTGCTCCTATGATGCAGGTGGAATGATCGTATGTGGGAGTTTTTTCACCTGGAAATGATTAGTAGCTGGCGTCGTTTAGGCGAAACCCTGCAGATTGCGGCTTTCTATGCGCTGGTTGTTTTATTTTTCGTTATGTCCCAGCCACCCGGCATGCCCGATATATCGGAAAAGACCGGTATTCTCTGGGCGTCGATGATGATTATTTTCACCATTGTTCAGCATCGCATGTTCGCACGTGATTTTGCTTCCGGATTTCTGGAGCAGTGGCGTTTGCTGCCTCTGGCTGCCGAGTGGCTTGTCTTGCTTAAGTGCGCCGTGCAATGGCTAATCGTAGTAATACCGCTGTTATTCTTAACGCCATTGCTGGCCATCATGTTAAACGTGAAGCCAATACTTTACCCTTACTTAATGCTCACGCTTGGTTTAGGGATGGCATCGCTCGTCATGCTGGGTAGTGTCGCGGCTGCCGCCAGCCTTGCGTTCCGCGGAGGAGAAATGATTGTGGTCTTACTGGTGTTGCCACTCGCGTTGCCCATCCTCATTCTTGGCAGCATCGCTTCGACAAAAGCGGTGTTTTC
Source organism: Rickettsiales bacterium (assembly GCA_046348685.1). GTDB lineage: Bacteria > Pseudomonadota > Alphaproteobacteria > Rickettsiales > UBA998 > JAXMDT01. The sequence continues at coordinate 202,789 of JAXMDT010000002.1, forward strand.
TAACGAAATGCTTTTTCTCTGCGGTTATTTCCTGCTGATCACGCCCTTTGCCGCTTATATAACAGCACGATTGACTGCTTACGCAGTAGAATAATTATGCCGCGAGCATGGGATCAAGCTTACCCGCTTTATCAAGCGCAGAAAGATCGTCAAATCCTCCGACATGGGTGTCGCCGATAAAAATCTGCGGCACTGTGCGGCGTCCGCCGGCTTTGGCAACCATTGCATCCCGAATGGAGGGATCGCTAGAAACATCGATTTCCTTGTAAGAAGCTCCCTTTGCTTTCAACAAATCCTTAGCGCGATTGCAATACGGGCAGATTGGGGTGGTATAGATAGTTATATCGGTCATAAATTTTCCTGCTAAAGAACAAATAGGGCGCTTTAATTAAAAATCCAGGTCCTCATAATGGCCAGGGGGCATAAAACCACTGATACGGTCTTTGAGCAGCGGGCGGAAAGAGGGACGGCACTTCACCAGCGCATACCAATCCTTGACGCTGGGATTATGCGACCATGGAATATCGCCGAGGTAATCCAGTGCCGAAAGGTGCGCGGCAGCAGAAATATCCGCCAGCGTGAAGGTTTCGCCTGCCAGCCAGGTGCGTTCTTTGGTCAGGTGGGCAATGTAATCCAGATGGTAGAGCATATTACCCTTACCGGCGCGTATTGCTTCCGAGTTAGGGCCGCCATCGCGCGTCAGGTGGCGGAACACTTTTTCGTAAAGAATTTTTTGCGTCACTTCGTGATAAAATTTAAAATCAAACCATGTAATCAGTCGGCGGACTTCGGCACGCTGATGCAAGGTGCTGCCGAGAAAGTTTGTTTCCTGATAACCTTCTTCCAGATATTCAGCGATGGCGTAGCTGCCGGAAATGATTAGGCCATTTTCATCCTGCAGCACAGGAACTTCACCCGCCGGATTAAGTGCGAAAAAATCGGCGCGGCGCTCCCATACGGGCTCGTTAACCAAGTCTGCCTCCAACGCCTTTTCCTTCAAAAGCACACGGATTTTGCGGCAGAAAGGGGAAAGGGGCGTGTGGTAAAGTGTGCGCATTGAGTGTTAGGCGGTCTGGGGCTGATTAAGGACAAATCGTTGCAGGTAACTTGGTACGGTCAGGCGGAAAGATTCCGGCTGGATACCTAGATCGGCGAATGAAAGCATGGTGTCATTGACGATGTTGTCATAATGCAGCAGCCGCACCTGATCTCGCGTAAGCGGCGGGGTAGGAATGAACTCCGCAAAGGTTGCGCCGAGCGAAGCCAGTGTGAAAGGCAGATTGAAGAAACAGGGCGATCGACGAATCGTATCTGCTGTAAATTGTAAAATTTCTTTGAACGTTACGATATCGGGGCCACCAAGCTCATAGATTTTCCCTTGAGTATTCTGGTTTTCCAAAACCTGGAGCACTGCTTCCGCGACATCGCCGACATAGACAGGCTGAAAGCGGGTTTTGCCGCCGCCAAAAAGTGGAAATGCGGGGGCGATACGCAATATATTCGCGAATTGGTTGAAAAAATTATCTTCGGGGCCGAATACTACGCCGGGACGCAGAATAGTAGCTTCCGGAAATGCTGCCAGCGTCGCTTTTTCTCCGAAGAATTTGGTTTTGGCATATTTTGAGGAAGTCGCTTTATCAACGCCCAGGCTGGAAATATGGACGAAGCGCTGCACGCCCGCGTCTTTGCACATTTTGGCAAGCTTTTCCGCTCCCTGCGCATGCAACGCGGAAAAATTCTGCCGCCCACGCTCAAAAAGAATGCCGACCAGATTGATAACCGCAAAGGAGCCATCGAGGAGGCCTTCCAGCGTCTTAGGTTTGGCCAGATCGCCATATTGAAGCACGATTTGACCGACATCGCCGGATGTCTTCAGTGAAAGCGCGCCTTCCGGATCGCGCGAAACAACGCGGATGACATATCCTTCGGCCGCTAAATGCTTAACGACATATTTGCCGATAAAACCGGTGCCGCCGATAAGGGTGACAATACGGGCTTTCTGCATGCTGTAATCCTCCAGAGTAAAGAGGGGCAAATATAGCCGTCGGTTGCAAGATGACAATATGGAAGTGCCATTGGGCCAGCAGAAATATAACCGGCGTCGCTCAAAGGTTTCATTTGCCTGAGAAAAGTGGATTTGCCTCGAGTGACTGCTTTAACTATAGTAGTGTTGGAGGATGATATAAAATGAGTCATCGTGAACATCATTTTACGCTGAATAAAAGAGCTGTTTATCTTTCTATCAGCCTGTCTGTGTTCCTTGTCTTATGCAAAGCCTACGCGTGGTTGGTCACCGATTCGGTCAGCCTGCTTTCCTCACTGCTGGATTCCAGCCTGGACGTCGTCGTTTCTACCTGCAACATGCTGGCGCTGCTTTATTCAGCTAAACCCGCGGATGATGACCATAGCTTCGGGCATGATGCGATAGAGGATATTGTCGGGCTTGTGCAGGCTGCCTTCATTGGCGCATCCGGGCTGTTTTTAATTTACGAAGCATCCCATCGTTTCTTCGATCCGCAACCAGTCGAACATGCGCTGTCGGGTATTGTTGTGTTAATTATTTCAATCGTTTGCGCTTTGGTAATCGTGCTTTACGAGCGGTATGTCGCAAAGAAGACGGGCTCTATCGTTATTGAAGCTGATCTTATGCATTATTTTAGCGATTTACTCATGAATGCAGCCATTATCGTATCGCTCTTTCTTGCATCCAGACCACAATGGGCGGTTGTTGATCCCGTTCTGGCTGTTGCAATCGCTATGTATATCCTGACAACGGCTTTTTCCATTGGCGTACGCGCATTTAACAATCTGATGGACCGCGAATTGCCTGATGAAGTACGCAAGGACATTGTCGATATACTGAACGGCGATAGGGATATTATTGGTTACCATGAGCTGAAGACGCGCCGCTCGGGAAGCAAGATATTCATTCAATTCCATCTCGATCTGGATGAGTCGCTTTCACTTAAACGCGCGCACGATATAGCTGCCGGCGTACGTCAGAAAATTTTGGCAAGCGTGGGAGAGGCGGAAATCATTATCCACGAAGATCCCAAGGCTGTAACATAAAGAAAAGCGAAGCACCCTTGCGGCTGCTTCGCTTGAGCTGAAGGCAAGTCTTACGACTTGTAAGCTGTAATTAGACGTGGTCGAAAATAAAGTTTGCCGCCGTCAGTCCGGTAACTTTTTCAACGATAATGTCGAATCCACCATGTTCCGGAACATGAACGGTCGTATTACCTGCAGCGGTGCTGATGGTAAGATCATTGAAGTCGAGGCCGTAGAAAGCGGAAAGATCGATCTTCTCAATAGCTTTCTGGAAGCTTTTAATGACGCCGCCATCCGTTTCGCAGGTAAAGACGAAAAGATCGTTGCCGCTGATGCCGCCATCCAGCGTATCATACCCGCCGTTTGCGATCAGTACGTCGTCTCCACCTTCGCCATTGAGGTAATCGCAGCCATCGCCGCCATCCAGCGTATCGTTGCCGGTGCCGCCATAAACAATGTCTTTGCCGCCACCAGCATAAACAAGATCGTTGCCGGATTCACCGTTAATGGTGTCGTTGCCGCCTTGCGCTTCACCGCCTTCACCTTCCGTCAGGAGCGAGCGGGTAAGGGATGCGGCGTTAACTTCGCCGCCTTCGCCGGTGTCTTGCGGAGGTAAATAGGTAAATTCGGTGTCGCCATAAATCGTGTCGTCGCCAGAGCCTGCGTTGATACAGTCATTGCCAGCGCCGCTGTAGTCGAAAATAGAATTTTCGAGAGAATTGAGGCCCGGCACGCCGATCGCCGCATCGCCATAAATAAGGTCGTTACCGGAGCCCGCCTTGATAATATCATTGCCTTTGAATTCATAGCAATATTCGCCGCCCTCACCGGAATCAACCAGGCTTGTGAAAGTAGTCGCATACATTGGGTCACCGACGATTGTGTCGTTGCCGGATGTATCTTTGATAAGATCGTTGCCAAGCGTACCCAGAATGAATTGAGCGCCGGAACCGCTGAAAATTTTGTTTGGACCAAACCAGGATGGAATTCCCATTTACATCTCCATGGATAAGTTTTTTTGAGAACTGCGTTTACGATGCGCATGCGCAGCAAGCATACTGTGTTAACATCGGAATATTGGCGGGCAATATCTTTTTGATTTTTCGCGTACGATTACGCGTTTACGTTGAGGCAGACGAAAAACTATTCGTCTTTCATGTCTTCGGTGTGACCTGAGTCATCTTCTGTGGATAAATCTCTCACAGGTATAGCGTATGTCCCCGACGCCCAATGACCGAGGTCGCGCAGCTTGCATCGCTCTGAACAGAACGGGCGAAATTCTTTCATTGTAGGTTTGTCGCAAATCGGGCACGCCATTTCTTAGGCTCTCATATAATCGACATTGCTTGGCGCGTAGCTTTCGCAATAAGCACAGCTTTTATCAACGGTATATAATTCGTGTCGCCTGTCTTCTCCCGTGAGCGAATGGCCGCAAGAGGGGCAATATGTAATGTCCTCGTCGGCATCGAGCGCGTGATCGACGGCGGTGCGCTCATCGAACACATAGCACGAACCTTCAAAAAGGCTTTGCTCGGCAGGAATTTTTTCCAGGTAATTTAAAATGCCGCCATCGAGGTGATAAACATCTGTGATACCTTGATTGATCAGCCAAGCCGTAAATTTTTCACAACGAATGCCACCGGTGCAGTAGGTGGCGATTTTTTTGTTTTTCCATTCCGGTAGATGTTCACGTGAAAAGCCCGCAAGCTGTTTGAAGGTACGCGTCTTGGGATCGATTGCATTCTTAAAAGTGCCGACGTGGGTTTCGTACGAATTGCGGGCATCAAGCACCATCACATCATCACGTGAAATAAGCGCATTCCACTCTTCCGGACTGACATGCATGCCGACTGCTTGCAGCGGCGAGGCTTCTTCGCCGATAGAAATCAGTTCTTTTTTGAGTTTCACTTTTGCTTTGCCGAAGGGATGGGCTTCATGCTCACTCAATTTGCAGGTGAGAGGGGCGCATCCGGGAATTGATTCCAGCAGGTGCTTAATAGCGATGATATTATTTTCACTGCCGGAAATTGTTCCATTGACTCCTTCCGGCGCGAGTAGAACAGTGCCGAAAACCTGACTTCTTTCCATGAATTCAAGCAGTTTTGCTCGCCAATCCGCATATTCCGGGAAGGGAAAAAATTTGTAAAATGCGCTGACGATGAACATGCGCGCGTTATAACGCATAGTCCCGGCGGTAATCAACGATTGATCGTTGCTTTTGCATTTTGGGATGTCGCAAGGTCAGCCCAGTTTTGCTGGCCAAGCGCCTTATCATTGAGGCGTTGTAGCGTCTGGCGGTGATAGTTATCCGCCTCCGGCCCCAGTGCGGAGCTCGGTTTCTGCATCTCTTCCTTTAATATGGACAGCCGGTTTTTATAAGATTCGGTCATGATGTTGCGCGTGCGCGCTACCGCCATATCGAGTGCTTCACCAAATCCGTCGCGCAGGTTCATATCGCCATTCGGCATATGCACAACGTAGCGGGACTGATCGCTGTTAAAAAGTTGCGGGCCAATTTCTGGGTGAAACGTAATATCTTTCGCGTTGACCCACACCAATTCGGCGACATCGTCATTCGGTTGCAGATTCGGGCGTGAAGAGAGCGGGCCGGTCAGACCCACATGGTAAAAAGCATTGACCGTATGCAGACGCGGATCGTTGCTGACGCCGTAGTCGCTATTGACGGTGAGAGGATGCGGTACATAACCTTCTGGAAGTTGAAGGCCGGTTTCTTCGCGCAATTCGCGAATGGCGGTCTGCGCTAAATTCTGATCGTAGGGATGTTTCGAATCAAGCTGACCCGGCTCATGCGGTTCGAAGTACCCGCCGACCATAATATATTCGTTTTTTAGCTGTGACGGATTCTGCGGGTCGCGCTTGCGCGCAAGCAGCACGTAAACATCCTGCGTCTCGGTATCGCCATAGGTGACGGCAATGGTTGAGCCCGCGCCGGAGCGGGAATAGGGGCTGGTATATAAGGTGCTGGGCGAATCCGTACCGGCGAAATGGTCAGTCATTGTTGCGCCGAATTCGCTTTTGCCTTTTTCCGTTTCAAAAGAAAGTGCGGTGACCAGCGATTCACGGATTTTTTCAGCATCCGGATGCGCGTTCACCAGATTGCGGACAATATGATAGGTCTGCTCGGCGTTGATCGAAGCGGGATTCGCCAGAATCGCGCCGAGGTCAACCGCTGCTGTACCGCCCTGAATTGCAACTTTTTCAGCCATAACGACTTATTTTAAGCTAGAATCTTACGCCTGTGTATGAAGCTTTTGTGACTAAATCAGCCCGTTGCTTTTAAAGGAATAATGCCCTTTTTTGCCAATGATTAAATGGTCATGCACGCTGATGTTGAGCGCACGTGCCGCCTGGACAATCGCCTTGGTCATGTCGATGTCGGCCTTGCTGGGCGTCGGATCTCCGCTCGGATGATTATGTACTAGAATGATAGCGGATGCATGGAATTCCAGTGCTCTTTTTAGCACTTCGCGAGGATAAACTGCGGTATGGTCTATGGTGCCGCGGTTCTGCACTTCATCGCCGATCAGCTTGTGTTTTGCGTCGAGGAAAAGGATACGGAATTCTTCGACTTTTTTCGCCGCCATCGCTACTTTGCAATAGTCAAGCAGGGCAGTCCATGACTGAATAATAGGCCCTTCGCTGGCCTGCTGTTTCAACAGGCGTTCGGCGGCTGCTCCCACGAGTTTTATAGCGGCAATCGCTGAGTCACCAACATTCTCCACGCTGCTCAGTGCTTCCGGCGAAGCCTCAATAACCCCTGCAAATGAGCCAAAGTGCTGAATAAGCTGCTTGGCGAGCGGTTTCACGTCTCCCCTCGGATGCGCCGCGAAAAGAACCATTTCCAGCAGCTCATAGTCCGCCAGTGCGCTATTTCCGCCAGTCATGAACCGCTCCCGAAGGCGGGAACGGTGGCCCGAGGCAAGGGATTGGTTGCTTTTTATCGTCATCTCGGTTAGCGTCCTCGTTTCTTTTCGGAGTATCAATTCCTTATGCCACGCGCAACTGTCGATGTCGCTATTATTATGGGCTCCCAGTCCGACTGGAAGACGCTGAAGGCGGCTGCCGATATGCTGAAAGATTTGGGAGTCTCACACGAAACCCGCATCATTTCCGCGCACCGCACGCCAAAGCGTCTCTTTGAATTCGCAACGACGGCGGCGGAAAACGGTATCAAGGTGATTATCGCGGGAGCAGGGGGCGCGGCCCATCTTCCTGGTATGACGGCATCGCTGACGCATCTGCCGGTGCTGGGCGTGCCGATGGAAACCGCGGCGCTCGATGGTATGGATAGTCTGCTTTCCATCGTGCAGATGCCTAAAGGTATCCCTGTCGGCACACTGGCAATCGGTGCCCCTGGCGCGGCCAATGCAGCATTGATGGCGGCGTCTATTCTGGCGTTGAACGACAAAAAGATTGAAAAGCGCGTTCGCCAGTTCCGCGAGAAGCAAACGAAGTCGGTCACTCAGTTTCCCAAATAGTCATGGCACCACTTCCATTCGGTAGCACCATCGGCATTCTAGGCGGCGGTCAGCTCGGGCGAATGACGGCGATGTCTGCCGCGCGGCTCGGTTATCACGTACATATTTTTACGCCTGAAAAAGATTCCCCGGCGGCGGAGGTCAGTCTTAAAACAACTGTTGCGGAGTGGGGTGACGAGGGGGCGTTGAAAAGTTTTGCGAAAAGCGTCGATGTCGTGACGCTGGAGTTTGAAAATATTCCGTTTTTTGCTGCAGAAACCGTTGCCAGGCATTGCGCGCTCTATCCGTCGCCCGACGTGCTGAAGATGACGCAGAACCGCATTCGTGAAAAAACATTTATCAATGAATGCGGTATCAAGACCGCGCCGTTTGCTGCGATCAGATCATCGCTCGATGCGAAAGAGGCGGCGTTGGAAATCGGCACGCCTTCTATCATGAAAACTTCTGAAATGGGCTATGATGGAAAAGGTCAGCTTACCTTGCGCGAAGCCCAAGAAGCAGACACCGCTTTTGCATCTCTAAAAACATCCGAGGCCATTCTGGAAGGCTTCGTCAAATTCACGATGGAGATTTCAGTCATCGTCGCGCGCTCGGTATCTGGTGAGATCGCCACGTTTCCACCGGTGCATAATGTGCACAAAAATTTTATCCTGCATGAAACGATTGCGCCGGCGCCAATCGATGCGTCGCTCGCAGCCAAGGCAGAAAAAATTGCACATACGTTGGCAGGCAATTCAAAATTGATTGGTATCCTGGCGGTGGAAATGTTCGTGACCGAAGAAGGCGAGATACTGGTCAATGAACTGGCGCCGCGTCCGCACAATTCCGGTCACTGGACGATGGATGGGTGCGCCACCAGCCAGTTTGAGCAGGTGGTGCGTGCGGTTGCCGGTTTGCCGCTCGGCCCGACAACGGTGCTTCATCCTACCCGCATGCTGAACCTGATCGGGGATGAGGTTGACGAGGCCGGAAGCATTCTGGCAAAAAGCCCCTCGGCCAGACTACATCTTTATGGCAAAAAGGCCGCACGTCCGGGTAGAAAAATGGGACATATCAATTTTTTGCTAACAAATAATGCCTAAATAACGAATTGGTAACGTTTTCTGGTATAGTATTGGTTATTATATCGTTATTCTTACCGAGCAACCAACTATGAATCCAGACGTACTGGGTGAAAAGAATGTGACAGAGAATACCGGCGGCCAAAGCTATATGAATGGCCACCAGAACGGCCACACCGCTACGGGCGGAGCCGTTGCGTCTGAAGCGTTCCACATAGTACCGGACTCGTATCAATCCTATGGATATGCACAGGGATGGCATAACGGTCACATGAGTGAAGAGGCTGGACAGACGGAATTTACGGCAACCATGGGCGGGCCAAAGCCTGCGGATGAAGCGCCGGTTGTCGTCAATCAGGAGCAGGTCGATGACATGCTTCGCCGCCATGTCCTCTGGCTGGAGACGCATGGCGCAGAAGGTAAACGCGTCAATTTTCGAAATGTAGATCTTCGTAATGTCAGCCTGGCAGGGGCGAACCTGACGCAAGCCTCATTGCGCGGCGCGATTCTTACCGGCGTTGATATGACGGCGGTTGGTACGATGCAGGAAGCTGATTTCACCGAAGCCATGTTGAATGGCGCCAATTTTTCCGGGACGAATCTGCGGCGAGCGAATTTCGCTTCTGTTACGGCGGAAGGGGCAAACTTTTCAGGCGCGCACATGACGAGTGCCAATGGGCTTTCCGGCAATTTTACGCTGTCGCTTTTCAAAAATGCCGATCTAAGCCATATCAATCTACGCCAGGCCAATCTAACGGCGGCGGATTTCACCGAACGAATTAACCGAAGGCAATTGCCGCAGCGCCAATTTTTCCGGCGCGCGCATGCATAGGACTATCTCTTGTCAACGCCGACATGCGGCACACGCAATGCGACGGCGCTGATTTCGCGGAAACAAACTTGAATCAAACGCACCAAGGATGCCAGCTTTGAAGGTGTTTCCTTCATTAAAGCCAACTTTTCTCTGGCAGCAGGCACTCCAGCAGTACCAGTCTGCTGGATTTCACCAAGAAAAGGAGAGAATTGTGCAGGAACGGCAAGAAGTGAGTGCAATGAATAACATTTATTCGAGCTATGCCGACGACGATCGCAAGACGATCGCGCGTTTGAAAGTGAAGCGCACCTTAAAAATGCTCTTCATGATGTGGATGGTTATCCTGCTTGGGGTGACCGGCATGACAGTGGTGACTTTGCTGTCCATTCCGCTCAGCCAGCTTCGCGTCGGCGAAATGGCTCTGCTGTTTGGCGGGCTTGGTTTCATAACACTGGTCTTTCTCTTCACCGTGATGAAAACATCATCCGCCATTAACATTTTAACGGCACACGTCACGGTTCGCGAACGTCAATTAATGAAAGCGGAATAATAAAATATGAATGCAACGACTCAACGACTGGATGGCATCAAGAAAGCTGTCTGCGTATTTTGTGGTGCACAGAATGCGGTGCCACAAGTCCATTTAGATATGGGAAAAGACCTCGGCAAACGTATGGCTGAGAAAAACATCTCGCTCGTTTACGGCGGTGGTGACTGCGGCATCATGGGTGCTGTGGCTAACTCCGTGATGAAAACGGGCGGCTGGGTAACGGGCGTGTTTCCGGAATCCCTGCGAAATATTGAAAACGAGCACCAATCGCTCAATGAGATTATCATTGTCGATACGATGCATACGCGTAAAGAGCTGATGTACCGCCGCTCAGATAAATTCGTCATTCTTCCCGGCGGCTTCGGCACCATGGATGAATTGTTCGAAATTCTGACCTGGAAACAGCTTGAGCTACACAACAAGCCGATCATCGTCTTCAATCATGAAGGCTATTGGGATCACCTGATCGCTCTGATGGAGCGAATTATCTCGACGGGTTTTGCCCGCCGCGAGACACGTGATCTCTATGTCGTCGTCGATAATATCGAAGACCTGATGAACGAAATCGTAAAGTAATTATTCCATGAACTGACCGCCATTGATGGAGAGGGTTTCACCGGTAATGAAACCTGCTTCATCGGCGACCAGGAATAAAACGGCGCGGGCAATTTCTTCAGGCTCGCCCATGCGTCCTACCGGAATACCGGAAATAATTTTTTTCAATACTTCATCGGGCACGCCGGCTGTCATATCGGTCGTGATATAACCAGGCGCAATCGAATTCACCGTAATGCCCTTCGCGGCTGTTTCACGCGCCAGCGCTTTCGTAAAACCAAGCACGCCTGCTTTTGCAGCGGTATAATTAGTCTGGCCAAATTGACCTAGCTGCGCATTCACCGAGCTGACGTTCACCACGCGTCCAAATTCCTGTGAACGCATCTTTTCAATGACGGCGCGCGTCATATTGAAGCAGGAATTAAGATTGGTATTGATAACGGCAAGCCAGCTTTCCGGTGTCATTTTATGCAGGAAGCCGTCGCGGGTTATACCGGCGTTATTAATAAGAATGTCGATCGAACCGCCAAGCGCTTCCTCGACCAGCTTGATCCCTTCGGCGCACGAATCGAAATCGGCGACATCCCATTTGAATGCCTCGATTTTGGTTTCCTTGGTGAAAGCTTGCGCCACATCATCTTTCGTCGCGTAATTAACCGCGACCTTATAGCCTGCCTGTTTCAGCGCGATGGATATTGCTTTGCCAATACCGCGGGTTCCACCGGTAACGAGTGCTCTACGTTGTGCCATTACAATACTCCTATGCTTTTTCGACGCACATGGCGACACCCATACCACCGCCGATACAGAGGGTAGCAAGGCCTTTTTTTGCATTGCTGCGTTTCATCTCATGCAACAAGGTAACGAGTACGCGCGCGCCCGAAGCGCCGATCGGATGTCCGATAGCGATTGCGCCGCCATTGACGTTTACTTTTGACTGATCCCAACCCATGCCGCGATTGACGCAGAGTGCTTGGGCTGCAAATGCCTCGTTCGCTTCGATCAGATCAAGGTCTTCGACTTTCCATCCTGCCTTCTCCAGCGCTTTCTTTGATGCGGGAATAGGGCCGGTGCCCATGATTTTAGGGTCGACGCCAGCATGTGCCCAGGAAGCAATGCGGGCGATCGGCGTCAATTTCAATTCTTCGGCCTTCTTACGCATCATCAGCATGACGGCGGCAGCTCCATCGTTAAGACCGGATGCATTACCGGCCGTTACAGTGCCTTCTTTGTCAAACGCCGGACGCAGGCCAGAGAGTGCATCGAGTGTTGCATCGTGGCGAATATATTCATCGGCATCGACTGTAACGTCGCCTTTTTTACCCTTGATAATGTAGGGAACGATCTCGTCTTTGAATTTCTCCGCTTTCTGCGCTGCGGAGGCTTTTTGCTGGGAGGCGAGTGCGAATGCATCCTGATCGGCGCGGCTGATCTCGAATTGTTTGGAAATATTTTCAGCAGTTGTGCCCATATGGTAATTATTGAATGCTTCCCAGAGCCCATCGACAATCATCGTATCTTTCAGTGTCGCATCACCAAACTTGATACCTGAGCGCATATAGATTGCATGCGGCGACATGGACATGCTTTCCTGACCGCCCGCTATCACGATTTCTGCGTCACCCGTCATGATGGCTTGAGCGCCCAGCGCTACGGCGCGCAGGCCTGAGCCGCAAACCTGATTAATCGTCATCGCAGGAGTTTCTTTGGGAATGCCTGCATTGATGACGGCTTGCCGGGCAGGATTCTGGCCTTGAGCTGCGGTTAGCACCTGACCGAGAATAACCTCGGAGACATTTTCAGCCGGTACTTTGGTTTGCGCCAGAATCGCTTTCAGGACGGCTTCCCCCAGTTTATGCGCAGGTTGAGTTGCAAATGCCCCGTTGAATGAGCCCACTGCTGTACGCAGTGCGCTGACAATAACGACATCATTTGGGTTGGCCATGGTTCACTCCTCGGTAAGTAAAGTCGCCCGTGTACTTAGTGACCACATAGTAAAATGTAAATAGCGAATATGGATCAATGTTTTGTGCGCTGCGGCATATTGTTACGCATGCGTTCCCAGCCACGTTCTCAGCGGTGTCAGCAAATGCTCGGCGCGATGTTTGCCAACGAGCATGCCGACATGTCCTGCTGGCGGTTCCAATAAAGTTGTATTCGGCATCATTGCGGCTAGCCCGTGCGCAGAAGTCGGCGGTACGACAGTATCATGTTGCGGGGCGACAATCAGTGTTGGCGCGGTAATATATTTCGGCTCAACCGCACGTTTCATAATATACCACTCTTCCTGAGCCAGCTTGTTATTGAGCGTCCAGTCGATCAGGCAGTTTTTGGCAACGCCTTTGGTGAGGGGCACGCAGTCGTTCACCCATTGCTCAATCGCAACAAAATGCGCCGCTTCAATGTCGTCAGGGATTTTTGAAAACTGAATAAATTTGTTTTCAAACCGCCATGGGTCGAGCAGATAAAAGAATAGCGCCATCCATTCGCCTGGAAACAGCTGACCTTTTTCGATCCATTGCTCATACGCCACGCCATAGGCGGGAGGTAAATGCGGATAGGATGAATCGGGCGTCCTGAAATCCCACGGCGTGGCAAGCAACACCAGGCCTTTCAGAAATTCCGGCAGCAGGCTGGCGAGCCCAAGGGCAAGTACGCCGCCCATGCAATAACCGATCGGAAGCACTTTGCCTCCGTGACGTTCGGCAACCAGTCTGACGATTGCCGTAAGATAGACTGCGATATACGCGCTAAGGTCAAAATAAAGTTCGTCGCTTCCGGGAATACCCCAATCGACAACGTAAACAGGATGCCCCTCCTGTACCAAAAAGTCTGTCAGGCTGGTTTCCGGAGTCAGGTCGAGGATATACCATTTATTGATTAGGGAAGGAATGAGTATCAGCGGCGTCTGGCTGTGTGTTTTGTCTTCATGCAGTTTCAGCAGCCGGCAACTGCCGCTGCGCCAGATAACTTCATAGTCTTTTTCGGTACGCTTCTTATCGCTCTTGACGTAGCGCAGGACGCCATTGATGAAACCGGTTGCCCGGCTCCGCGCCTCTTTCTCCGTAACTTCAAGTATTCTTTCGGGGCTTAGGGGAAACGCCGTCATCCAGGTAGGGTGAGCCGGAAAGGGCGGCATAGCCGCGTTCGAGAAAGGCCACTCGCCTTTCGAGCTCTGCAATGCGGCGGACAAGGTCTGTGTCCGCGCCATGAGCAGGCTGAGATGCAGTGGCAGTGGTATGAGCGGGGGCGTACTGCGTAGCATTCGGGCTACTCTGCTGCATCCTGTTCATCATGTCCAGCATGCTTTGCAGGAATTGCGGGTCATGGCTCATGCGTGTAACCTGCTGCTGCCACAGGTTGAGGAAATATTGCCCCATGTGTTCGTAGGCGTCCGTCATTTCCTGTGTAAACCTCGTTCGTTAATTTGTTAAGATTCGCCTGCCTTATTTGCTAAAATGCAACAGATGCGCGCCCTGAACAAACTCTTTTTTCCTGATCTCTGGACAAGTCATTCTCGGTGGATAGTATAGCGGCACTTTCAACCAGACAAACAATAATTGAATAGTAGGGGCAAGCAAATGAATGCCAAGTCGTCCAAAGATACGGTCGTCATCAAAAAGTACGCGAATCGTCGTTTGTACAATACGCAAACCAGCATGTACATTACACTGGAAGACGTTTCCAAAATGGTAAAAGAGGGCGTGGATTTCGAAGTGCGCGATGCGAAGACCAGTGAAGATCTCACCCGTCAGATTCTGACGCAGATTATCGTTGAGCAGGAGCTCAGTGGACAGAACGTACTCTCCGTGAATTTCCTGAAACGCATTATCAATCTTTATGATGACAATCTTCGCGAATTTGTCCCGCACTATCTGGAGCAGAGCATTGAGGGTTTTGTCGAGAACCAGGAAAAAATCCGTCAGTATATGGATGAAACATGGAAGCAGTATAATCCCATGAACCAGCTGGAAGAGTTCGGCCGTCAGAATATGGAAATCCTGTCGCAGACGATGAAG
>JAXMDT010000003.1:0-202918 GCA_046348685.1 Rickettsiales bacterium
AGGAAGATGTACTTAATAAAATTAAGGAGTATGAAAGAAGAGCTTTTGTAAAAGCAATAACAAAATTTTTTTGGGGAAGTATTGTCCTTGGTATTGCGTTATTTCTCAGCAATCGCATTTCTACAGAAACAATATCTGCTCACGATAAATATGTCTATGGTGTGGTATTTTTCTTTTCTTGGCTGATAATTCTGATTATTTTTGTTGGTCTTAGTTTTTTCCTTGGAGAAGAGAAAAAGGAGAGTAGATGGCTTGTTTTAGACTTAAAAGAATTTAAAGATGCACATTTCAAGAAAGTTGATGAAGACAAATATCGAATTAAAGCTTTAAAAAGAGAAATAACGCGATTGAGGCGGCAAGTGCCTAAACCACTTTCGGGTGCAGAAGCTCGAAATTGGCTTGATCGTGAATTCAAAAAATTGTGGGCTCATACAAAATCGGAAGTCGCCTTAGTACGGGATATCATAAAAATACAAGGTGAGCGACCTGATGTGGAGATTGAGTATTTATCTGTGTTAGGGCCAGGGGAGTTGCAACAAAAAACCCCGATGCACTATTCAGAATCTGTAAATGAAGATTTACATAAGCATCTTGGAGCTAAGCAAGCTTATCGTCTTGATCCTGATAAACACGGGATTATGTATGATATTCTATATGGGGTTTATTTTATTGAATACATCATTGTAGCAACTGATATGTTGGTTACGCATAGTTTCTTTTATGATTTTATTGATGATAAGATGACTGCGGCATATACGACGGAACAATATTACACAGATGTAGTGGCATTAGCTATAGAAAATGAGGACCGAAGGATTACATTGGAAAATGCTATAGGGGAGGTGGTGTCCGTTTATATTGAAGACTCGCCTACGTTCACCTTGTCGTTGAAAAGTGGCGAAATACATAAAGTCTCTTTTGTGAATCAAGATTATTTCATTAAAATTAGAGAGAAGCTTAATATGACTCTTGACGATATAGATAAAATTTATTGGATCAACCAAGCAAGAAGGATTGCAGACAATGTCATTAAAGCTTTGCGTCATTATATAAGACAACACAAGCATGAATAGTAAATGTTGTTCATGTATTGCCCTAAGTTTGCTATCCATACGCAACATCCAGCTGCGCGGATCAAATTTTCAAGATTTTTAGTTGTATAATCTTTTCATTGCTACTATCAAAACGGGACAGACATGCCCGAATCCAAACGCCCTCTCAAAGTCTTCCTCTGCCACGCCTCCGCGGACAAAACCGCCGTGCGTGAACTCTACCAACGCCTGACCAAAGACGGCGTGGATGCATGGCTCGACAAAGAGAAACTTCTCCCAGGTCAGGATTGGGAATACGAAATCCGCAAGGCAGTGCGCGAAGCAGATGTAGTGGTGGTTTGCCTCTCAAAGCAATTCAATCAAGCGGGGTTTCGACAAAAAGAAGTACGCCTTGCCCTCGATACTGCCATGGAAAAGCCCGAAGGCGAGATTTTCATCATCCCTGCGCGGTTGGAGGAATGTGACAATCTTGAAAGCCTGAGAAGATGGCATTGGGTGGATTTATTTGAAGAAGATGGATATAAAAGATTATTTCTTTCTTTGCGGCGAAGTGCGGATGAAAGTTTTATTACCAGCAATGCAGGCATCAATTTAAATTTGGAACTCATTTCAACTTTAGGGCATGAAAAGAGCGTTTGGAAGATTGCTTTCAGTCCGAATGATAGCCAACTTGCTAGTATAACTGAACAGTTTTGTAGAATTTGGGATTGGAAAACAGAAATTGAGACTACAAAATTGTCGCACAATACATATAAAATTTACGATAATTTTGAAATGCTGTTTTCTTCCAGTGGTAATTTTCTGGTTTACGCCGCTGGCTGGGCAATTAAATTTTTCGATGTTAAAAACAAAATCAGTTTTGATGTTCACAGAAGAAAAATGGCTGAGTGGAGGGGCGCTCCAATTGGCGTGAAGGCATTGACGATTACTCCTGATGAAAATACATTGATCTTAGCGTGGGCAGATAAAAAGATTCAATTTTGGAATGTAAAAAAACAAAAAGATGTTAAGATGATATCGTTGAATGGTGGCTTGATCAATTGTTTGGCAGTCAGTAATGATGGCAAATTGCTTGTGTCTGGCTCTGACGATGGACAACTAACCTATTGGAATTTATACTTGTTTGAGAGATATAAATCTCTTATGAAATAAGAATCCGTGCTTCTACATGACAAAGGTGCTTTTGCTAACCTCCTCCCGCGCCAGACCTAAGGTTTGTTCTTCACGCGCTCATGTCGTTTCATTTCATAATCGCGTCGTCAAGGGCCTCTTCCCAATCACGAAAAACGCCTTGGAAGCCAATTAAACCCTAAAGATTTTATACTTTTCGTTGGTAAAGTATATCGCGGATTGCGAATGCTGCTTTGCGTATGGGGTCGCGTTCTAATCCGGTTCCGGCAATACGACGTAATGTCCAATATGCATCATGCTCGATCTGCTGTAGAACAAGCATATCGGGCTCTTGGTTAAGGCGATCTCATGTAACTATTCCGAGTATAGTCAGTGTATCTTGCGTGTAGGTTTCCTGCCGCTTGGTATTAAGTTCCTGATTCGGAGTACTTGCAGCTGATTCTATTGCGCCAATAACTTGCTTCTTTTCAGAGATATTGCTGGCAAGCGGTGGGATACAGCCGCTTAAGAATGGCTATATAGCCTTGAACGGACTTTGTGTTCCTTCTCGTCAGTAGGTACTATGCCAGTGTGCCATGTGACTTGGTTGTAACTCCAGCTAGTGCTTTCCATGGTATGGGAGAGCATTTCCTGACAAGCTATCTCAATGGTTGGGAAGTGCTGGCGTAAAGCAGCATTATCAAACCTGACATTTTTTCTAGTAGCTCAATCAGGGGCAACGTTGATTTGGCGATATACCTCTAATTTATATTCTGCCATCGCTTTAATGCCTTCTTGCGCTTTTTTTGCAATTCTCTCTTCCGGTGGAGACTGTATTCAAATAAAATGGTTTAAGACCTTTTGGATGTGTAGTCTTTAAAATAACGGAAGCCAATGATGGCTTCCAAAGTTTTAACGGTTAGACTGTCATTATGTAGTGCCAAAAGCTCTTCGCCTTGAGGCGTAGGATTAAATGCTTTTAATCTATAGGAATGAGGTTAGCATCTCTAACGTTTGTTCTGGTACGCGATCTCGTTCAGAATTTTGGCCGGCATGCAAGCGCATTGATTGTTAGCGTTTCAGTCAGGATGTGCCTTTTTGCCATCAATTACCCTACGTGTCATACACTATCACTGTGAAGGACCGTATATATCACACTCGGAGTTCATATTCACAGTTAGTGTCTTCGATAAAAGAATTAGTTGCGACCTATTTGCGACTTACAGGTTCAGTAAATAAAGTTGTGAGCGCGGTAACTACTTGATTTATCTGGTTGCGGGGGCAGGATTTGAACCTGCGACCTTCAGGTTATGAGCCTGACGAGCTACCGGGCTGCTCCACCCCGCGTCACCGAAATATCCGGACATGTTGTTGCCCGGTAGCGTCTTGTTTGGATGCTTTGGCAGAATGCCTCTGCTCCGGCGGGCTGCTCACCCGCTTCACCGAACCGATGATATACCGTATCGATTGAAAGAGCGGGATTAGTAACTCAAACAGACGGTTGATGCAAGCTTAAATGCCTGTTTTGACGGTAATATGGCAATATGTGGCTGAAAATCCTATTGAAGCGGCGCGTGCGCAGGATTACATCTCAAGCCTATACTCAGGAGAAAACCATGTATTCCTCTCGTTTTTTCACGCTTTTTGTAGTTTTTTCCCTTCTTTCCGCGCATAGCACGGCTGCTGAGCCATTGAATGTCAAAGTGCAGGGTATCGCAAAGAACAACGATCCTATTCCGGTCGAGCAGGCTTATTGCAGGCCGACTGATGACGGCAAAAGTACAAACGGCGTCAACCGCCGTCCTTCTATCACGTGGAGCAAAGGTCCGGCGGGAACAAAATCCTACGCTATCGTGATGGTCGATCCCGATGTCCCGACCGATTTTACCAAAGCCGGCAAAGAAGGGAAGACGTTGCCCGCCGATATGAAGCGTCAGAATTTCTATCACTGGGTGCAAGTGGATATACCGGCAACGGCAGAAGGGTTTCCATCGGGCTCGGGTAATGAATATCCGCAGCAGCAACCCCGTTTCCTTGGCAAACCGGGCCTGAATTCCTATGCCAAGTTCTACACCGATAAGCCTAAGGGCGAGTATACCGGCTATGATGGCTCATGCCCGCCGTGGAATGATGAACGCGTGCACCACTATCATTATAAAGTTTTCGCGCTGGATGTTGAAACGTTAGGCTTACCTAAAAAATTCGAGCCTGAAGAAGCTATGCGCGTAATAAAGGAGCATACTCTTGCAGAGGGAGAATTGATCGGAACTTATACGCTCAACTCCAAGCTGAGAAAATAGCTATTTTACCCGTTAATAATGCTTCCGCCATTGGGATGGATGACCTGACCCGTGATGTAAGAAGCATCATCCGAAGCAAGAAAAATATAGGCAGGCGCGACTTCATCCGGTTGTCCGGCGCGGCCCATAGGCGTCTGGCTTCCAAATTTTTCCACCTTCTCACTATCGAAGCTGGCAGGAATAAGCGGCGTCCAGATCGGACCGGGAGCGACTGCGTTTACACGGATATTTTTCTTGGCAAGAGACTGCGAAAGAGAACGTGTAAAAGATACTAGCGCACCTTTGGTCATCGAATAGTCAATTAGCGTTTTGTTGCCATAATACGCAGTGATCGAAGCCGTATTGATAATGCAGTCACCCGCCTTCATGTCCGGCAGGATTTTCTGTGTCAGGTACATCGCTCCAAAGAGGTTGGTTGCGAACGTCTGCTGAATTTGTGCTTCAGGAATATCCTCGAAATCTTCCGCTTCATGCTGCTCAGCGGCGTTGTTTACCAGAATGTGAATGTGGCCGAGTGCTTCTTTTGCTTCTTTGGCTAGCTTGTCGCAGAATTCATGATGCGAAAGATCGCCTTGAATCAAGACGCATTTTACCCCTTCCGCTTCGACGGCACGTTTGGTTTCCTGCGCATCCTCATTTTCTTCCAGGTAATTGATGGCGACGTTAGCTCCTTCTTTCGCAAACCCAATGGCTACGGCGCGTCCAATACCGGAATCGCCGCCGGTGATAAGGGCATTCTTACCTTTTAATTTACCTGCCGCCTGATAGCGCTCCATGTGGTCTTGAGGCTTCGGGCGCATCTCATCCGTGATACCGGGCTGATGGTCCTGATGCTGCGGCGCCTGTTTGGTAGGGAATGCATGAAGTTTGCCCATGGCGTGCTCCTTTCAATATTGCATAAAAAGTCGACACTACCGTCGGGATTATAAAATTGCGTGGGCAAATAGCGAAGAGAGGATAAAATTTTAATCAATCCCTTCCGGGCATCGGGCTTTTGCTCACACAATGGCACGCAAAGGAGATATGCGTGGCATCTATCGTACTTAGTTCTGCCGGTGCAGTGGTCGGCTCCGCTGTGGGCGGCAATATTTTTGGCAGTGCAGTCGGGCAGGCGCTCGGCAGTCTGGTCGGAGGGGTTATCGATGATGCCATTTTCGGGGTGCCTACCGTCAATCGTGAAGGTCCTCGCCTCAGCGATCTTTCCGTGCAGGTTTCTACCTATGGTAAAATGGTGCCGCTGGTCTACGGCACTGTGCGCATTGCCGGTAACGTCATATGGTCACGCCCTATCAAGGAAACGGCCATTACGACAACATCCTCTTCCGGCGGCGGTAAAGGTGGCAGTGGGCGCGTTGAGGCGAAAACAACGAGTTATCAATATTCAATCAGCCTGGCGATTGCGCTGTGCGAAGGGTCAATCGATTCTATTCTTCGCGTATGGGCAGACGCCGACCAACTTGATTTATCGCGCGGCACCTACCGCATCTACAAAGGAACGGAGGATCAATTGCCGGATTCCTTTATCGAAAGTTTTGAAGGCATTGGCAGCACGCCCGCATATCGTGGCATGGCCTATGTCGTCATTGAGGATTTTCCGCTTGCCGATTATGGTAATCGTATCCCCAATTTTACGTTCGAGGTAAAGCGGACCGTGCGTAGTGCGGATTATGCGGGATTATCGACGGAAGAATTGGTTGATGGGATGATCATGATCCCTGGCGCGGGCGAATTCGTCTATGACACCCAGATTGACTATCAGATTCCCGGTGAGGCCGTGGGTGCGAATTGGGCGCAAAGCGGCGAAAAAACTGCGATCAACATGCATAATTATACCGGTAAGGCGAATGCACTGTTATCGCTCGATCAGCTGCAGGAGACCTGCCCGAATATGGGATGGATCGCGGTCGTTGCCTGTTGGTTCGGCGATGCGCTCGATGCCGGAACATGCGTCATTAAGCCGGGCGTTGAATACCAAGCAGGTGCTGCAACGGCGCCGGATAGCTGGCAGGTGGGCGGCTTTACGCGCAGCACAGCCCGCCAGATTACACTTGATAACGGCAGCCCGCGCTATGGCGGAACGCCCGATGACCAATCAATAATACGCTACCTTGCCGAGATAAAAAATCGCGGCTATCAAATTTTATTTCTGCCGCTCTTTTTCATGGATGTGGCTGACAAACCCTGGCGCGGGCGTGTGACAGGAACACCGTCGAATGTGAACAGCTTTTTTACAAAAACCAATGGCTATAATGCATTCGTGACGCACTATGCGAATCTGGTAAAGGATTATATCGATGCGTTTGCTATCGGCTCTGAAATGATTGGTCTCACTAAGGTGACCGATACACCGGGCAATTATCCGGCAGTGAATCAACCTGTTTCCTTGGCAGCCGGTAAAAACAATTCTCGGTTCGGGTGTGAAGGTAACATATGCGGCGGATTGGTCTGAGTATCATACGGACAACGGCTGGTATAACCTCGATCCGCTATGGGCTTCACCAAATATCGATTTCGTTGGAATCGATGCGTATTTTCCGCTTACCAATGCGCCGCAAAGCGAGCTTGGTTACGATATCCAAAACGTCATCGACGGCTGGACGGAAGGTGAGGGATACGACTGGTATTATTCCGATATGGCACGCACGACACAGGCAACGCTTTCTGCGCCATATGCATGGAAGAATATCGGTTGGTGGTGGAATAACACGCATGTGAACCCTAACAGCGTGGCGACGACGTGGACACCGCAGATGAAAAAAATCTGGTTTACGGAATTCGGCTTTCCGAGTGTCGATGGCGCGACTAACCAGCCGAATGTCTTTTACGATCCGACGAGTTCGGAGAGCTTCTTTCCGTATCACTCGCGCGGGCAGGTGGACTTCCGCGCGCAACGTACCGGGATCACCGGTACGCTCGCCAAATGGCGCGGCTCGAACATGATCGAGCACATGTTTCTCTGGACGTGGGATGCGCGCCCTTATCCGTATTTTCCCGATTTGCTTAGTGTATGGGCGGACGGAAATGTCTGGATTACTGGCCACTGGGTCACCGGCAAGCTGGGGCTTTCTTCGCTGGCGGCCATCGTGCGGCGGCTTTGCCTGAAAGCAGGGCTTGCCGATAGCGATTTCGATGTGTCGCAGCTCACCGGACAAGTAGAGGGCTACGTGGTTACACGCCAAACCACAATACGTTCACTAATCGAAGAATTAATGAGCGCGTATTTCTTCGATGCGCTGGAGTCATCCAGCAGTTTGAAATTTATTCCGCGTGGCGGTTCGACAATACTGACAAATGATAAATCATCTTTAATTCGTGAGGACGGGCAGGAAACGCTTTCTATTATTCGCCGTCAGGAATTAGAGCTGCCTCGTGATATAAACATCATTTACATAAACCGCCTGAATCAATACCAGGCAGGCACGCAGATTGCGACACGAGAATATGCCGATACGCAGGATGTCGATACGCTGAGTCTGCCGATTGTAATGACCGACCAGGAAGCAAAAGCTATTGCCGATCGCTCGCTCTACCTTCGCTGGATGGAACGCACACAATACCGATTCTATCTGGGCATGGGCCACGCACATCTGGAGCCGACCGATGTTATCAGCATCACCGAGGATGATATTATGCATACCATGCGTATCACCCGCATGCTTGCTGATCGCGGGCGGATTCGCGTCGATGCCGTGGCGGAAGATGTAACGATTTATGAAACCAATGCGGTGGCAGGTAATACGCCGGGCCTCATCACCGCAACCGATCCGGTTTCCGTAACACGGCTTGAGTTATTGGATCTGCCGGCTTTGCCCAGTGATAACGCCGAAGATGCCTATTTACGCTATGGCGTTAC
This sequence comes from Rickettsiales bacterium, assembly GCA_046348685.1. Classification (GTDB taxonomy): domain Bacteria; phylum Pseudomonadota; class Alphaproteobacteria; order Rickettsiales; family UBA998; genus JAXMDT01. Next base: position 8,316 of record JAXMDT010000003.1, read on the forward strand.
GGGTGAGGGAAGAGGCTGGCGTGGCGCGGTCCTTTACCGTTCGGATGATGCGGGAGCTAATTATGCTGTCATGGATGCGCTTGACGTTCCCGCAGTTATCGGCACGGCAATCACATCGATTGGAAGCTTTTCCGAAGGCAATTGTTTTGACCATACGAATAGCTTGATCGTTAGCCTGATTGGAAATGGCGAGTTGCAAAGCGTGACCGAGCTTGCTGTCCTAAACGGAGCCAATGCCGCAATTTTAGGGGACGAAATTATTCAGTTCACAACTGCGGTCGAGCTGGCACCGGGCAAATATCAATTATCTCATTTCCTGCGCGGACGCCTTGGAACGGAATGGGCTGTGAATAGTCACGTGGCAGGCGAAAAATTTGTCCTGCTGGATGGCAGACTGGGTAAAGAGAAAATGCCGCTTTCAGGATTTGGTATCTCCAAACTGTATAAGCCGGTAACCATCGGCGGCACACTTGGCAGTGCTGCCTCACAATCTTTTACCTATATTGGTCGTTCATTTAAACCTTATGCCCCTGTGCATGTTGCCGGTAGCAGAGACGGCTCCGGCAATCTGACGATAAGCTGGGTACGGCGAACGCGGCTCGGCGGCGAGTGGCGAGACGGGGTGGATATCCTGCTTGCGGAAACGGCTGAAAAATATGAAATCGACATTTTGTCCGGTAGTGCCGTGCTTCGAACCCTAACTGCTGTCAGCTCCGATGTAACCTATAGTTTGGCAAATCAAGTAACTGATTTCGGCAGCGGCCAGAGTTCAGTGTCTGTCAAAATTTATCAGATTTCTGAGATGGTTGGCCGTGGCTATGCCGCTTTGGCGAACGTCTAGGCATCTTCATGAAACCTTCATACACAAGCGCTTATCCGTAAGCTATTCTGAGCAGGACTAGAAAGTCTGCACGGAGAAGCTTATGTCGCACGAGAAAAAAGGTTTTTTTGGTAAGGTTGGCGATGCGCTGACCAGCGATACCGCAAAAATTATCGGCGCTACTACGGTGGGCGCAGTCGTCGGCGGCACGCTTCCGAACCTGGATTACAGCGGTATCAGCGGTAGCATTACGCTTCCGGATTGGCTGACTTCAAGCACGACGATTGGCGCAGTGATAGGCGGCGGCGCTTCCGGACTTATTACCAAAGGCATCGTCGATGCCGGTAACAAACGCGCTGATACGCTGGCCAAACAGGATCCCGATTACTGGCGCAATTACATTGCCGAGCAACAGGCTGCTGGCACGGGTATTCCCCAGCGCGGCTAGTTACTCCCCAAGCAATTTTGCTTTTTGATTCTCAAATTCATCTTCGGTCAGATGACCTGCTTCTTTGAGCGCGGCTAGTCGTTCGATCTGAGAAGCGATATCCGATCCGGTACGCGTTGCGTTATGCGCTATTTCGCGAAACGTCATGGTTCTGAATTCATCCATCGCCGCCTGCGTTGCTTGTACATAAGGATCGATGGAGCTTGCCAATACCATATTCGCCGCCATCGACGAGGAGCCGTCCGATATGGTAATGCTTCCAAAAAATACCAGGTAATCGCCAACTACGGATTGCACCTTGTCCAAGGTCATCTGGCGCTGGCGCTGGCCGAAGAACATGCCGCGGTCAAGAAAGATGATGCGTTTGTTGGTCGTAACGCAAAGGACAGTTCTATAATCGTTGAAGCCCGACGTTAACGCACGAATGATTTCACCGTCGTTAAGAATGCCTGGCAGCCGTTTAATCTCTTTTTTCGTGTAGAAAATATAATGATTGGGCAGGGCGTTGATCTGATCAACGATCTCATCGTACGTGGGCATAGAACACCTTATAAAGTTAACATAATATACGTAATAATAACGATAAAGTATATAATTAATAAGAATTAATAAAAAATAAATGTAATTCCTGAATAATTATGACTTATTGCCTGAGGACGACGATGATTATTCGTGTTTTTGCTTTAACAATACTCGCTGCGCTTACATCTTATAACGGCTTTGCTGCCATACCCGAAATCGGCGCAGGCTGCACCGTCCCGCCGCGAACGGGTGATCGCATCGTCGTCCAGAACGCACAGCAATTAAATGCAGCACTCGCAAAAGCAAATCCGGGTGATCGCATCATTCTAAGCGATGGCTTATATGCTGGTAATTTCGTTCTGTCGCGTTCAGGCGCGCCCAGTGAACCTATTGTCGTTCGCGCGCGCCGGAAAATGTTTGCCCGCATTGACGGCACGTTGACGCTGGCAGGACGAGACACCTGGGCTTACGGCCTGATGATTACCGGTAAGAATGCACAGGTGACCATGACAGGCGAGCGTTCACGTTTGATACGCAGTAAAATTAGCGGGCGGAGAGATGATCCGAAAAGCCAATCCGGAAGTATTATGATAGGCATGATGGGAAGAGATCAGCATCTGGGTTGTAACGATATCAGTGACACGAATGGCCGCGGAATATCCACGTCTACGCAGAAATCCACGGGCGCACGTATTTACCGTAACTATATTCATGACCAGTACGTGAGCCCGACATATAAAAACCAACGTGCCCACGAAGCGTTGCAATTGGGGCAGACACAGGGCGTCGGCGTGGATGGCGCCACATGCCGCATTCCTCTTAATGCTTCAGTTCATCATAATCTGTTTTACCGCTGGAACCATAGCGGTGATAGTGAAAACGAAACCATCTCCATCAAATCGTCGAGTAATAACGTCTACCAGAACACCATGATACAGACGCGTTTAATCATGAACCGCTTCGGATATAACAATGTCATCCAGAGTAATTGGATTGAGCAAGGCAATACGAATGGTTTGAATGGAATTGCGGTGAAGGGGGACAATACCAAAGTAATCGGCAACACGATCAAGCTTGCTGCAAATGCAGGTATTTTTATACAAACAGGCAATCAAACGATGGACGGCCGCGGCATGCATCGTTCATCCGACGTTCCGCCCGGAGCTAAGCTTTCCACGGTTTGGGATAATACGACCGATAATCCGATCGCGCGCAACACGCTGGTTGCCGGAAATAATGCACCGGTTATTTCTGTCGGCCGTCCTGCCCCGGAAGGAAACTCCTTAGTTGAAACTCGCAAGACACGGCTTGAAGGAAATACCGGCCAGATCGAAACCGCTAAAAATTACATCGGAAAATGGGATTCGCCGCGCAAAGGCAATTTAGAAACAACGACGACGTATTCGCCTACCACGACACAGCGTTACCTAGCTGCGGAAAAACTTAGCTTGAGCGATGTCGGCCCTGACTTTGTTCCGGCAAACTAAATTCTTTTTTATTCATCCATGTTATGCTGGGACCAGAAATTCACATAGCCATCCACAAGGCTGCCTTGTGCCGCCGATGATTTGACTTTTTTCTTTTTTGGATTCCAGACGCCTAGTCCTGCGTCCTGCATCATTTTAATCAGGCTATCGACATCATTCAAACCGAGTTGGCGGGTTGCCTGTTCTTCGGTCAGCAGACCCCTCATATAGGCGATAAGAACACCTTTTTGAATATCTTTAAGTTTCTGGTTCTTAAGAACCTTTTCAATCATTGGATGAATGGCCATGGGTGCCTCGCAAGCCTATCGAAAAAATTATAATTTTAAACCTCTTCCGGGTTTTCTCAGCGCAACCTAGCATGATCACTTGGAAATGAAAGTTAAGATTTTATTACAATCTTAAGTTGTTATTGAGTGGGAGAGTACATGGTAACTACGGCGCATATAGGTCTGACACTTGTTGAGCAATCTCAATCACAAAAAGAGGTGACCGTTAACGAGGCGTTCAAACGCATTGATGCCTTGCTGAATACGGGCGTGATTGACAAAGATTTAACTGCGCCGCCTTCAAGCCCGGCTGCGGGCGACCTTTATATTGTCGGATCAGCGGCAACCGGTGCCTGGGCGTCAAAGGACAAGAAAATAACGTATTACGATCAGGGTTGGAAGTTCATCGACCCGCGTCAGGGCGTCACGCTTTGGGTTGCCGATGAAGATGCGCTTTATCGCTTTAACGGCACGAACTGGGTAGCCGTTATCGGCAATACGCTCGGCGGTCTTACCGATGTCGATATTACCTCGCCCGTGCAATATGACATTCTTCAATATGACGGCACCCAATTCGTCAATACGCACACATTCAAACGTGCCGTGTGGATTCGTCCAGAGATGCTGCGACCCTCTGCAACAAGCGGCTGTGCGCCGCTCGCGGTGGTGTCGATGGGTTCGGGCAAGCCCGATTTGCAATCCTTCGATTTCGATGCAAACACGCAGGAATTTATCGAATTTGCATTGCCAATGCCGAAATCGTGGAACGAGGGGACTGTAACGGTGCAATATTTGTGGAGCCATGCCTCGACCACAACAAATTTCGGTGTCGTCTGGAATATGCAGGCACTGGCATGCGGCGATGGAGACAGTTTGAATGCCAGCTTCGGTACCGCAGTCAGTCAGCTGGATACAGGCGGCGCGGCTGATACACTCTACATTTCACCCGAATCGAATCCCATCACGATTGCCGGTACTCCACTGGAAAATGATATGGTTTTTTTCCGTATCTGCCGGTCGGCGACACATGGCAGCGATACGCTGGCGATCGATGCGCGGCTGCATGCTATACGTTTGTTTCTGACGATGAATGCACTGACGGACTAATATGAATTATTCACGTATTTATGAAGGTGCTGCCGGTCAACCGCATCATCCACCGATGGAGATCAAGGCGCTTTCCACCGAAGCGGTGCGTACCTTGATTCGCGAGACGGTGGTGGAAACCCTGGCAGGTCTTGGATTCGATACGCTGCATCCGAACGAAATGCAGGCGGATGTTCTCTATTTACGCAAATTGCGCCATGGAAGTGAGGAAGCCCGGCGCATCGTCGTGCGATCGGTTTTGACGCTGGTTGTTACCAGCATGCTTTACATGCTGTGGGAAGGGATTCGGAAAAAACTATGATTACCTTACTAGGATCACTGTTTGGATTTATCGGTTCAATGCTGCCGGAGGCTTTGCATTTTTTCAAAGACCGCCAAGATAAAATGCATGAACTGAAGATTCTGGAGCTGCAATTGTCGCAGCAACGGCAGGGTCATATCGAGCGGCTGGAAGAAATTCAAACGCAAGCGGATATCGCTGAATCCTCCGCTATCTATAAGACATATATCACAGGTATTCACTGGGTGGATGCGCTGAACGGCACTGTACGTCCGGTACTGGCCTATGCTTTCTTCTTGCTCTATGCGCTGACGAAATTCCTGCAGATTTTGTTGGTCAACGAAGTAACACCGCAATTGCTACCAGTGTTATGGGGTGAAGAAGATCAGGCGATTTTTGCCGGTATCATCAGTTTTTACTTTGGTCAGCGCGCCTTTGCAAAATTCAGAAAATAAATGCTTAGTACTTCTTCTGATGGCATCGAACTAATCAAACGCTTCGAGGGATTTTCGGCGATGCCCTACCGCTGTCCCGCAGGTTATTGGACGATTGGCTATGGGCATGTACTTTCGCAATATGCAAAAATGTTGCTAACGCAGGAAGGCGCGGAAATATGGTTGCGTGGCGATCTTGTAAAAGCCGAGCGCGCCGTTCATCGGCTTCTTCCCGTTCTACTCACCCAACATCAGTTCGATGCCTTGGTTTCTTTTACCTACAATCTGGGGGCGGGGGCATTGCAGCGATCGACGCTGCGTCAAAAAATTCTGCGCGGTGAGCATCATTTAGCGGCTCAGGAATTTAAAAAATGGGTCTACGCAGGCGGGCGTAAACTGCCGGGTTTAGTGCGCCGGCGCGTAGCAAAGCGAATCTATATGTATTAAAATAACCAAATAAATCAGTAATATAAATTAAGGGCTCTTGGAATCTGTCATATTCCGATAACGGAAACTTAACAGAACTGTCACGCACAGTCGGAAATGCTTGGGTTATAGTGGGCTTACGTTAAAAGACTACTTAAAGAGGATACCATGTCAGGCGAACCGAAATTAGAAAAAGTCAATCCGTTTGAGGTTTATAAAAAACTCATCGTAAAGGAATTTCCGCTTAAGGATGCTGACGGTAAAGTTATTGAAGGTGCTGTTTCGCCTGGTGTCCAAAAATATTTGGATTCCTTGCCGGTTGAAATGAAACAGGAGGTTAATGCAAATCGCGCTCTTATTGAGCAAGGCGCAGAAGCTTACCTAAGAACGGAACGTGATAAAATTGAATATGCTGATAAAAACTTGGGGCCACGTGAGCTAGAAGAAGTTGGCAAGCACTTCTTAAAGCACCATCATGTATCAAACTCGACTGAAGTAGAAACAGCAATGAGAAAAGCATTGCGTGGAACTGAGGCTGAAAAATATCTTAACGATCCAAGATATGGTGCAGAAATCAAAGCCCAATTTGCAAACGTACTTCCGAAAGACCAAACGGTCACTGTTGAAAGAATAAATCAAGCCGCTAAAAACATCGAAGCGTCTATTCATAGTGCCTCTACCCCAGAAGAAGTGGTGGGTGCTTTCAAAAACGAATTGCATGCTGTTCACGCTGAAAAAATTGCAGCGATAAAAGTTGCAGAAACTGCTGCGGCAACGCCGTCAGCGCCTCCCGGTACGACGCCGGAGCCGGTAAAGACCCGCATCAATAAACTGATCGATGAATCGCTGGATGCCAAAGCCAAACCCCATGCGGAACAGCTGAAGAAAAGCTTCGACAAAGTTTTCGGTGATATCAAGGATATTGAATTTGATGACGAGCAGGTTAAAGCAGCCGTCAAGAAATTTTCTGATGAAGCCATTAAAACGGGTGATGAAGCGCAGAAAGCTCTAAAAGATGGCACTCTGCATGACAATTTCCTCAAAGAGGTAAAATCTGCGGTTACTGCTGGAACGCTAGATGAAGAGAAAATTGGAAAAGCGATTACGGCGCAAAAGGAAGAAGTATCTAAAGTCCTCAGCCGTAATCTTGCGCAGCGTCTGATAGGCTTCAAAGATCACTACAGCACCAAAGCAATCTCTGAAGACTGGGCAAAAATTAAAATTGGCGATAAAGAACAGCGTGCAACGAGCCGCCTCGCCATGCGTGCCATTGGTGGCGCAACGGGTGTTGGCCTGATCATTAGCGGCATCGGCGATTTCCAGGGCCGTGAAGCTAACGATAATAGCGGCCAGGTCGAAGCGCATCCGGTTGCGGGCCTAATCAAAACGGTCGGAGGTTCCGGTCTTGTCGCTCTATCTGCTCTCTACCGCGGCATGGGCCGTGGCGGGGTTGCGGCATAAGCGAATCTACATTCAAGAAAAAGCCGCCTGCGTGCGGCTTTTTTTTATGACATCTCGGCAAAGCGGCCTTTGTTGGCTTCGGTCAGCCGTACGGTTAGCTGCACATCGCCGCTCTCGCTATTTTCCCGTTGCAGCACCTGCCCATGCTGATACAGCCAGGCGATGCGTTTGCCTGCATCCGGCGGCAGAGTGAAGGTTTCGGCGGGTAGCCAGGTTTCCGTTAGTACGCGTTCGATGCGCTCCAGCAGGCGGTCAAAGCCATAACCGGTCAAGGCTGAAACAGGCACGGGCGCGTGCTGTGGCAAGCCATCGGTCTCGTCATGCTGCATCAAATCCATTTTGTTCCAGACTTCGATGACGGGCGGGCGCTCGTCTTCCGGCACGTTTTCATAGAGGCCGGCGATGATGGTTTCGACGTCGTTCTTCTGAGCAAGCGAGTCCAGATGAGTGATGTCACGCACATGCAGCAGCACATCTGCCTCCAGCACTTCCTCAAGCGTGGCGCGAAAGGCGGCGATCAGTTCCGTCGGAAGGTCAGAGATAAATCCTACCGTATCGGAGAGCAGCACTTGCAAACCGGAGGGCAGGCGAGTCTGGCGAATAGTAGGATCAAGCGTGGCGAACAGCATATCTTCGGCAAGCACATGTGCCTGCGTTAGTCGATTAAACAAAGTCGATTTGCCGGCGTTGGTATAGCCCACAATGGCAACGAGCGGATAGGGTACATCGCGGCGGGTCTTGCGGTGCAGCGTGCGGGTACGCACTACCTTTTCTAACTCTTTTTTAATCGCGGCGATACGGTCGCGGATCATGCGGCGATCGGTTTCAATCTGTGTTTCGCCAGGACCGCCAAGAAACCCAAAGCCGCCGCGCTGACGTTCTAAGTGCGTCCACGACCGCACCAATCGGCTTTTCTGATATTCGAGCGAGGCAAGTTCCACTTGGAGCTGGCCTTCCTTCGTGCGGGCGCGCTTGCCGAAAATTTCCAGGATCAATGCCGTACGGTCGATGACTTTAGCTTCCCAGCCTTTCTCCAGATTACGCTGTTGCACGGGCGTCAAGCTGGTATCCACGATGACCAGATGGGCTTCTTCCGTTTTCACGAGCGCGTGGATGCGTTCAACCTGGCCGGAGCCAAATAACGTTGCCGGTTTTGGATTTTTGACGATCAGCGCTTCGGCGCCGACAATGTCAACATCAATAGCGGCGGCCAGGCCAACGGCTTCTTCCAGCTTCGCCTGAGGCGCGCGCAACGTTTGTGCCTGATGGTAAGGCAGTTCAGGATGAATGACGATAACACGTGAAATCATCTACGGTGAGTTAGTGCGAAAACTATCAACGTACAATGCGGAAAACGGCTTATGCCATTTCCATGTCTTGATCGCTGTATTCTTCAGCGGGAGTACCGGTTTCATCGCCATTGCGGGACATCATGCTGACTTGTGCGGCGGGAACGACGGTTGCGATGGAATGCTTGTAAACCAGCTGCGAAATCGCATTGCGTTTCAACACGACGCAAAAATTATCGAATCCGGTAATAATGCCTTGCAATTTAACGCCGTTGGTAAGGTAAATCGTGACGGGTTTTTTCTCTTTGCGGGTGGCGTTCAGGAACACGTCCTGCATATTCTGTTGTTTTTCAACCATGGGTTGCCTCGTTGTTCTTTTTGTTCAGGATAGGCAACTTAGTAGAGGAAAGAAATTGAACCGGCAAGGAGAAAAGCGCAAAAATTTCTTAATATAATTTAACTGATTACTGCTGTAATCAAGACTGAGTAAAACCAAGTATTTTAGAGTGCTTCTTCGACTTCATGCTTGAAGCCGTAATAACGCTCCATGTTAAAGCGCGTCTGTTCATCGGGTTCACCTTCACCGGCATCTGCTATAACTGCAAAACGTGGGATTTTATTTTTACGCATAGAAAGATAAAGCTCCCTTTCCATAGAAGCGGAGCAAAGTAGGTATACGTAACCCTCTTTTCCTTCTGGTGTTTTCAAATGAAAGAAATAGGTTTTTATTGGGGAGTTGGCTTTTTGCTGTTCACGAAAATTCATACTAACGGCCTACCCTGTCTTATATCGACTTCCGATTTGCGAGCAGCAAGCTTCATCGTAACGTCCGAAGTGAGCCTGAGTAAACTATCCCAGACGTTTTCATAATACGGGTATAGAGAAATCATGCCTCTTTCAAGTTTAATCCCTGCGACCTCAATTGAATCGCAAATTTTCAAAAAGTGCTTGTCATCTGAATTCGGATATATTTTGTCTTCACAAAAAGCATTATTGAACTCTTGAATTATTTTTCTTGCTGCGGCATCCGCACGTGTTTCATTGGCTGCAACCAATGATTGATTGTTAAGTGCGTTGTTTATTTCAAGAGCTAAGCGTCTATGCATATGCAATGCAGAAGAATTATATCGGCCAGCGTCTTTCAAAAAACAGAACAAATCCCCTAACGTTATGTTTTCCAGTCCAGGGTAACCCGCTAAGCCCTTACAAGGCTTATCCGTGACCTCTTTAAAAAATGCTTCGTCCACCGGCTGATCACCAGGATGACTTTGAGAAGTCAATCTAAAAGAATCAATATTCAAAACTGTCATATTCGCCTACCGGGAAATCGTATACTTCTTATCCGTGACAGTTCTGTGACGAAAAATTAATAAAATTTTAAGATTTTGTGACAATCAGAAATATAAGGCTAAATTCCTAAAAATGGTGAAAAATCAGCGTTCTTAACAAAGAAAAAACTTGCTACTGGTATGGTATTCGTTAAAGGAATAGCGCATGTCATACGCCACACTCGATACAGTCAATGTCACCGGCAAGACGGTTCTCCTCAGAGTGGACCTTAATGTGCCTATGCATGCGGGACGCGTTACAGACAGCACCCGTCTGGAACGTGTCCTGCCAACCATCAAGCTGCTAGCGGATAAAAATGCGAAGGTTGTACTGCTGACGCACTTTGGCCGTCCGAAAGGCCAGTTTGTACCTTCCATGTCGGTTGCGCCGCTCGTCGATGCGCTTCAGCATGTACTGCCGGGCATCAACGTAAAGTATGGTACGGACTGCGTTGGTCCTCTGGCGGTTTCCGCAATTAAAGCCTTGGAACCCGGTCAGGTTGTCCTGCTCGAAAACCTGCGTTTCCATGGCGAGGAAGAAAAAGGCGATGACAGCTTTGCAAAAGAAATGGCTTCACTAGGCGATATCTATGTGAACGACGCGTTTTCCTGCTCGCACCGCGCGCATGCATCCATCACCGGCATTCCGAAATATCTGCCGACCTATGTCGGGCTTGCCATGCAGGAAGAAATTTTCATGCTGGATTCCATCTTTAGCGATCCCGAACGTCCGCTGGCGGCGATTGTAGGTGGTTCTAAAGTATCAACGAAACTGGAGTTGCTGGAAAATCTTTTAAGCAAAGTCGATAAGCTGATTATTGGCGGCGCAATGGCCAATACCTTTCTCTATGCGCAGGGGCATTCGCTCGGCGTCTCGCTTTATGAAGCGGATCTGAAAGAAACGGCGCTGACCATCTTGAAGAAGGCAAAAGAAGCCAAGTGCGACATTTTACTGCCCGACGATTTGGTGGTCGCTACGGCACTCGATAAACAGGCCCCGTGCAAGGTCGTTTCTGTCAATGCGGTGCCGAAAAATACAATGGCGCTCGATATCGGTCCGCAGAGCATGATGAAACTTGCCCGGGAAATCGCGACATGTAAAACGCTGGTCTGGAATGGGCCTGTCGGGGCGTTTGAGACCACGCCATTTGACGGCACAACCGTGCAGCTGGCGCGAATCGTGGCTCAGCAAACGGCAGCAGGTACTTTAAAAAGTGTCGCGGGAGGCGGTGATACGGTTGCCGCGCTCGCGCATGCGGGACTTCGTGAAGAATTCACCTACTTATCGACCGCAGGCGGCGCGTTCCTCGAATGGCTGGAAGGCAAAGAACTGCCGGGCGTTCAAGCGCTAAGAGCCGCATAATTAAGTTAAAGAAATATCTTTTTTTTCACGCTCAATTATTGTTACCAGCTCTTTGATATCATTTGAAAGGCGGTCTAATGTAAGATCGCCTGAAGGAATAACTGAGTCTTTTTCATTACGAACATCACACAAAAGCCTTATATTTAATTCATGGCTTTTTGCTAAATTAAAAAGTGCTTTTACTTGACGCTCTTCGAATGGCTTTTCTACCTTGACATAAAGTTCGTCTGCGACGACGAATGTCATTCGTGCATTACAGAGTCGTTGGAACTCATCGTCCGCGTCATTTAAGTCGACGCCGTACAGCCTCATATGGTTTCGTAGTGTCTCAGATTCTACGACCTGCTTGTGTCCGCGCATAGTATCTTTAGCGCCCAAAAATCTACCGTCTTCTAATAGATACATAACGTGATTAAAGCTGTTTACAGCCATATCATTAATGCCATAAATAACAGTAGCTTCATCTATAATTTTCTGCTTTAGTTCTGCACTTATTCGTTTGCGGACCATAATTATTACTCTGGCAATTAAAAATATCTATTATACAGGTATTTGATTACAAGATCGTATATTGGATAATGATTATGTATCATAGGCTTATTTATAATTATTTAGAGATATGATAAGTACTATTCATTGAAACTAGGTGTTTATGGGCGTCTTTCCTCGACAACTGTCGGCACGATTTTTCCACTGCTATCGGCATTGTTTATCACCTCATCTGGCCGTTCTGACAAATCATCGGTGGTCTGAGAATTTGATTTTCCAAGTTTGTCTTTACGTCCATGGTTAAACGCAATGCCTGTTCCAATGCTGATTCCAGCTAAGCCTAAACCTGCAAAGCCTGCTGCAACCATGGCTCTACGTGACAACTGAGGGCGTTCAGTCAATTTTTTTTCTTCTTCTGCGGAATGACGCAATAGCACGTCTAACGCGGATTGAGCGAGTGTAATGGCTTTATCCGTTGGCAAAGTCTGAAAACGTGCCCATAAGTCACGTGTTGTGACTTCGGTTTCTCCTTCTGACTTCAGTCCTTCTAAAAGCGTGTCCCGAGCTGCTTTAAGAAGATCGTCACCCAAGGCTTCGTTAGTAAACAAACGTGCTAAAGGGATAGGCTTAAGCGCAAGATCCCTGCTATCATCACTGGGAATTCCGAAGTAATTAACTAAATAAGTACCCAACTCACCTTTTGCTTCAGTCCATTGAAATGACCATTTGTGTCGCTCACCAGGCGTATCAAGGTATAGAGTCGGCGTTTTCTCGCTCATATTGTTTTTCCTTACGATAAATGGTGAAGAACCATAGGGAGAGAACATGACGTTTTGATGACAGATGTAGCATTATACGAAATGTATCGAGTACCGCTAAGGGAATGTTTCACATTGCAATTTTTTATGACGGTCGATATACCATTCCTATCTTTATACTATCGAAGGCAAAATCCATGAAAATTACCCGCAAAGTCAGAGAAATCCTATCCTGGTACGAGAGCGATAATCCGGCCACCAAAGCTAACCTAGTCCGCATGCTGATGCAGGGTAAACTTGCCGGTACGGGTAAGATGGTGATTCTACCGGTTGATCAAGGTTTTGAACATGGCCCGGCGCGTTCATTCGCGATGAATCCGGCAGCATACGATCCACATTATCATTTCCAACTGGCAATTGATGCCGGGCTAAGTGCCTATGCTGCGCCTTTGGGAATGATCGAAGCGGGGGCGGATACATTTGCGGGCCAAATCCCAACGATTCTGAAAATGAATTCCTCCAACTCGCTTGCCGATCCGCATGAGGCACCGAATCAGGCGGTAACCGCTTCGGTTTCGGATGCGCTGCGTCTTGGCTGCTCGGCGATCGGTTACACGATTTATCCCGGATCAGGCGCGCAGATGGAGATGATTGAAGAAATCCGCGAGCTCTCCGAAGAAGCAAAATCGGTTGGCCTTGCGGTCGTGGTCTGGTCGTATCCACGCGGCGGTTTCCTGACCAAGCCGGGTGAGACAGCGGTCGATATATGCGCGTATGCTGCGCACATCGCTGCCCTGATCGGCGCGCATATCATTAAAGTCAAACCGCCGACAGAGCATCTGGAATTGCCGGAAGCGAAAAAAGTCTACGAGGCTGAAAAAATCGATATCAAAACGATGGCATCGCGTATTGCCCATGTGAAGCAGACGGTATTCGGCGGTCGCCGCATCGTGATTTTCTCCGGCGGCAATACGAAAGGCACTGCCGAGATGCTCGATGAAATCCGCGCCTTGAATCAAGGCGGCGCGGATGGTTCCATTATCGGCCGCAACTGCTTCCAGCGCCCGCGCGCCGAAGCACTGAAACTGCTTGAAGACATCATCAATATCTACAAAGGGAAATGACATCGTGATTCCAGCGAAAGCTGCAATCTGGATGATCAAACTCATAGTGTGTGTTAAGCTCTAACTGGATCCCAGCTTTCGCTGGAATGACGGAATTCATGACGCAACTCTATCTTATCTCACCGCCTCAGATTGAAAATCTTCCTGCTTTTGCCAAGACTCTCACAGAAATATTGGAAGCCGCAAAGGGAACAGTCGGCTCTTTCCAACTTCGTTTGAAAAGCGATCAGAAAGAACCTGCATCCGGCAAGTTGACATTACCCCCTGCGTCGCGGGATAGTGTATTAAAAGCAGCGGAATTACTAATTCCTATCTGTCATCAATTTGAAATTCCCTTTATCCTGAATGATCAGCCGCAGATTGCCAAAGAATGCGGCGCGGATGGCGTGCATATCGGGCAGGAAGATGGTGATATGAAGGCGACGCGCATTATCGTCGGTGAGGATGCGGTGATTGGCGTCAGCTGCCATGATTCCCGGCATCTCGCCATGGAAGCAGGTGAGGCGGGAGCCGATTACGTGGCATTTGGCGCATTCTTTCCGACAACTTCCAAAACCGAGGCTGCGCAAAAAGTCTGGGGCGTTCCTACGCCTGATATTATCAAGGATTGGGTGGAAACCACGGTAGTCCCTTGTGTGGCTATCGGGGGCATTACGCCGCAAAACTGCCGTCCTCTTGTGGAAGCTGGCGCTGATTTTCTGGCTGTGATTACCTGTATCTGGAATCATAAGGAATCGCCAACCAAAGCCGTTTCTGAATTTTCTTCTATTTTAGGCGCAAAATAGAAAGCTTGAACCTCAAGGCGGCAACTGGTAGAAGCGCCTGAAATCACGTTACTATAGGAAACATGTATGAAAATCGACGGCGTATCGATCCGGGTTGGTAATATTCTGGAATATGAAGGAAAACTTTGGGCGGTCACCAAGACCCAGCACACGCAGCCGGGTAAAGGCGGCGCTTATATGCAAGTCGAAATGAAGGATATCCGCGTCGGTACCAAGACCAATGTCCGTTTCCGCTCCGATGAGTCGGTCGAGCTTGTCCGTCTCGATGAAGCGAAATATCAATTCCTCTATACCGAAGGCGATCAGATCAACCTGATGCATCCGGAAACTTTCGAGCAAATCACGTTAAACTCCGATGTACTCGGTGATGCATTGCCTTTCCTTCAGGAAGGCATGTTGCTGAGCGTGCAGACCTATGAGGAAAGTCCTGTTTCTGTATCGCTGCCGGAGAAAGTGACCGAAACGATTGCAGAGACGGAGCCGGTTGTTAAAGGTCAGACGGCATCCTCATCCTACAAGCCGGCGAAGCTTTCCAATGGCGTGCGTATCATGGTGCCCCCGTTTATCAATGCGGATGACAGAGTTATCGTTGATACACGCGATTTCACCTACGTGGAACGCGCGAAGGCAAGCTAATGCAGCAACATACGACCAACCCTATCAATTCGGCGATCATCAACGTGATGGTCAATGCGGTGCGCAAAGCAACGCAGCGCCTGCCACGCGATTTTAATGAAGTGGATAATTTGCAGATTTCTCGCAAAGGTGCGGTGAATTTCGTCACCGAAGCTGATCTGCGCACGGAAAAAATTCTTTTCGAAGAATTGAGTAAAGCCCGTCCGAAATATGGATTTCTGATGGAGGAGTCCGGAGAAGTAAAAGGCGAAGACGCCGAATATCGCTGGGTAATCGACCCCTTGGACGGTACTTCAAACTTTGTACACGCCATTCCCTATTTTGCGACGTCCGTCGCTGTTGAAAAAATTTCAGAGAATGGCGCTGAAATCATTGCCGGTGTTATTTACGATATTATTCACGATGAAATGTTCATTGCTGAAAAGGGTAAGGGCGCGTTTGTTAATAATCGCCGTCTGCTGGTTTCCAAGCGTACGCGCGATTATTATTTCGTCACCGGAACTGCAAAATTCAAAAGCCCATATTCGCCGCGCTGCTCGGATCTGGCGCGTGAAGCGGACCAGATGGAAGCGGTTATCAGGCGAAGCGGTTCCGCGGCGCTCGATCTCGCCTACGTCGCCGCCGGTCGTTACGATGCCGCGTGGTATCCACATCTGCAAAAATGGGATATGGCCGCAGGCATACTGCTTGTGAAAGAAGCTGGTGGCGTGATCAGTATGCTAGGGCAGGAAGGTGATGCTTACGAATCCGGAGCCATTCTTGCTGCCAGCGAAACAGCACATAAGGTCCTTGTTGCCGCACTCGGCAGCAAAGGCAAGGTTGCTTAAATCATTAACATCAAAGGCGCTTGCACGAGCCTCCGATTTCCGCTTGAAATAGCCGATCAGTTTTTTTCTCTTGGGAAATATGCGTCCTCGCCTGAATTCACGTCTACGCTTAGCGCTGCTTGCTTCCGTTTCCGTCTCAATCGCCGGAATCACTGCAAACGCTGATGCACGAAGCCTGCTGCCTGCAGCGCCTAGCGTTGAGATCCATCTCGAGGCACTGGAAGTACTCAAACAGAATATGGCGGTGCAGAAAGCTGCACCTGCGCCACGCCAAGGCGGTACGAGTTGGCAGGCAGGTCCTCCAGGCATTCAGGTTGCACCGCAACCCGCACCGCCACCTGCTGTCTATGCGCCTGCGCCTGTAAAAGCACCGCCGCCACCGCCTGCTACGCCGCCGAAAAAAGTCGAAAAACCAAAACCGGTTCCACCGAAGCCGCCCGCAAAACCTGTTGCGAAAAAAGAAGTGCCGCCACCGCCGCCGGTGGTCGCGCTCCCGCCTGAGCCCGTGGCGCCGCCTCCGCCACCAGTGGAGCAGCCAGCACCGCCTCCGCCAACTCAAGAGCTGCCACCGGCTCCACCACCTGCGCAGGAATTACCACCGGCACCGCCGCCAACGCAGGAGTTGCCACCCGAAGCACCGCCTTCTGAAGTTCTGAAAGATATTCCCGCAGACATGCCGCCACTAGGCGCGCCTACCGGGGAGCTGCCGCCGCCCCTGCCAGATTTGAATAGTCCGGCGCCGCCGCCAGTTGAGCAGCCAGCACCACCGCCGCTACCTGAGCCGGATGTCTCACAGATGAAACTGGAGCCATTTCCGGCGGCACCTGCAAATGAGCCGGTGAAAGAGCCTGAGCCTAAAAAAGAAGAGAAAAAGGCTGAGAAAAAAGAACCGAAGAAACCTGTAGAAAAGAAAAAACCGGAGCCAAAGAAAGACGAGCCTGCCAAGGAATTGCCGCCCGAGCCGAAGCCGGATTCCAGCATGGATATGCTTGGGTTGCCGCCACTGCCACCAGCGGAACCTGCGCCTGAAGCGGAAAAACCGCCGGTTGAAATGCCGCCGCCACCGCCCGCAGAAACGAGTAAAGAGCCAGATATTGGACTGCCGCCGCTGCCGCCTGCAGAAGAAAAACCTGCAGAAACATCACCTGCTGCTGAAGTACCGCCTGGCGGCGAAACAGCACCTGCGGCCCCGGGCGAACCAGTGCCTCCTGCAACCGTTGATGAAGCGCCCACGCCGCCTGCGGCAGAAACGCCGCCACCTCCTGTAGAACCAGTCGCGCCAGCGACGAAAGAGGAAGAAGGTTTCTTCCCAACGCTGACGAAAAAATTCCGTGGCTTCCTGGGAGGCGATGAAGAAAAACCAGCTGCACCGCCTGAGGCACCCGTTGCACCGCCACCAGCTCCAGGTAGTGATATGCCGCCACCGCCGGATATGCTGCCGGGTACTGAGCCATTACCGGCCCCAGTCGAATCAACGCCTGCACCGGACATCAAGCCGGACGAAAAATCAGTACCTGAAGAAAAGCCTGCGGAAACACCGCCGGCATCGGATGTGAAAGCACCGGAAGAAAAACCGGCTGAGGAGCCGGCAACATTGCCGTCGTTGCCGCCGGAAGAGAAGAAATCGGAAGAAGCGCCGCCTGCTTTACCTTCGCTCGATGCATTGACGCCAAAATCGGATGACAACGTGGCACTGAAGATGGTCGAAAACCAGACCGGCAAAAAGGCTGATAGCGCACTGCCGCCGTTGCCGAGCGACTCGCCAAAAGACATGGTGCCGCCGCTGCCTGAAATGGGTAAGGATAAAACGAATAAAGCCGCGCCTGTCGCACCTGTCGAAATGACAGATTCTCCCGCACCATTGCCGCCGTTGCCGCCTGTAGACAGCGCGCCAGAACCCGCTGCGGAGCTTCCGCCTTTACCAAAGGATGAAGCAACTCCGCCCGAGGCGCCAAAAGAACAGGAACTTGCAGCACTGCCACCCGCTGAAAACGCAGGTGAAGCACCGGCACTTCCGGGCGCGCCGACCATGCAGGTAGCGTTCTCCGAATCCGAAACCGAAGTGCCGCTTTCCGCCCAACCTGCCTTGCAGGAATTGGCCAAGACGATTATCGCCAAGAAAGATGCCCGCGTTTCCGTCGTGGCATATGCATCTGGTGGGGCTGATCAGGCATCGCTTGCCCGCCGCGTGTCACTGCGTCGTGGTTTAGCGGTACGCGCCTTTCTCATTGACATGGGCGTCGACAATTTCGCGATCACCGTCAACGCGCATGGTAATAAAAACGCGGAAGGCGGGCCTGCCGAACGCGTCGATGTATTTGTGAAATAACGCTATAGTCATCAATCACGCACATATTGCAAAAATCTCAAATGATGATGCAAGGTCTGCGGATACAAAATTCAGTAATTCAAGCCTGCTTCTAACGCAGATAAATACGGTTTGTATTGTTCCAACTTGCCGATGCTGTCAGTATAGAGCGGAGTGCGGACATGATCGGCACTGGCCGTATTGACCGGGCGCGGGTTCATATGGAATTGCAGGCACCCTTCATGCCAGGGTAAGCCGCAATGACGTATCAGCGCACGAATTTCCTCTTCTGGATGTTGCACTAGATTCTCATATGATACGGTGTAAATGCTGCCGGTCGGCAAAACGCCCTCCCAATGCTGCATGAGGGAGGCATACGCCTGCATGAAACGCCCGATTTCGTAAAGATCATAAGCATAACTCAACGTGTCACCGAAATAATGGCGGAACAGCGAAAGGCCATTGTCTTTCGGCTTACGCATGCAATGAATGATTTTCGCATTGGGAAACATCGCCTTGATGATGCCAAGGTACATAAAGTTCCCCGGCAGCTTATCGACGATATGACGCGCGCTGCTGGAATAACCACGCTGCGCGGACATATACCAGTTGGCAAGGCGTTGCATATCCTCCGGAGTGAAATTCGAAAGAAAGTGTGGAAAAGGTTTGTTGTTCTTTTTCTCAAGTGAAACAATTTCCTGAGGAATCAAATTAAGTTCGCCAGCACCATGAATCTGAGGATGTGAGGCTAGAATCTGTTCAATAAGCGATGTGCCGGACCGTGGCAGGCCAACGACAAAGACAGGTGTGTCTTCGCGGCTTGCGCCTTCTTTGAACCGCGCCAGCCATGCTTCATCCATGACTTTCTCTGTTTCTTTCAAGTCATTGACAAGGCGATAAATATCAAGCTGAAGCATGCTGCGCTTCAATGCGTTGCCTGCTTTGTAATACGAAAAAGCTTTCTCATAATCTTTGAGATCGTCATGCGCTTTGCCGAGGGCGAAAGAAAGGATGATCTTTTCTTCCAACGTAATCGCAGAGCTTGCATAGAACTGCTCCATAATCTCGAGATATGGATTGCGCTTAGTGAGCGTCTGGCTTTCAGCAAGTAAATGGTGTGCCATCGCATGATTCGGTTTGGCGCGGATGGCTTCCTTGAGCGAGCGAACTTTTTTTTCCTTGTCGCCGGTGACGTGATAGACGACCGCCAGATGGTAATGCGCTTCCGCATGTTCCGGCTCCAGCATCAGCGCTTTGCGGAATGCAGTTTCTGCATCTTCCCAATGATTCGAAGCAAAGAAAGTATGTCCCAGTAAAACATAAGTAGCAGCGCTGTCAGGGTATTGACGCAAGGCGCGGCGAAAGATTTTTACCGCTTCATGCACCATGCCGAGATTACGCCATGCGGTTGCCAGATTGTGATAGACATCGAGTTGTTGGGGATTGCGCAGCAGGCTTTCCTCGAAGCAAATGATGGCATCCTGCAGTTTTCCTTGCAGCAGATAGGTGAAGCCGAGGCCGTGAAAGGCTTGCGCGTTTTTGGAATCGACCCGAACCGCTTCGCTGAACGCATAGCGCGCTTCGAGAGCTTTTCCGGCATTGAGCATCCGGCTGCCTTCATGCAGCAGGGCCGTGAGACGATCGATGTCAACCGTACCGTGAGACATGGTAAGAACGTAACAACATTCTTTAAAAAATGCGAGTGCTTATGCCGGTCCGAACTGTTGAGCGGAAAGTCGGGCGTAATGTGTGCTTTTTTGCAGCAGTTCGTCATGTGTGCCTGTTGCTTCGATGCGGCCATCCTTGAGCACAATGATGCGATCCGCATTACGCACGGTAGCGAGCCGATGCGCTATCATCAACGTGGTACGGTTCTGCATGAGGTGATCGAGCGCCTTGGCAACCTTTTGTTCGTTCTCTGAATCGAGCGCGCTGGTGGCTTCATCGAGAAGCAGCAGATCAGGATTGCGAATAATCGCTCGCGCGATCGCAACGCGCTGCTTCTGGCCACCGGAGAGGCGGACGCCTTTTTCGCCGAGGTAGGTTTCAAAACGCTGCGGCAGCTTCTCGATAAATTCAAGCGCTTCCGCGCCACGTGCCGCTTCCAGAATTTCCTGTTCGGTTGCTTCCGGCTTACCGTAGCGGATGTTTTCCGCCGCACTCGCTGAAAATATTACGGGATCCTGCGGTACCAAACCAATACGCGCTCGCAGCGCCACCGGATCGAGTTGATTTAACGGCAGTCCGTCGATAGTGATCGTGCCGGATTCGGGATCGTAGAAGCGAAGCAATAACTGGAAGATGGTCGTTTTACCCGCGCCCGAATGCCCGACTAACGCTACTTTCTCGCCCGGAGCAATAATAAAGCTGATGTCACTAAGCGCAGAGTATTCCGGACGGGAAGGATAATGGAATGTCACATTGGAAAAAGCAATGTTTCCCATTAAATGATCGGGAAGGGGCGTAGCGGAAAGAGGCGCAACAATGCTAGGAACCAATTGCTTGAGTTCCATCAGCCTTTCGGCGGCACCAGCTGCCCGTTGCAAATCGCCGACGACCTCGCTGAGCGCGCCTGTGGAAGAAGCCACTAGCATTGCATAAAAAACAAAAGAAGAAAGTTCGCCGGCGCTTATGTTTCCTGCGATAACATCCTTGCCGCCGATCCATAGTACGGTTGCCACAGCGCCGAGAACCAGCGTGATGACGATGGCGGTAAGCAGCGAACGCATGCGAATGCGAGTGAGAGCGGTTTGTAGTGCATCGCCGACGACATGGCCGAAGCGTCCGATTTCAAACTGCTCCATTGCCAATGCTTGAATAGTCCGTATGGCAGAAATGCTTTCTTCCGCATGCACACTGATATCGGCGACCTTATCCTGCGTCTTGCGTGATAGAGCGCGAACTTTCTTACCAAGGAAAATGATCGGCACCACGACCAATGGCACAATAATAAGGACAAATTCTGTCAGCCGCAGGCTTGTTACCATCAACATGACGATTCCGCCAAGGAGCAAAATGCTGTTTCGGAGCGCGACGGAAACGGAACTGCCAACGACAGTTTGCAATAACGTTGTATCCGTTGTGAGGCGGGAGAGGATTTCGCCGGTACGCGTGGTTTCAAAAAACGCCACGTCCATCGCTACCAGGCGGGAATAAATATCGTTACGAATATCGCTGACGACCTTCTCGCCAATCCAGGAAACGAGGTAGTAACGAATGTAGGTGGCGGCAGCCAGCAGGAAAATGACGCCAAGTAAGATCATGAAAGCGTCATTCAAGAGATCGGCGTTTTCCTTGCCGATGCCTTCATCAACGAGAAATCGCAGCCCTTGTCCCATGCCCAAGACCGCCCCGGAGGTAAACAGCAGGGCAATGGTGGCAATGACGATCTGCAGCCGGTAAGGGCGCATGTATTGCGACACATGACGCAGATTGGAAAGCTTTGCTTTATCTCGCTTTTCTGATCCTGCAGGCAATTTTGATTCGCCGGATATACGCATTTTATTCCTGTAATTCAAATGCCGCGCCAGTCAAGTGGCGGAGTTCCTCAGCCAGAACAATGGATAGGCGGCGACCATCTTTCAGCTTCCAGTCTTTGCCCCCGTCTGCCGGCATAAAATGAAGCCCGCCGCTGATGGGCGAGGACAGCCAGAGCTGGCGCGTCGGCGCGTGCTTGCTAACTAAGAAGGTTTTGCCGTTTTTCAAGGTGATGGTTAGCGATCCCGCCTCATAATCGATGTCGAGTATGCCGCCTTCATCCTGCTCTTCCAGCGTCTCGAACAGATGTTCCAGATAGGTGCCGGCAAGCTGCTCGAATTCGGATTCCTGCGATGCGTCCATGTCCATCCTCAAAAAAAACTAGGCATCTGGGTTACCAGCGGCTATACAGCCTGATTTGCAGGTTGGTCAAGCAACGACATGGTTTCAGACGACCAAAAACGAAGAAGGCCGGGTGGTGATGGGCCTAAACTCACCAGCGAAACAGATTCTTCCGAGAGCGATCAGGCCGAGAAGGTGATTTCGCCGCGGCAGGAAAGGGCTGATGTGGCGCGCGTAAAAAAGAAATCCTCCGGTAGCAAAAGGAAAAAATCGACCCCGAAACGAATTGCCCGTAAGCCTCGCTCTATGCCTCATGTAGCACGTATGAAAGCATGGGTGCGCTCACACATGAAGCTGTCGGTTTTTGCGTCGATTCTCGGCACGCTTTTTATCATCGGCCTCTTTACATTGCTTTATTTCGTGCATGACCTGCCGGACATCAGCGGTCTGGCAGCGCCACGCAAGAACCATGGTATTCACGTGCTGGCAAATGACGGCAGCATTCTTGCGAATTATGGCGATATATACGGTGAATACCAGGCATATAGTGAATTGCCCAAGCCTCTGATAGAGGCTGTGGTTGCCACCGAGGATCGTAATTTTTTCCATCACTATGGTATCGATCCCATGGGAATCATCCGTGCCATGGTCGTGAATGTGCGGCATGGCGGATTTGTGCAAGGCGGCTCGACGATCACGCAGCAGCTTGCTAAAAATATTTTTCTCACGCCGGACCGCACCCTAAAGCGGAAATTTCAGGAAATGCTACTCGCCTTCTGGCTGGAGCATCTCTTTACCAAGCAGGAAATTCTCAGCATTTATTTAAATCGTGTTTACCTGGGATCGGGAAATTTTGGTGTCGACGCGGCGGCGCATCATTATTTCGGTATACCGGCGAAGGATCTGACGTTATCGGAATCGGCCATTATTGCAGGCCTGCTCAAAGCGCCGTCGCGATATGCACCAACATCTAATCCCGATCTTGCCATCGCGCGCGGCAAGCAAGTTATATTGAACATGGAAGACGCCGGGTATCTGACGAAAGAAGAAGCGAAGAAAGCCTTTGATGACTACAAAAAAGATAAAGATATGGTCGAGTCCACCGGCCAGAGCGCGCGCTACTTCACCGATTGGGTGGTCGATCAGTTGCCGGAATTTATCGGCAATGTCGATGAAGATATCGTGATTGAAACGACGCTTGACCCGAAAGCGCAGGAGGCTGGGGAAAAAGCGATTGCCGAGTTGATGGTTGATAAAACGCAGGAAGAAAAAAACGTGCACCAAGCCGCGCTGATGGCAATCAAGCCGAATGGCGAAGTTGTCGCCATGATTGGTGGCCTGGATTATTTCAAAAGCCAGTATAACCGCGCAGTACAGGCGAAACGCCAGCCCGGTTCGTCCTTCAAAATGTTCGTTTACCTGACAGCCATGGAAAATGGGTATAACCCGGATATGACCGTCATGGACGAACCGATTCAGGTTGGTAAGTGGAGGCCAGGTAATTACACGGGACGGTATCTGGGACTGATTACTATCCGTGATGCAGTGGCGCAGTCGATCAATACTGTGGCGGTTTTGATTTCGCAGCAAGTCGGCATTGCGAATGTCATCAATACGGCAAAACGGCTTGGCATCCAATCGCCGCTGCCGAATGCGCCAAGCCTAGCGCTAGGATCTGCGGAAGTTAATTTGCTGGAATTGACGACTGCTTATGCGCATCTGGCGTCGAACGGTAAAGGCGTCAGGCCGTATGGCATCAAGCGCATACTTCGTAAGAATACTGGCGATGAGATTTATAAATACGATCCACCGGCTGAATATATTGTCATCAACCCCAATGTCGTTGCCATGATGAACAGTATGCTTAGCTCGGTCATTGAAATTGGAACGGCGCGTGGTGCAAACATCGGAAGGTCTGCCGCGGGCAAGACCGGGACGACTTCGGATTATAAGGATGCGTGGTTTATCGGCTATACACCGACTTTAGCGACGGGGGTTTGGGTCGGCAATGACGACTCGACACCGATGAAAAAAGTAACCGGCGGACAAATCCCTGCCCGCATCTGGTCGAATTTCATGCGTCAGGCGCTGGTGGGCACGCCGACCACGTGGTTACCGACTCAATATACCAGCGAAGGGGCTCCGTTGCCGTGGAATATGCCAAAAGGACTATTTGATACGCCTAACGGTAATCAACCCCAGCCATCGGGCGATTTATCGCCAACCTTCTGGGATAAGTTATTCAACGATAAAAAAGTCGAATACGAGTATCCAAACTCGCGTTAGCATTTTACTTAGATATTTAAACATAATATCAGAAATTCATCTTTTTTTCGATGATGGATTCTGTTGTCAGCAGGCTTTGCTTTAATTGGTTGAAATCCGATTTGCCACATGCAGCTGCAAATAGTTCTTTTATGCCTTCGGTTGCATTCTCTTCCACCCATTCCTTGCCCGCAAATAACCTGACATAGGCATGGACGGCAAATAGCAACTGATGGGCATCGCGTAACGCAGTGGTTTCAGTGTCTGAAATTACGTTGGAACGCGTCAATGCAGTCAACATGGCGTCCGTTGACTCCTGTAAAAGGATTGGGTGTTGATGCGCATGTCCCAGTACCATGCAAAGCATGTAATTTTCTAAATCCATCAGTCCGCCTTTGACATATTTGACGTTCCAGGGATTATCAGTGGGATATTGTTCTAGGATTTTTTTTCGTATATCGCTTACTGACGCGCGTATATCATCGACGTTGTAAGGCTTTTCCAGATGCGCATGCCGATACCGCAATAATTTTTTTGCTGCTTCTGAAATATCTGGCGTAATCAGGCGAGCGCGAATCAACGCCAGTTTCTCAACGAGCCAGGCAGATTCCGTATAATATTTATTGAATGCATCAATCGTCACGACCAGCGGGCCGTCCTTACCGAACGGGCGCAGGCGAGTATCCACTTCGTAGAGACGGCCTTCACGGGTAAGCGCTGTCAGTATGCCAATGATGCGCTGGGCAAGGCGATGATAGTAAGCGCTTGCCATTAAAGGCTTTTCGCCGTTAGACGTCGCCGTGTCTTCAGGCACGTCAAAGAGGAAGATCATATCCAGATCGGATATGAGCGTACTTTCATGGCAGCCCCACTTGCCAAGCGCCAACACAAGTAGTTCGCCCTCCGGAATCGTGCCATGTGCAATGGCAAAATTCTCACTGGCTATCTGGATAATTTTCCGCACGATGACATCGGCTAAATCGGAAAGAAAGCGCCCCGATTCCTGGGCAGTGCTCAGGCGCTTAAGTAAATGCACGCCGGCCTGAAAGCGTTTCTCGTTCGTATAGGTATGCAGACGCTGCAGCACTTCCTCTTCGTTTCGCGCATATGCAAGCCATTCTTCCAACTCGGCGGCAAGGTATTCCCGTGTCGGCAACGTATTATAAAATCCCCCAAGAATAACAGCATCAAACAATTGGGGGTTATGGCTAAGCGTTTCAGCAAGCGGCGGCGAGAAGCCAAAGATTTCTGCGGTTAATGTCATTAATTCGGGACGCGAATGATAGAGCGAGAAAAGTTGTACGCCGGAGGGCAGTCTGGAAAGGAAATCATCAAAGCGCATAAACGCATCGTCCGGATCGGGTGTCGAGCTGAATGCTTCCAGCAATGCAGGCACAAGCTCCGTGAGCAGCGTGCGCGCACGGGGCGTACGTGTTGACCTTCTTCCACCCTTATGCCAGTCCATGATTTTTTCTGAGACCGATTCCGGGCTGGAAAATCCAAATTCCCGCAATGTCTTTAATGTTTCCGGATCATGATCGACGCCGGTGAACATCAAGTTACCTTTCGATTCAAGCGGGATGGTGTCCTTGAAGGCGTCACTGTAAATTGTATTCACTTGATCGAGATGGCTGCGTAAGACGTCACTGAAACTGCCGAAATCCTCAAAACCCATAAAACCGGCGATTTTTTGATAGGACTGCATATCAAGGGGAAGGGAGTGCGTCTGCTGGTCAGCAACCATCTGCAGGCGATGTTCAAGCGTACGCAAGAAATAATACGAATCGTTCAGGTCATTTTTCTTTTTTTCTTCGATAAGAAATTCCTCGCAAATCATCTCCAGTGCTTCCAAGGTTGGGCGCCTGCGAATAACGCTTAGGCGGCCGCCCCAAATCAATTGGTAAATCTGGACTAGAAACTCGATCTCGCGGATACCGCCATGACCGGTTTTGATGTTATGGCCCGGCAGATGCAACGATCCTTCCTGCGGGGCATGCATTTGACGCTTGATGGAAAGAATGTCGTTGATGGCGGCGAAATCCAGATGCCGGCGCCAGATAAAAGGTTGTAACGCACGCTGAAACCGATCGCCGCATTCAGGGTCTCCGGCAACCTGCCTTGCTTTAATCATCGCAGCGCGTTCCCAGTTCTGGCCGACCGTTTCGTAATAACGCGTTGCAGCTTCCAGCGTAATGGCGGGCGGTGTGGATGCCGGATCGGGGCGCAGGCGTAGATCGGTACGGAAAACATAGCCGTCGGCAGTACGATCCTGCAAAATGCCGACCATATCCTGCGTCAGCCGTGTCATGAAATGCTGGCGGGACATGCCGCCGATGAAAGGTAGCCGTTCGGCATCGTAAAGTACAATCAGGTCTATATCGCTGGAATAATTCAGTTCTCGTCCGCCGAGCTTACCCATTCCCAGTATAACGATACCGGAGCGATTTGCATCGGAATGGGAAATCTGCTTTTTCTGATACGCCTCTGACAGTAAGCAGTTTAATGTTATGCGAATGGCTTGCTCTGCAAAATCTGACAAGGCGCCTGTTATGTCAAAAAGCCCAAGTCGCCCCGTGATATCAGCCAGCGCAGTTATCAAAGATATTTTCTGTTTAGCAATCCTCAGGATGCGTTTTGTTTCTTCAGGTGTTGTACCCTGTTCGATAGAGTTGAGTATTTCTTTCAACAGGGAAGCGCTGTTTTCGTGGAAAAATCGTACTGTCAGCGGCCAGTGCCGTTGTATCAGCTCCGTCAGATACGTAGAATGACCGGCAATAAAGTGAAAAAAGCCCCGGCAATAGGGATTTTCGAGGATAAAAGCGGCTTCGGGACCAGCGTCCATGTGAAGCAGAATATCCAATAGAAAATCACCTTGCCGTGAGGAAGGGGCTGATGGAAGTGAGGAAAAAGATACTTCTTCTTGCATTGCAATACGAGACGTTTTAACTCCAATATACTATATATTGTGAGGCACTCTTGTCACCCGAGGAATCAACTGGCGATCTCAAATCTAAAAAACGCTTCAGCGTTGTTCGATTTTTGCTGGTTGACGGGCTTTTTTTCCTGCTTTTCGTTTTCACAGGGATCGTCACATGGCTTGCTACTGGTGTCCGCGACATCAGTTTCCTTAGCGGTTATGTAGAAAACCAGATTGAACAGCAGGCGCCGGGATTAGACATTGCATTTGATCATCTGTCGGCGGGCATCTTTTTTGATGTTAATGCATTAGTTGTTGACGTGGACGCGCTTAGATTGAATGCGTTGGAAAGCGGGATAAAGCTAAATCTGCCAAAGGCGCGACTGCGGATTGATAGCATGCGTCTGCTCACCGGCCATCTACACCTTGAAGAACTTGAGCTGTTTTCCCCCGCTTTGCAGTTTCAGCGGAACGAAGATGGCAGCGTCGCGTTAGCTATGGAAGGGTCAGCTTCACCAAAAGCCGCTCCAGGCAGCTATGAGCTTAAAGATATATTAAAGTCGCCGCTCCTGGCAATTGCTGACTCCATTCGCCTGAACAATGTACAACTGACGATGGCTGAAAAAGATAAAAAACAAATGATCACCATTCCTTCGCTGCGTGTTTCCTTTCAGCGTAACGGCGAACCAAAAGTGATGCATATCGAGGTCTCATTCCTTCACATGGACGAGCAAAAAAATAAAATGCAGGGATCTCTTTCCGCTGTGCTTAAGGTGAATTCAGAAAGCGGGGAAATAAAAGGCGAAGTTAATGCCGAGGGATTCAATCTTGGCGCCCTGCATATGGTAAGCCCCTCTTTCGAGCGCCTTTCCGGACTGAATCTGCCCGTCACGCTTCACGCCGAATTTTACCGAGTGCGCCAAAACAGCCCGTTTCTTGCTAAAATGAAACTGGATGGCGTCAATGGCAGTTTGCAAAGCAGCGATTTTCCCAAAGCGTTACCTATCGATAGTTTACATGTTGAAGCAAGCGCACCTGACGGCATGAGCGCTTTTACCATCAAGGATTTGTCACTCACGAGCAATACGGTCGAGGTAAACGGTACAGGCATGTTAACCTTGTCTGATGCAGGTATGGGCGGCGAATTTGATGTTAAAGCGCAGAATATGCCGGTCAATGAACTGGAACATTACTGGCCGGTAAGCCTCGCGCCGGAATCACGGAGCTGGGTTACGGGCAATATAAAAGAAGGTACAATCCCACGCGCCGAAGCAAAAATTTCTTTTACACCTGAAGACCTTGCGCAGAAAGATTTGCCCGATTCTTTTATCGCCGCGACAGTTGAGGTAAAGAACACTACGGTGCAGTATCTTCCGCAAATGCCCAAAATCATAGATGCGGACGCAACGGCGCATTTTACCGGTACCAGTATGGTCGTCGATGTATATGCGGGCAAAACCCTTGATGCAACAACGGTTACCGGCGGAAAAGTCGCCATACCTAACTTCAATGACATTATTACTCCGGCAGATATCGAGGCCACGGTAAAAACGACGGCAAAAAATGCACTGACGCTGATTTCCGAAAAGCATCTGAATATAGGTAAAGGGCTGAACCTTGATCCGGCGACGGCAAGCGGTGAGGTGCAGGGATCCCTTAAAATCAATGTCCCGCTCTACCCGGAAGACGCGGGGATGAAAGAAAGCTCCTTTGATCTGATGAAGTACGACATCAAGGCAGATGTTCAGAACGCAACGCTGAAACAGATACGCAAGAAATGGAATGTGGATAATATGAGCGGTACATTCGCTGCCAATAATCAAGCTATTACCATAGCGGGAAATGGTACGGTGCAAGGACAAAAGGCGCAGCTTCAGGTACGTTATGATCAACCGAAATCGTTGGTCGAGTATGAGTTGCTAGGTGATGTTCCAGTTGAAAACCTGAAAATATTCGATGTTTCTATCCCTAAAGAGATAGAGCTTTCAGGTATACTGGGGGCGGATGTTACCGTGCGGGAAGAAAAAGCAGGGGACAATGTCAAAGCGCATCTTGATTTGAAATCGGCACGGCTAGGCTTGCCCGTCATTAACTGGAGCAAGGAAAACGGCATTCCGGCAACACTTGATGTTAGTTATAAGCGAACGCCTAAAACGATTGAGCTGCCTGAGATCGTACTCAGTGGTACGAATACGATGCTAAAAGCCGGTTTATCCCTCAGCGACACACAGGATGTCCTGTCAGCGACAATTTCAACATTCCGCTATGGGCGTAACGATTTTGCGCTCGAGTACCGCAAAGATAACGCAATTAAAAACATCCGAATTCATGGCAAGGCGCTTGATCTTTATGCCCTTAAAGATCCCAAAGCTCCAACTAAAAACCCATTCAAGAACTTTGAATTTTTGAACGCTCAGGCAGATTTAGGAAGTGTTTATTTCACTAAGAATGACGGTTTAAAAAATTTACATGCGGATTTTGATTGTCCTACGGATATTTGTGTTTCGGGTAGCGTCACCGCAACAACGAAATCAGGTCAGCCTTTAAGCTTGAAACTTTATAAGGAGGGTGCAAAGCGTAATGTAAATATCACCAGCAGTGACGCAGGGCAGGTTATCAGTGCTTTTGACATCAGCGATCACATGTCTGATGGCAAGATGGAACTGACTGGCACATTTCTGGATGATAAACCTGATCATCCACTAAAAGGGCGATTGCTGATAACGGATTTTCGCGTTGTAAAGGGTCCGGTGATGACAAAATTGCTTTCACTCGCTTCGCTAACCGGATTTTTGGATATGTTAAGCGGAAACGGTATTTCTTTTAAGAAGCTCTCGGCTGACTTTACCTTGCAGGGCGACACGGTGGATATTGCCGAAGGTAAGGCTTATGGATCGGCGCTAGGCATTATGCTCGATGGAGATATAGATCCGTTTCATAACGGCGCATTGAATCTGAAAGGCACGCTGGTTCCGTCTTATTCGGCTAATTCCTTTCTTGGAAAGATTCCTGTTCTGGGGACAGTTCTCGTCGGAGGAAAAGATCAGGGGCTTATTGCCGCCCGGTTCTCGGTAAAGGGTACTTCGGAAGAACCGGATGTCAGCGTTAACCCGCTTTCCTTGCTCACGCCAGGTTTCTTACGAAATCTATTCGACGTATTCGATGAGCCGAAACCAACTAAAAAAAATGAAAAAACGACGCCATCTGAAGATACAGGAGCAACTGAATTGAAAAAAGAAAATACTCCTGCTAGTAAATAGACATGTCGGACGAAACGGTGACAGAAAACGATAAGGCGTCAATTTGCGGAGTTTGGGCGCGTGCCTGGAAAATACTTGATCCGATTGTATTGCTGTTAATCCGCCTATACATGGGAAATATTTATTTCGCCTCCGGGATGAGCAAACTAGATAACTATTTACGTGACGACTGGGCATCCACAATCTATATTTTTCAGGATATTTATCCAATTCCACATGTGCCCGCCGAGTGGGTTGCCCCTGTGTGGACGGCGGCGGAATTAGTCTTGCCGGTGCTGCTGGTGCTTGGTTTGGCAAGCCGGTTTGCGGCTTTTGGCATGCTGGTTATTGTTGGTTTAATGGAAGTTTCACTTCAGTTGTCCGATCCTGAATACGTGACGCTGGATGTTAATATCATGTGGGGATTGCTCCTTGCAGTCCTCGTTGTGCGCGGCGCCGGTTTCCTCTCTGTCGATAAAGCTATTTGTTCCTGGTGCAGACGGCCCAAATCCGGGGAGGCTTAACGTGCTGCAGCCGGATGTGCTGACCATTCGGCAGTTTTATTCGTCGCCGGTAGGTCTTGAAACCCGCCGCACCCTTATTAATGCAATTCGACGTTTCTGGCCGGGCGCTGCCGGAGATTCCATGATTGGGATTGGTTACGTGTTACCTGTTTTACGAACGTATCTGGGCGATGCTTCGCTTATCGGCTCATTTATGCCGCGCAGTTTGGGAGCAATCTACTGGCCAGCCGATACCGCGAATCATTCTATTTTGATTGATGAATTGCAGCTGCCTTTGAAAGATCAGTCCGTCAACCGCGTCATCGTGTCACATACTCTGGAACATACACCGCATATCAATTCTTTCCTGAAAGAAATCTGGCGCGTACTGGTGCCGGGGGGCAGGGCGCTTATCCTTGTTCCTAACCGTCGCGGGATATGGGTTCGGGCCTCGGATACGCCATTTGGAAGCGGCACCCCCTTTACAATTGCACAATTACGGCACCGCGCGGCGCTCGCTAATTTTACTTTCGTGCGCGCGGATACGACTTTGTTTTTCCCGCCGTCATCGCTTCGGATTATGATCCGTATAAGCCGCGCCTTAGAATGGATGGGACGTATATTTCTTCCGGGATACGGCGGCGTAATTCTGCTTGAAGTGGAAAAACAGATTTATGCGGCTATTCCCGAGCCTGTGGAAAAAGAAAGCATGGTGCGTTATGCAACCGCCCCCATTGCCTCGATGAAAGTATGATTTATTTTATTGTATTTATTATGATTGAAGGCGTCAGCAGTTGGGGTAGAACCGTCTGGCTGCCATCCGCAGCATAATAGACATAGAGCGGCACTCCTTGGCGCTGATGGGTCTCGAGAAATTTGGTTACTTCCGGATCGGCTTTCGTCCAATCCGCAACCAGCACCGAAACATTCATTTTCTTGAAATGCTCATGCACCTTTGGAGAGGACAGTGCGACCGTCTCATTTACTTTACATGTCAGGCACCACGCAGCCGTTGCATTCACGAAGACCGGCTGTTTGTTAGCTAGCAATGAATTTAAAATTTTCTCTGAATAAGGCGCGACACTGATATCCTGCATCGTATCATAGGTATAGTCTCCACGCGACGTGAAGAGCGTGTAAACAAGCACTATAAGTAAGCAGGCAGTTACAGCGAGACGTTTTGCCCATCCAATATTCAATCCTAAAATCCAAACGATCAGCGCCAATACCACTAAACCGCTGAGTGCTGCAGCAACCCCACTCGGACCTGACTGCAAAGTAAGCACCCAGAGGAGCCAAACGAGAGTTGCGTAAATCGGAAACGCCAAAAACTGACGTAGACGTTCCATCCACGGGCCAGGTTTGGGTAAATGATTCGCCAATGCCGGAATCAGACTGACAGCCAGATAGGGAAGCGCCATTCCAAAGCCTAAGGCTAGAAAAATTATAAACGAGACAGGTAGCGACTGCGTAAGTGCAAAACCAAGGGCCGTCGCCATAAAGGGTGCTGTGCAAGGTGTTGCCACAAGGGTGGCAAGGACGCCGGTAAAGAAACTTCCCGCATAATTATCTTCAGAGGCCTTCTTATGCCCTAGCAAGCCTCCAATGGAAGGAAGGTTGAAAATACCGCTAAGATTCAATCCTACCAGAAAAAGTAGAAAAATCATACTTGTGACGAAGAACGGGGATTGCAGCTGAAAACCCCAACCTATTTCAAGCCCTGTATGCTTTAACGCGGCAAGCGTGCCCGCCACAATCAGGAAACTTATGAGAATGCCCGCCGTGTATGCAAACCCATGCCGCGCCGCGACGCCACGCGAATGATTGGCATACGAAATTAGTTTGATGACTTTCAGAGAAAGAATCGGAAAAACGCAAGGCATCGCATTTAAAATGATACCGCCTAGCAAGGCGAATAGAATAGCTGTCAGGAAAGTTGCACTTTCACTGGAAGCCTCTTTTTTACCCGCAGTTTCTTCTGCCAGATGCAGGCTATGGTCATAGGCGGCATTGATTTTCCAGGCATCTTCGCCAACTTTAATAACGCCTTTCAACCGTGCAGGATCCTGAACGCCGCCTCGTTCAAAAACGAGATAATTGTGATCGCCCTGGACGATCTTGGGTGGCTTTGCATTGCTGGTGAGCCCAGTCGTTAAAGGAAAAAACTCAATGTCATTGGGATCCTTGAGAAAACGCGTCATGTTTTCCGGCAGGGCAATAAAGATATGTTTATCGTCCATGCCATAGTAAACCTCAGTCGTATAAGGTTTCGGAAGCTCTTCGATAAGGCTTTCAAATAATGAATCAGGCAAGGGTGAAAAATCAGGGTTGGCGCGCAAACGAATGCTGACATCTGCAGACTCCGGAATACATATATCCTTACAGACAAGCCAATTGGCATGCGCTGTCAGCAACGCATCGCCCTCAAAATTTTTATCCGCGGTAATCGGTACGAGCAGGTATGCATCCTTGGAGTATCCATAATTAACGATACCCTGCCATTCGACGCGCTCCGGCACCGGCCAATGTATTTTACCGGCGGTAACACCGGTCGGCAGCGACCAGGTGATCTCGGTTGGTAATCCGGAATCGCCAGGATTTTGCCAGTAAGTATGCCAGCCTTCCGGCAGCGATAAATGCAGAGCGACAAAAAAAGGTTCGCCTGGAATAAAAGCATCATGTTCCGCGACCAGCCGCGCCGTTGCCACCTGAATTTGGACCGGCTGACCTTCGTATGCGGCGTTTGCTTTAAACGATACGAGCAGGCAGAGCAAAACAAGGAACAGGGAACAGATACGTGCGTGCATAAGGCGCTACTTAACATCCCCCTCGGGCTCGGTAAAATGATATTTATTTCATCTTATGCTGGAGGCGGAGGCCAGACGATCGGCGGCTAGCGAAGAAATAATATATGTAGGAACAATGCCGCTTTCCTGCACGACGCGATTAAGGGCGTCCTTATTGAGGGAATCCGTGCCTTTAAGGTGCAATGCATCTTTCAAAATGCCGCCCGTAATCAGCAAGGTATCTATTCCTTGCTGACGGGCGCCTTTTATATCAGTATCAAGGCTATCGCCAATGGCCAGAATTTCGGGAAGTTTCACATCGACAAAACGTTCTAGGCAGACCTGGTACACGCGCTCGTAGGGCTTTCCAAAATAGACGACTTTTCCTCCCAATTGTTCATACGCTTCGGCAATCATGCCGGCGCAGCCAATATGTTGACCTGTCTGCTTGACGACGACTTTATCCGGGTTGGCGCATAGCATTGGTTTTCCCAGCGAAACAGCAGTCTTAAGGCTGCCAATCAAATCTTCAAGAGGTTGGAAATCGAAGAAGAAGCCGACATTGAGAATGAAATCCGCCGGCGCCAGTCCCGAGCGTTGGTAATGCTCCAGACCTTCCAGAATATCGAGGTCTTTATCCGGACCTATATAATAGTAACGCGTGCCGAGGTGGCGCGTGCCGCTGAGGTAGCCATAAAGCGATTCTCCTGAAGTGATAACGTGATCGTAGAGGGATTCCGGAATGCCAAGCGAGGCGAGGGTGCCTGCTGATTTTACAGCGCGGCGTGGGGCGTTCGAAAGAAAGATGAGCTGTTTTTCTTGCGCGCGCAGCTCCATAAGCGCTTCTTTCACGCCTGGATAGAGGCGTTCGCCATCATGTATAACCCCCCATAAATCGACAATGAGCGCTTTATAGCGCGGCAACACTTCTTGAAGTGACGTGAGAGTAAGCATAAACCGTATGGTAGGGTATAAAGCTGACGATTTGGTTAAATGAAAAAACCTGAAAAAATGAGTAAAATCGGGGCCTTTAACAGGCGGTGCTTAAAAAACCGTTAAAATTACCGTGCTTTTGAAACAAATTGCAACATAGCTATTTTATTCCCTTCAATTTTGTGGTATAAACTTGCATCCCGTTTGTAATGGGATCGGTCGCAGGGTTTTGTAATAGCGTGTTTTTTACTACCGGCGAATCGCACTTCGGATCATTTGTTAACTGTGAAGGGTGTTTTTCATGTCCAAAAAGGATAAAATGTCGTTTTCTGTTGGTGAACATGTCGTGTACCCAACTCATGGGGTTGGTAAGATTGTGGGTATTGAGACCCAGGAGATCGCGGGTACCAAGCTGGAAGTGTTCGTCATCCAATTCAATAAAGAGAAAATGACGCTGCGCGTGCCGGTTCGCCGCGCGGAAACGGCTGGTCTACGCAGCATCAGCACCAAAGATATTATTGAAAAGGCGATTACAACGCTGAAAGGCAAAGCAAAAATCTCGCGCGGCATGTGGAGCCGCCGTGCCCAAGAATACGAGGCAAAAATCAACTCCGGCAATATCGTTCAGATCGCGGAAGTCGTACGTGACCTGCATAAGAATGTCGATACGTCCGAGCGTTCCTACAGCGAACGCATGATCTATGAATCAGCGCTTGGCCGCCTTGCCGGTGAAGTTGCTGCATTCGAAGAGATCGAAATGAAGGAAGCATCGGACAAGCTTCTTAAATTACTCCGCAAGCAAGCAGCGTAAGTCTCATCCTATTATAAAAACTAAGGCGGGTAGAAATACCCGCCTTTTTTTTTAATTTCAGAGTTTTGGAGGCCGTCATGAAATCGTCATGGTGTTTAACTAAAATTAATGCATGTCATGCACGCCTACTGAAAAATTTGCTACCGAAGTTGGCAGCCTAACTGTCCAGGCAGGTTCTACCGCTATTGCAATCGCTGTTACAGGAATCTCCTTAGGTACAACTACGCCTATCGGTTATGGTATAATTGCAGGAGGAAATATTGCAGCAGAAGCTATTCGCGCTTATTGCTCCGACAACCCGATAGGAAATTTATCTACCAGTACGGCTAAAGAAGCCGGAAGTATTGGTGTTAGTGTTGCGGCCAATGCGCTTGTGCCTGGTTCTGGGATTGCAGCTAGGCTGATCGATACCGGAGCCTCTTTCGCATATAGCGTTGCAGTAGGTGACATACAGGAAATAGGAGTGGGTTCGGCTAATGGGGCAATCATCCCATCGCAAGAAACAGTTGATCCTGCCGCAAATAAAGATTTGAGCAAGCCCAAAAAATTATTTCCGGATAACCTTCCTGCGCTCTCTGCAGAGCAAAAACGCGAATTGAGGGAGGTTGCTGCACATGCCCGTAAATCAATTGTTGAAGCGCATTCAGAAAAACCTGTGAAAGGCCATGGATTAACGCAGGCTCAGAAAACTTCACAGATTGAAAATGGAATTTACTAAGATAATGGTAAAAATTTTTTATGGATGAGAAATATACAGATAGCTGGCAAGAATATGTCGGCACAGCTTATCCAGAGCCCGTAGACGCAGAACGTGCGGCATTTCTAAAGAAGCTTGATGGTGATTTCATCGAAACCATGGATCGCTTATGGCAAGATGAATCGGCGCGTGCTGTCATCCGTGCTGCCAAAAAATCTACTTATGTCGATATTCAGAAAAATGAAGCTTTTTTTAAGCGTTATGATTTGCTGAAACAAAAACCTAATCCCACGCAAGAAGAACAAGTTGCACTGAATACGATGGATAGGATCTTTGAAAGCGACGTCGCCAAAAGAAGCTTGATTCTGATGAAGCAAATGAATGAAGCTATGGCTCCTATAAAAGAGGATGACTACCGTTTAATGGCAACGTTTGGTCTTGAGACAACGTATGCTGCGGGTACTCATACGATATTTTTCAACCCTTACAAATCTTCTACTTACGTCGGTGAAGACGGTCTGCGCCACGAAATGACGTTCGACCGCGCTTTGTTGCATGAATTCGGGCATCCAACTATCCAAGGAAAAGCAAGGGATGGCATGGATGAAATTCTAAAAGAGAACTTAAAGCCTTTGCTCGGCCCGGATCAGGAGTACCCTTATTTTATTTATTTGCAGTCCGCAAAATCTATCAACGCTCGTGATGCTATAATTTACTGTACAGAAGCGCCTGTGGACATGCAGACAAGTGGAATATTGGCTCAGAAAGATGGTGAGGTGCCAAGAGGGTACTATACATACACGCAGGAAAAGTCAGTGTTGGATCCCATGTGGAATGTGCTTGCGAAATACGGAGTTATCGATATGACTCACAAAGAAGGGCAGCCGCCCCTAAGTGGTGAACCGTTTGAGTGCGAGATAAAAAATATTCTGCCGCCCGGATTTAATCCAACCGTACCAAAAGTAGGGCTTGGCAAATAAATCAGAGCTTCCGCTCGACGAGCATTTTCTTGATTTCGCCAATCGCTTTCGCCGGGTTTAAACCTTTTGGGCAAGTTTTTGCACAGTTCATGATTGTGTGGCAGCGGTAGAGGCGGAACGGATCTTCCAGATTATCAAGTCGTTCACCTGTAAATTCATCACGCGAGTCAATGATCCAGCGATAAGCATGGAGCAGAATCGCCGGGCCAAGGTAACGATCGCCATTCCACCAGTAGGATGGGCAACTTGTCGAGCAACAGGCGCACAAGATACATTCATAGAGGCCATCGAGTTTCTCGCGGTCTTCCGGAGATTGCAGGCGCTCACGCTGCGGCGCTGGTGAGTGTGTTTGCAGCCAAGGCTTGATCGACTCGTATTGAGCATAGAAATGCGTCAGGTCGGGTACAAGGTCTTTAATCACCGCCATGTGTGGGAGCGGATAGATTTTGACATCGCCTTTCACATCTTCGATCGGCTTGGTGCAAGCGAGAGTATTAGTGCCATCAATGTTCATCGCGCATGAGCCGCAGATACCTTCCCGGCACGAGCGGCGGAAAGTCAGCGTCGGATCAATCTCATCTTTGATTTTAATGATCGCATCGAGAACCATTGGGCCGCATGCCGCCATATCCACTTCATATGTGTCAACGCGCGGATTCTTAGGCTCGCCTTTATCATTCTTATCTTCTGGATCCCAGCGATAGATGCGAAACTTCTTGATCTTCTTTGCGTCTACAGCAGCGGCAAAGCGTTTGCCGTCAGTGATTTTAGAGTTTTTCGGTAGTGAAAATTCAGCCATGTTATTAGTCTGATATCGAGCAGGTTAGTTGTCCAGATATAAGTGAAAAAACACGTACGGCAGTATAATATTAGTCTCTTAAGGGTGTCCTAACAACGATGAGTAGCCAGTGGAATCATAAAAATCCATATATTTAAGCATATTAAATTTAACCAAGCTTCATGACAACCATCATCAAACTGTCATGAATTCAAACGATACTAGGGGCACGTAACCACTGCGCACGCGTATCATGCATTATCATTGGGCATCTCCTGATAGTTTACTTAAAGATGTGGAGTTTTATAAACCCCATAAGAAGGAAGAGGCCGTAATCTTCGCGCCGGAAGGTATTGCCTCCGAGCGCCTGGCCGATATACCTGATCTGTTCCGCCGCCGCGGTATGTCCGCCGAGTCCGACATGCAGGATGGAGCGTATGTCTTGCGGATCAAGAATTTTAACCGCCGCAGCGCCGTGCTTGGTGTATTGAACGATGCACAGCTTGTTTCCGGCGCAAGTACGCAGCAGGCAACGAATTACGATAAAAAGCAGCCTTTTCATTTCAGTACCGTACGTCTCGCCGGAGGTATACATTTTGTTACCGACGTGGCCACCATGATCGCGGGCGCCATGCGGGGCAAAAAATATGGCGGCAGCGAAATCATCGCTGCATTCAAATGGGCATCGGTCAATTTAATGCTGGCGACGCTGGGAACGAAAGACCCGGATAAACAGATGGGTTATATCTTCAAGGACCTACGGCGCAGCCTGGAAAAATCCGGCATTCCGCTGGATGCAGAGGACAAGGAAACGCTTGCCAGGCTTGGTGAAAAAGATGGTGTGTTTCCAACGCTGGAACGTTTCGTACGTGAAAACCCGATTATTATCAGCAACGTCGTAACGGCATCGGGCGGCGTCAATATGTTACAGGCAGGGCTGGCGCAGAGGACCCCAAAAGGAGATCCCAATTACGATAAAGTGATTGCCGGTGGATTGACCGCCGTTGGGCAAATGACGGGAATTCTCATCGAGCCGAAGAAAAAATTAGTGCTGCCGGAGGTCCCGGCAGATCAATCCGAAGATAAGCAACGTCCAGATGGAGTTTTTTCGCGGATTGTTGAATGGTATCATGAAAGGCCGCTGCGCATCACCGGCCATATGAGCATGCTAAGCAACGTCTTTCGCATTCGCAGCGGCATTCGTGAGGTGGGGCGCAATAACGAATATTTGCATAAAGGAGGGTATGAACATGAAAAGCAACTCCTGCAAAATGAAATTCACGAGCTGGGTTTAAAGCGTAGCGTAGATGATCTTCTGGGCGCGAGCCTTGCGGCGGGCAGCATCGACAAGGATTATGGCAGCGTTGTCGAAAAAGTGCACAAGTTGAATCAGAAGCACCAGATGATTATGGATGCTTCGAAGGCAAAATCCGCCTACGTCGATTCGACAGCGAACGTTGCCAAAATTGTTGCCAATTGCATCTATGGCATGTCGAGCACCAATATTGATGCAGACCTGAAAAGCAAAGGGATGTTGAGTGAAATCGGCAATACGGTCGCGCATTTTATTGCACGCCAGCCGGAAAACGAACGCGAAGGCCTGGTTTTTTCCATGAGTAGCATGCTGGCACAGATGAAAGGAATTTCTTCATCTGAAAAGGAAATTGGCGATATCATCAATGCCAAGCTGACCGCTATACAGAGTAATCCGTGGGAGCGGGGCGCAAAACCGACAACGCAGATTCAATCTGTCGCCAAGCATACAGCTCCCGACGCAGCTGCAATCACAGATATAAGAGTTTAGTAAACTCGTTTCTTCGGTGGGACAGGATCGACGCCGCCGAGGGTCTGCATATGGACCGGGCGATAATCGAGGATGACATTACCGTTTTCCTGCAGCCAGCCGATCGTGTGTTTCATCCAGTTTGTGTCATCGCGATCGGGATAATCCTCCCGGGCATGGGCGCCGCGTGATTCCTTCCGGTTAACAGCTGAATAGAGAGTGACCACGGCCTGGCCGAGCAGGTTCTCAAGCTCCAAGGCTTCTACAAGGTCGCTGTTCCAGATCATGCCGCGGTCGGCAATACCCAGATCGCTGTATGAGTGAAAGACTTTGCTGATTTCAGTGCAACCTTCCGCCATAACGTCTTCGGTGCGGAATACGGCGGCATGGTTCTGCATGATCCGCTGCATCTCGCGGCGGATGGAGGCGGTAGAACTGCTGCCTTTTGCATAACGGACTTTATCCAGGCGTGATAAGATCTGATCTGTCATGGCTGCCGGCACTTCCTGGTGAGGCGCACCAGGCGTCACCATTTCTTTTGCACGGAGTGCGGCAGCGCGGCCAAAGACAACGAGGTCGAGCAACGAATTAGAGCCAAGGCGGTTCGCGCCGTGGACAGAGACACAAGCCGCTTCGCCGATGGCCATTAGTCCTTGGACGGTCGTATCCGGATTTCCTTCATGTAACGTGACAACTTCGCCATGGTAATTCGTTGGAATTCCTCCCATATTGTAATGCACGGTCGGTAAAACCGGTATGGGCTGCTTCGTGACATCTACACCAGCGAAAATCTTTGCAGTTTCAGAGATTCCAGGCAACCGTTCATGTAGTACTTCAGGTGATAAATGGTCGAGGTGCAGGAAGATGTGGTCCTTGTTCGGGCCGACGCCACGACCTTCCCTGATCTCAATCGTCATTGAGCGGGAAACAACGTCACGCGATGCCAAGTCTTTGGCATGGGGCGCATAACGCTGCATGAAGCGCTCGCCTTCGGAATTTACAAGATAGCCGCCTTCGCCACGCGCGCCTTCGGTTATGAGTACACCCGCGCCATAAACACCGGTTGGGTGGAACTGGACGAATTCCATGTCCTGAAGCGGCAAACCGGCACGCAGCACCATGCCGCCGCCATCGCCGGTACAGGTATGCGCCGACGTACAGGAAAAATAGGCACGTCCATAACCACCGGTAGCGAGCACTGTCTGATGTGCATGGAAGCGATGCAGTGTACCATCATCAAGATTCCACGCCATGACACCGAGGCAACTGCCGTCAGTGCCGAACATGAGATCAATAGCGAAATACTCAATAAAGAACTGTGCGTTATGCGCCAGTGCTTGTGTATAAAGCGTATGCAGGATGGCGTGTCCCGTGCGGTCAGCCGCTGCGCAGGTACGTTGCGCGGGCGGGCCTTCGCCGAACTTCGTGGTCATTCCGCCAAAGGGACGCTGATAGATTTTGCCTTCTTTTGTACGCGAGAAAGGCACCCCGTAGTGTTCGAGCTCGATAATGGCATCGATGGCGTTCTTGCACATATATTCAATGGCGTCTTGGTCGCCGAGCCAATCGGAGCCTTTAATGGTATCGTAGAAGTGCCAGCGCCAGTCGTCTTCGCCCATATTGCCAAGCGCCGCGGAAATGCCGCCTTGTGCTGCAACCGTATGGCTTCGCGTTGGAAACACTTTCGTTATGCAGGCGGTCGATAGCCCGGCGGAGGCCATACCAAACGTAGCGCGCAACCCTGCACCGCCGGCACCGACTACGACAACGTCGTAATAATGATCTACAATGTTATAAGCCTCAGGCATATCAGGCGATGGCGCTCATGTTGGAAAGGTGGAGTTTGGCAACCGCCAGGATAGTGGCAAAGCCTGCGACTAGGAAAACAATATTATTCAAAATCAGCATGGCTGTTTTGAGGGCAGGATAGTGCATATAGTCCTCAATCACGACCTGTACGCCAAGTTTGGTGTGATAAAACATAACGGAAAACATGACGATGCTGAATAGCGCATGAAGCGGATTCGAAAACCAGCTGCCGATGCTTTGGCCACCATTTACCGCAAGATGCATGATGCTGATGACGAACCAGAGAATAAGCGGAATAAGTGCCAACGCCGTCAAGCGCTCCATCCACCAACGGCCAGCGCCTTCACGAGCCGATCCAAGGCCGCGCACGCGTTTGGCCGGTGTTTCAAGGGCCTTATCGAGATTCCAGGTCATAGCGTGAAAACCCCATACACATAAAGCCAGGTTCCGGTGGTGGTGAGCAGGGTAAAGAGCAGCACTGCATAGCCAGTTTTGATCATGGTCTGTACTTCAAAACCATACCCTGCGTCCCAGAACAAATGACGAATGCCATTGCCTAAATGATAGTAAAGCGCTGCCGACCAGCCGATCAGGCAAATCTGGCCAAACGTTGAACCAAAAAAGTTGTAGATGCCTTCGCTGAAGGGCCCGCCATATGCCAGCGTCCATAGCCAGACGGCAAGAATTAGCGAACCGAATGCCAGCGCAAGGCCGGTGATGCGGTGGAAGATAGACAGCGATGAGCTAATTTCAGGTTTATAAACCTGCAAATGCGGGGAGAGGGGGCGCTGCGAATGAATTTCGGTCGTCGACGGCATGGGCGAACTTTAAAAGATTCGAGAAATGCTTCCAGAGATATTCGCTCAGCACATAGTCTCATGGAACGAAAGAGGCAAGAGTGTGGCGAAAAATTGTTAGATGAGAATGATTCGCAATTTAGGATGACGTTCAACAACAAAAAGCCCCGGTATTGCTACCGGGGCTTTTTCACGAATTGTGTATACGGATTAAACCTCTTCGACTTCTTTCGATTTGGTTTTAGCGGCGGGTTTATCCGCCTTGCCCGACTTTGGGTTGGCGGAGGCCGCCTCCGGCTCTTTCAGGACATAACCACGACCCCATACGGTCTCGATGTAGTTATCACCATCCGAAGCTTCTGCGAGCTTTTTGCGGAGTTTGCAGACGAAAACGTCAATGATTTTCAGTTCGGGTTCATCAATGCCGCCATACAGGTGGTTGAGGAACATTTCCTTGGTCAGCGTGGATCCTTTGCGCAGGGAGAGCAATTCGAGAATCGCATATTCCTTGCTGGTAAGGTGAACCGGCTTGCCATCGACTTCCACGGAGCGGGAATCGAGATTGACAACAAGCTTGCCGGTGCGGATGACCGACTCCGAATGGCCTTTTGAACGGCGCACGATAGCCTGAATACGGGCAATCAGCTCGCCTTTGTTGAACGGCTTGGTCAGATAATCATCGGCACCATAGCCAAGGCCCTTGATCTTCTGATCCGGACCGGAAAGACCGGAGAGAATAAGAATCGGTGTGGTGATTTTCGCGGCGCGGAAACGGCGCAACACTTCATAACCGTCAATATCCGGCAGCATCAGATCCAGAATAATAATATCATAGTCATAGAGGCGGCCAATCTCGAGTCCTTCTTCCCCTAATTCAGTCGTATCGCAAATGATACCCTCAGACGCCAGAGAGAGCTCAATGGCTTTTGCTGTTGATGGATCATCTTCGACGAGTAATACGCGCATAATTAACCCCTAGGATTGGCGATCGTTAACAAAAAAACGGCAAAGAACCGATAAGAGCCTGATTGAAGCCAGCTCATAAAGATTTGTGCCTCTTACGAACGTTAATATAGTCTTAAAAATTGCATTTAACAATGATGAAGTATAGATTTGGCCAAAATACTTAATGAGGCATCACCCTGACGGGCAAAATGCCTTGCCAAGACAACGAAAGGTTGCGTAAATTTATTCTAAAAACAAGGGGTTGTGGTATTTGTGACGATCGAGCAACAGATGTTAGCCATCAATGCACTTGCAGATGTGAAAATGTCTGGATCGGTAGCGTGGGTAAAGGGTTTGGTTATTGCCTGTAAGGGACTGGAATCGTTCTTAAAAGTCGGGGATCGCTGTAGGATTAACCGGCGCGCATTGACAGGGGCTAAGGGTTATATCCATGCAGAGGTTGTCGGATTTGATCAGCATCACGCACTCCTCATGGCATTTGAATCATTGGAAGGCGTCGGTCCTGGTTCAAAAGTAGAAATGAGCGGCGAGCATTCGGTCGTTAAGCCTAATCCGGGCTGGCTGGGTAGAATCGTCAATGCGTTTGGAGAGCCGATCGATGGTAAAGGGCCGCTGCCGATGGGCGATGAGCCCTATCTGATTCGCGGCAGCCCGCCGCCTGCCCAGGAACGTACGCGCGTTAAGGGTAAAATCGACCTGGGCGTGCGTGCGATCAATACGTTTCTCACCTGCTGCCGCGGCCAGCGTCTGGGGATATTCGCCGGTTCCGGCGTTGGAAAATCGGTATTGATGTCCATGCTCGCCAAATATTCCAAGTCGGATGTGAACGTTATCGGCCTTATCGGGGAACGGGGCCGCGAAGTGCAGGAATTTATTGAGGATGACCTGGGTGAAGAGGGATTGAAACGCTCGGTTGTTGTTGTCGCGACCTCGAATGAATCTGCACTGATGCGCCGTGAGGCCGCCTTCATGACCTTAGCCATCGCCGAATATTTCCGTGATCAGCAGAAGGATGTTTTGTGCCTGATGGATTCGGTGACGCGTTTTGCCATGGCGCAACGGGAGATCGGACTTTCCATCGGTGAACCGCCCGCAAGCAAAGGATATACTCCTACAGTTTTCTCATTGATGCCCCAGCTGCTGGAGCGTGCGGGCCCAGGTAAACCGGGGCAAGGCTCCATTACCGGATTGTTCACGGTACTGGTCGAAGGGGACGATACAAACGAGCCGGTATCCGATACGGTGCGCGGAATTCTCGACGGCCATATCGTGCTGGACCGCCTTATCGCGGAGCGGGGCCGTTATCCTGCAGTGAATGTGCTACGCAGCGTATCGCGGACAATGCCGCATTGTAATTC
Source organism: Rickettsiales bacterium (assembly GCA_046348685.1). Taxonomy (GTDB): domain Bacteria; phylum Pseudomonadota; class Alphaproteobacteria; order Rickettsiales; family UBA998; genus JAXMDT01. The sequence goes on from JAXMDT010000003.1 coordinate 52,915, forward strand.
CGAGCCTGAAAATGAATTAGTGCAAGCAGCACGGACATTGATGTCGACATATGATAACATGGCGGAAATGATTCGCCTTGGTGCTTACCGCCGCGGCACAGACCCGCTGGTCGACCAATCCATTCATTATTTTCCGCAGCTCGAAGGCTTTCTTTCCCAGCGTAAGGACGAAAAATCAACATTAGAAGAGGGATATGCTCAGCTAGCCCAGATTCTTGGTGTAAAACAATGGCCTATTAATAAGTAGGGTCTAGGGGCTTGGTGCTGGTTACTAGTTACTTAAAAAAGCGCTTATGGTATATTTTAGCCAGCACCCAATACCCAGAAACCAGAACCATATATGAAATCGCTCAAGACCCTCATCAAACTGAAGCAGCGCGAGATAGACATTATTCGTCGTGAAATCGGCGTATTGCAAGAGCAGAAAGCACGGCATGAACGCAAGATTGAAGAGCATACTGAGGAGCTGAAACAGGAGATTGCACTCGCTGCGCAGATGGCTGATATGAGCGGTTTTTTCGGCAATTATTCCGAAGCGATCAAGCAAAAAAGGCGCGACCTGAAAAACCAGATTCGCAAATTGGACATAAAAATGGATGCGCTTGCTGAAAAAGTACGTGAGCATTTCAGTGAGCAGAAAAAATATGAAATTGCTCTTGAAGAGCAGTTCAAGCGCGAAAAGAAAAAGCAAGATATGCGCGAGCAGGCATTTCTCGATGAGGTTGCGGCGCGCCAGCATATGCAGAGACAGGGTGAAATATGAAGCTGAGATTCTTGCCAGTCGTATTTTCCAACTTAAGTGCCGTCATACTGCTATCTGGATGTTCGGATCCTTCCACCGTCCAGCGGCAATATGTCGCCATGCGTGATCAATGCCGTCAGAGCGCCGAAGCAGAAGAAGGAAATTATACGCAAAACCAGCAGATCGATGACCGGGATCGCAGTGCCGTGCTTGCCTCGCTTTTCAGTGATTGCATGTATGAGATGGGCTGGACGGTAGCTACGCCGCCCCGCGAAGGCGGTGGCGGTGGTGGCGGCGGCGTTATTGATACGGCACGTCAGGCTCCTGGCGCGCAGGCGATGCAACAAGGGACGGCACCGGAAGTTGGCAATGTAACGCTTATGCCAAGCCCGCTGCCCATGTCGCCTACTGAGCGGCCGCAGGATGCGCAGCAACCAATTGCCACCCAGTTTCCTGCCAGCAACTACCAGGCCGTGCCAACGCCGGCAACGGTCGATAAGAAAACAACGACAGGTGGCGTTGCAGTCGTGCAGCCGGTAAAAGAAGGAAAGATGCCGGTGGGGATGTCGGTGAAGGAAAAACAAACGGCAGTGCCTCCTGCATCCAACAGTGCGCTTACTCCGGAAGACCAGAAATCGATTCTCGACAATCTGAATCACCCGCGCTAAGACCCGCCCATGACACAAATTACCTGTACCCGCCGCATTGAGTTTGACGCTGCGCACCGCGTAATGGAGCATGAAAGCAAGTGCAAGGATCTGCACGGCCACCGATATGCTGTGGAAGCAACGTTTGCAGGAGAAGGACTGGATACGCTGGGGCGGGTCATCGATTTCGGTGAGGTGCGCGAAATACTTGGTGCATGGATCGATGAAAATTGGGATCACACCACCATTCTGTTCGACAAGGATAAAAAACTCGGCGACGGCATCGTCGCAGTGACACAGCAAAATGTGTATTATTTGCCCTACAACCCGACAGTGGAAAATCTAGCGAAATATTTATTGGAAACGATCTGCCCTAAGCTCTTTTCTGGCAAAGCAAGCTGCATTGCGATTAAAATCTGGGAAACACCAAATTGTTCAGCGGAAGCGAAAATTATCTAGGAGTATTGCGGGGACAACCCTGACGCGCCGCGCGGGCAAGTCCGCGCGCGGTCACGGGCGCATGATATTCGCCGTCTGTAGGAGGTAACTCTTTTCCTTCCAGCTGTGCTTCTGGTGTGAAAAGTTGAGCAAAATTTTCGAGTGCGGCTTTTACCTCAGGGTCAGCGTGAGAGTTTTTACGAATTCGTTCTGTTGCCTCTCGCAACATTTTTTCTGCCTCATCGCAGGCCTCGGATATTGGTTTATTATCTGACATAATCTTACGCTTTTTTGTAATATAAACAAACTTCGTGACATATTTGTGAAACTAAGTGTGAGTTTGCTGTTGCAGTAATAAAACCTATTCGCTAGGTTTTGCGAGTAAAAAATAGAGAAATCAAAGAGATATTATGATTCCCCGTTATTCCCGCCCTGAGATGACCGCAATTTGGGAACCGCAAAACCGCTATCGCATCTGGTTCGAGATCGAAGCGCATGCCGCCGATGCGATTGCATCACTCGGCGTAATCCCGATAAAAGCAGCAGAAAAAATCTGGAAGCGTCAGCCGAAAACTTATGACGTGAAGCGTATCGATGCTATTGAGCGCGTGACGAAGCACGATGTCATTGCATTTCTGACGTATCTTTCGGAAGAAATCGGCGAGGAAGCCCGGTTCCTCCATCAGGGGATGACAAGTTCCGATGTACTTGATACGTGCCTTGCCGTGCAGCTGACGCAGGCCGCCGACCTGCTTTTAAAAGATATTGATGCCGTTCTGGATGTATTGAAAAAGCGCGCTTTTGAAACAAAGGATATGCCTGCGGTCGGCCGCAGTCACGGTATCCATGCTGAGCCAGTGACCATGGGCATCAAATTCGCGCGGTTTTACGCGGAGTTCGCGCGGGCGAAAGAGAGATTGCTTGCTGCACGTGAAGATATCGCAACATGCAAAATTTCCGGTGCGGTAGGAACCTATGCGAACGTCGATCCAAAAGTAGAAGCGTACGTCGCCAAGAAATTAGGATTGCGTGCCGAAACCGTTTCGACGCAAGTGATCCCGCGCGACCGTCATGCGATGTTTTTTGCAACGCTTGGGGTTATCGCCTCTTCTATTGAAAATGTCGCCATCGAAATCCGTCACCTGCAGCGCAGCGAAGTGCTTGAGGCTGAGGAATTTTTCTCGAAAGGGCAAAAAGGTTCTTCCGCCATGCCGCATAAACGTAATCCGGTGCTTTCTGAGAACCTAACAGGTCTTGCTCGTATCGTGCGCAGTGCCGTAGTGCCTGCGCTTGAGAACGTGGCGCTCTGGCATGAGCGGGATATCTCCCATTCGTCAGTAGAGCGCATGATTGGTCCGGATGCCACCGTGACGCTTGATTTCGCGCTTGTGCGCCTTAAAGGTCTGATTGAAAACTTGGTTGTTTATCCTAAGCGCATGCAGGAGAATCTGGATAAGCTCGGCGGTCTTGTATTCTCGCAGCGTGTTCTGCTAGCTTTGACGCAAGCGGGCGTCAGCCGCGAAGATTCATATGTCTATGTACAACGAAACGCGATGAAAGTCTGGGAGCAGGGGAAGGATTTTAAAACTGAGCTGCTGGCTGACAAAGATGTGATGAAAGCGCTTTCCAAATCGCAAGTCACATCGCTTTTTGATCTTTCCTACCATACGAAACATGTAGATACGATATTCAAAAATGTATTCGGTTCTGCACAACCTGCCAAAAAAAGGAAGGCATCATGATCGCCATTACATCATTTTATGCTGCCTTGGCAGCGCTTTTTCTCATCTTCATCAGCGTTAACGTGATCCGCAGCCGCTACCGGACGCGGGTTTCCATCGGCACCAGCGATGACCGGTTGGCGCGTGCGGCGCGCGCACAGGCGAATTTCACCGAATATGTTCCTATGATCCTGATTCTGATGGCAGGCGCGGAGCTATTCAAGGTCAGCGCCTATATTCTGCACCTGGCAGGTATTGCGATGATGCTTGGACGTTTACTGCATTTCTATTCCTTGACTGTGGCGGAGCCAAAAAGCGGCGCGACGAATTTTCGTTTTCGCATGATGGGGATGATACTAACGTTTACCACACTCGGTATCCTTTCCCTGATATTGCTCTACGTCTTCCTCATGCATTATACAGCAGGACCCATGTAAATGGCATTTGTGCTGCATCCGCAACTTGCCGCCGATACGTACCCCATTGCTTCGCTGCCGCTCTGTGAAACGCTGCTTATGAATAACAGCCTATTTCCATGGGTAATCCTAGTTCCCAGAGTGGAAAATGCATCTGAGATAATCGATTTGGCTCATCTGCAGCGCGGGCAACTCATGGATGAGATATCATTAATATCGGAAGCTTTAAAAAGCGCCGTTTCACCTGATAAGCTGAATGTGGCCGCGCTTGGCAATCAGGTGCCACAGCTGCATATTCATATCATCGCCAGATTCAAGGCTGACAGCGCCTGGCCAAATCCTGTCTGGGGCATGGGGCGTTCTACTTATACCGAAGAAGCAAGGGAGGCCCTGCTTTCCCGCTTGAAAGAGGCACTAAAGCTGAGTGCCTAGCCTTGACAGGCCTCAGGTCAGCCTCTATAGGCATATCTCCTTCAAAGAGTGCCGGATGGCTCGGTAGCTCAGCGGTAGAGCAGGGGAATCATAATCCCTTGGTCGGGGGTTCAAATCCCTCTCGAGCCACCATATTTTTCAATATAATAGATTTCCGCTAACACGCTGATGTGTTTGAAATGGGACGCTGGCGGGACACCCGACCTTATTTGATGCAATTCTTACGATTGAACTCGTATTCTTATCGGTAGATATGTTAGCATCTAAGCGGGAGAAGCTATGGCAGTAAAAAGCGTATATAAGAATGCTCCGATTGTGGAAGCGCTTTGGGACGTACAGACGCTTCCTAATGATAAGCTCCCAGCTTCTATTTATAAACAGTATGAGGGGTTATACCCTGACCTATTTTCGTCGCATCCAATCACCGAAACTTTTTTTCAAATTGACTTGGGTAAGGGCAAAAACAAAACTCCTAAATCGCGTAGAGTTGGGCTTCGTCTGGATGACCCTCAAAAAAAACAGGTGGTTCAAGTTAAAGAGCAAGGATTCACTTTTAGTGCGTTAAGCGGATAGTTCTAAATCGTTTGCTTTATGCTCTTTCAGCAAATCAAAACAGCGCTTGATACAGGACAGCATGCCCAATGCGAGGCAATCAACCTTCATAAACTTTAGCACTTCGATATCGTCCTTATCCCACTCGATCACCTGCCGGTCATCCATCCTGGCTGGTTCAATAGGCACTAAATCGATCAGGGGGCTGTCTGTGAGCACGAAACCGCCTGGATGCTGGGATAGGTGCCGGGGCGTCCCAATCAGGCTTCTGGAGAGTGCTATAGCGAGTTTAAGGCGTCTATCGGCGAGGTTCATGTTCATCTCACGCACATGCTTCACCTCAAAGCACATCATTGGTGACAACGGGAAGAACGTCCAACTCATGCGCGAGTTCTGAGAGCCTATAGAGTCTCATCGTATCCCGTGGCCTGCGACGTAGAGTCAGAGCAAGAAACGCATCCTTGCCAAAGCAAGCATTTAGCTTCTGTAGTTGTTCCTTACAGGTATCATCTGGCTCCTCTGGTACGAGGATCGCTATCAATCCTTCGGCATAGTCAGGCAGGTCATCCCAGGTGAGATGACATTCTCCTTTTCCTGCGCGTCTTTTACCGAGCGAGAGCAAGCGGCAAAGGCGGCTATAGGCATCCTTGTTCGTTGGATAAACAAGGATGCTTGTGCCATCCATTAGATCCAGGCGGCAGCCGACAATCAGCCGTACGCCCGTATGCTTTGCGCAGGCATGAGCGCGAACGATGCCAGCAATCGAATTGCGGTCAGTAATGGCTAAGGCTTTAACGCCGTAATGGGCTGCCTGCGCAAACAGCTGCTCACACGAACTCGCACCACGCAGAAAAGAAAAATGCGAGGTGCATTGCAATTCAGCGTAGCCGGTCATTTTTTCTTACGTTTCTGGCGCTGTTTGTCGGATAGCTCAATCCATACCGGGGCGTGATCGCTGGTTTTCTCCCAGCTGCGTGGCTCGCGGTCTACCTCTGCCGCTACCAGCTGTCTGGCAAGCGCAGGACTGAGCAGGAAATGATCGATGCGCAGCCCTGCATCACAGGCAAAGGGAATTCCGGAAATATTTCCAGAAGGTATAAATACGTTCATCGGATGAACAGTGATCCTCCAGCGCCCTCTGCCCGAGCGACGCTATCCTGCGAGCTATGAGCTGATACGTTCAATCATTACCTAAAGGAGTTAAAGAATACCCCATGATAACAACCTAATGATGCGTGACCTTGAGATTAGAATCTCGGGACTCGGATGGGACAATTAAAGGCGAAACGATAAATTTTGACCGGACTGGAAACTTACCTTTCTTCTTAAGGGGCTGAATTATGTTGTCTTGTGTTTGCGGTGATGTGATGACGGAAACTTGAATCATAATCCCTTAGTCGGGGGTTCAAATCCCTCCCGAGACACCATACATTAAGCATAATTATATATATGCAGTGATTGCCGTAACTGACTGGTTGTTATTTCGAACGCACTTAATTTTTATCCATTGAAATAAATAATAGAAGTGCGATGGCAAATATAAATTGCCTTATTTAATAAAATTTAACTAATATTAATCAATATTATTAAAGTACAAATTTAAATATGGGTATGCTTGTGCGTTTCACTGCTATTTTGGTTTCTTTATTTTAAACCCTTTGTCAAATTATGTACAGGCTGCGCCTTTTATTTCGGAAATAGTACTCAGGTTTGAACCTCGATTACACCGATAGCAGCGCATGGATATTTTTGCCGACAGTCTCAAAGACCAATTTGCGTATTTAAAAGCACGGTTATTGTTGGCACGCCAAAAATGATGGCTCCAGCCAACCGCCTTACATTCGTTGCAAAGGAACTGGCAAGATAACTCGCGTGACGAATGCCGTGCAATTCCAAACAGCATTGAATCGCGTGCAGCCAGGTGAAACGATTATCCTGGCACCCGGAAGCTATGGCAATCTGACGATCAATCACTGCGGCACGGGTGGCCAGCCCGTTTTTATTGCGGCTGAAAATCCAGCAGTTACACGCTTGGCAATGCCAGAGGCAGGGGAACGCAGTGGAGTAGGTGAACTTGCGATGAATGCTAGCAATGTTACAGTGTGCGGTTTGTTCTTCGAATCTGGTGGTTTTGATTCGACGCGACATAAAACCGTCAGAACCGATAATATTACGTATGTGCAAAATTATTTTAATACAGGAATCAAGTCATTTTCTGATGGCGTGGAAAACAGCATTGCCATCGACAAAGGGGGAATTAACCTTACGGTTCAGAGCAACTATTTCAACGCAACTCGTAGCCCGTCATTTGCATTGGATTATGGGATGCTCCTTTATGATTTAAACGGCGTTACTATTCGCAGTAATGTCTTCGACGGTGTTTTCAACCGCCCCATTTCAGCCAAAGAAAATGTGTCTAATGCGCTTATAGAGGGCAACGTTTTTAGAGGATGCGGCCAAGCATGCATGCAGTTGGGACAGCAACCCGACTATGATGAGAAAGACCTTACCGGAGACACTGTAACGGTAAGCGACAATAATTTTATAGATGCATATACGCAGCACCCACAAAGCCGTTACCGTTTAGGTATTGTTTTGCGTAACCAGCAAAGAATTGTCGTGGTAAATAACAATTTTAATGGAATGTGGACGGATGTCATTCTCACCGACTTTATTAATCGAGGTGGATTAGCGCGTTTGCAAGACCGTCCACTCGGAAGTTGGGGTTTAAAGCCTCTTACGGCATTGATTGAAAATAACAGGTTCTCCGATGGTTCGCGTCTGCATTTCACGGGCAGGGGAAATGGCCAATGGGACAAAATTACTGTCCGTGGCAATACGGGAAGCTTCACTTGCAGGATTGAACCGTGGAAAGAAGTTGAAGGTAAAAAATACGTACTAAGTACACTCAATAAAAACCCGCCCGCTGTAATGGGTTGCCCTTAATACTTTCTATTTACATATCATATTCATCAGCCGTTTCAGGCTTGGGTAAAAACCAATCAAGCACGACGTCGCTTACAATGAGATTGAAGCTGATGGAAATACTGAGCAGAAGGCTTACTGCTATCAGTTCGCCAATCAGAAAATAGAGCGGATTCTCATGTGTGACAACGATCGAGCTGTAATGCACGCCGAAATGAAATCCAACCGAGGCAATAATGAGCGCGAGAATAAGATGCGTCCGCTGCCCGGCGAGCATCAGTGTGATACCGAAGAGTAGGATAGCACCGAAAATATACATATAGAAAAGCGGATAGGCATCGACGCCGAGCATCAGCATATTGGCTAGTGCATACATTAGTAAATAACAAACCGGCACTAACACTACGCCATCGCGCGATAGAAAAGCAGCGAGGAAGCCAACCGCCAGTGTGGTGACCACGAAAACATATTGCTGAACGCTGAACAAAGCACCACCCGTTACCGCTAGTCCAGATAATCCCTCCGGCCACGCGGTAATAAAGGGAAGAGAGCAGACGACAAACGTTATGATAAAAAACAGGACTAATAATTTTTTGCCGTCTGGCATGCGCGCTCCCAAAAAAGTTAATGGCGTTTACCATTATTAAGCTATTTATTCAATAGCCACGCGTAAATTAATGATCATTAATGAATTTCGCAGTCTTTTTTTGTCACTTGGACTAAAAAAAACTGCCGAAAACCAGCTGATTTCTGACTCTAACTTGAGCGAATACAGGGACAACGTACATTGGTGGAATGCGATTATTTTACTCGATAGTTTGTGCCGCACTCGTAATATGCGCTGCCATAGAAGCGACTTATGCTTCAGAATCGAAGGGAGACGTCACCATTATGGCCGATGCCAGCTTAACGGTGCCGCTGACCCAGATCGCACGCGCTTACGCAAAAGAAAAAGACGTTCAGGTGGCGACAATTTTCGGCTCATCTAAAAGTCATATTGCCGCTATCGAGGCAGGTGATGATGCAAATGTGTTTATCGCCGCCAAGCCATCCTGGATTAAAGACCTGCAGAACAAAGGATTGACGGATGCTTATAGTCGTATTGCAATCGCAGGCAACGCGTTGGCATGGGTTTCCTCAAGCAAAAAATCCGCGCCAATCGCATTGTCCGCAAAAATGAAAGGGTTGTCATTTCTTGACGACTACGGTGACACGATGTGTTTTTTCGGCGATCCTGAATATCTGGCCGAAGGAACATATGCGCTGGAGACGTTGACCTCACTTAATCTCATGAGCGAAATGGAGCCGTGCTTCAGCTTCCTACAGGATCATGCGGATATGATTCGCTCCATCGTGCGCTACGATGGGTATAGTTTTATTTTCTCTAGCGATGCGAACTTGTTTCCAGGCATTAAAAGCATTACTCCGGTGAAAGAAAACCTTCATGCGCCAATTCAATATCAAGCAGTCGTGGTTGCTGGCGAAGATATGCCGGCAGGACGCGAATTCCTGAAATATCTACAGGGACCGACAGCCCAGGGTATTTTCAAAGCCAATCATTTCACAGTGCCCAATCCTTCATGAAAAATTTGAATTGGCAGAAATGCGTGTTGCTTTGTGCCATGATCACGCAAGCGACATTTACTTTTCTTGTTGCAGTGACGCGCTTCAATACGTTTAAAAGTTCTCTTTTTGATATCGGCGTCTTCCAACAATTTTATGTATTGATAGAATCAGGATTACAGCCAATCTCAGCCATAAACACGCCGCAGCACCCCTTGCATTGGTTGGGGTTTCATTTTTCACCCATACTTTATTCGCTTGTGCCTCTGCATGCATTGTTTCCCTTTCCCCTCACGCTGATACTGATTCAATCTTTTTTAATGTCATCCGCTGCATGGATTATATTTTGCACTGCACGTCTAAAAGATTTTACCGATACGCATGCGCTCTTCTGGGCATTATTGTTTCTGGCGAATCCTTATCTCATTAATGCAGCGGTCGGTGATTTCCATGAGATATGCTTTGCCGTGCCGCTTTTTGCGGGCGTTGCGTATTTTCTGCTCGCAAAGCGTTTTTATCCTATGGTGGGGATGCTATGCCTTTTGGTGCTAACCAAGGAGCATTACGGTGTTGCTATGGCAGCCACCGGTATCGCCTGGGCTATTTTTCATAAAGATTACAAAAAAGGCGGAATCCTAGCTGTACTCGGTTTTGTTCTTTTTGCATTGATAATAGGCAAAATTATGCCTTGGTTTGCAGGCAGTGCCGAACATCCCATGCTGGGAATGGGGGAGCGTAATCTAGGCCGCTATGGTTGGCTGCATCTTCCATGGAGTGAGAAAATCAGGCTTTATACATATATGATGTTTCCTTCAGACGGGAATAATGCTGTCGGCTGGTCTTACCTATTGCTGTTATTCGGCACGAGCGGTTTTTTGTGTTTGCTTTCACCTTGGTTGTTATTGCCGGCATTAGCTGATTTTACCGCCAACATGTTATCGGCAAATATCATGACGCGCGGTTTTTACGCCTACCATTCTGCGGCGATGGTGCCGGTGCTTATCATAGCTACAATGATTGCGCTAAAGCGATATCAAGTAAGAGAAAATGTTTTTTTCTTTTCCATGGCTGTCGTGCTTTTTTTGCTCGCCATGCAGACTACGCCTTTACAATACTGGCAAATTGACAGATTCGTTGTAAAAGACGCGAATCTTGTGCCGCAGGATATCCAAAACAAAATGCCGATAGGTGCCCCGATTGCGATGCAGGGAAATATAGGGGGGCATCTTCCAAGGCATACGAATCTTTATCCTTTCCCGGCACAAATCGACGGAGCTTCTTATATCGTATTGCGCATGGATTATCCGTACGCCGATCCAGATAGCCTGGTATTCAGCATGCCATACCGTCCCGCCACTTCCGGTGAATATCTGAATGCCGTGAAAAGCTTACTGAATAATCCCCAATGGTGTGCACTCTATTGGAATAATCCAATCCTGGTGCTGCAGCGTAATTCATGCAAAAACGGATTCAATGACTTACAACGTCAGGAAATCAATACACAGCTGCATTCTCTCGAAATTATCGCTAAGCGGCTGAAGAAGTATAATGAATAAGCGGCCATCGTGCACGTGCATCGAATGTAGCCTCGTCACCATTTGGATTTTGTTTTAAGCGCTCTATCCCCGCCCAGGCGATCATTGCGGCGTTATCCGTACATAGCGCCATGGGCGGCACGTGCAGTGAAAACCCATGCTTATCGCACAAAAGTTGCAATCGTGTTTTCAAAAACTGGTTGGCGGCTACCCCCCCTGCGACGACTATCCGCTTGCCATCATAGGCTTGTGTATAAATGCCGATCGCATGATTCAGCCTGTCCACGAGGACATCGGCAACGGCCTGCTGGAAAGAAGCGGCAATATCGGCTTTATCTTCTTCGTTAACTGCCCCCTTGCTTTTCAAATTTTCCAGGCAAAGACGCACAGCGGTCTTCAGCCCGGAGAATGAAAAATTACAGTCCGGTCGATTCAGGCAGGGACGAGGAAAATTAAACCGAGAACTGTCGCCATGGCGCGCCAGTTTTTCAAGCGCCGGGCCGCCGGGATAAGGAAGCCCCATCATTTTGGCGGTTTTATCGAAGGCTTCGCCAAGCGCGTCATCCAGCGTGCCGCCCAATTTACCATATTGGCCAATGCCTTCTACGGCAAGAATCTGGCAATGTCCGCCGGAAACGAGCAGCATCAGATACGGGAAAGGGACATGCGCATCGAGACGGACAGTCAGTGCATGGCCTTCAAGGTGATTAATAGCAAAAAGCGGCTTCTGGTGAACCGAAGCATAGGCTTTTGCCGCCATGACTCCAACAATGACGCCGCCGATTAAACCTGGCCCTGCTGTTACGGCAATACCATCCACGTCGGCAAGGCCGAGGGAAGATTCCTTAAGGGCATCTTGTAATAATTGATCGAGAAACAACATATGCTGGCGGGCAGCGATTTCCGGAACGACGCCACCATATGCCTGGTGCGCTTCGATCTGCGAACGCAACGCATGCGCGAGAATGCGACCATCTTCGCGCACGAGTGCCACCGCCGTCTCATCACAGCTGGTCTCAATTCCTAAAATAACTCTTTTTTCGTTCACACGCCTGCTGACATGAATTAATGAAGGTACCATGCAAACGAGCACTCCAAAAGGCAAGCGGATTCGCGTCGGAACGCGTGCAAGCGCCCTTGCTCAGGCCCAAGCTGATCAGACCATCGCTAAGCTGGCTACCATGGCAGGTGAGGATGTGGCGCTCGAAAAAGTGCTTTTTACCACTACCGGAGACAAGCATCTGGAAGGTACACTCGCCGAAATGGGCGGCAACAAAGGCCTGTTTACTAAAGAGATTGAAGAAGCGCTCCTACGGGGTGATATCGAAATTGCGGTACACTCAATGAAGGATGTGGAGACGAAATTACCGGATGGCTTGGTCATTGCGGCCATGCTGCCGCGTGAAGATGCCCGCGATGCCTTGATCTCCAAGCAGGGTTGGACGCTTAAGACGCTGCCAAAGAATGCAATCGTCGGTACTTCCTCTCTACGACGGGCGGCATTGCTCTGGCATAAACGGCCAGACTTGAAAATAGTGCCCTTTCGTGGAAACGTGCTGACGCGCTTGCGTAAGCTGGATGATAGCGTTGCCGACGCAACGATACTCGCTATGGCCGGCATTAACCGGCTTGGGCTTAAGATCGAAGGGATGCACGTGCTGGAAGTGGATGAGTATGTGCCTGCGGTTGCACAAGGCGCTATCGGGCTACAATGCCGTGATGACGATACCGATATGATGCTTTTGCTAGAGAAGCTAAATCATGACGATACGTTTACCTGCGTGACTGCAGAGCGATCAATGCTGGCCGTGCTGGATGGGTCCTGCCGCACGCCTATTGCGGGTTATGCGACGCTGGAAAATAACGAAATGCTGTTAAAGGGGCTGGTGCTGAAGCCAGACGGCAGTGCCGCTGAATATGAGGAAATGCGTTTTGTACACGCGGATTCGATAAAGGCAGGTGAGGCGGTGGCGGAAGCATTGTTGCAACGTATCGGTAAGGATTTTTTTCGTGTCAGATAAACCTGTATTACTTATTACACGCCCGGAACCTCAGGCCAGCCGATCAGCACGTTTCTTTCAGGAAAATGGCTATGATACGCGCATTGTACCGGTTCTGGTTATTGAGCATCTAGCCGGACCCGCCGATATCGAACGTCAGTGCCGCGCCAGGAAATACGATGCAGTGGTAATTACCAGTCAACATGCTTTGTTTGGCCTGGAAACTTTAGGTGAGCTTCATGGCTTGCCGCTTTACGTGCCGGGTGAGGCAACTGCAACGCTGGCAAGGGCAATCGGTTTTCGTGATGTCATCGTTGGCAAGGGCACCGCGCGTGATCTGGCCAAGGAGATTCATCAAAAGCACGTACTTTATCTCTCCGGCCATGACATTGCGTTTGATATGGTAACGGAACTTAAAAGAAGGAAGATTGATGCTGACGAGATGAAAGTCTACCGCGCCGAAACAAATGTGGAAGGCATCGAAAGGCTGAAGGATCTGATAGCAAAAGAAAAAATAGACGTCGTATTATTCTATTCAAGCCGTACCGCACGACTGTTTGAGGCGATGATGCGTCAGGCAAAAGTCACGAATGCATTTAAAACTTGTAAGGCGGCAGTGATCAGTCAGGCTACTGCCGAAAGCCTGCGTGAAGTATGGCAAGCCAGGTTAGTGGCGCGGACGCCTGACGAGAAAGGCCTGCTGCAGGCCGTGAAAGAGGCTTGACCGCTTGGAATTTTAGATGGATGGTGATGATATGACGCTCTGGAATGAAGAAAATCCGCCACGGCGCATTCGCATCGCCTGGTGGGGATGGCTGATTACTTTCGTGATTGGCCTTGCTGTTGCTCTCCTGACCTATCAGTGGGGAAAACCTAAACCACTCTCTTTCAAAGAGCCAAAACCGGAACTGCATGTTTCCAAGGCGCCGCGTGAGTGGAATGATTATCTGCCCAAAGAAAAAATAGAATCTGAGCCAGACACAAAACTAACGCCGGAAGAATCAACGGTCACGGCAGCGCCACCAGCTGAGCCTGCACCCGAGGTAAGTGAACCTAACATTCCGGCTTCAGACGATATTGCCGGGCAAGCAGCCCAGGATACAGCGCCAGCTCCTGAAGAGGATGAGCAAACGCCAATTGAGGAAGAGCCATCAGCATCCACTGTGCCTGCAGGTGAAGATATCGCTGAACTGAAAGAAGAATTAAGAACGCTGGAAGAACGAGTAACGGCTTTAGAAACTGAAAAACAGCAAGTAGCAAAAACCGCGCCGATTTATGAGCGGCTATATCGTCTGCAGTTAAAAATGGAAAAAGGGGAGCGTGTCGATGAGATACTGGCAACGCTGAAGGATTTGCCATTAGATGAGGATCAGCAATCGCTGGTGACTATGTTGGAAGATTTAAATCGGCAAGGGGTGCCCGCGCGTAGCGTACTTGCACGCGCTTTTTCGGCGCGCGCCGATCAGTTCGCCAATACACCAGATAGTGACAAAGGTGCGCTTTCTGAAGCGGAGAGCTGGCTGAAAAAGCAAATCGTCATTCGTAAAGTCGGCGATACACATACGGGTAATGATGATGAGTCCATCATCGCACGGGCGGAAGCCGAAGTAAAAGCAGGAAAGCTCAAAGAGGCATTGGTGGAAACAGATGGTCTATCTTCAAGAGCACAACGCTTCTTTGCCGAATGGCGCGCTCAGGCGGAACGCCGCTTGCAAACTGATTCCTTGCTGCAGCAGCTGGAGCAATCTCTTGCCACCATGTCCCGCGTAACGCCATGAAGTTTTTCGTACACCTTGTCCTGCTGCTTTCAGCGATTGCCGCGCTGACGCTGTCTGTTTATTGGCTGCATATGCATCCCGGTGTAGTTACATTGGACTGGATGGGATATCGAATCACCGCGACGGCATCGTTGCTAGGCGGCACAGTAGTACTGTTGGCATTAACAGCGATGCTGGTTACCTATCTGCTTTCTGGTTTTGCGGCTTCGCTGCGTCATTACCGCCTTTCGCGTAATCTAACGAAGCGTGATGCGGGAATGGATGCAATGACCCGCGCCATGGTGTTGATGGCGACGGGAGATCATAAAAATGCGGCGCGTTACGTGGAGCGTTCTGCCAAGCAACTTGGGCCAACGCCACTGGTCAGCATGCTGCGGGCTAGCATCGCCCGCCGCGAAGGAAATGCACCGCTGCTTGCCAAGCAACTGGAACTCATGCTGCATGCGCCGAGCACGCAGCCATTGGCGGCTATGTCACTGGCAGCAGAACATAAGGCTTCGAACCGGCTGGACGAAGCGGCGTCCGTTATTGAGCAAGCAGCTAAAAAAGGCACTATGGAGCGTGGCACGGCGCATGTGCTACTCGATATTTATCATCGTCAGAAGCGCTGGCAGGAAATGGAATCACTCTTAGTACGCATGCAGAAAAATCGCTTCATCGATAAAGATAGCGCGCATCATGTCCGCGCTATCATGCATTTTCTGCAGGCAGAAGATACGTCCAATCCTTCAGCGAGTTTGATGCATATCGAAACCGCGCATCACCTGGATGCAGGATTTATCCCCGCTACTGTTGAGCTCTGCCGCCGACTGGACGGCAAGCATCAAAAGCGCATGCTGGCAGTTCTCAAACGCAGTTGGAAAAGATTGCCGCATCCTGATCTTGCAAGAATTTTTTTCCTGAAAATGAACGGCGAAAGCGAACGTTCGCTGACTTCAGCTGCAAAAGCGCTGGCACATCAATGGAGCGAACATGCGGAATCACATTTGCTGCTGGCAGAGGCTGCGATTCGCACCAAGGACTGGGACCAGGCACGGAATTATTTAAAAGCGGCGCTTTCCAAAGAGGAGCAGGTACGCATCTATCAAATGCTGGCTACGCTGGAGCAGGAATCGACCGGCGACAGGCAATCAGTGATGAGCTGGCTTTCCAAAGCGACGCATGCCAAGCCGTCGCCTGCATGGAATTGTACAACCTGTGGCAGTGCATATGAGACATGGAAACCTATTTGCCCGCAATGCGATAGTTTTGCTACACTGGCATGGAACAAACCCATGCAACTACATACAGCTTTACCCCTTGAACGCCTGCTAACCGCCTAGTTTTTGCTCATCAGCTGTGTTGGTGCGCCGGATGCGGAAGCTTTAATGACAGAATTATCATCGAGCAAAGATGGCGGCATCGTGACTGGCTCGGCTTGTGCTGGAGCAGCGTCGGCAGTAGGCGTTGCCGATGGTTCCTGCTTGGCGCCTTTTGCTTTCGACGTATCGTAGCTTGCTTTCACGCCATCCATTTTATCGACGACCGAAGGCGATTGTACATAATAGAACGGTTGAGCGCCGCTTGTGCCGTTAACGGCCGGTGCATCGCCAACGGCGATGGTTTGCAGCGGCGGCGCCACACCCGGGCCGGCATCATAATGACCACCAAGGCCGCTGCTGGCGGGCAGGGGAGATGCGGATATACTGCTACTAGAGCTCGTCATGCCATAGCTGCTGGAGCTGTACCCGCTGCCCGACATAGACGAAGAAGAATTCATCATGGCAGATTGACTGATGCCAGCATCGTTTTCAAAAGTGACACTTTCGATGTAACCCTCCGCATCCTGACCCGCGACCAAACGGTTTTTTGCATCAGCACGAGGTTCGGAGTAACAGAGAATATCGGTTTGCACACGGTAGCAGAATCGTTGCGGCGGTGCAGGCGGGATTTCGGGTGGACGGCGGTTTGGATCGTAAATATAATTGGCGACGCGATAACGCGTGTTGTCATACCAGGTGCCTACATCGCTTGCGGCACGATTTGTGTTTTCTTTCAACGAATCGCAAGCGGTTAATGCCAGCGCCATGCCCGCGCACAGAATCCCGATTTTCATATTGTTTGTCATGATCCTACCCCAATTTATAAGTAGAAATGCAAGTTCCGTGCCTGACTCCAAATCCACTTGCCAATCAGGAGTGCAATGCTATCCATGGGTAGCATGCAGCGTATATTAGCACTCATTCTCGTAAGCCTTGGAATGGCAACCGGGGCCAGCGCCCAGACCGTCATTGGCGAAAATGAGCCTTATCAAAAGTGTATTGATCTTTCAAAAAGCAATCCCACGCAGGCGCTGACCTATTCCGAACGGTGGATAAATGTAGAATCAACACCTTCGTCATTGCACTGCAGGGCTCTGGTGCTGTTTGGACAAAACCATTTTGATGAGGCGGCGAAAGTGCTCGACCGCTTAGGCATTGCTATCAAAAATGCCAGCCCTCGACTTCGGCTTGGAGTCTACAGACAGACGGCACGCGCCTGGCAACGTGCAGGCGCGGAAAAGACGGCAATCGCTCGCCTGAGTGATGCACTCGACTTGATTGAACCGGAACGCAATGACGCGGTAATGCGGCGGGAGCAGGTTGAAATCCTGATAGAACGCGCCATGATGTATAGCCATATTGGAAAGCCGCTGGATGGCATACAGGATCTGGACCAAGCGTTAACCTTGGGGATTCAAGCTGACCGTATATTGATGACACGCGCTAAAATAGAAGCAGCGCACAACCAGCAGGACCTTGCTATACGTGATGTTGAAGCGGTGCTTCGCAATAATCCAAAAAACCAGGAGGCGCAGGAATTACTTAGGGTAATTGTCGCCAAACCATGAATTATGGATTGATAAGATAGAGTAAATTACATGCAATACCTTCATAGGTTACTTGATAGGTTGCAGTTGTCGGGTCAGATGTCGTTGTGCAATTCGGCCTTTTGTTAGGTTTATACCCTCTTAAAAGTCCTGTGCCAGGGAGACCATCATCGATTTTAGCGTCAATTTCGTAAGATTCAGCAGGTGTTAGTATGATGTCATCTACTTCCGTTACCCCGCCTATGCGGATTACATTGCCATATGCACCTACGTAACGCTGCGAATCAGCAGGATTATTGACCGTGCCTTCACTCAGAATGGCATAGGTTAGTGAATGTACTTTCGAGAGCGGAGCATTAACGCCAGGTATGGCAACCATATTGATACCACTGCCCGGGGCTGCTTTACCTTGTCCACTATATTGGCCTTGGATCAACTCGGCGTTACTGAGATGCTGCCACGCATACCAGACTTCATACCAATATTGATTTGGAGCCTCCAGCCTACCATTGCCATTGCCATTGCAGGTTAAAGTTCGCGGTGTTTGCGTGGCATCAAAATACGCATCACACGTCGCATCGCTTCCAATACCGACTGCGCCTGCTACCGCTCCCCAAAACTGTGTTGCGTTTTTCATATCTCCAGGCAGAGCTGTATACTGCGTTTTGAAAAGTGTGATGGCTGCAGAATACTTCTCTACATCCTCACCAACGCTTTTTATTTCAGATGATCGAATAAGATTTTTACCAACAACAATTCCACCAATAAGTAATCCTACGATAACGATTACGATAGAAACTTCTAAAAGTGTAAAACCCCGATTATCGTTCATGCTTATATTTTATGGACGATCTGAAGAGATTCAACAGCGAAATGGATAATCGAACAGCCGCTGAATTCAAGCTACTGTAATTTAACAAATCCCAAACGGGATTAATTTTCGAATTAAATCAAATTTTACTCATAATATCGGGATTATTAATGTTTATATCTTATTATAAACTATCATTTTTCTGACAGCCGATGCATAGAAACGCACTAAGATTATGTTCCGCGCTTCACAATCTCGTTCTGGGAACGACGTTATGCGCGCTTAGTACTGGCATAGCGAATGCTGGGCCGCAGGGTGGCGTTGTCGCAGGCGGTGATGCAACAATCACCGCAAACGGTAATAGCACACTGATACAGCAAGGCACAAATCGGGCTGCGATCGACTGGCGCAGCTTCGACATTAAACCGAGCGAATCCGTTGTATTTCAGCAGCCGTCTTCCAGCTCAATCACGTTGAACCGGATTCATGATCAGAAACCATCAGAAATTTTCGGATCTGTCATTGCCAATGGGCAAATTATACTTTCCAATCCGAGCGGGATGATTTTTGGTAAAGGCAGCCGTGTAGATGTAGCAGGACTGGTTGCTACTACGGCAAGCATCGGCACCGATGCATTTATGAACGATGCCACCCTGAATTTCAGTGATTCGGGCATGCATAATGGAAAAATTATCAACGAAGGAACGATAACCGCTAAAAACGCTGGGCTGATTACGCTCGTCGCCCCACAAGTGGAAAACAACGGATTTATCGGCGCGCGTCTGGGAAAGATCGAGCTGGCAGGGGCGGATACGTTTACGGTCGATTTTTACGGGGACGGCCTGATTAATCTTGCAGTCGATGAAGCGACTTTAAAAACTGCCGTTATCAATTCCGGTACGCTGCGAGCGAAAGCAGGCGCTATTGCGCTGACCGCAGCGCAGGCAAAGCATTTGCTTTCCAGTACGGTAAACATCGGCGGCGTGGTTGATGTAACCGCGTCGCGTGTAGATGCTAACGGAACAATTGTTTTTGATGACGGGATTGGCGGTGATATTCAAGCAAGTGCCTGTACGGTAAACGTAGAGACTGACGCTGAGCTAGACGCACGCGGACCAAACGGCGGCGGTAGCGTCAAGCTTGGTGGTGATTGGCAAGGTAAGGAACTGACGCTTGGCCAGCATGCATTGGCGAATGCTCAAACCATCAATGTCAAAAAAGGAGCGGCCATTCGTGCCACCGCAATAAATAAAGGTAATGGCGGAACGGTTGTTCTCTGGTCGGAAGATGCAACGCGCTTTGACGGCGTCATTCGTGCGCGCGGTGGCAAAAATGGAGGTAATGGCGGTAACATCGAAACATCTTCCAAAGGGGTGCTGGGTATCGCCGGAGATGCGGATGCTTCTGCGAAAGCCGGAATGGGGGGCAATTGGCTGCTTGATCCACGTAACGTAACCATTTCAGGCGCTGGTGCTTATTCCGTGAATCCAGGCGGCGAGACTGTTGACCCCGGAAGCGATAACTTCACGATTCTTGCATCGTCCATTTCGACGGCCCTTACCAATGGTAACAATGTCAGCATTACGACAGGAACGACAGGCGGTCAGACCGGCGACATTACGTTGGATAACGCGACGATTGCTAAAACGGGAGGCGGTACAGCGACGCTGACGTTAAAAGCGGAAGGTTCCATCCTGACAAATGGAACGAACTCGATTACGAGCAATACCGGAGCGCTTAACGTTATCTTCTGGGCCGATGCTGAGGCCGTGCCAAACAGCGATGGTTACATTAGCCTAACGAATACAACGATTACGACCAACGGCGGAGACGTCATTCTCGGAGGCGGGCTGGATAATGGCGCCAACGGCGGCGTGGCGGCTGATGGCAGGCCCGACAATTATGCGTGGGGGAATGCGGCGCTGGATGACGGTGTTACATTAAATAATACGGATATCACTGCAGCCGGGGGAAGTTTCAAAATATTGGGACACGGCCGCAATAACGCCGGCTCCAGTGATCAGGCGGGTATTAAAATCAATAATGGGTCACTGCTGCAAACAAATGGTTCCGGCAGTTTTACGATAACTGGCGTTGCGGGCGCCGGTACGGACGATAACCGTGGTATCCATATTGCTGACGCGGGTACGGAACTTGATGTTGTGAATGGTGCAATCACACTTACGGGAACAGGCGCAGGCTCCGGACAGAATAATTTCGGTATCGAATTTCATAACGGCGCTAAAATTAACTCAACCGGCACAGGCGCGGGCATCGGGACGGTTACCTTCGATGGTACTGCAAGCGCAACGGCTACGGGCCAGATGAATATCGGTACCATGATCCGCAATCCTAATACGCTGATTACCGCAGTGGACGGGGATATTTCGATTACCGGTCGTGGCAACAACAGCGCCGGTATCAAGGGCTCCGGTATCTGGGTCCATAACCAGGCGCACGTGGAAACAACGGGTGTAGGCGCCAACGCTGGCGATATTACGCTGACAGGATATGGATTGAACGGTGATGAGCAGCACGGACTCCTATTCAAGACCACGGTAGGGTTTATACGGCTAAAGGAAATATATTAATCACAGGCTCTGCAGCTGGAACGGGTAGCGCGGCGGGAATTCTATACGTAAATGGCGGAGAAACCGACTCTCTGGCGGGTAACATCACGCTGAATGGTACGAAGGTAGGCGGCTCTGCAGATTTAAGTTTTCTGCCATATAACGACACAGATTTAGTCGGCAGTAATGCCATGACCGGTAATATTACCTTGGTTGCCGATACGGTGGATTTCCAGGCGGCGGATATCCGCACGCAGAATAATATCACCTTCCAGCCGCGCACGAATAATACATCGATTGGTATTAATGGCGGCAGCGGAACCCTGCAAATCAACAGTACAGTACTGTCTTCTCTTTCTCCGGATGTGGATGCGAATGGTACTGGTAGCCTTATTATTGGAAACAGTACGGCTGGCGTTGGCGCCGTGGACGTCAATAACTGGAATCTTTCCGGCAAAACCTACGATGTAGAAGTCTATGGCGGTACGGTTGATTTCAGTACCAATGGTACGACCTGGAATAGAGATAACTCGCTCCTGTTCTATTCCCGCAATGGCGATATGCAGGTGGATCAAGGATTTATTCGCAGTGCTGGCGGTAGCGGCACAGGCACCCTTACATTGAAAGCGTCCGGAAACGTCATTGTTACCCGCAACATTGATATGTCTGCAGCAAGTGGAGCGCAGAATGTTATCATTTGGTCAGATGGCGAAGCCGCTCCAAATAGCGATGGGTATATTTTGCTTAATGGTGCCGCTATTACCAGTAACGGCGGCGATGTCGTCCTCGGTGGTGGTCTGGATAATGGAGCGAATGGCGGCGTGGCAGCGGATGGCCGCCCGGATAATTTTTCCTGGGGAAATGCCGGGGCTGATGACGGCGTGACGTTGAGCAACGGCGATATCGCCTCAGGAGCTGGTAGCATCAAAATTCTAGGACATGGCCGAAATAATGCCGCAGGCAGTCAGCAATACGGAATCAGCATGAGCGGGGGTTCCACTTTTAGCACTACAGGTGAGGGCGATATTACGCTCAGTGGTACGGGTGGTAATGGTACTAGCGATAACTTTGGTATCTACATAAGCGGTAATACGACATCGATGAATGTTATCGACGGTGATATTACTATTACCGGTAATGGCGCAACAGGCTCTACAACAGGTCAAAACACGGGTGTCTGGATTGATGACGGTGCAGATTTTGTTTCGGATGGCACCGGTGTTTCCGCAGGTAAAATTACGATAACAGGTACGGGGGGTACCGGAACCGGTTCTTTAATGGGAACCTATATTAAAGATACCGGTACGACTATTACTTCTAAAGAAGGTAAAATCACGATTAATGGTAATGCGGGTAGCGGTGCGGCAATTGGTAATAATTACGGCACGCGTATCAGTAACGCTACTATTACTTCAGTTACAAGTGCTGACATCGAGATAAACGGTACGGCAGGTAATTTAGGAAGTGCTAATCGCGGTGTTTATATTTTCAATCCCGATACGTTGATTACTACCCAAGGCACAGGCGATATCACCATCACTGGCTTTGGCGGTGATGCGGCAGGAACATCAAGTAACCACGGGGTGTTTATCCGCGACGGAGCGGAAATAACTTCGACCGCTACCGGCGCCAATGCCGGAAATATCGTCATAAACGGCACGAGCGGGGATTCCGATAATAATAACTACGGCATTTATATTTCGGAAAACACAACAAAAATAACGACAGTGGACGGTGATATTATTTTAACCGGTCAGGGCGGCACCGGCACCGGCACCTGGAATGAAGGGATGTATTTCAATAGCAGCGCTGAAATCAGTTCTTCCGGTACGGGCGTGAATGCCGGCTCTATTACGATCAATGCCACCGCCGGCTCGGGAACCAACAACCAGTTTGGCCTGGACATGGAAAGCGGCGCATTCATTTCCAGCCGGGACGGAAATATTGATTTACACGGAACAGGCGGAGCAATTGGCGGCGGTGCGAATAACCAGGGCATTCACATGAACGGTGTTAGCATCACTACTAACGGTGATGCTAACATTTATCTGACAGGCACTTCGACGACCGCAGGCTCTATCGATATTCTTCAAGACGGCACGGCTTCCACAATTGGGACTGCTGGAACTACCACCGGGGTCATTAACTTCACGGCAAATACGATTTCTTTTAGTGATTTGACCGCCAGAACGAATAAGGATATTTATTTTGTTCCGCGTTCATCGGGAGCAAGTATTGGCATTTCCGGCGGTACGTGCGGCGGTACCTGTACGTTAAATATTACAGATACCGTTCTAAGCAAGATGTTTGCTGATAACGATGCGAACGGTTTTGGGACGTTGATTATTGGTGATGATATTGGCGGAACGGGAACAGTCGATATCAACGGCTGGGATCTTTCAGGAAATCGTTACGATGTAGAGGTTTACGGCGGAACAGTTGATTTTACGGGAAGCGGAATCACATGGAATCGCGATAATTCGCTGCAATTTTATTCCCGCACCGGTAATATCGTTATCGATCAGGATTTTACCCGTAACGCAGGACTTGCCGGAGACGGTACGCTGACATTGAAAGCGGCTGGAAACATTGCCAGTTCTGGTATGCACAGCATAGCATCGGCAACAGTTGGTGCCACGGGCAAGCTGCACACAATTCTTTGGTCGGATGCAGATAATAACGGTTCTGGTTACATCAGCCTGGCAGACCTGACCGTGACAACGAACAATGGTGATTTCATAGCGGCAGGCGGGCTCGATGACGGCGCGAACATCCTCGCTGCCGATAACGTGACTATACTTTATGATGGAACTGTGGCTGACGGCAGGCCAGATAACTATGCCACCGGCCAGAACGCCGCAAATAATGATGGCATACTATTGGATACAGTCGATGTTACGGCTGGCAGCGGCAGTATTATTCTTCGTGGCCATGGCTTCGATGAAGTCGTTGGTGCTACGGATTTCAAACTGGGACTTGCTGTATTCGATGATTCAGATCTGCTGACCACCAGCGGCAATATTGTACTGGATGGACAAGGCGGAAATGGAAATTCTTTTGGCCGCGGTATCGGCATTTATGATGCAACGACCAGCATTGTCACAACCAGCGGTGCCATCAGTGCAATAGGTCGTGCCGCAACTACGGGTGCAGGTACGCTGAATGGACTGATTTTCTTTAACAATGCGATAATTCAATCGACCGGAACAGGTGCTGGTATTGGCGCCATTACGTTGCAAGGTGTGGCTGGAAACGGCACTGGCAGCACCAATATAGGCGCCATCATTACCGACGCACATATCCTTAGTGACTCAGCGAATATTTCTATCGTGGGGCGTGGCGGCAGCACCGGTGCAGGTTTTCAAAATTACGGTATTCAATATAACGGCGGCTCGACAATCGTTTCGTCCGGAACCGGAGCTACTGCGGCCAATATTAGCTTCGACGGAATAGGCGGCAATGGCACGAGCGAGAACGCTGGCATCGCAATACTTGACACCGCAGCTATTAATACTGTTGACGGCGATATCAATATCACTGGTGTGGGTGGCAATGGCACGATTGACAGTAACTACGGTATCGCAGCGGGCGGCGGTGGCAGTATTTCGTCAACGGGAACAGGTGCGTCGGCAGGTAATGTTACCTTTAACGGAACAGGCGGCACCGGCGGTACATCCGACAATATTGGAGTCAACCTCAGTGGTTTTAGTATTTCATCGGTCGATGGCGATATTAGTATTACCGGCCAAGGCCATGGAACGACACTTAGAAACTATGGGGTTGGTTTGACCAACTCAACGCTCACCTCAACGGGCACCGGTAACAGCGCGGGTAATATTACAGTTACAGGGACGGCCGGAAACGGCGGCACGGGTGATAGTCACGGTGTGATTTTCATTCCTGCAACGCTTTCCACCGTAGACGGAGATATTCAGATTACCGGCACAGCCGGTAATACAACCGGTGATAACAGCGATGGCATTAACATTAATGCGGGCTCAACGATCACTTCAACCGGTAATACGGCTAGTGCGGGCACGATTACGCTTACAGGGCACGGCGCAAATGGTGTCAGTTACAATAATGGAATTTATATCAGAGACGCAGGTACGTTGATTACGTCAGGATATGGAAATATTCTTCTGAATAGCGATGAAGCTACCGTTACTGGTACTGAAAACACAGGCATCGTGATTTTTGATGGTGCAAAAATCACTTCTACCGGTACAGGCGCTTTAGCAGCAAATATTACCATAAATGGAACTGCAGGGCAGGGCACTCACGATAATTACGGTATACAGTTATCTTCCAACGACGCTGCCATCAATACGGTTGACGGCGACGTTTTATTGACGGGGGTCGGTAAAGGAACGACAGGTGATAACTATGGTATTTTTATGGATCAGGCGGCCGACCTGATTTCAACGGGAGCAGGTGCAAGTGCCGGAACAATAACACTGAACGGTACGGGCGGCAACGGCACAGCAAATAATTATGGTGTTTATCTAAAAGATGCAGGCACGACCATTACTTCCGTTGATGGGAATGTCGCGTTGACGGGTCAGGGAGGACTAACAGCAACGCTGAATGGTAATTTTGGTATCTGGACGGCAGCGCCTATTACCTGGCAACCGGCACGGCAAGCATTGCATTGACGGGAACGGGCGGCGGTGGAACGGACTATGCTGACGGTATCTACATGAATTCAACATTATCAACCTTGAATGGTGATATCACACTCATCGGGCACGGCGGAACGGCTACAGGTCGCGTGCAGGTTGGATCATATCTTGAGGGTGTACTGCAATCAACGGGTACAGGAAATATTTCGGTTACCGGTACAGGTGGAAATAACGGTACTGATAGTAGCTTCGGCGTATATGGCAATGGCGCCGCGACAGCAGTAAATGTTAATAGCGGCAATATCACCATAAATGGTATGGGCGGCACAGGTTCCAGTAATTTGAACCATGGTATTTTTCTCGATACGATGCTTAAATTGCAAAGCGGCGGCGCGGGTGCCATTGCGTTGACGGGTTCGCGTGGCGATACCAATGCGGCAACGTATGACATTAAAATTTCAGGCGGCGCACAGACCATCGGCGGCGCAGCAGCGACAGGGACACAAAGCTGGACGGCAGATACAGTATCTCTGGCTAACTTTACGGCTCAAACAAGTGGTGCGATCACATTTAAAACACGCACGCTTGGCCAAAATATAAATCTTGGCGGCGCAACGGGCGGTTTGGATTTATCCGACGCAAACCTGGATGCTCTTGTCGCAGGCAATTTGATTTTCGGTCAGGCAACAGGTACCGGCACCATTACGCTCGATGCCTACGCATGGGATGATCCTATACGCTTTCTGACGGCGGTGACGGGCGCCATCAACGTGACGGGCGCACAGACCGCTGTAGCGGCAAGCGATGCTACGATACAATTTTCGGGTCCGACAACGCTCAACAACGACATTGACATTAGTGCTGCCGCTGGCGCACGCACCTTGGTCTTTAACAATGCGGTTACGCTAGCTGCGAACACGACACTTGATACGGGTACGGGTGATATTACGTTCGACAGCACACTGAACGGTGCGCATGATCTCAGCATTACCACGACAGGCAATCTTACCTTCACTGGTAACGTTGGTCTGCTGACCCCGCTGGGTGATGTAACCATTGCTAACGTCGATGATTTCAATGCTGATATTTTTCACGCCGATGATTTTACGCTGACGGGTGGCACAGGCGATGTAATATTCTCCAACAATAGTCTGCATGCTACCGGCGATGTCGATATTGCGACTGCAGGGGATATACTCGGCACCTATTATGGTATCAATGGTTCTCTTTATTCATCCGCAGGCAATGTTAACGCAACTGTCTATTTTGATAGCCTTGATATTAACGGACTTGGTGCGACATTATTGGCTGGCCGAGTTGGTGCTGCCGGGGCAGCAGACCAAGCGATGGCAAACCGCATTTCAATCAATGGTGTTCTTTATCCCGCACTGATAGCTGATCCAGCCTATACATTTGCCTCCTACATCATTGGAGACAACGTTGTGACGCCACCTCCCGGCGGCGGTGGCGGAGGTGGGGGTGGTAGCAGCGGCGGTGGCACAAATCCTGGTCCTACGACTCCTCCTGGCACTGGTGGCGGTAATGGTGGTTCCGGAAGTGGTGGGGGCAATGCTGGCGGCGGCACGGGGGGAGGTGGTTTGGTAGATACTCCGCTCTATGATATATTCGCCAATTTCGAAGCGGCGCGACGGCTTCAAGTCATGGATGTAACGCGCGGCACGTTGATGTTTGAAGCGATTCAGTTCGATCCCACTTACGGCAGTATCCTGATTGCACCTGCTCCAGAAATATCGCCCGAGCTAAGCAATGATCCGAATCAGAACGAATTATCCGATCTATCCACAAAGTCAGGGACGGAAGAAAAAGATCAAGACTTCCCCGTGTTACTGCAGCCCATTTACAAAACGAGCCACTCGCTATCCTACAGTGGCATGTCCAGTTCAAAAGCAGTTTTAGCTGAAAATAAATAAATTAAATAATATCAGATAGTTAAAAAAACAATACACAGTCTGTTATTTACAGACACCACCTTTTTCGCTAGAAAAGGCCACCTTTTCAACAAGCCTTTCAAATAATAAGAATAACAAATGAAAAGCGAGATACTGACGACCGAAGCTGCGATTTTACGCATTTTACCCGCTTGGCGCGAGTTGTACCGCCGTGCTGGGACCAATCTCTTCTCGCATCCGGATTTTTATATTGCCTGGTGGAAGCATCTTGGCAAAGCGGCTGGTTGGCAGTGGCACGTCGCAGTGCTGTGGGATGAAAACCGCCTGGTTGCAATTACACCCCTGGCGGTTATCAATAAAAAAGGCCTCAGAGTTTTGCAGTGGGCAGGCATTGACGTACTCGATTATAACGAAACGTTGACCGAATCCCCCTTGCACGCACACCCCGTATGGCATGCCGTTCGCCATAGCAAGCGGTACGACTTTGCGATCATAAAAGACGTGCTTTATGATGCGCCGTGTCAGAGCGAACTTAAAAAAATAGCACGGCCTCTGCGCAAGAGCCGCGCTTTCTACATACCGCTTGAATGGCCAGATTCAGAGGCTTGGTTAAAATCATTACCTTATGATCGCCGCAAAGAATACAAGCGACGCTTAAAGCAGCTGCAAGCTATGGGAACGTTGCAATATGAAGTTATCGATAAAACACCTTCATGCAACGCGGTTACCACTTTAGTAACGCAAAAACGTGAATGGTGCCGTCAGCAAGCGCGGCGCGGCGTTTTTGATCTGCGGGGAATTGAAGATTTCCTCTTGGAAATAGCACATATTGCCGCCAGTGAAAATTGCCTCCATCTTTCCATTCTCCGCTGTGGGGAAGAGCCGATTGCAGCGCATTTGGGATTCGTTCACCGCGGCGCTTTATGTTGGTATGCCATTTCTTATGCGCAAGACTGGGCACGCTTTTCCCCTGGCCGGGTAATGATGTATAAGGGTATCGCGTGGGCTATTGATAACGGCCTTAAGGAATTCGATCTGTTGCGCGGGGGCGAAAATTACAAATACGCACTAACGGAATCCGCAAAGGTGTTGATGGATTATAGTTTTGGCCGTGGCATCAAAGGGAAACTGGCGGGCTGGATGCAGGCACGTAAGTGGGCTTACGAGGAAGATGCGGAGGCGACCGTATGACTTCACTTTCCGTCCTAATCTTATCCCCCAACCCGCGGGTCCATGGCGGTGTGTCGACCTTTATCGAGCTGATGAAAAGGCATTTGAAGCAGTCCAGCGCCAGCGCGTTATGGGTGGGTAGTGTTCCCGGCGAAAAAGAAGGTGTCATATCGCAGCTGCGACGCATGGTTACGGTTCCTTTCGTTGCAGCGTGGCGGGTACGTATAGAGAAACCCGATGCCGTGCATATTAACCCTAGTCTCGACTGGAAGTCGGTTGTGCGTGATTGTTTGATATTGCTGGCGCTCCGAGTTGCCGGTTATCGAAATATTCTCGTTTATTTTCATGGCTGGGAGCCTGGCGTCGAGCATAAGATCGAGAATAATTATTTCTTGAAAAAGCTTTTTGTATGGTTGTTGAATTGCACAGCGAAAGTCGTCGTTTTATCGCCGGAATTTAAAGATGCGCTTCTGCGTATGGGTGTTGTGAAACAAAAAGTTGCCACCTCACGCACGATGTTCGATGGCGCTGCCGTCAAAAAAGCGTCCGGCCAGGAAATGCCTTTGCGCCGAACCGTCTTATTCATGTCGCGCTTCGTCCGTGCCAAGGGTATTTTCGAACTGCTGGAGGGATTTGCCAGCGTAGCTGCGGAATTTCCGGATGTTGATCTGATTCTTGCCGGTGATGGGCCTGATGCGGCTCCACTTAAGCAGCGGGCGTCAGATTTGCATCTCAATACGCGTGTGCAGTTTCCTGGATATGTCGTGGGCGATGCTAAATTCGCTATGTTGGCGCAATGTACTATCTATGCACTGCCCACCTATTATCCGGAAGGCATGCCGGTGGCGTTACTTGAGGCCATGGGTGCCGGAAAGCCGCTATTAACCGCAAAAACAGGCGTGATTCCTTACATTATCAGCCAGCCGGAAAATGGGATTGTGCTCGATCAGGTGACCACCCAACATGTAGCCGAGGCGCTCCGCCAGCTTTTATCAAATCCAAAGAATTGTTTGGAAGTGGGTGAGCGTAACAGGGCATACGCATGGAAAGAATTTGAAGCGGAGCAGGTAACGGCGCACATAGAGAAAATCTATGCTGGCATTAAGGAGGCTGCATGAGCTTACTTGCTCTCAACATGGCTTATGAAGAGGATGACAGCTTGACGCGTGGCGCGGCAAATCCGCTCGCCGGCTCGCTTTGCCTATTCGGATTTTTGCTGCACATTATTCTTTCCGATCCATTGCTCGGCGCGATGGGATTCGATTATAGCGGAGATGGTGGGGCATTTTACGAGAAAATCCATCCGGGATCATTATTTATATTTCTTTCTTTTTTCGTATTGTTGTGTGGGCAGGGCAATCCAATTAAACAAATATTACTGCTTTGCCAGCGTCAGTTAATTCCATTTTCTCTACTGCTTCTTTGCATTCTGTTTTTTATTTACATGGTAATTCGTAGCGGTGCGGCTGGGATGGCTTTCATGATCGACACGCATATGACGCCGCCGATCTGCGCTATCGTGCTTTGTTATACCCCTGCTTCCTATTGTAAACGCGTAGCGCATGTTTTCGTGGCGCTGGCTTTTATTAACAGTCTTGTTGGTATTGCTGAGTCTATCGGTAAATTTCGCGTATTCGGTTACGATGAAACGCTGGCATTCATGCGTGAAGATTCTTTTCGTGCGTCGGCGCTGCGCGGTCATCCACTCAACAATGCATCGTTTACGGCGATTGCACTTATGGTGGTGTTGGGGATGCCGTATAATACGCTGCTTAAAACCATCATTTGTGCCGTCATGAGCGTTTCACTCATCTCCTTTGGAGGCCGTGCGGCATTAGGCATCGGCTTGCTTGGACTGATGGCTATTACGGCGCTTATGGTTTTCCAGCGTTTTCGTAGCCGGAATATGTCGCTTTTGCAACTCATCCTGATCGTCACCGTAACTATTCTCGGGCCATTATGCTTGATAGGAGCATTATACGTAGCGCTGGCAAGCGGTATGGGCGAACGCCTGATTGCCCATGCGCATTGGGACGATAGCGCGCAGAGTCGCACCCTGGCATTTATGGTATTCGATTATTTAAGCACTCCGGAAATATTTTTCGGAGTCTCCACGGATCGCATTCTCGATATTGCATACCAGATGAATCTTGCGGTTCCGCTCTCCGACATTGAAAATCCCTGGCTCTTGATGTGCCTGTATTTGGGCGTTATCGCATTTCCAATCTGGCTTGCCGCAACACTGGCTTTTATTTACTGGGTTCTCAAAGATACGCCATTTGCCTTGAAACTTGCGTTGCTGTCTTATTTTGCGATTGCATCCACGTCCAATTCCTTTGGGCGTAAGGACTCCACGTATCTTATTACGGTGACGATCGTGATGTGCGCCATGCGCGTGATCGAATCCAAACGTTCTGAAAGCCAGAGGAGGGCGAACTGATGCTGGCACGCCATGTTCTTGGCTATATTCCGTCGCTGGTGATTCCTGCGCTATCCTCGTTTGTGGCAATCTATTGCTACACACGCCTGATGGAACCGGATGAATACGGTTATTATGCTCTGGCATTGAGTGCTATGACGCTGCTCAATGCCGTCTTCTTTTATTGGCTGCAGGTCTCGATCCCACGTCTTATGCCGCA
Organism: Rickettsiales bacterium; assembly: GCA_046348685.1. GTDB lineage: Bacteria > Pseudomonadota > Alphaproteobacteria > Rickettsiales > UBA998 > JAXMDT01. Next base: position 84,234 of record JAXMDT010000003.1, read on the forward strand.
GGCGGTACGCGAAGGAAAATCTGAAGCGTTGAAGGTAACGAGTTATGTCGCGCATGGGATAATGAGTTTCCTGCTTGCGATGCTAACCTTCTTAATTATCGGCTTTATACCCGGCCCAGGCATGCAAATGGTTGCCTGGCTGGCCGTGCCTCTGGCATTGGCGCGTGCGGCACTTAACATGAATCAGGCATTTCATCGCAGCGCTCTGGATTTCAAGCGTTACAACCTGCTTGAGTGCGGGCAAGCCTTGCTAGGACTGATTATCGGTCTGGTACTGGTTTATTATTTCGAGCTGGGTGTCGTTGGCGCTATTCTGGGCATGGTAATCGGAATGATGGTTATGCTTATGGTTGACATAAAAGTGCTGACCGCGCTGACGATCCGGCAATTTGACCGCGAACAACTCCGTGAAATCACCCGCTTTGGCTGGCCGCTTGTGCTCAGTTTCGGACTAAGTTTTCTAATATCCACATCGGATCGTTTTATCATCGAGCATTTCCGGGATGCGAGTGAGGTAGGTATTTATGCGGCGGGCTATAGCCTGATGGATCGCATTGCGACGATCGTGTTCATGATTGTTGCCACACCATCTTTCCCACTAACCGTGCATAAACTGGAGCAAGAAGGGGTGGAAGCGGCACGCGAGCAGACATATCATAACGGGGTTGCCATACTGGTTTTGGCGTTACCTGCCTGCGCCGGATTAATGCTGACGACGCATCATCTTGCGGAGCTGCTAATTGGCGAGGATTTCCGGTCCGGGGCGGCACTGGTGATGCCATGGATTGCTGCATCGGCACTGTTTAACGGCATGACGCTGCATTATTTCGATCATGCGTTTCATCTCGCGAAGAAGCCGCTTTTTTTCATGCTGACGCAAGGACCGGTGGCCATTTTCAATGTTATGGCCAATTTAATAATAATTCCAAAACTAGGTTACATGGGCGCTGCGTATTCTACTACCGCATCCTATATGTTGCTTATGTTCATGAGTATTACGATCGGACGTATCGTATTCAAAATTCGCTTCCCCTTTAAACCTGCATTCCAGATTTTTTGCTCAGTCATTCTGATGGCAGCGGTGCTGGAGCTTTTCACATTCCCGGTAAATATGCTCGGGCTGACTATAATGGTTTTTCTGGGTGGCGTTACATACGGTGCAGGATTGTTATTATTCAACGTGATGAGCATTCGTCAGAAATTGCCAGAAATAGCGCATCGCTATTTGGCTAATAGATCGTCAAAAAGCTGAAGATAGCCATTTGCTGTACGTTCAACGGTGAATTCGCGGCCACGCGCATGCAGCATGTCACGGTCAGGTGTTTCATCAAGCGTGGAGACAATGGCTTTTGCCAGCGCATCATCATCGCCGACGGGCACTAATTTGCCGTATATGCCATGTTCCAGAATTTCTGCTGGCCCAAAAGGGCAGTTTGTGCTGACGACCGGGGTTCCACACGCTAATGCCTCCACTAATACATTGCCAAAACCTTCGTAGATAGAGGAGGCAGCAAGCAGACGTGCCTTGGCCATGAATGCCATCGGATTCGTCTGAAATCCGGCAAAATCAATATATTCGGTTACGCCAAGCGATGCTGCCAGTTCCTGCAGTTCCTGCCGCAGCGGGCCTTCTCCGACAAATACGAGACGTGCCTGCCTCTCTCTAACCACTTTAGCAAATGCTTTGATAAGGGTCTGAAAATTTTTCTGATTAGTCAGACGGCCTACCGCCAGAACGACAGGTGCCAGTCCATCCTGAAACCAGGGATGAGAGACGGGTTCCTTACTGCGGGCTTCGAAATCCTTAAGCTCAACAGGATTATAGATCACTGTCACCTTATCACGGGCAAGGCCGGTAGTTATGCTGATATCATCGGCTGCGCCGCTAGAAACCGCTACGTTGCCATCAGCCCAAGGCAAAAATAATCGGCAGAGAAAAGGCAGCACCCTGTATTGCCAGTTATATGTTGTCCGGCACTCGGAAGATAGGGCGCTGTGATGAGTTGCAATGATTTTAGTTGGCACGCGTGCGATCGCGCCAGCCCAAATAGCCAGAATATTATTGTGCCCCAGATTGGAGAGTAAAATATCCGGTTTTTCTTTTTTTAGATATTTGATGAGCGGCATAAAGCAACCCAATGTGCGGCGTGAGCCAAGCTCAACAATACGGACGCCAGGAGGCACAGCTGCGACATAAGCGCCTTCGACATAATGCAGCACGAAGCTGACATCATAGCCGGCTTCCATAAAGGCGGGTGCCAAAATGATGTGTAATTTCTCCGCGCCACCAGAAGCAAGACTTGGCAGATAAACGGCAAGGGAGCGTTTTTTCGTGGTCATTGCCGTACTTTAGCAGAAATTAATCTGAGTGATGGATTTTTCATCCGGGCGCAACGTGCCAGTCATCAAAATCCGGGCTGTCGGCACTTTTTCGCCAAATCCGGCTGAATACCAGCCGCCTTTTTCCGAGTCGGCTTCAGCGAGCATCAATGAAAGCGGGCCGCTATAAGCTATGCGCAATATCTGGCGGCCTGCATGGGATAGTATAATATTCTCATCTTGAATGGAGGCATCTATATACGGATGCAGCAGGAAGCCGATTTCAACGGCATGCTCGCCCGCACCGGAGAGATGATCCTCAATTGTGTAGCCTTCGCGATGCATACTTAAACGGCGGCAATGCTTCACGCCGAAGCGTGCTTCGTAGCCATCATGCTCGGCTTCAACCCACCAGCCATCCGTGTTTTCTCCATGAGCAGTCGCTCGCACATTCGCCTTATGCGACCAGTTAAAATTGCCGGCCATTAGACTGGAATCCGTATTTTCAAGCAGCAGCGTATTGTGAGCGCGCGTACTACGGAAATAGGAGCGCCATTCGCCATCGCCGTGATAAAGATAAACACCCGCATCGACAAAGACAGGCATGCCGTCCACATGCATCCATACGGATAGCGCATCGGCATGGCCATGGGCGGCGATGGAAAGGTAGCCTAAATAGCCATGATCGAGCGCAATCATGACATCATGTTCTTTGATGGAGTGATGGCCTACCGTATATCCGCCGACATCGAACATGCGTACGCCATTCGGCGGTACCGATGGAGTCAGCGGCGCACCGAAGAAAGCCTGACGCAGATGAGCTTCTTCGAGATGCGGTGCCAGATCTGGCCGATGCAGGAAAGAGGCAATATTGCATAAGATTGACGCAGCGTAGTGCTCATCAGGCGTACGAATCCCCAGCACCCGCGCATCATCATCATCACCGATGCGCGGGTGATGATTGGCGCTGTCCAGAAACCAGCGCAGACAATCGCCAGCCGTTGCAAGTTTTTGTTCATAATAAGAGGGAACTTCAACATTTGTCGTGCGTGCAATAAACAATCCTAGCAACAGCATTTCAACAACGTTGGCAGTATAACTGATACTTTGCTCGGCGCCGACACCATCCTCCAGAATGAGGAGTCGTGTCGATTCGCAGAGTATGTCCCAACCGGTCTTTTTCCATTCGGCGGCATTTGGCAAGGCCGGACAAAGAGTTCCGATAGCAAATAAGCCCAGCGCTTCCGCTGTACGGTGGTTATTGGCGGAGCTATAGGACGATGGATAACGGGCGATCCAGTAACCATGCGCTTGCATGGTTTGCCAGAATTTCTGCTGTTGTGCTTCAGACATGTATTCGCCAAGCAGACTGACGACGATCAAAATACTCACCGTGCGAAATGCAAGCTCGATCCCTGATCCCCAGTTTACACCCATGTAAGGCGGGTTAGCGTCGATCCAGCTTTCGATCTCCTCCAAGCAGAATAGCGCCAGTCCCTTATCCCCGCGCGCAATAGCGAGAGCGGCAAGCGGCTGCAAATATTGCAGGCGGTTCAACTCCCACACATATTTAACGTCTCCCATATCACGGGTATGACGGAAATCGACAGCGAAACAGTAGCGGTCCTTCGGCCAATAATTACCGGTAACGGGATCGAGATGCCATTTTAAGGGCGGATGATGCTCAGGCCATTGCTGACCAAGGAATGAAAAGCGTTGGTTACGTATTGCGTAAGCATAGTCCTTCCAATTATTCAGCAGTGAGGTTGGCAATAACATAACCTGTTCACGCAAATTGGGAATAACTGGCAGCGATGCAGTGATAGTGGCATGCTCAGTAGCGTCAAATGCGCAATAACGGTCTATATGACGTTTGCCAGTTTCTAGAACTCGGTGCAGAATTTCTGCCAGTGACATCGCCTGCAGTCGATTTTTGTACCAGATAGTTTTTTCCATCAGCTGTGATGGTAGAGTGGATGCGGATTCATTAAATACTGCATTGTAAGCGGCTAGCAGTTTTGGTGCTTCATGCGGCCAGGACAGTTCATTTTCTACCCTTGCGCGGCCGATCTCACCCATTTTTTCGCGTTGTGAGGGATTGTCGAGCAGACTAACAATATTTTCAGCGAGATCGACAGCGTCGTTTGCTTTGGCATAGAGTGATGCACCACCTGCAGAAACGCGACCTTCTGTAACCTCAAATTGTACGATCGGCTTGCCAAGCGCCATATATTCCATGATCTTGTTCATGGTGGATTTATCGTTCATGGCATTCACTTCATCGGGATTAACGCAAATATCCGCCGTATTCAGTGCTTCAAAGTACCTCATCGGGAACGCGCCCGGTAAACGTCGCCGCAGGCCATTATCTTTCGCTTTTCTATGGCCATTTGCTTCAGCATTTCAAGTTGTGGCCCGCCGCCGACGAGGACGAATTGGGTATCGCTACGGCCAAGCGTGTGGACGATGTGATGCGCAGCATCAATCAAATAATGAATGCCTTCCTGCTGTCCCATAACCCCGACATAACCAACCAGATAACGACGGCCATTTTTGATGGCAGGAACTGGTGGTACGATACGCATGCGCTCCAGACTGGGGCCTGAGCGAACAACGAATACCTTTTCCGGTGACATCCCGCCGCGTTCAACAGCAATACGGCGATAGCTTTCGTTGGTAGCGATAGAAATATCGGCAAGCGCGAACGAGCAACGCTCCCACCACAACATGACTTTATAAAGGAAATCACGCTTATTAAACTTTGCTTCGTAAAGCTCGGGATTGATATCGTGATGATCAAAAACGAACTTCTTGCCGAATAGAAATTTAAAGAAAGCTCCTATCAGGAAAATGTTGTCAGGAGGGTTACACGCGTGAATTACATCGAATCCGCGCGTGAAAAACACATGCGACGCTAAAAAAAACTCCCAAAAAAGGGAGCTTGAATATTCCAATAGGTAACCTAGTGCGCCTTTGGCCTCAAGTGGCAGGGGATGGCGATGAATGTGGATTCCGTTAATGACCTCGTAACGTGCCGTATGCTCGCGCCCTTTCGGGCAGATGACCGTCACCTCATAACCGTTGGCGACGAGTTCGTTCGCTTCCTGCCAGACGCGGCGGTCAAACGGCACGGGTAAATTTTGTACAATGATAAGAACGCGCCGATGTTTCATATTTTATTATTTTTTACGACTAAGGGTAAACAACAGGTTTTCCGAAATCCCGCCTGCCTTTATGCCAGTATTGGTGATGATGCCGGTAATCGCGATGTTTTTCACCAGTGCCGTCATTGTCATGGTTCGTATCGGTATCAGTATTGGAACGTGAGTTGTAGTCCATGTTTTCATCATTTATTTCGACAGCGACGCCTGAGTCTTTATTAGTTAAAGTGTCATCGGGTATTGTCATGTGCGATGTCAAAGAGTTTTCGGCTGGTATTGTCGTCATCTCGGAAGAAGAACGTGTGGTCGCTGCGGGAGACGTGGTCGTCACTGTGCTTTGCGATTGACCGGCAGCCCTGCCGCTCAGCCCGAGTGCCTGCATCGCGGCGGGTTCAATCGTACGCGAACTTTTTTCTGCATCAAGCAGGCGAACGGAACCATCAACTCTGTCGGTAGAGGTGGCACCGTACAAGGTAACGATTCCAAAGAGATCTGCGTAGTCCCATAGCGACCAGGCAATATTATTGCTTTCCATGGCAACGCGGGCATCTTGGATCCAGCGGTAGCGCGAATCGGCATCGATATGATTGCGGAGCACCCCATATTCCGTGCAGATCAGGCGAACGTTGCCATGATTACGCGCCCATTCGCTGGCAGTGCGTATACGCGAGGCGATATGTCCGGCATCCCAATTTTCATCTTTATAATCTTGCAGTTCATTACGTGCCTGCAGCGGATCCGGTGCGTTAGACGCATAACTACGGGCATCTTTCGTGGCGCGTCCAGAAGGATAGGGAACATTGCGAAAATAACGCAGCATACGATCTTCAAACCCCATATGGATGCCTTGGTGTGTAATCATATAAGGTTCGTAGAAGTGAAACGCGTACATGATATTGCTGTCACGCAGCGTGTCCAGTTCCTGCAGGCCTTCCAGCGAAGAGCCTTGCGGTGCGCCAATGATTAATGTGCGGGTCGTATCTACCTTGCGGATTGCGGCCACTACATTTTTCATCAGATTATTATAACGCTTTTCATTATTGTAATATTGGGGTTCATTCAGCAACTCGAAGACCAGCGTGCCCATGTATTTATTTTTGTAGTGTGCGGCGATATAGGCCCAAAAATCTGCAAAAGATTGCTCTGCCCAGGATTGCTTTTCCAGCGTCTCCATAAAATTACTGGCCGGATGAATATCGAGAATAATCTGTAATTTATATTTTTCAGCGAGTGCAATGGCACGATCAATCTGGTCGAATTTGAAATCGGTGGGACGGCTATTTGAACGCAAGGGAAAACCGTATTCTTCCGGATTAACCGGCAGGCGTACGTGGCGAAACCCCGCGCTCGCAATTTGCTGGAAATCCTTTTCGTAAACAGGCTGGCGCATCGCATTCGCAAACCAATTGGAAAGATTCACCCCTTTTCCTAGTTCGGCAGCTGCGGCATCGCTTAAAAATATAAGGCACGCAAGCAGAGTTGCAGCGAATGTTAGAATGTACTTGTGCATGAAATTGCCTATAGGGTGATCTATATTAAAAAACAATGCGGTTCATATCGCATTCACCAGGGGCTGACAATAAGTAATTTTTTGCATAATATATATATTTCAGAATTATAATATAAAGTAAGGAGATAAAAGAGCGGTAACAATTATTAATAAAAGATGAACAAAATGTGGTTGCGCCTAGCCCGATTGTGCGATACAACACTAGGCATGTTTTTCAGCAAAAAAGAATCTCATTCCGAGCTTAGCGCACCGATGATCGGTTTGGCTCAGCGCCTGAGCATTCGTCTCAACGGCCATGCGCCGCGTATGATTACTTTTATTGCAGCGCGCCCGCGTGAAGGTACTTCCACGATCACACGCGATTATGCGGAAGCGTTGACGGCTCAGACACAGCAAAAAGTATTGATCATCGATGCCAATCCAGCGCCGAAAAAAGTGCGCGGTTCGCTCGATGAGTTAGGTATTGTCGATGCGCTAGTCGGGGGCCAGCCTGCCGCGGAAGCTGTCAGAAATTATAGTACGAATGTTTCGATCACCCGTTGGGTTTCCAAAGATGAGAATCGCACGGCCGCAAGCCAAAAAATCCGCGATAAATATGTATGGGATACGCTTCTGCAGGCACATGATGTTATCCTGATCGACGCTCCGGCATTACAGACTTCTTATGATGGCGTTTTACTGGCTTCGCAGGCGAAAACGGCCGTTGTGATCGTTGAAGCGGAAAAAACACCGCGCGGCGTTGTCGAAAACCTGAAGGAAACCTTGCAAGAAGCAGGTGCCGAGATCGCCGGTATCGTGATGAACAAGCGCCGGTTCTACATTCCGAAGCGCGTCTATAAAAAATTATAATTTCAGTCTTATCTCCGCGCCGTAATGCTGCCTATTGTGGCTTCTATTCAGAGTTTAAGTCTGTTTTTTATCTTACGCATTAAGTGTTTAGTGGAAAACATCATGCGCTTAGCATCGATTAAGCAGGTGTCACCGCTCATTGACAGCGTATGGAAACCATGCGGGTTGAGACCCGGCTCCGGTAGAATGTGAGTGATTTCGCGTTCTTCGTAGCGTTCAGGATCGCAGGTGAGGATCTCCATGATGCGTATGGAACCGCCATAAACTTCAGAGCAATCCTGCGCCGGGCGATAGAGCTTACCATGCACTAAAAATGGCGTTCCGCCACAGCGGGCACGACGCGGATCGAGCACGACTGGATTACCCGCATGCGCCTGCCACGGCCCTTGCAGCAAATCGGCATAGCATAAGTTGAGATTATCAAACGGATCGATATCTACATCGGTATATGCCACCCAAAATTTGCCCGCATGCTGAAACAAGATGCTATCAGCGGCAGCTTTATTTTCGAGAATGGTTGTATGCAGTTGCCAATGGCCGTCTTCCAGACGGAAAAGCTGCAGGGTTCGCGCGCTGCAGGATTCCGGCAACGCATAGATGTTTCCTTCATGTTCAAATGTATATGGGAAGGAGAGATGTCCTGGTAGCGGCGGGGGAATCTCCAGTTCCTGAGTGATGGTTTTGCCATCCACTTCCAGTGAGATTAGCCGGCCAAGCTGGGTTTTGTAGTCAAACTCCTCGCAGAAAATAACAGTATCATCTCCCGGCAACGCAAATGGATCGGCGAGATAGCGATGGGCTTCTCGTGTGCCAATCCATTCTATATAAGGTAATTTTTTCCAAGTGAGGGAGACTTGAATTGGTTGATAAACGCGGCCAATCATCCAGCTTTCGTAGAATACAATGCTTTCGAGCTTGCGTATCAGTTTGCGCCAGAAGAGGCGTGCTTTCATCGCTAACGATAAAGGAATAGAAGATAATTTCACATCAAAAGAAAGCAGGGATGCGCGACGCCTTAAGCGTTCGAAAGTCACTTCGACATTGCCGGGGACTGCAGAAAAACTGGCGGTGCGTAAAATGGAATTGCCGTTGCGCAGCTCAATATCCAGAACAGCATGCTTTTTTAACGCTGCCTGAACCAGAATAGAGGTATCGGAAATGGGGATATTGCCAGCCCAGGTGACGAAATAACCTGTGTCGCGCGTGGCCACGATTGCCCTGTCTTAGCGCCGGCGGCGATGAGGGATGGCAGCAAGAACGGGAAGGCCCAAGTGCCTTTCTACGTGCTCAGGCGTCAGATAACCGCTGCGCGAAAATTCACTGATCGCAGCGACCAGCAGGGTCGAAATGATCGACAGAAACACGCCGCCCAAAATAATCAGCATCTGTATACTCTTTGGTTCCGGTGCGGCGGCAGGATTTTGAATCATGCGCACGCTATCAGCCCTAGCTTTTTGAAAGGTATCATATGAATTTGCTTCGTCATATTTATTGGTAAACATATCGTAGGATTTCTCAGCAACATCGGCTTCGCGCTTGAGATTATTATAGGTATGTTCTTTGGCATCCAGCTCATCCAGCTGGATGTTGATATCCGCAATCTGCCTTTCGAGGTCTGGATTAACGAGGATACTCAACTGGCGTTCGAGATCGGCACGGCGCTTTAAAAGCTCTGTCCGCTGATCCTGCAGCGAGAAAATCATGTTGGTACGCTTGAAATTATCGACAGCGCGGTTGGCCCACAGAACGCGGCCTCTGCTGTTCGTAACTTCTTTCTTCGCAAGTTCGGCGCGCGGCTCAAGATAAAGCGCCTTGCGCTTCTCAAAATAAATGTTGAGCAACTTATCCAATGTTGCTACGGCGACTTCCGGATCAGCATGCTCATAGGAAATGTTAATAACAGCAGATTCTTTTTCAAGAAAAATGGAAAACCGTTTTTCAAAAATTTCGACGGCTTTTGCAACGCGTTGCTTTTTTTGTTCTTCTTCTGACAGTTTAGGTTCTTTTTTCGGGACGATGCCGAGCATGGCATTGATTTTGGCTTCTGTTATATCTTTCAGGTTGCTGGCGAAAAGGCGTATGCCTGACGGCTTAATTAGGTTCGGGTAAAGCGTTTCGACGCCCATTTCTTCGACCAGGCGCTTATGAAGATCATAGCTGCCAAGAATAGCAACTTCCGCTTTGAAAATCTGCTCCACGTTGAACGGAATTACCGAGGGGGGACCGTTACCGGTATTGCTTTCCGGCTGATAAACATATTCAGATCCAAGGCGCACCAGCAGCACGCTGCTTGCCGTATATCGGGGCGTAGGAACAAAAGAAATGGCAACAATAATAATTAGCGGAATAAGAAATGCCAGCGCCAACCGAAGACGATACTTGTAAAAGAATATAAGCAGTTCGCGTTTGAGCGTGCCTTCGGTTGATGCGGACATGACTCTCTTCCTAGTTATTGGTGACAACGACGCTGGTTCCGAACGGTAACGCTTGGCGGATGTTCTGATCAACCCAACGGTCGAAGGCAGCGGCATCGGACGGCGGTACCAGAACTTGGTCGCCAGGATAAATAAAGACGTTCTGAGACATATCCTCGCCGCTAATGATTTTGTCAACATTCAGCGCATACGCTTTTTCATGGCCATCATTTTCGCGGCGTACGAGTACGACTTCGTTGCGGCGGGCTGCCGGAGTAACCCAGCCCGCTTCGGTCAGCACCTGCAGGAGATTTTCATTTTTAGTGATTTCAACTGGTCCCGGCTTGAAAACTTCTCCGCCAACATACGCTTTCTGACCGGCAAAGCTGCGAACCACAACGACCATATCCGGCTGTTTAATATAAGCAGACAGTTTGTCTTTGATTTCGGCGGACAGCTCTTGCGGCGTTTTACCTGCGGCGAGGATATCTTGGATAAACATAAGGGAAATGCGTCCATCCGGACGAACCTGCATCACATCGTTTAGTTCCGGTGCGAAGAAAAAGTTTATAGCGAGTTCGTCGCCAATGCCGATCTGATATGGTTTGATAACGCGCTCGGTTGAGCTCAGGGTGGATTTTACCATGGGTGCGGGAACCTTTACAGTCGGTGCGCAAGCGGACATAGAGAGCAGTAGGACGCTCAAGCTGCAAATAATCATTTGATTGCGGCTAAGTAATGACATGGTTTCCCCCAAGTTTTATACAGTATTGGTGTTTTTGTTACGTGCATCTACATACGCTAAAACAACGTAAAAAAGCAAGCGAAAAGTTTAATAAATAATTAACACATCCCAAGCAAGACAATGTGCCGAGTTTTATTATAATTATTTATATCAATTGGATAGATTAAAATGATAACTTATACTGTCTTTGAAAAAGCTCTAAATTAAGCAGAATCCAAATTAACTTTTCATGATTCTTCCGGCCATTTACATGTTCATCCAGGTATCTTCCTAGTACTTGCTTATTGTAGAAAGATTGTGTGAGGGAATCTGATCCCAACAGATGATCATATACATAATCTTTCAGTGTAGTACGGAACCAGCGGCTGACCGGAACTCGAAAGCCAACTTTGCGGCGAGTTAATATTTCGGCAGGTAGTATAGGTTTCATCGATTCACGCAGCAGCCATTTCTGAGTGCCGCCGCGTATGCGATAGCTGTCAGGCAACCTGGTAATAAAGTGCGTCAACTCATGATCCATGAATGGCATGCGCCCTTCAATGGAGGCAGCCATGGTCATACGGTCACCGCGCTCAAGAAGATTATCCGGCAGCCAGGACGCTTGATCGAAGAATAAAACACGGCGAAGTGCAGCGCGTTGTTCAGTCGTGAATGCGCGATCACTGACTGCGCGTGGAGGTATGGAAATCGCGGAAAGCGCATTGCGTTCTTTAAGATTCAATGCGCCAAACCAACGTGGCAAACGTTCTTTTGGATCGCGCAGCCCCATGCTTTCGACTAACGTACGGACGCGGTAGAAAGAGTGCGGCAGGAGGTTGGCCAGCGGTTCGACGACATAGTCATGCAGTGTCGCCGGCACGATAGATTGATAGAGTGCGGCATAGGGTTCAAACTTGTGTTTAGGGTAGCCGGCAAGCATTTCGTCGGAACCTTCGCCGCTCAGCACCATTTTCACGGTTTTTCCAGCTTCGCGAGCGAGGGCAAACACCCCGATATCGGTAGGTTCTGCCATAGGTCCGTCGTTATAACCAATCGTCTCTGGCAGCAATGTCATGATGTCTTCCGCAACCATGACGAGCTCATGATGATTGGTTTTGAAATGATCGGCAACCATCCTGGCGTAATTCAGTTCGCTGAACTGCGCTTCTTTAAAACCCAGTGAGAAGGTGTTAATCGGGAGGCTGCTGTGGCGGCACATCAGCGCAACGATTGCCGAACTGTCGAGACCTCCAGATAAGAAAGCGCCGAAGGGAACATCGGAAATCATCCGCAGGCGTACGCATTCATCAAGCTTATCCATAAATCCAGAGAGTGCTTCCGCATTACCGGGATCTTTGCCTGGAGTACGATCAGCATCTGGCGGCAGATAGTAATTCATGATACGAAGTGAGCCGCTCTTGAAAACAGCGTACGAGCCTGGTTCAAGTTTTGTGATATTTTTAAATAAAGTATGAGGGCCTGGCACATATCTGTATTGCAGATAATTCTGAACCGAAGCGAGATCCATTTCGCGTGAAACCATAGGGTTGGCCAAAAGTGATTTTATTTCAGAGCCAAAAATCAGGTTGTCCTGCTGCTGCCAGAGAAAAAGCGGCTTTTTACCAAAGCGGTCGCGTGCAATAAAAAGCTCTTCTTCCGCCGCATCCCATAGCGCAAATGCGAACATGCCGCGGAAGCGTTTCACGCAATCCACGCCCCAAGCCCGGTAGGCCTCCAAAAGTACTTCGGTGTCAGAGGTAGTACGGAAGATGTGACCCAGCGCTTTTAACTCATCGCGCAATTCCATGAAGTTGTATATTTCACCGTTAAAAACAAGGCTGATAGTGCCGTCCGGCGAATGCATCGGCTGCTCGCCGGTAACCAGATCAATGATCGCAAGACGGCGATGCGAAAGTGCGATGGAGAAACGGTTATTACGTGTCTGAGTCTGAAAAATGCCGCTGCCATCGGGACCTCGGTGTGAGATGGCATTATTCATGCGTTGCAAAATATCGGTGGAAAGCGCTTTTTCACTACTGATAGCCCAACCTGTAAAACCGCACATAACGTCCCGTCAATTTATAGGGTAATCCCCAGTTTATGTAGACGTATGGTTGCCGGAGAAAAGTGTGAAATACAAGCAGAAAGGTAAACTTTCTGCTTGATAACTCTGAGCTTAATTTAAAAGGACGCCTACGTTTATATACTGAGTCGGGTCAATAGTTATAACAGTATATTTATTTGCCGATTTAATGGGCTCGGGCGGCGGAGCCGGACGCGTTTTAATGGACGTTGCATTAATATAATTGGCGCAGCGGTCAGGTGAGCATGTATAGCTAAAGCGCCGACCTTCAGCGGTAATGCCGCTATAATTAATCTGGCTGCCAACAGCATGCTTGATGATGGTCCAGGATTTTCCATTAGCGTTGCCGGTATAAACAGTACGGTCGCCTGACTGACGTTCCACCATATGCCATGGATTGCCGGTATATTGATCGCGTCCAGAATACATAATGCTTTCTAATGGCGTAAGCGCGGCCTGAACGCTGCGATCATTCTCGCTGCACGGTCCGGGAATCGAATTTTTAAAGCAGGTCGCTTCTGCCGAAATCGGCACCAGAAGACTTAAGGCAAAGATGAAAAGCAGATGTTTCATGGTTGGCCTAGAATGCGTTTTCTTTTTTCAGCAGGGCTGGGATTGTTTTCAGTATTATAACAATATCCATCCATAAACTCCAGTTGCGCGCGTAACAAACTTCAAGTGCAACGCGTTCTTTAAAAGTCAATGCGTTACGGCCGCTGACCTGCCACGGACCGGTGATGCCGGGGCGAACGCTTTCATAATAAACAAAATCGTCCTCGTAATAGTTTTCCTGGCCGGGCATGATCGGACGCGGGCCGACAAGGCTCATATCGCCTTTTACAACGTTGATCAGTTGCGGCAGTTCATCAATGCTTGTTTTGCGAATAAAGTGACCAAGGCGCGTGATGCGTACGTCGTTTTTAAGCTTCTGGAATTGCTGCCATTCATCAGCTGCCTTCGGATTCTCAGCTAAATATTTTACGAGAAACGCTTCGGCATCGATCCGCATAGAGCGAAATTTGAAGCAGCGGAACTGCTCACCGTCGCGCCCGGTGCGCGCCTGCGTAAAGAATGCAGGGCCACCATCTCTGCGAATCAGGACTGTCAGCAGGATAAAAAGTGGTGAGAGCAAAAGAAGTGCGGTGCCGGCCACCATGATATCGAACCCACGTTTCAGCATACGCGGCAGCGGTAGATAAAGACGATTGGTGTCGTGCAGCATCATGACGTCGTGCATCATGAAGTGATGTGGAGATAGTGTGCTGGAAGGGAGATCCATCCACGGCGGAATGATTGAGCAGGGCACGCGCTCACGCACCAGCGCCTTTAACGCGCCCTGGTGTATTTCGAGTTCGCTGCCATCCAGCGCCAGAAAAATGTGACAGGCTTGGAATTTGTGTAGCAATTTTTTCCAGGCGTTAGGCTGTGTCATCTGCTGCAGATTCTTTGCGGAAATCTGACGAACGATGGTAAAGCCCATTTGCGGTTCGCGTTTGAGAGCCTTTATCGCCGCAGTAGCGGAATGGCCGTCACCGATTAGGATTGCCGGTACCGACCAGCGCCCAAGCGACATCAGGACTGTGCGGACAACGCGGCGTAGGATTAAAATTAGTCCGGCAAATAAAACCCAGCTTAAGCCAAGCCAGAGACGGGAGAAATCACTTTTGGCGGCGAATTCAATGAAGCCGCACATCAAAAAGCCGATAACGGCAATTGTAACGATATGTCCGACCGCTTCCCAATACGGAAGGCGCTGACGGTAGTGCCCACGCGTGTCCAGCCACAGCAGGGATGCAGCACCCAGACCAGCGAAGATGAAAAATTGTTTTGAGGTATCGAAACTGATGAGTGGCTGAAACGTATCATGTAGCAGGTAGGTATTAGCCATCCATGCCAACAAGCCGCCCAGAATGAATGAAATCGTTAATGCAAGCATATCGCTGATTAAAAGGCAGCGACCAGCAAATTTTAAGGTATCGCCAAATGCTTGAGCCGATTTGATATCGGAAGCAATATTTTCGAGCAGAACAATATGAGGCGTATTATCCTCAGTCTGCTCGATAAGGTCGGTTTGGGCCAGATTGGTTGCTTTTGACATACGCCTCTTAATATTATTAATTTTCTCTTAGCGCGCTGCAGCATTATTAATAAATTTATTTAAAAGGCAAGCAAATTATCGGTAAATCTTAAAGAAAATAGTTAATCTGAGTGTGTATCTTTTATTAATAATGCGATTTTTCCCATTGCCACGCATGAGAAATGATTGTCGGCAAATCCGATAAATTTGGGGACCAACCAAGAGCTTTCTGTGCGGCCGAACCATCAGCAACCAGAATCGCGGGATCACCGGCGCGACGTTCAGCAATTTTCATGGGAATGTTTTTACCTGTAATTTTTTTTGCGGACTCAATCACCTGTTTTACGGAATAACCCGTACCAGTGCCGAGATTGTAAGAACCAAAA
Organism: Rickettsiales bacterium; assembly: GCA_046348685.1. Lineage (GTDB taxonomy): Bacteria > Pseudomonadota > Alphaproteobacteria > Rickettsiales > UBA998 > JAXMDT01. Next base: position 99,757 of record JAXMDT010000003.1, read on the forward strand.
TTAAGTCCTTCTTTCAATTTTTTCCAAAGCAGAAAATGGGCTTCTGCTAAATCTTTCACATGGATGTAGTCGCGCACGCAGGTCCCATCCGGTGTTGGATAGTCTGTACCGAAAATCTGAATTTCTGGAATGCGCCCTGCCGCTGCCTGGAGTACGAGCGGAATCAAATGCGTTTCCGGCTCATGACATTCGCCGATAGTGCCATCAGGATGCGCGCCGGCAGCGTTAAAATATCTTAGGCAGCCATATTGCAAGCCGTAAGCGGCATGATAATCCGGCAGTAGATGCTCTATCATCAGCTTGCTGCGCCCGTAAGGATTTACGGGAAACGTAGGATGCGATTCATCAATCAACGATGCCACGGGATTGCCAAAAATGGCGGCAGTGGAGGAAAAAATGAATCGCGGCACCTGATGACGTGCCATCGCGTTCAGAAGTGTCACGGTGTTGCCGACATTGTTGTCGTAATATTTTCCGGGATCGCGCACGGATTCACCAACCTGAATATAAGAAGCGAAGTGCATCACGCAGTCGAAGCGGTGCTGTTTGAATAGTGTCTCCAGCACGGCGCGGTCCGCCATGTCGCCTTCGACAAGTTCGGCCATGCCGACCGCTGCGCGTTTCCCTGAAGAGAGATTATCAAGCACAACGGGTGTAACGCCGCGATCTATCAGCTCGCGCACCATGTGCGAACCGATGTATCCCGCCCCCCCGACAATTAAAATCTGCTCTGACATATATAGATGTTATGATTACTGCTATGCGGGTTAGCAAGTTGGTTTTTTATAACGGCCTTACCAAAGTGCTTATTTTACATGCAGCGATTTTATGTATTTTCTTCTAAGTTATGTAACGGATTAAAAGTACAAAACACAGAAAATACAAAAGCAACTATGGAGATAAATCTAAGTATAAGATAAAAAATCTTTGGCTCCCAAGCATGCAAAGTAAAACTGCGCAAAGTCTGCAATTATATTGCAACATCTAACGCTAGTTGCTTTGTTTTCAAAAACAGGCCGGTCATTCCGGCCTGTTTTTATTTGTACTTCTATTGACGCCAACCTTCAAAAAGGCTTACTAGCGATATGCCATTCAATCCGCGCTCGGCATTCAAGCCGCTAATTTATCCGGCGTTTCGCAGTCTCTGGATTGCTACCTTAATCTCGACCATTGGCACCTGGATGCAGAGCGTAAGCGCGGCCTGGGTGATGACCGGTCTGACAACCAGCACGATCATGGTGGCGCTTCTTCAGTCTGCATCATCATTGCCGACAGTATTCTTCTCAATCCCAGGTGGGGCTATCGCAGACATTGTCGATCGGCGCAAGCTGATGATCGGTATCCAGTTATTTATGGCAATCATGGGCATGCTGATGACGGGATGTTACTTTGCCGGATTGCTGACGCCGTGGCTCTTGCTCTTCTTCACATTTTCCATCGGTATTGGGACGGCGCTCTATTCACCCGCCTGGTTTGCAACGACACCCGCTCTTGTGCCGCCGGAAGATTTATCCGAAGCAATCACTTTAAACGGAATCGCTGTAAATGCTTCCCGTGCGATCGGCCCGGCAATCGCGGGGGTGATTATATCCATTTACAGCCCAGGACTCGCTTTTGCGCTCAATACAGTTTCTTTCCTTGCGCTGGCGCTGGCTTTGCTGCGCTGGAAATATATACAGCCTAAAGGCACGCTGCCAGGTGAACGCTTTATCGGCGGCATGAAGGCCGGACTACGCTATGTGAGGCAATCACCGCACATGCATAAGATTTTCCTGCACGCTGCGGGATTTTTTCTTTCTGCCAGCGCATTATGGGCATTAATGCCTTTAGTGGCGCGTCATGAACTGCATCTTACCGCAACCGGGTACGGGGTGCTATTGACATCCATGGGGCTGGGCGCCGTATTCGGGGCGTTTTTCCTGCCGATGGTCCGCAGCTCGATTTCACGCAATATGATGGTGCTGGTTGCATCGCTCGGTTATGCCTCAAGCCTGCTGGTCCTGGGTAATGTTCCATCGATAGTGTTTGCTAACCTGGCCATGTTGATTGCAGGCATATCGTGGATTTCCGCTGTGTCCTCGCTGCACGTAACCGCGCAAACGTCAACTGCTTCATGGGTGAGGGCCCGGGCGCTGGCAGTTTACCTGACTATCTTATTCGGCGGAATGGGGTTTGGCAGCATCATCTGGGGAAATATCGCAGAATGGACTGGCGTGCCCAATGCGTTGCTGATCGCAGGCATCACGTTACTTCTGGTTTCGCTTAGCCTTTACCGTATACCGCTTCCCAAAATCGATAATTCTGATTTTGAACCGTCACCGCATTGGGGTGAAGTAACGCTGGGCTATGGCACCGAATATGATGAAAAGCCGGTGATGGTGCAGGTGGAATATATTGTCTCTGAAGAGGATGAGACAGCATTTCTTGCTGCGATCCAGAATTTAGAAAGCCTACGCCGCCGCGATGGAGCTATTTTCTGGGGTGTCTATCACGGCGTGGAGGAAAAACATACCTTCACCGAATATTTTTTAGTGGAATCCTGGCTGGAGCATCTGCGTCAGCATGAAAGAGTGACGAAAGGTGATAAGCGTCAGTATGATAAAGTACGCGCTTTTCATAAAGGGGAAAAAGCGCCGCGTGTTACACATTGGCTAGCAAGAGCGTAATAGTTAACAAAGCTTAACTTATAAGGTGACAAGCTGGTTTTTTTTGCGTATGAAAGCGCGCATGGTCAACCCCGATTTCAGATACAAACCCTTCGGTATACTGCGCTTCGTTCTGGCATTGATGGTGCTTGCCCAGCATTTCGCCGCAGATATCTCCCCACATGCTATTCATAATGCGCTTTATCCCTGGGCAGTCGGTAATGTCGCGCTGCTCGGCTTCTTTATTCTTTCCGGCTTCATCATTTCTGAAGCTTATCATTTCAACTACAATGTGCGGCCTGTTGCTTACATCAAAAACCGCTTTCTGCGGATTGTTCCCGGTTATTGGGCAGCACTTACTCTTTCACTGATGGTGCACTGGTTCCTGCTGCAGAAGCTTGGACAGCTGTGGAGCCTCGATAAATTATCCATCACAACAATCCACTTCGGTTTCAATAATCTCTGGCAGAATTTTCTTTCAATCATTCCACCGGTGAAAGTGAACGTAACCGAAGATGAATATCCGTTTATCCCCTATGCGTGGGCGCTACAGACGGAAATGATGTTTTACATCACGGTATTTTTTGTCGGCCTTTTGTACCCAACGGCCAAAAAAATTATCAACATGCCGCAGGGCTATTACATGTCGTTGGCAGCGTTTGCCGGTATCGCAGCTGCATCGCTTGTACAGCTGGGGTATTTGCCGAAGCAACTGGCTTACGGTTCTTATTTCGCTTTTGGCGGATCGCTGTTTTTTGTCATTCAGGGGTACCGCAAAGCGTGGATCGTATTGATTCCGGCGCTGGCACAGATGCTCTGGCACTTTTCGACCTATGAAGCGGATGCATTCCAAGTGATTCCGGCCAATCGTCCGGGACAATTTCTGCTGCTCGGATTGATTCTGCTCGCCGTCTGGATTCTGGCGACGATCAAAGTCGAAAATGTGAAGGTCGATAAATGGTTTGGCGATTTATCTTATCCGCTCTACCTCAATCATTACGTTATCGCCGTTGTCATTCTCAACGTGGCAACGGGCTTTTCCATTGTGTGGCTTGTCGGTGGCCTAATTGCGAGCCTTGCATTGACATGGGTCATGTATGTGCTAATCGAGCGGCCATTGCTATCGCTGCGTAAAAAAGTCAGAGAGAAAAAGTAATTATTTTTTCTCGACGAATTTCTGCCGCATCTTCTGAATCTGCGAGCCATTTTTTTCCGCCCAGCTTGAGAGTGCTTCGATCGGTTCGCAGAGCGACTTACCCATATCGGTGAGAGTATATTCCACCCGCAGCGGCATTTCGTTGAAGACAACGCGGGTAACGATTCCGGATTTTTCAAACTCGCGCAGGTGTTTGGTCAGCTCGCGCTGGGTAATAGTGCCGAGTGCTTTTTTAAGTTGCGTAAAACGCTGTGTATTGTTTTCAGCCCGCAGCAAAATTTCCAGAATCTGAATCGACCATTTATTGGCAATCAAACTGAGTGTTGTAAAAACAGGGCAGTCTTCCCCATTCGGTTTCTTTACCGTTAAAGCACCTGATTTTCTCATAAGTATCCTAATATATACCACATATACTATTGCTGCCTACTATACAAAATATACCAAAGGCCTATATAAGAGTCTATAACAAAGGAGATCATTATGATTCATCTTCGCAAATCAGACGACCGCGGCCAGGCAAAAATCGGCTGGCTCGATAGTAAACACACGTTCAGTTTCGGTAATTATTACGATCCGGAAAATATGGGGTTCGGCGCATTGCGTGTTATTAATGAGGATATCGTCGATGCCGCAGCGGGCTTTCCAACCCATCCGCACCGCGACATGGAAATTATAACCTACGTAATGAACGGCGCGCTGGAGCATAAGGATTCGCTCGGCACCGGCTCACGGATCGTTCCGGGAGATGTGCAGCGTATGTCGGCGGGTACGGGTATTTTCCATAGCGAATTTAACCCGATGCTCGATGAGCCGGCGCATTTGCTGCAAATCTGGATTATTCCAAACAAGGATGGACTCAATCCCAGCTATGAACAGAAAAATTTTAGCGAAAAGCGTAAACCCGGCACTTTAACGCTATTGGTTTCTCCTGATGGCCGCGATGGTAGCCTGACCATGCACCAAGACGCCTTTCTCTATGTGCTCGATTTGAATAAGGATCAAGCACAAGATGTAAAGCTTGATGAAGGGCGTATGGCCTGGGTGCAGGTGGCCAAGGGCAGCGCCAGCCTCAATGGACAAGCGCTGGAGCAGGGCGATGGTGCGGCTGTTACAAAAGAAAAGCTGCTATCTTTCACGGCGGGCGAGACGTCAGAGATATTGATCTTTGATCTAGCCAGCCGGGTTGCTTTTCACTAAGGCTATACATCATGGCCATCATTGAGCAGATTATTGAACCGCGTGAACGTGACCTGGGAGGGTTTACGGTCGCGCGGATTCTGCCCTACGTTAAACGGCGTATGGTAGGCCCTTTTATCTTTCTCGATCATATGGGACCGGCTTCGTTCGAGGTTGGCCATGGTATCGATGTCCGACCGCACCCGCATATCGGCCTTGCAACCGTCACATACCTGTTTAAAGGAAACATTCTTCACAGGGATACGCTTGGTTCGGTGCAGGAAATCCAGCCGGGTGCAGTCAACTGGATGACGGCGGGCAGGGGAATTGCGCATTCCGAACGCACCAGTCAGCAAGAGCGCACGCATGCACACCGGGTGGAAGGCTTGCAAAGCTGGGTGGCGCTGCCAAAGGAATATGAAGAAACCGCGCCGGAATTTTTCCATCATACGGCAGCATCCCTACCAGAAATTATGCTAAAAGGCGTTAAATTGCGGCTCATTGCAGGCAGTGCCTACGGTGAAACCGCGCCGGTAAAGATTTACAGCCCGCTTTTTTATGCCGAAGCTTTTATTGAAGCAGGTTCAACACTTGCACTTCCTGACAACTACACTGAGCGTGCCGTCTACGTCGTGCAGGGAGAGGTGAAGATCGGCGATACTGTCATTGCACCGCGCACGATGCCGGTTCTCTTGCCAGGTGGCTCAGTGAGAATCGAAGCCCGAACGCCGGCGCATGTTATGTTGCTTGGTGGAGATACATTCCCGGAGAAAAGATTTATTTGGTGGAATTTTGTTTCCTCTTCCGAAGAGCGCATTGAACACGCGAAAGAAGATTGGAAAAAAGGCGTATTCGGCACGATACAGGGAGATGATAAAGAGTTTATCCCGCTGCCTGAAGAAGAACCTAAACCGACTATTATGTGAGGTGTTATGAAAATTCTTTTTTTTGCCGGTTCGCTCCGGACTGGATCTTTAAACAAAAAGTTTGCCCTTGAAGCAAAGCGCCTTGTGGATGCAAAGAGCGGTTATGAAACAGAATTTCTTGATCTTAAGGATTATCCGATGCCCGTGTATGACCAAGATATTCAAGATAAAGGATTTCCGGAAGCTGTAATTAAACTCGGTGAAAAAATAGCGGGTATTGATGCCCTGGTTGTTTCGACACCTGAATACAACGGCTCCATTCCATCCGTACTTAAAAACGTCATTGATTGGTTATCACGTGAAAAACGCGTATCTATCGGCGATAAGCCGCTTCTACTCATCAGTGCATCAATGGGTGCGCTAGGCGGTGTGCGTGGGCTATGGCAGACGCGTGTACCGTTTGAAGCATGCGGCGTGCATGTGTTTCCAACTATGATGGGGCTACCAGCGGCGCATAATGCTTTTGATGAAAAAGGCGAGTTGAAAGAAGAAAAATTAAAGCAACAATTACAGAAACTACTTGATCACTTCCTAAAACATATTGCTAAATAAAGCAGTGGAAACATCGCTTGCACGGCGCGTTTGGGCGCTTATTAAGCCTTACTGGAAATCGGAGGAGCGTTGGCGCGCCGGCGGATTGCTCGGCATCATTATCGCCCTGAACCTGGGCGAAGTCTATATCGTTGTGCTGCTGAATAAATGGAACAACGATTTTTATAACGCGTTGCAGGCAGTCGATAAAAAAGCTTTTTTCTCAGCCCTTGGCACGTTTTCCTATCTTGCATTTTCATTCATCATCGTTGCCGTATATAAAATCTATTTGAACCAGATGCTGCGCATCAAATGGCGCCGCTGGATGACGTCGCATTATCTTTCCGATTGGCTGAAGCAACAAAATTATTACCGTATGCAATTGCTGGGTAATCCTGCCGACAATCCTGATCAACGTATCAGCGAAGATATTGAGCAGTTTTTATTGCTGACAATCACGCTGTCGCTAGGACTTATGAGCGCAGTAGTCACGCTGATTTCTTTCCTTGCAATTTTGTGGGGCCTTTCCGGATCGCTCGCCATTCCAATTGGTGAAACTACCATCAACGTGCCCGGTTATATGGTCTGGGTAGCGATTGTGTACGCTATTGTAGGGACGTGGCTGACCGTGCTGATTGGCCGTCCGTTGGTGAAGCTTAATTTCAATCAACAGATGTTTGAAGCGGATTTCCGTTTCAGTCTGGTGCGCCTTCGCGAGAATACCGAAAGCATTGCGTTTTATCGCGTGAAGAACAGGAAAAAAAGCATTTCGCCGAGCGTTTTACCAACGTCGTTGATAATTTCTGGCAGATTATGAAACGCCAGAAAACCCTGACGTGGTTCACGTCATTTTATGGGCAGATCGCTATCATATTTCCTTTTATCGTTGCCGCGCCGCGTTTCTTCGCCGGGCAGGTGCAACTTGGTGGTTTGATGCAGACCGCATCCGCCTTCGGACAGGTTCAGGGCGCGCTTTCCTATATCATCGATTCCTATACTAGCATTGCAACCTGGAGAGCCGTTGTAGACCGTTTAAACGGATTTAACTTAAGTCTGCAGCTGGCAGAAAAAGCAGCGCCCGAGCTGCAAGGATTTGTGCCAGTGCATACAGACGAGGCAGTAGTGAAAGCGGACCAGTTAACGATACGCCTTCCTGACGGCAAAATTTTATTAGAAGATATATCATTGTCGGTTGGGGAAGGTGAGTCGCTGCTGATTACCGGCCCGTCGGGTAGTGGAAAAAGTACGCTGCTGCGAACCTTGGCAGGACTATGGCCCTTTGCGCAGGGCTCGCTGAGCCTACCAAAAGAAGGGCGTATGTTATTTGTGCCTCAGAAGCCATATCTCCCGTTAGGAACTCTTCGTGAGGTACTGTGCTATCCATCCAGGGAACTGGCTGACGATACTGTGATATACCCGGTGCTCAGGCAATGCAGGCTTGATCATCTGGAGGGGCGTTTAGAACAGATGGAGTCGTGGTCACACATATTTTCGCTAGGCGAACAACAACGCATTGCATTTGCTCGTATCCTTCTGAATAAGCCGGACTTTCTTTTCCTGGACGAAGCGACTTCAGCATTGGATGAGCATCTTGAGGCACATCTCTACGGATTATTAAAAACATTGCCTGAAATGAGCCTGATCAGCGTCGGCCACCGCAGCACAATCAAACAGTGGCATAATAAGGAAAAACCCCTTATCACAGCGCCATGAGCAAAACCATAAAACGCCTTGTCATCGTTGTCATCATATTGATAGCCTGTATTGCTTTCTGGGCTGTAAAAAGCAGAAGTGGCAATCAACCTAAAATAGCGACGCCAAACGTACCGGTCGTTGAATTATCGGAGCCGCCGCAAGGCGTGGGGGCGCTTGGGCGCATAGAGCCGCGTTCACGCGTCATCGATCTCTCGCACGATGCAGGCCCAGAGGGAGCGCGGATCAGTGAACTTCTGGTGCAGGAAAGCCAGCCGGTCAAAAAAGGCGATGTAATTGCCGTTTTCAGCGATTACGAGCGTAAGAAGGCAAAGCTGGAATCGGCGCGTGCTAAAGTACCGATGCTGGAAGCACGCATCATTTCCGAACGCGCCAATGAAAAGTTTTCCAGGCAGGATTATGAGCGTGCGCGCAAGCTTGTTAAAACCAGCGCTGTTTCCCGTTCGCGTTTTGATGAAATGGAGCGCAACTGGCGGCAGTCTCAGGCTGCCGTCGTATCGCTGGGCGCCGAACTTGCAGCCGCTAAAGCCGATTTAATCCTTGCAGAAAAGGAATTGGAGCAAAGCACGCTGGTAAGCCCGATTGACGGCACGATCCTTAAAATCAAAGCCTGGCCAGGTGAGCGCGTGACCGATGCGGGTGTCGTCGAAATTGCCGATCTGTCGCAAATGGATGTCGTCGCGGAAATTTATGAGCGTGATATGCCTCGCGTCAAAATCGGACAAAAAGCGGAAATCAAAGTGCCGGGCATGGAGCAGCCATTTTATGGCATTGTGCGGCAGCTTGGTTATGTCGTGCGTAAGAATGACATGAACGATACGGATCCGCTGGCGGATCGTGATAACCGCGTAGTGGAAGTGCGGATTACGCTGGATCCCGGCAAAGAGGATATTTTGAAGCATTTGATCTACATGCAAGTGGATGTGAGGGTGCTGTGAGTCTGACGCAGCGTTTTTATTTCGCGCTGCGACTGGCCTGGCGGCAGCTGACATATGAGCGGGGAAAATTAATCGCTGCGTTGCTTGGTGTGATGTTTGCGTGCGTACTGGTGTTCATGCAGCTAGGCTTCAAGGACTCGCTTTACGAAAGCATATCTACCGTAGTTAAACGGCTTTCCGGCGATATTTTCATTATGCACAAGCAGACGGAAGCGCTCTGGCGCACGGTGCCATTTGAGCGCAGCGAATTGCTCCGGGCCTTTGCCAGTCCTGCAGTCAAATCAGCGACGCCATTATATATTGGCCAGGCACAGTGGAAAAATCCTGCTACCCAGACCAAACGCACCTTGCTGGTGTGGGCGAGTGAACCGACAGAAATGCTTCTTCAAATTCCAGAGTTGACGTCTTATAACAAGCAGCTAACCCGTGAAAACACGGTGGCATTCGACGAGTTGTCACGCCCCGAATTCGGGCCGGTGAAAGATTTAATGGCGAAAGGCCCGGTGATTACGGAAATCAATGATCGGAAGATGGAAGTAGTGACCACGTTCAAGCTAGGCGCTTCGTTCGCCGCCGATGGCAATCTGATCACCAGCGATCAAAATTTTTTCCGCATTTTCCCGAACCGGAATATGAATCAGGTGGATGTGGGCGTAATCCGTTTGAAGTCTGGTTCCGATATTCTTGGCGTGCAGAAGGAATTGAGGGCGCTGCTCAATGAAAACGTACATGTCTTCACGTTAAAGGAAATCGTCGCCTATGAATTTGCTTATTGGCAGAACAACGCGCCAATCGGTTTTATTTTTGGCTTTGGCACAGTGATGGGGCTCGTCGTCGGGATGGTCATCGTTTATCAAATCCTATTCACGGATATTACGAACCATCTCAATGAATTCGCAACGCTTAAAGCAATGGGCTATGCACATCGCTACCTGATTATGGTGGTCTTCGGCTCTTCACTGATACTTGCTGTAATTGGTTTTGTTCCAGGATTTTTACTCTCGCTCGGACTTTACCGATTTGCTGAAACGGTAACATTTATCCCGATGCCGATGCCGCTAACAAAAGTATTAATGGTTTTCCTGATGATCCTTACCATGTGCGTCGTTGCAGGGTCGCTCGCCATGCGAAAAATGCGGCAGGCAAACCCGGCGGATATGTTTTGATGGACGCTGTCATCGAGGTTAAAAAACTGAATTTCAGCTATGGCAGCGGCGAGTTGAAACGCCAGGTGCTGCATGATGTTGACCTCCATCTGGAAAAAGGCGAAATCGTAATTATGACTGGGCCGTCGGGCTCCGGTAAAACCACTTTGTTGACAATCATCGGCGCGCTGCGCGTAGCGCATGAAGGCAGCGTCAAGGTACTGGGTCATGAGCTGGTGAATGCGAACGAACGATTGCTCAATGAAATCCGCCTGGAAACGGGTTATATCTTTCAGCAGCACAATTTGCTCAAAAGCCTGACGGCTCTACAGAATGTGGAAATGTCGCTGGAACTGCGCGAAGGCTATACAGAAGCAAAACGACGTGATGAAGCCGCGGCAATTTTAAAACAAGTCGGGCTGGGAGATCGGCTGGATTACAAACCGGATAAGCTTTCCGGCGGGCAAAAGCAGCGTGTCTCCATTGCGCGGGCGCTCGTTGCAAAACCGAAGCTGGTATTGGCGGATGAACCAACCGCATCGCTCGATAAAGCGAGCGGGCAGGAGGCGGTCGATATTCTAAAAAAGCTGGCAAGGGAGCAGGGGACAACCATCCTGCTCGTCACGCACGACTATCGTATTCTGGATGTTGCCGACCGCGTAATAGAACTGGAAGATGGAAAAATTCAAGACTACGATCCGAATGCCTAACAGGAGATAATGATGCGTATATATATTTTTGCTGCCCTGAGTATTCTTATACCCTTTGCCACCTTTGCCGATTCACGCGAAATTGGCGCAGTCAGCACGGCGTTCAAATTGCTGGGTCCAAACCACAAGATTGTCGTAACGGCGTTTGACGACCCTAAGATCAACGGCATCACCTGTTACGTCGCACGGCCTCGTACGGGTGGCATTAAAGGTGGGCTTGGCCTCGCTGAGGATCCCTCCATCGCAAGCGTTTCCTGTGTCCAAACCGGTCCAATTACCTATACTGGTAAAATCGAAACGCGTGAAAAAGGTGAACGGGTCTTCGACGAAAGCCGCTCTTTAATTTTCAAGACATTGGAAATTGACCGTTTATACGATTCAGCGAATGGCAGTCTGGTTTACATCGCGCGGACTACACGCGTGATTGAAGGCTCGCCCTCGACATCTATTTCTGTTGTTGCGCCGATGACATGGGACGGTACAGCGCCCCAGAAGCCGCAGCTGGAAGATTAATCGTAATAGCTATCTAATATGTATTGGCATAAAAAAAAGCATGCCGTTGACAAAAAAAGACCGCCGTTTTGAGTTGGTGATCGATGAACATGTCGTTTTCGCTGACTACCGTATGGACGGGACAAAGCTATATGTTGATCATGTGGAAGCTGCCCCGGAATTACGGGGAAAAGGCGCTGCAGGTCAGCTTATGGAAGAACTGGTGAGTTATGCCAAAGCTGAAAACCTCAATTTAGTACCGATTTGCTCATATGCCGTGGCATGGCTTGCGCGGCATAAACATTAATCCTTCACCTGTTTCACAAGTATCTGGCGCAAGCGTTTCATTTCTTTGACGTGCTCAGGCTTTAAATGAGGATAACATGGGTTGATCTTTTCTGCTTTTTCTAAAAGGATGCGTGAGACAATAAGTCGCGCGTTCCACTTATCGTCAGCAGGAATAATATACCACGGAGCATGAGGGGTGCTGGTTGCTTGTATACAATCCTGGTACGCGCTCTGGTACGCGTCCCAGTATTCCCGCTCTTCCACATCAGCAGTATTGAACTTCCAGTTTTTTGCAGGCTCGTCAATGCGTGAAAGAAACCGCCGAGCCTGTTCTTCCTTTGATAAATGCAGATGAAATTTAAGTATATGCGTACCGTTACGGCAGAGATGCTTTTCAAAATCATTGATCGATTGATAACGCTCTTTCCAAAATGATCCCTGATTTTTTGGCAGCTCGACAGATTGCGCGGCAAGAAACTGCGGATGCACTTTCACAATTAAAACCTCTTCATAATAGGAGCGATTAAAGACACCTATTTTACCTTTTTCGGGCAGGCATTGCGTCGTGCGCCATAAGAAATCGTGTTTGAGTTCGGTTTGGCTAGGCGTCTTAAAACTATGCACCTCGATGCCTTGCGGATTGAGCCCAGTCAGCGTGTGACGGATAATACTATCCTTTCCGGCGGCATCCATCGCCTGGAAAATAATCAGTACAGACTGTTTGCCAGAAGCATAGAGCTTATTCTGCAATTCATCCAGCCGCTCGACCGATTTTTGTAGCTTTTCCTTGCAATCGTTTTTGGATTTGTAAAATGTATCAACCTCGGTCGGCCAGCTACTGAGCTGCAACTTTTTGCCAGAGGAAATGCAGAAATTTTTGCTATCGATTTTCATGCCTTGTAGCATACTAAGCTGCGGCGAAATAACCTATATGAAAGTTTTACCCGCTTAACATGCTGTATTAAAATATAAAAATACGTCATCAGTCCGTAACACTTCTATGCGAGAATAAAGGATAAAACTCAAACAGGTAAGCCTTCATGGCCATGTTCCCCCATCAATCGCAAGAAGCGCAAGATGCTTCTGCGCGAGTAGCTGAGAAAGCTTACAATGCGCTTGGTGGCAATGAAAAAAAAGCGCTCCTGGATCAAGCGGCAAAAGTTATAGAATCGCTGCACCGCGAACGCGAAGCAGGCTTAAAGGATGGCACCTGGCCCATCATGAGTGATGGTAGTCCCCTGACAATTAATGATGATCCGGTGGCGCATGCTAAAAATGCGCTTATGCACAATGGATATATTTATCAAAGAGCGTTAGACGATTTAACCGAGCGGAGGTCAGATGCACCTGCCGCCGCTGTTTCTGTACAAGCAGCTGTAGAAAATTCGAATCCAGCTATAACGCCTGACAAAGTTGAAGCATTGTCTGCGGCAATCTCGCAGATGAAAGATGCATCCGGTGAGCCTAAATTTTCGCCAGAGCGAGCGGCGCAACTTTCCGCAGGCATCGCAGAGTACTACAATGAGTATGTGCAGCAACATGGTAATGCTGCCTCAAGTCGCCGCGCGGTAGGAGTTGTGATTGATGGCGCTCTGCAAACGCCGGAAGCATTGGGCCATTTAGTAGGTGGACAGCAACGCCGGGAAATACACGCACATTCTATAATTCCAGACCGCCCAGCGGGCGATACGCCTGGGTGGCTTCGGCCAGAAGTAGAAACTACGCCTGTGGTTCATCAACCGGATCAACACACACATTCCATAATTCCAGACCGCCCAGCGGGCGATGCGCCTGGGTGGCTCAAACCGACATCAGCATCTCCTGCACTGAAAGGGGCAGCATTACTAGACAGCCAAATCATAGAAAAGCACTCTGTCATTTCTGAGCGTACTCAAACCAAGGAAATAGCTATAGAGGTAGAAGGAATTGCGCATAAGCTGGGTATCGATAGTTCCATCGTCAATAATGACGGTGTTTTGACCAAAGCAGAAATTCAGGCAGTTCAGGAAAAGACTGGTGCTACATCCCAAGTGAATAGAGCGAAAGATGGTAGCTTAGATGGTATTATAGGCCCTGATACACTTGCTCACATCAAGCAAGCGCTAGCAGCACACAATGTTTCCGCGCAGGATGTTACAGGTGTTTCGGCACCCATCGTTGCAGCGGTAGCAGTCAAATCGGGACCTTCAACACGGGATATGGCCTAATTCGCTATAATAAGCTTTTGTCATCATATTTTCATAAAAAACCGAAATTCGCAGGATAGTATATACCTCGGAGTTTTATGTCTAAGCCTACTAACCCATCTGGAATGTCGCTATCGGCGGATGTGCCTCTGCCAAAGGAGAAACCCTTCACAACGGCAGGCACGCGCATTCATAAATGGGGCACATATATTGGCGTCGATTGGATATTCAATACCGCGAGCGGTGTCAGCTTCGCGTATTGGGGGAAATTTTCGGAAAGCGGCCAGAAATACTGGAGCAAGCCGATTACCGGCTTTTTTGAAAAGATATTAAAGCCATTTATAAAAGATCCAAAAAAACTGGAAACAAGTGCTGGCCGGGGCAATATGTTTGTCGGCATTATCGCGGGCGGTATGTTTACGATTCCGCCGCTGCTTGTTTTAGAAAATAACAAAGTCCGTAAATCATTCGCACAATTTTATGACCGCATGATTTATGGAAAAGAAAAAGTCGATCATGATCCGGAATTTCAAAAAGCCTACGAACAGATAGAACAGACCCCAAAAAAAGATTTCGTTAATGGCATGGGGGCACGCTTTGTTGCGCTCACGCCTTTGCTCGCTATGGTGCTAAACCCTAAAACAGGAACTCTAAGCAAAGAATACTGGTTCGACTATGTGCAAAAAGCGAGTGAAGGCGGCGCCCATGCGCTGGGCTTGGGCCTGAATAAATCTTTTCCAAAGCGCTCGCTCGAAGATGCAAAAAGCCGTTGGAAATTTATTCATGAAAGCATTGCTATGGATTTCGGCCTTGGCGGGCCCTATGCAGCGCTACATGCCATTTTCTATGATATGTTCAGCGGAAAGAAACCGGAAACCCCAAATCCACTACCTGCACCGGTTCCGCTTGCACCGCCCAGCGTTTCAGAACCGAAGCTCAATATCGAAACCCCGCTGCCTCAAATCAATCCAGTAACGGGTGAAAGCCTGCGACTGCATGCAGTAAGCCAGCAGCAACTTGGATAATAACATGTTGTAGTGGCTCAGCGTTCTGCATACGCTTCGAACGGATTACTATAACGATATACTCATGCTTATACCCCCGCCGCATAGTTTTCAGGCATAGAGTGGCAATTGACCTAGATCACACGTCTTAAGGCGGCTGTTGCTGTTTCAGTGAAAGTTGCTATGTTTAGAAAAATCAAGGGGATGTAATGAAAGCAATAGCTGGTTTTTTAGCATTAATACTCGCGGCGTTGACAGCATTTTATTATTATGAACTAAGTTTTGACAGGAAGCTCAAAATCACTGGAAGGGCTTACACTAATGCTGTTAATATCGCATTTGGCCAAGAATGGTACTTAGAATCATTGGCCAAATTTTCGCTAGATGATAATTCACTGCAAGCTTGCGTCAAAATGCATCCTGATGATGGGCATTGTCGGTTAACAAGAGGTAATTTTAGATTCTATACTAATTTTTGCGCTTGGTGGCGACTTGAAAAATGCATGGTTGTGGCGGCTGATCCTATTTTTCTTAATGATTTAGAATTGGGACAAAAACTTGAGCAGGTAATTGCTACTCCGTGTAAATTTTTACCAAACGAAAATACGATTAGAAGCAATGTTCCTTTGATTGAAACTAAATTAAATATGCTTGCTCCTTCTTCACGCTGGAACTTAAAAGATTATCTTTATTATCGTCAAGCACTCGGATGCGATAATCCAGATACTGCTAATATAAAAGTGTACTTGGTTTTTTTTGATAAAGAGAAAATGAAATCAAGTGCTCAAGTACAAGAAAATGGAGGGGTAGTAATTGGTTTAAAATATCCACATACGACTCTTCTAAATAATTCTCCTAAGATTATCATATCTAAAGTTGGAGCCGGTCATGGTGAGTAGTGTTACAGTAGTTATGGATAATGGCGGTATTGCCGGCCATATGTACATTAAGGTGAATGTTAATGGCGCAGAATCTTTTTATGGTTATTACCCTCAACACTCTCCGAGTGGATATGGACCTGGAGAGGTTCAAGACGATGGTGAAAGATATAGAAATCCATCATCTCACGGAGCGACCCAGCAACTTACTCGCGAAATTCCTCTTACAGATCAACAAGCGCAATCAATAAAAGATTATGCAGAATCAGTAAAAGCAAACCCTGGCACTTATAATGCTGGGGCAAATAATTGTGTCGATTTCACAAACAACGCTCTAAATCATGGGGGCCAAAGCCTTAGGAACGCTTTTAACGATACCGACACCTATAAGGGTAGCGGAGCGGGATTATACTTTGATACGACATATGACGACGGTAGTGCTTGGGCAATTCCATATTGGACAGGTATGGCTGCAGGTGCGGCTTTTGCCATTAATCCTTGGGCAGCTGCTGCCGGTGCAGCTCTTGGAATTGCTTTAGGGATGATTTCGCCAATTGTTTTAGATCTAGACGATGACGGACTTGAGCTTACCTCACTTGCAAACTCGCGAACATATTTCGATTTAGATAACGACCTTTTCGCTGAACATACAGGTTGGGTCAAACCAGAAGATGGTTTTCTTGCTAGAGATTTAAACGGCAACGGCCGGATCGATAACCAAGGCGAACTGTTCGGCGATAATGGCGGCACGAGCGCCTATGCCAAATTAGCCGCACTCGATTCCAATCATGATGGTAAAATTTCTTCTGCAGATAGCGCATTTGCGAGTCTACGTATTTGGCAAGATACGAATCAAAACGGATACGTTGATACTGGCGAGTTAAAAACGCTCACGGCAGCAGGAATCAAATCCTTGAATACTGCTTCAACAATTGGCAGTGGGACAAATCAAGGAAATGCGATAGCTGCAACATCAACATTTACTCGCGCGAATGGTACAACGGGTAATGCAGCAGATGTACTTTTTCAGAATGATAATATGGAAACGTGGTATAATGGAAACGGCACTACTGCATCACGGCCTATCGATAAATCTACGTTCTTTTTACCGCATTCACGTGGATATGGAAAACTTCCAACATGGGTAGATGCATTTTCCCAAAATTCAGTTCTGAAAACAAAAGCAATTAGCCTGGTTGATGCTGTTGACGCCCAATTAAATCCTCAGGTACTTCAAGGAAAAATTGAAGAAATTATGTTTATGTGGGCACATGTTGATAAAGTTAGTGCTACTAGTCGTGGCGAATTTATTGATGCACGTAAGCTTTCATTTATTGAAAAAATGATGGACCAAAACTTTATTAATCAGTTAGGGAGTCCTAACCCAAACGGTCCGCAAGCAGCAAAGCTGATGGAGGCATGGGATAATATTTTTACGGAAATAAAGTCGCGTCTTTTGATCAAGGGACCGTTTGCTGAGGTTATTCCTGCACACTATGATTACATCTCAGATAAAATTGTTTTTCACAAATCTCTTGATGATACATTGGCGCTTGTCAAAGCAAATATACCGGCAACGGTTGCCGATAAGTTTTTCTATTGGCAGGCAATCGGTGAAGCATTCGAAGGCCAACATACTGGATTTGGCATAACGTCTGCAGCCTTAACCTAGGCCATCAATAATGCCGCTGGGTATCATGTTCTCACGAATCTTTCCACATATCTGGGCGGCTCATCTGCGGCGGATACGATAACCGGTGCAACCGGCAATGAATACCTCTATGGTTTAGATGGAAATGATTCCCTCACAGGTAATGCTGGTAATGATATTTTCTTTGGCGGTAGAGGTAATGATTTCGCATCTGGCGGAGATGGAGACGACACCTTTATCCTCAACAAATCCGAAGGCGTAGACACAATTACGGGCGGCCTGGGGAATGATACGGTGGCGTTTGGCGCGGGGATTACGTTTTCAAACATTACGCTAAGCCGCGTTGGCCAGACCTTTGACCTGCTCGTAGGATTGCCAGGTGGAACCAGCATTTTGATCAAGGAAGCGTTTTCATGGAACGCGGTCGAGTTATATAAATTTCTAGATGGTACCAGCAAAAGCCTTTCCGATATGGCCATCGCTACAACAGCAAGGGCAGGGACGGACGGCAACGATACGATTTATGGCTTCAACGAGAACGAGGCTATTTATGCTAAGAAAGGCAATGATTACATCGATGCGGGCGATGGGAACGATACCATTACGGTTAATCAGGGGGACGGGCTGGATACGATCATCGGCGGCGGCGGCAACGACGTTTTAAAATTCGGGCCGGATGTTGCATATTCAAACCTGAAGTTTACCGGCGATGGCAACTCGACCGATCTGACAATCACGGTTCCGGGTGGTGGTAAGATTTTTGCCCCCGGCTTCTTTAGCATGTATGCCACCGAGACCCTAAAATTCAACGATGGCTCGCAAAAGACTATCAATGATGTGAAGCAAACCATCACCTCATCAGCCGGAACCATTGGTAACGATAGAATCTACGGGTTCGATACGAATGACACCATCACCGGCGGCAAAGGTAATGACTACATGGAAGGTGGGTATGGTGACGATACCTTCAAGATCAACCAGGGCGATGGGATTGACACCATCGAAGGATTTGTCGGCAACGATACGGTCGTGTTCGGTAGCGGGATCACCTTTGCTTCACTACAGCTGAGCCATACATCCACAAATGAGCTGCTTGCAAAATTACCGGGCGGTGGTTCTCTCGCGCTGTGGAAAAGTTACGGCGGTGAAATTGAGAATTATAAGTTCCAGAGCGACACGCATACCTATACGGCTGCTGAGCTGAAGAATAAGGCGATGGCACAGGCGGCCACTTCCGGAAATGATAGTATTGTTGGCTTTAGTTATAACGATGACATTATCAACGGGCTTGCCGGGAACGATACTCTTTACGGCGATTGGGGTAACGATACGCTAACGGGCGGCGCAGGCATTGATAAGTTGACAGGCGACCTTGGCTTGGATGTATACGATTTCAATACCCTGAGCGAATCGACTAAAAAAGCAGCGGACACCATCACAGACTTCAATACCGCCGATGACCGTATCGACGTGCGAGGCCTGGGATTTACGGGCATTGTATCTGGCGCGGCGACCGGAACCAAGCTTGGTTATACGTATGACTCGGCAGCAAATGATACGATTGTCACCGCAACTACCAACTTCAAAATCATCCTAGACGGTCACCTCACGCTGGATGCAACGGATTTTATTTTTTCGTAGCTGAGAAAATGCCAGAATTTCCAATGACAAGGGATTTTGCTGAAAACCCTTTCAAGTCCTTGCTTACGGCACACGCTATCATGCTTTTCATGGCCTATCCAGATGATGAGGATACGCGTGAGCATAAACTACAGCTATCACACATCGAGACATATGATAAACTGAAGAAAACCGATGTTGGTACGTTGCTTGGCTTACCCCCTGAACAAATACAAAAGTCATTGGAAGAAGTGTTGGCAACTGAAGTAGAGCCTTGCCTGTACCTTCCCGATGACTAGGTATCCGTGTTGCTAAATGCGGAATCTGTTAGCGAGTTAAAGAAACGGCTTTCTTATGGTGATCTTCCCAAGGATTGGATCACTGTCGGATATCTAGCCATGATCTTAATCAACATGATGCATCATGATTTTCCGGGTAAAGCGCGGGGTGGGATTAGTAAAGGCCGAGCAGTGCATCTTTTGGCCCACCTTGAAATGCCCGGTGCACATGTAAATACCAGTGATATTAACACTGCTTGGACGAAATACAAAAGTGTATGCCATTTCTGCTTCGCCTATACGCTGCTCACTGAATCGGAGGAAAACCTTACGCGATTTGATCCACGTTATCCACAAAGCCTAGTCAATTTTCTTTCTGTCGCACAGCATGCGCAAGAACATCTAGTTCAGATAAAGCCAAAACACAGTAGGCAGCCTCGATTAATCAGCAGGGCAGACTTATGGTACTTACCAAAATGGCTAAAATTCAGAAAATCTAGTGTGAATTATCCCCCATTCGGAGTGCGAGAAATCAAGATTTTAGAGCAGTATATCTGATCTGCCGCGATCCTGAAAACCCGGATAGGAAAATTTTTGTTCCAGAACTGAAAGTGCTGGAGCAAATGCGCCAAGTATTTAAAGCTCTGCATATTCCAGAACCACTTGTCGAAGCCCTTCGTCAGCATTTACAGCAAAGCCACGCGTCCGAAATAGCGTTCCATGCAGACGCGATCAAAACGTTGGAAATAGAAAACGCGGGAATCCAGTCAAAGCTAGACAAATTGTTAGACCTTTTGCTTGATGGGAGTATTACGGCGGATACCCATGACGCAAAAGTGCAGCAGCTCAAGCAGCGTCAGCATGAGATATTGATCGAATTAGCGTCGCATCACGGGGCGGACGATAGCTTCCGCATCACGCTGTCATCCTTGATTTCCGTTATGTCGCGGCGTATGAAATTTTCCAGAGTTCGAAAAACGAGCAAAAACGCCAGTTGGTAAACTTCCTGTTTTCGAACTTACGCATGAACGGCGAAAAGCTAGAGTATACCTTGCGTTCACCGTTTCATTTGATGATGAATGTCGGAAATTATCAAGAATGGCTCCCCGGGCCGGATTCGAACCAGCGACCAACCGGTTAACAGCCGGTTGCTCTACCACTGAGCTACCGGGGAATACGCAGGCGCTCTTGTGAGACGGCACTCAATAGCAAAAACGTATCTGGAAGGCTAGAATTTTTTCGCCGCCGCTCGCTTCAGGCGGTCATTTATGGCAATCCCGATCCCCAACTCAGGTATCGGCATCACAGCAATGCCCTTATACTGCGGCACATCAAGCGCCCGAAGACAGGCAAATAGATGTGTGGCAGCTTCCGCTAAATCGCCGCTCTCACTGAGATTCAAAGTAGGTGCCGCATATGTTTTGCCAAAGCCTAATAACGCCTCGCCATCTTCGGCAGATTCAGCGTTCAGCCGTACTGGTAAGCTCGGTGCGTAATGACTTTCCAGCAAGCCGGGCGATTTTAGCTGGGAACTGCTTTTAGGGGTGCTTCCCGTTAAAGAAGTGCAGAGAGCGGCTTCGATCATTTCTTTTGTAATAGAGCCCGGACGTAGAATAACGGGCTCTTGGCCAGTGCAATCAACTACAGTCGATTCAATGCCGACATCGCAAGGCCCGCCATCAAGAATCATGGCGATTTCCGGGGGCAGCGGCGAAAATTCTGATTCAACGTGCGCCGCTGTGGTTGGGCTGACGCGTCCGGATCGGTTGGCACTTGGCGCGGCAATGCCCGTGCCAAAGGCCTGGAGTAGCGATAGTGCCAACGGGTGGTTAGGTGCGCGCAATGCCACCGTGCTGCCACCAGCACTTACTGATGGTGAAAGAGGACAACCTGAAACCCGATTTAAAACCAAAGTAAGTGGTCCTGGCCAGAAAACCGTGGCAAGGCGATGTGCATGGGGCGTGAACAAGCCATATGCCTTTGCTTTAGTTACATCCTGTACATGGACTATTAAAGGGTTGTGTTGGGGGCGTCCTTTAACCTTATAAATAGCAGAAACTGCGTTATTATCCTCAGCATTAGCTCCCAATCCATAAACGGTTTCGGTAGGAAACGCGATCAATTTCCTGTCACGCAAAAAATTTGCCGCCTCTATGAAAAGGGTCGGAGAAAAGGTTTTTTTAGGTAAATTCATCATGGGATTTTTATAAGTTTTTTAGCAAGTTAGCGCAACCAAACAAAAAATATTTCGCACATGCAAAAAAATCAGTTGCCATCAATAACTTATATTAATAAATGTTTACAACAGGTGGCAAAGAGGTTAGAAAGCGTGCCGCCGAAAAACAAAACATAAAAGGCAAGCACAGGGGACATGAATCAACTTATCGGACATCTCATCTATATTGTGGGGCTGATTGTGGCTGGCCTTGCGTTACCCAGCGTCATCTGGGACCCACAAGCGCACGAGTTCATCCTGATTATCGGCTTCATTGCCATATGGCGTTACTCATGGGGGCTGCTGAACTGGGTACGCTATCACATTTTCGTCAGGCTGGTGTTCCCGCAATGGCGGCGCACGGCTAACAACCTTGGCGAGAGCGCTATGCCGTCGCATATGTATCTGCTTGTCACCAGCTTTCGAATCGGTACGGAAACCACTCGCAAAGTATACGACAGTGTCATTCGCGAGGCAGTGCATTATGGCCGCCCGTGTACAATCGTTGCTTCTATAGTCGAGCGCGCTGACGAAATTCTAATCAAGGCACTCTTTGAGCATATTCAGCCACCGGAACATGTGCAGCTGGTTCTGGTTCGTATTGCGGGTACCGGCAAACGCGATGCACTGGCATATGGTTTCCGCGCTATTTCCAAACTTGCGCCACCGGAGGACGGTATCGTTGCCGTAATTGACGGCGATAGCATGCTGCCGCAGGGTTCGCTGGAGAAAAGCGCTCCGTTCTTTAAAATGATGCCAAAAGTCGGCGCGCTGACGACCGATGAAACCTGCGAAGTTGACGGCAAATGGATATTTAAAGAATGGTATAATATGCGCTTCGCGCAGCGGCATATTTACATGTCCTCTGTTTCACTCAGCAAAAAAGTACTGACGCTGACGGGCCGTATGTCCATGTTCCGCTCCAGCATTGTCTGCAGTGCACAATTCATACAATCGGTTGAGCTTGACTGGATCGATCACTGGCGGTTGGGGCGCTTCAAGTTCTTAACGGGTGACGATAAATCTTCCTGGTATCATATTTTGCGCGACGGATATCAAATGCTTTATATTCCGGACGTTCAGGTTATCACTATCGAAACGCCGCCTGATCCAAGCTTTATTAAGAGCTCTATCGTATTGATGCGCCGCTGGTTTGGGAATATGCTCCGCACGAATGGCCGTGCTATCAAACTGGGCCCCGTAAAGGTTGGTTTCTTCCCTTGGATTTCCATCATTGATCAACGGATATCAATGTGGACAGCGCTGACCGGCCCAGTGGTTGCTCTTCTTGCAAGCTTTGCGATTACGCCATTTGCTTTGCTGTATTACTTCTATTGGATGGCGCTTACGCGTTATGTGCTGACACTGGCCTTATTCGCCGCACGGCGCAACGTTTCTGCCTTCTATCCATTTTTACTGTATTACAATCAGATCGTTGGCTCGATTGTTAAAACGACGGTGCTCTTTCGACTGGACAAACAGCGCTGGACTCGGCAAAACACCAGCCTTGAACAGACACGTACGAGTATTGCGGAACGGTTTGCACGATTTAGTTCGAGTTATATGCATGCCTTTTCAGTTGCGCTTTTTGTAGCAGTCTTGGCGTCCATAACGCACATCATTACTCAACCAGATTTCTTTTTCTGGATAAAACTTTTGAAAGGATAATTCGATGAAACCCCAACTCGCCGTCGTTCATGAATCGGAAGCGCAGCGCCAGCAGGTGCGTTTGTCGCTGCCGGCACAGATTGAGATCAGCTCAGCACGACTGGATGTGGTCGATTGGTCCAATGGCGGTCTTGCCATTAAATGGTCTGAGTCGAGCGCGAAGTCGATCCAGAGCGGTATTACCGAAGATAAAACACTGAAAGGCACATTGCTGTTTCCGTTTGACGGGTTTGAATTGTCGCTGCCGGTTGAGATGGAAGTGCGCTATGTGAATGCGGATCAGCAGCGTATCGGTTGCCGCTTTTCCAATCTGACAAAGCGTCATATTTCAGTATTACAATTCCTGGTAAGCTCCTATATCAGCGGCGAAGTTGTGAATGTCGGTGATATTATCGACGTTGTCGGCCGCAATAATTTTACGCGCGAGCGCAAAATTCCGAATCCGAACCAGGGGCTTTCTCCCTGGGAAAGCTTTAAACGCCGCGTTGGTAAAACGACGGCCAGCTTAATTGTCGCATTCATATCGATTCTGGTGTTTGGATACCTTGTCATGAGCATGTACGAGCGTATCTTCGTCGTTACTGCGAAAGCAGCGGAAGTTGCTGCGGATGTGATTACGGTAACTGCACCGACACGCGGTATCGTTTTCTACAAAAAACAGAAAGACCAGCTGGTGAAGAAAGGCTCGCCCTTGATGATGGTTACAACGGTCACTGGCGATGCTGTCAGCGTTGACAGCCCCTGTGATTGCATTGTGAAGGAAACGCTGCTTGCCGAGCAGGAGCGTGCATCGAAAGGACAACCGGTTATGAAGCTTGTTGATCAGGAAGCGCAAACCTACATTAATGCGTATGTTCCGAACTCCGACGTCATACGCTTCTCTGGAAAGCAGTCGGCTATGGTGCGTCTGCCAGGTTATGATGGTTATATCCAGGGTGAAGTGACGAATCTACGCACAACGAGCGACAGCTCTGCCGTAACAGTCGTAACTATTAAGCCGGAAACCAAGCTGCCTACGACATGGGTAGACGATCCGGCGCTGGTAAAATTCAATACGTTGCACTTCTTTTCTTCAAATCCGAAGCCAACGAACTAATACGGAGCGCAGTTCGTCATGCGTCACGTAGGCGTACGATTACTCTTTCTGGCTTTGCTTTTGCAAACAAGCATGGCATGGGCGCTGACGCCTGCTGAGCAGCTTTATCTACGCGCCGAAACAGAGAAAGACCCGGGCATTGCCATGGAACATTGGCGTGCACTGCTGCCTGAAGCGGAAAAAGGTGCTCTTGGCAAAGGCATTAGCCGTGATGACGTGCAGATCAACCTGGTCCAGGCGATGATCAAACGCTCCGAGAAGGACCATAGCTTTACTGAACTGGCTGAAGCGGCACAGACTGCCAATGGAATCCAAAATTCTATGCGCAAAGCATGGGTTGATCTGATCATTGCGCGTACGTACGCTTTTCTGGGCGATCCCAATCGCGGACTAGAAGGTTTTGAGCGTGTGCACAAACTTGCGCAAGGATTTCCCGAAAAAGAGAAAATCAAGCTGCTTGGCGGAATCATTAAAAGCCTGACCGCTGTAACGGCCGATAACGCATCGGTTTTCGGTGAAGAGGGGCTAAAGCGGGCCCGCGAACTCGCACTGGAAGTGAAAGACCCGGAAGCATACGCGGCAATCATGCAGGCATCAGCCCATACCGAGATTGCTAAAGATAACAAGGATACTGCCGCGCTTCTTCAGGAAGCAAATGCTTATATCGAAGCAGGCAATCTAAGTAATGCATTGAAAGCGACGACTGCTATTTCGCTCGACGATTCTGATAAACGTAACGAGGTCTTTCAGAAAATCGCAGATCAGGCGATGCGGCAAGATGATTGGGTAACGGCACAACAGGCGCTGCGTGGCATTC
Source organism: Rickettsiales bacterium (assembly GCA_046348685.1). Lineage (GTDB taxonomy): Bacteria > Pseudomonadota > Alphaproteobacteria > Rickettsiales > UBA998 > JAXMDT01. Next base: position 124,890 of record JAXMDT010000003.1, read on the forward strand.
TCGACACGGCAAACCAAAGCGACGCTATGTTAGTCGCGGTAGAAGCGCTGCTTGCGAAAAAGGAAGTTGCACGTGCTACTGAAATGGCTGACCTCATTCCTGAAGGTGGCCGTGCGGCCCGTGCGTACAGTTTGATTGGGAAAGCCTACAAGGAAATAGGTTATATGAAGCGCATGGAAGATGCGCTCGCAAAATCCTGGAATGCGGCTGAAGGAGTGCCGGATGAAGAGCGCCGTACGGCTGCATTTGCCGAGCTTGGAAAAATGTATGCGGATATGGGCGATATTCCGCTCGCGGAAAAGGCGCTCGGCCAAATTGAAGATGAAGAAGTGGCGTATAAAACGAATGCCGCGCTCGCTGACGCACTTGCCGAACGCAAAGAGCTTGAAAAGGCACAGGAACATTTTGATCAGATTGAAGATGCGTCTGCGGATTTGCGTATCAAACCCGCAGCGGCAATTGCCACGCTTCTGGCGGAAAACGGAAAGCCTGGCAAGGCTCAGGATTTACTTGATGACGGTGACTACAAAGGAAGCCGCGCGGATAAGGCGCGAATTGCTGTCGTAAAAGCCTATGCCGAATCAGGTGAGTTTGGTGATGCGGACGATGTTGTTGCAAAGATAAGTACACCGGAGCTTGCAGCTAACGCCAATGCGCTCATTGCGTTTTATCGTTTTAAAAAGGGCGATAAAGAAGAGGGCGGTCTTCTTATGGAAAAGGCGTTGCACGATGTCGCAGTACTGCCTGAGAAAGTACGCTCCGAAATTCAGGTTAATGTAGCTGAGTTGCTTAGTGATATGGGTCAGGAAAACCAGGCCAAGAAGTTACTGGCGCAAGTGCCAATGCCATTGCAGAAAAACTTTCTTTTGAAACAGGCTCTCCAGTTCGTGGCCGCAGATCAGCCAGAGCGCGCCGCGGCAGAAATCAAGCCGCTTGAGGGTACAAAGGAATATGATGATGCCGCGGCGAAAATCAGTGTCGAAATGGTCAAGGAGCGCCAGATCGAATCAGCGATTCGTCTTACGCAGACCATGAAGGATGTGATCAAGCGTGTGCTCGCATTCCATGATATTGCCGTTATCCAGGCACGCCACACGGATTATTATGGCATATTAGGCCCGAAAGAAGAATTTCTCGTTAAATCTGAAATCCAGCCCGGTTCTATTCAGGGCAACCAGTTAAGCCGCACAAAACTTCAGGCAGCGGAAAAAACCTTACAAAACATGGTTTCAAAAAAAGACAACAGTCTTCTTGCAATGGAAATGGATGACTCCGCAATGGGTCGTGATATTCCAAAGATCGATACGGGTAAGCTGGGAGTAACGTATAAGGATGTAAAAAACAGGATGCCGGCGGCTAAAGATGGCGTGGTGACGCGCCTGCTTGCCGGGCAAACCGTATTTAACGGTAAATTCATTGATGCGATGGGCCTATCGAATTTCGTCCTGTCACAACAATCTTATCTTCCGCAAATTATTTATGTCGAGAGCGGCGTAGTCGATTTGCCGCTTATTTATGACCAGATGATACGTGAAGGCCAAACCGACTTCATAGAAAAGAAGGACAGGACCTATATTTTGCGCCGCCCTATTATTGTGGGGCCGAACGCTACATTTGTCATTAGCGGCGCAGACGTCGATGAATTGAAACTGAGCGAGGAAAAAAACGCTTATATCGTTAATGCCGGGAATCTCTACATCGCGGATACACGGGTGACAGGCTGGAGCGAGAAAGATCAAAAACCAAGCTGGCGTGTTTATGAGCAGAAAAAAATCTATCGCCCCTACATAACGTCATGGAGTGAATCCAAAACCTACATGACAACCACCGTTTTTACGGCGCTCGGTTATTCAAATAGCAAATCTTACGGTATTTCTCTCAGCGCAGGCCCAAAAGAGTATGTACGCTATCGATATGACCGCCTAGCGCGTCCGGAAGCCGTTATCGTAGACAATTCGTTCGATAACCTGCTTTATGGATTTTACTCTTACGAGGCGGATAACGTTGTTCTCGTAGGCAATGAATATATCAACAATACCGTTTACGGCATTGATCCACACGATCGTTCACGCTGGTTTACCATCGCCTATAACACGTCTTACCTTGCAGAGAAAAAGCACGGCATCATTATTTCCCGCGAAGTAAATGACTCAACTATTCTCGGAAACGTTGCTTATGACAATCATGGTTCTGGCATCATGGTAGACCGTCAGAGCTCGGGAACCTTGATTTATGCCAATACAGCCTTTGATAACGGTCAGGACGGCGTAACCATTTTCGAAAGCAGCTGTAAAATTATCGCCAGCAATCAATTCTTCGATAATAAGCGTTCCGGCGTCAAGATTCGTAACAGCATTGATATCGGTGTTTATTTTAACAACATAAAAAACAACAAAAGCTCCGCCATTCATGGCTATGTCGCGGATCTTCGCAACGATCCTGCGCACGCGCACCGCGATTTCGAACTCGATCCGTATTCTGATGTAACGGCTTTAAGCGTTGTTGGTAACTGGATAGAAAATAACGGAAGCGGGCTTTACACCGATGGCATGTCAGCGCTTTTCATCCGTAAGAATCGCTTTGTCGATCAGTCACCTAGAATTTTCCGCGGCAACTGGTCGAATGACCTTCCACGCATTGTTTCGCGACACGACATTGATAATAAGGGACTGCTCGTAACCAGCCGCTGTCCGCGCGGATCGCTGCTTCCGCATCATTGTACGTTCCGTGACGAAGGTATTTTCAATGGTGATGGCCAAAGTAATCTTCCGGTGCGACTGAAAGATGAAAATTGCCAGAGTAGCCTGGCTAATAATTAGGTAACTTTATGCGCATGAAATGGATGATTGCTTTCGTTACCCTGATGCTCCCCGGTATTGCTGTGGCCGCGCCTAAAGTCTTGTTCGATATTGATGCTCGCAAGAAAGAACTGGCATCGCAGGATTTCTTCAAAGCAAAGGCTGCCTGCATGGGTGTTGATCTGGATTCACTTGCCGAGCCCAAACCGATTGAAGGTCTTTATGCCACAAAAGGCTATGGAGCAGATAATAATGCTGAACCCTTTTCATGGTATGTCATGGTGGCAGGCGGGCGGGCACTGGCTGGCGATAAGTCAGCTGAAACAGCTTTGAAAAACAATTTGCTCACTTGGGCCAAGGCGAACGCCTTCAGCAAAAGTGACGCGGAGAATGATACCTATTACGCGCTAAAACGCGTGATGCTGCCGGTTATCGTAAATTATGCGATTATTTATGATTCCCTTTCTGGCGAAGAACGTGAAACGATTAATGGCTGGATCGATCCGATCGTGCGTAAATTGGATAAGAATTTTCATGGAGAGGTTGATCATAACAATCACCGTTATCTTGCCGATTCCGTGCTGATGGCCTGGGGCGCGCTGATTGACGATGACGATCTCTATCAAAAAGGCGTAGACCGCTATCGTACTGCGCTGACCCAGGCAAAAGATGACGGCAGTCTGCCACTTGAAGCGCGCCGCGGAGCCCGCGCCCAGTGGTATATGCGCCAGTCGCTTGCCGATATGACTGTCATGGCTGAAATCGCTCGCCTGCGCGGTAAAGACCTCTATGGCCTAGCTGAGAACGGTAAAAATATTGATTTGATGATAACGTATTTTATGAATACCGTCCGTAATCCCTTGATTGCCTTGCCGCAAAGTGCGGCCAACTTTAAGCCCGGTCCCAATAGTGATTACTTTCAGCCGGACATGGGTATGCTTGAGCGCAGGCCGCAGAATCGGCATTATATGGCATTCACAGAAGCATTGTTACGTAACCACGGCGATAATTTCGCAGCAGTTCGACTGGCAGAGCTGATGAAGGAATCGGGTTTTCAGGAGCGTCCACTTATTGATGATTTCCTGGGAGGGAACGGCACATGCTTCTTCTGGAATCCGACGATGGATGAGAGGTCATAATGCGTAAATATGTTCTCATAGCGAGTTTGACTGCCACTCTTTATTTTCAGGATGCCAACGCGCAAAATGCAGACAAGCCCCAGTCACAGGCAGCTTCTTATGCAGCGACGCTGGATGATGCAGGACGTCATGGAAATAATGAGGCGGTTGAAGAAGGATTGCGTGCACTGCAGGAAATCAACACGCCGGAAGCTTATGTCGCTATTGGCAAATTCTATGAGAGACGTCCATCGGGTGAGTTTTCGCGCGATCCGGACTATGCGAAAGCGTTTGAAAGTTATCAGAAAGCGCTCGACCTCAGCACGCAAAGCACGCTTTATGCGCAGTGGGCGAATCGCGCGCGGATTTACCTTTCCCGTCTTTATCTTTCCGGTAATGGCGTAGCCCGCGACCAGCAAAAAGCGGTGCAGTTGCTTAAAGAAGCCGTTGCTCAGGGTAATGCGGCCGCAGCATTCGAGATTGGCCGTATGTACGAATTCGGTCTGCTCACCGGTGATCCCGATTACAGCAAGGCGGAAGAATGGTATCGTTTGGCCCTGAAGGACCAATACGGCTCGGCTGCGCTTGCTATCGCTTCGCTTTATACCCGTAAGCTTATTCCATCGCCGACACCGAATGCCGCGAGAGAAATGGCTGAACTCGGCATCAAATACCTGCGCACGAAAGCCGATCGCGGTAATGTGGCAGCAATGGTGTTGATCGCCGAAGCTTACGAAAGCGGGCAGGGTGTTGCTCCCGACCCGCAAGAGGCTTTGAAATGGTATCTCAAAGGTGCCGATGCAGGCGATCCATCCGGTATGCGGGCTGCTGCACGTATGCTGGGAACAGGCAATGGTACGCGCGTCAATAAAGTGAAAGCTACCGATTATATGCGCAAAGCGGCAAATAAAGGTTCGCTCAGGGCTGCCGTTGCACTTGGCAAAGCGCTTCGCGCCGACGACAATTATTTTCTTATCCTTGATGATAAGGAAGCATATAACTGGCTGGAAAAAGCGGCAAATTACGGAGACGCGGAAGCGATTCGCCAGCTGGCTAATTATTACCTCGAACAAAACCAAAAAGACAAGGCGATCAATTATCTTGAAGCATCCGCTAAAATTGGCCGTGTAAGCTCAATGCTTACGCTGTTTGACCTGTACCGGAAAGACCCCGCCGTCGGTGTCGATCTCGGTAAAGCCAAGCAATATCTCGAGATGGCACGCTCCGCACCTAATGCCAGCATGCACGAAAAGGCGCGTATCGTGAATATCCTTCTTAAAGATATGGCGCCTGAAATCCAAGACAAGCAGACAGGTATCAAATTGATGCAGGAGCTGGCCGATGCAGGGCATATGCCTGCAATTATCTTCATGGCGCGAGCCTATACCGATGGCATTGACGTGCCGCAGGATCAGAAAAAAGGGTTTGACCTGTGGCGCAAAGCTGCCGCAAGTGGGGATGTGCCGGCCATGCTTTCGGTAAGCAAGGCTTACGCCGAAGGCGTGGGCGTTAACCAGAATATTCAAAAAGCGCGTGAATATTTTGATCAGGCTGTTGCTAACGTTCGCCCGGAAGACGGATCCTCGATGAAAGACATCGGTATGGCATTCCGTATTGGACGCGGCGTGGTTCCGGATATTCAAAAAGCGGCATTCTGGCTGGAACGTGCGTCTAACGTCGGCCAGGTTGAAGCCAAAAAACAATTTGCCGAATTGATTTATGTCGGCGCGGTTGCCAAGTTTCCGCCAAAAGATGCAATTCCTTTGTTCGAACAGGCCGCAGCCCAGGGATCGGCGGATGCCTTATTCGATCTTGGCGAAGCTTATGCGTCAGGGCAGGCGGTTCCGGTGGATTACTTCAAAGCTGCTGGCTTTTACCGCAAAGCTTCCAATTTAGGCATCGCAGCAGCGACGCGTGCTCTTGGTTTGATGACGCTTGCTGGCTTCGGTGTTCAAAAAGACGAAGTGCAAGGTGTGACTTTGTTGAAACAGGCGGTTGACTCCGGCAGTACTTTAGCCATGCTTGATCTTGCGAATTACTACCGTTTTGGTAATGAGAAGACCCCCAACTGGTCGGAAACGATCCGTTGGCTGACCCGGGCGGAAGCCGCAGGCAATGCTGACGCAAGTTATCTTCTTGGCGATGCCTATATGAAGGGCACCGGCGTTTCCCAAAGCAGGGAGCAAGCAGTGAGCCACTGGCGTACCGCCGCCGCGAGAGGGCACCATTTCGCGAAAGTTTCGCTGGAACAAATGGGTCTCTAACATTTCCCATATTTGCGTTTTCGTGGATCATGGGGCTAAGCAGTGAAAGTTATTCGTGCAACAGACTTCTGGCAGCCAAGAAATACATTCTCACAATTCTGCTCCCTGTTTTTCGGCGGGTTTAATGCTTATACTCCTTATTGCTGGAGGTATCACCGGCGTCTTTACGCTTACGCAGAGCGTTTTGCGTTATGATGGACCAAGCCACGACTGGGCTGCTTGGATGCAGGGTGTGGCTGCCCGTAAGGTCGAAGGTGATTTTGAAAAATCTCTTCCATTTCGTGATGCGGCGATTCAAACTTGGACCGCATTTACCTCTTCAGTGTTCCATACGGCGTCCAAAGATATTCATATCGGCAAAGATGGCTGGTATTACACGACAGAAGAGCTGCAATATTATCCTGATGGCGCAGATAATTACGCAAGAAAAATCGGTCTCATCTCGGACGTTCAGCACTATCTTGAACGGTATGACATTCCGCTTGTAGTGTTGTTGCTGCCCGCTAAAGCGCGTATCTATCCCGAACATTTGCGCGCGATCGATTTTCCGGTAGGTAAACAGCAAATCTACAAAAAAGCGCTGAATGCTCTGCATGCAAAAGGTATAATTGCACCCGATTTATTGCCGGTTTACGAATCTTATAAAGCTGAAGGCGGCCTCGTCTACCTTAGGACGGATACGCACTGGACGCCGGAAATGGCAGAAAAAGTTGCTAATACATTGCCTAAAACACTGAGCGACTACCTGCCAGGTGTTCAGCTGCCGAAAACCGGATTTACTACAATAACTAAGAAATCAGAACCTTTTTTGGGTGATCTGCCGAAGCGCATGGTGCCGACAGGCCTTTTCCAACCATTCGTCGGACCCTTTGGTGAAATAATTACACCGCATGTGACCACTAAACTCGATGAAGGTGAAGCGGGCTTATTTGAGGAAACGCAAGTTCCGGTAACGTTGCTCGGCACTTCTTACAGCGCTGACCCCAAGTGGAATTTTGAAGGCGCAATCAAAACGGCGCTCCAATCTGATGTACTGAACCTGGCAGAAAAAGGACGCGGTCCCATTTACCCGCTGGAGCAATTTTTCAAGACGACCGATTTCATCAACGCGCCCCCCAAATTGGTAATATGGGAAATTCCAGAGCGTTCGCTGGAAGTGCCATACGATTTCAACGTGGAAGCACCGCATGCCATGAAAGCAATCAATGAGATGCAGACGAAGGAGTATCCGTAAATGGTATTCTCCTCAGCAATCTTCCTTTTTGTCTTCCTGCCGATTTTTCTTAGTATTTACTATCTGACTCCATATCGCTTCCGCTCGCCGGTGATTCTGGCAGGCAGCTATATTTTCTATGCATGGTGGCGAGTAGACTTCCTGTTCCTGTTTGCCATTGTTACTTTCCTCACATATCTGCTTTCTCTTTACATCGAGCGGGCGGAGGATATAAGACGCAAAAAACAGTTATTGACGCTAGGCGTTGTCGCTAACCTGTTGACGCTGGCTTACTTCAAATACTTCAATTTCGGCGTTGCAGCACTGAATGATCTGATCGTCAACATGGGCGGCCAACCGATGTCGGCATGGTCTGTCATTCTGCCAATCGGTGTATCGTTCTATATTTTTCACTGCATCAGCTACCTTGCCGATGTCTATCGCGGCGATGCGGAAGTGGCGGATACGTATTGGGACTTTGCGGCTTTTACGGCGCTTTTCCCGCATCTTATTGCCGGGCCGGTCCTGCGCTATAAAGACCTTGCGTGGCAATTCCGGACGCGTACGCACAGCTGGGATAAATTCAACGAGGGCGTGCTGCGCTTTGGGGTTGGGTTTGCAAAAAAAGTCCTGATTGCCGATACGGTTGCGCCGCTGGCCGATGCCATGTTCGCTCTTCCAGATCCAACTTTCACAGAATCCTGGATTGGTATTCTGTCTTATGCCATTCAACTTTATTTTGATTTTTCAGGCTACAGCGATATGGCGGTTGGATTAGCCTTAATGATGGGCTTCCGCTTCATCGAGAATTTCGATAATCCTTACATCAGCACCAGCATTACTGAATTCTGGCGCCGCTGGCACATCTCGCTGTCCACATGGCTGCGCGATTATCTTTATATTCCTCTCGGCGGCAACAAAAAGGGCAGGATACGAACCTATATCAACCTCATGACGACAATGACGCTGGGTGGGCTCTGGCATGGCGCTAACTGGACATTTATTCTATGGGGAGCATGGCATGGGCTTATCCTTTCCATCGAGCGGATGCTCGGAGGCAAAAATAAGAATCCTTATCCGCGGCTCATTGCACTACCGTTGACCTTTGTTTTCGTCCTGGTTGGATGGGTGCTGTTTCGCTCGCATGATCTACAAGCAGCCTTTGCCATTTATCACGGTATGAGCGGACTCAATGGTTGGGCGCTGACAGATCGCGCGTTGTGGCAGATTAACCCGTTCGAACTTACAACACTCGGAATCGCTTATATTCTGGTGTTTGCATCACCATTCATCATCCGGAAAATCGATGAAAAAGGATTTCCGGCGATTGCAGCGCGCATGCCGCTTGCCGGACAGCTTGCCTGTAATGGACTTTTTGCTGTGGCAATCATTAAGATGATCGCGCAGTCATTTTCGCCATTCCTGTATTTTCAATTTTAGAGCAAATGCTTTTAATGACCGTAAAGCAGCTTAACATTGCCGCCGAGAGCTGAGGCGGCAAGGTCGGGATAGTCACTCAAAATCCGCTCAGCTTGAGGTGACGGGAAGCGATTATTATAAATATATAGCCAGGCAATTTCATTCTCCTGGATTTTGCCGCCTTCGGTTACCTGCTTGGCGCCGGTTTTTTGTTCAAAGAAACTCGTGTCATCGTAAGTGTTGATCAACAGCTTAACGAGGCGGTGCAGGGCGCCGCGCTCTTCCGAATAAAGGTCGATTCCATTGGCTGCAGCTATCTCCGCTGTAGCGACCAATGGCTGTGCGGCAAAAAAATGATATTTGCGTGCGCGGCCCGCTCGAAGCATCTCTGTGGGCAAGCTGCCGTCCTCGCGAATCTGGCGGATCCCTATACGCGCGCTTTCGACACCCCAGTTAAACATGGATTGATCGTTGGTAACAACTGCGACGGATACCGCGCCCAGGCCATTCCAGTAACGTATGTTGTTTTCGCTGGTCCGCCGATCCTCGCGGGAATCAACGAAATTGATCATGGTTTTTGCAATCGAAGCAAGCCAGTTTAAAATTTTGGTTTTAGATTCTGCATCAAAAGCCGGATCATTACCGAACTGCATGACTGAGAAAGACAGGGCAGCCAGCGTCTGGCCGATATGCAGTTGTGCCGTCCCCTGATTTAAATTAGAAAGAGCGTCCGCGTCAGCCCATTCTAAAAGCCAATCCTTCGCGCATTCAGCTACAGCGGATCGGTCATATTTGCCTTCGGTATACGTATTGGCCATCTTGACGATAGCCTGATTATATTCACGGAGCGGCGTTACTTTTTCGAGGTATTCTTTCCGCGATTCCTCATCGATAGTAGATCGGGTCGGGTCATCCTGACGATAGGAACTCGGCGCATCAATAGAGATAATCGGGTCAGGAACCGATTCGCAGTCATATTCCTTCGGCTTCTTTTTAGCGACAACGGGAATGCCTGAAATTGTAAAAGGTGCGTTGAATGCCGCTGCAGTATACGCCGTTCCAGATAGGAAAAGCACCGCGATAGGGAAAATTAGCCGTAATGATACAGAATTCATGGCTGAAACATATGGTTAAGTTTACGCCTGATTGCAACCTATAGACGTTACTAGTCTTTCTTTTTCTCGATCACGGCTAACTGCTGCTTTGCATCTTCATTGCCAAGCCCTGCTGCCTTTTCTAACCAATAGACGGCACGTTCCTGCGATTCCTGAACGCCGAATCCCGCCGCATACGCATTGGCCATTTCCAGCATTGCTGAAACATCACCAGCTTCCGCAGCTTTGTTCATCCATAAGATAAAGGTCTTAGGATCGTTCTCCACAGCGCCGCCGCGAGCATACAGCCGGCCTAGTTTGCGCATTGCGGAAGGAGAGCCTTGCTCTGCGGCGATGGTTAAATATTTGATCGCTTCTTTCTGATCGCGTTCAACACCAATACCGCTCAAATAAAGCTCGCCCAGTTCGCTTGCCGCACTAAGATCACCCAGATTGGCAGCACGCTTGAGCCAGAAAGCACCTTGCTGCGCGTTAAGTGGGCGACCCTTGCCTGCAACATAAAGCAGCCCCAGTTCACGCATTGCTTCGGCGTTGCCAAGCTCTGAGGCTTGTTCAAGATAATCCGCGGCGGAACGCAGCTCGGCATCCGACATCGGTTTCTGGGACATATAAGTTTCAGCAAGTTTTTCAATCGATTTCGCATGGTTTTCTTTTGCGGCGATCTTGTAAAAAGTACGTGCCTTATTCAGGTCGACAGATACTCCCGGAGCCCCATGATGATACAGCTGGCCTAGTGCATAAGCTGCCTTGGCGAAATTATGGTTATTGACTGCTTTTTCCAGGAGCGGAATTGCATCTTTGGCGGTCTTGCCGGGTACGCGGCCTTCAATAAAAGCGTTAGCGAGCGCCAGCAAAGCGTCAGGACGTTTTTCACCTGGCAACAATGCGCGTTCGCGCCAGGAGCGGGCGAGATCGGTGCTTTTTTCCAGGAGACTTCCTTCCTGATATAGCATGCTCAATTCCACCATTGAACGTTTGTCGCCGGATTCTGCAGCTTTGCGGATGAGGCTGACAGCTTCCTGCTTATCTTCATTCGTCGGTAATGACAGAAGAAGCTTCGATAACTCGAGTTGTGCACTGGTGTTCCCGACGGAAACGCCACGCTCCAGCCAACGTCGTTGCTTGGTTGAATCCGGATTAACACCAATGCCTTTTTCGTAGTTTTCAGCCATCAGCATGATAGCGTCATCATTACCAAGATTGGCAGCCAGGCGGTAAAAGCGCAGCGAACGTTTGATGTCCTGATCGACGCCGCGGCCATAGCGGTATGCTTCGCCAAGCATGAAAATACCATCGGTATTACCCGCTTTGGCAGCACGTTCGTACCAGCTGAATGCCGTGCTGTGGTTTTTGGGTGTGCCTTTGCCATATGCATAGGCATCGCCAAGCTTGACCCAAATTGCCGGGTCAACATCCGGATGCTGGGAAGCAATGCTCAGCCATTTAAAAGCCTTATCAGGATCCTGCTTGCCGCTCATGGGATCGGAATAAAGCGTAGCCAATTTTTCGATTGAGCGTAGTTGATGCAAATTAGCGGCTTTTTCATACCATTGGATTGCCTTTGGCAGATTTAAAGCGACACCGTCGCCTTTTTCATAGATGCCGCCGAGAACGTACATGGCGCGGACGCTTCCCATGGAGGCTGCCCGTTCCCACAGCGCAACGGCTTTGTTGATATCGCGCGCGGTACCCAGTCCAGCCTTATACATATCAGCGACCTGGAGCATGGAGGAAACATCTTTATTGGCTTTGATGCTGGCCTCCAGCCAGAGGAGGGCGGCTTCATCATTTTTCGGTACAGCGCGGCTGCGGCTATACAGCCAGCCAAAGCTTTGCAGCGTGGTGCAATCGCCCTTGCCAAGATTGGCAAACAACATATTCTGGCCGAGCTTGATAAGCTGTTCCGGCTTTTCGCTATCGAGCGCCGGAATTTTTCCGCCGCGATGCAGCTTAGCTAAATTGAATGCTGAGAACGGGTCACCCTCTTTCAAAGCTGAGCGGTAGTATTCTGCAGCTTTCGTATAATTTTCCTGGCGTTCTTCTAAAGCGCCTAAAACCTTTTCAGCATCGAGAGGGCGAGCTTTTAAAGCATCGTTCGCCCAAGCACGTATCTGTTCAGCAGATGCGGTCTGGCCATCCTCTCCAACGCCAAGGCGCGCAAGTGCGATTTTAGCGTCAAGCGTGCGCTTGTTATTAGTGGAAGCTACATAATTGTAGAGTTTGTGCGCAGTTATCTTGTTAGCGGCTATCTTGTCGTTGCCAGACATATAGAATTGCGCATACTCATACATGTTTTCAGGCGATTCAGCGCCGGATTTTCCATCCCATGCAGTCCAATCTTTCTGCGGTACTTTCAGAGCGACTGGTGCAACGCAGTTTTTGGTGAAATCACCTTCCGGCGGATACAGGGCATCAATATCTGTTACGGCAGTATCAGAGACATCCTGAGTTGCATCAACGTTTTCTGTATCTGCAGAATCATCTGTTTCCGCAAAAACAAGGGGCGCTGCCGAAACTAACAGCAGTGCAACCAAACCGACGTAGCGAGCCTTAACGAGGCAATCCCAAACTGCTTCCCGCATTTTTCTTATTCTCCATGGTAACCGGGCTTCTACGTCCCATTGTTCAACCTTGTTATTATTATTTTGCCGCGATATCGCTCACGGTCATTGTCGCCTGCCGGTTCGAGCCGGAACCCGTCAGCAGGAAGTTGACACCCGTGCGGCGCTTTAGCTCAACGCCAGGAAATGCTTTTACTTCCTTGCCTTCAGCATCATTAACTGCCACATCGATAGTCAATGCATTGACCTCGCGCGATGCACTTTCACCTGCTTTCACGCCAGAAACAATATCCGCTTTCTGCTTCACCGCATTAAGTGAAGCCGTGGCGGAATCCGAAAAATTATAAAAGTAGATCATTGCTTTAGCTGGGTTTTTTATCACTGCATCTTCCAGCGTTACCAATTCTTTTTTTCCATCTTTTTCAGTAATGGCAACAGAATAATACTTACCAGCTTCAATAGAAACCTTTTTGCTTACATCACCTGCCTTTGCCTCCTGCTCGCCTTGTGGAATAACGCGGTAAGGGGAAATCCCAGGCGCAGCTACGGAAGTATAAGATGCACTACCTATAGTTGCATCAACGGCAGTTGCTGTCGTATTAATAATCCGCACGAAAGCGGAATCTGCAGGAGGTGTTGGATCATAAAGAGCGGTATCGTCCGCCGCGCTCACTTCCTTAGCGAAAGAAAAAACTGAAAATACAACCGCTAAAGCCAAAAAGTAACGCACGGAAACCCTCCTGTCATGACAATAAATGTTAAGCAATTTATTAATGCGGGAATGCATATCAGCCTTTCTTGTCTTTTTCAATGTTGTTCTTGCTATTTGGGGCAAGACATAATCTCACATTGATGTCTGCCTTTACAGGCAAAGGGTTAATTAATGACACGCTTGTTAAGGCATCATTATCAATTTCATCGCTGAGTTCTACGAAAAAGCGGCCAGTATTTTTGAAATGTGATGAACGATCAATAGGAAACCATTCGCCATCACCGTCACCATAATCCAACTGAAGAGTAAATTTTGCTAATCCTAAATTGGAAACAGAAAGGAAAAGATAATAATCTTTTCCTGTAATATTTTTTTCGGGATCGAAAGATAGTAACGGAGTCGTCGTATTTGGGCCGACAGAAACAGTCTGGCTTCCAAGAACATCCTTGCCTTTACATGCACCGTAAATCCCTGGGATAATTTGCCGAAACGCATTGGCGCTATTGGCATTGATATCATAATTGGAAGGAGCCTCCCAAATTAAGAAGGGCGGCTTTGCGGATTCAAATTCTTCCGAAGATGTATAGGAAATAATTGAATTATAAAGCAGTCCACCATTGATAGCGTAATTTGCCAGTTCAAGGCCGGTTGCCTGAGCCAGAAATCCTTCAAAGTTGAATTTTTCTTCGGCGCTAAAGCTCGTACCCACTAAAACAGAGGGAGGCGAGCTATCCGCACCGCCGCCAAACAAATCTTCGGCTTTTTCTGAGCTTTTTTGACGGGTGATGTAAATGGGGAATTCTTCACCGGGAATATCTTTTTCACAGATGCGCTGAATTTCTTGAGCCATAAAATATTTCAGAAACTGTTTTTCTTTGAATGTCGTCTCGTATTTTTTTTTGGGCAAGGCATTATATTTTTCTGACTTTGATAGCTCGTCACGCACAAGGTTTGAGGAAAGCCTGGCTCCATAGGGCATCCAGTGGTGGTCACGTTTAAAGAAAAATGTCTCGCCGTCTGTGCCGACTTTATCTGCCATAGAACCCAGATCAGGTGTAATGATGCCCATATTACGGAAAGATTGCAGGTAGTCGTGAAAGTTATGTTTTGCCCGTTCGATGGAATAATTTTTCATCACGGGTTCAGTATCATCAAAAAATGCTTCGCCTATCCACGACCGCGGAGGGATAGTAACGAAAACCGGTGTAATGTTTCGTTGCTGAAGTGCTGCTGCGTAGCGCTTTAGATAAAAGCGCGCCTCGGAAAACAAATTAAAATTTTCAGAAAAATCCATCTCCTCGCGGAAGAACCACCCATTCGACCCTTGAAGGAATGTGCCATAATCTGTTTTTTCATGATCCGCCAGGCGCGGACACGAAAATTCCTTTTCGCCAGCCAGATGCAACTGACGTTTTACCGGCTTGGCAATTTTTTTGCTGTCTTTTTTATTGTGATTAGAATTTTTGCCAAAGGATTTTGCCGCCTCTTTAGGCGTTGAACCTGTTTGTGCAAACGCCATACACGGCGTACAAAGGGCTGCAAGCAGCAGAAAGCTTAGAAAATTTATGCGCATTCATCCGCTTTTTACAGCAAAACTGCGCTTCTCGCAAAGGTACAAGTCTTAACGCGTGGTAACGGAAGGTGTGACAAATCCGTATTTTAAGAGAAGTATCACCAGCTTGTAGAGAACTACCGCATTGATGAGATGCCACAAGAAATGCGTGCCTATGTGTAGCATGGGACACACTTCCAGGTCGATGGTGCGAAAGACAAGCGATGCGGTCCATATAAAGACCACGTTGCGCAATGCGTTAAAGGCAGGGTGCGATAATGTGCGCAGCGCACCGAGGAGAAGAATCAGCACCGCGTAGGCGGGAATATACATAATTGTCCCGTGGAGCAGGTCATTCGGCAAAGCAATCTCAAAAAGATAACTAATGCCGACAAAAGCAATCCAGCAACCGATAGACGGCCAAATGCCGAAACGGATAATCCGTACCAAAAAAATAACGAGATAAAAATGAATGAATAAGGCAATCGGTATAACATCGCCCAGCATGGCTTTTTGCGTTGCGATGGTATGCCATGCCGTGCTTCCGATACCGATGGCGACAAGTAATACAGTCAAAATTAAAATATCGATGCTCTGGCGTAGCGGAATCTGTTGCTTGCGATATGCGGTAAATGCAAGAAAGGCGGCAATGATAAATGCAAGATTGGTGATTGCATTTAACGGTTCTGCCCAGAATCCGGCGTCGCCGGCACGTTCGCAGTAACCATCCAGGTAAGTTAATTGTGTGTCGGTCATAGCCTGAAGATAGATTAGGCGAAATGCTCCGCCGCTTTGCGCAGCATGCGCGCACGTCGGTTGACGTTTCGCACAAGCTGTTTGACGAGAATAAAGATTAGCACGGCATTCAAACTGTGCCAGAGAAAATGTGTGCCAAAGGGAATCATGTCACAGACATAGTTATCAACAGAACGGAAAAACAGCGAAACGACTCCGATGATTGAAGCGACGAGAAATTTTCGCGCTGAAAAACGGCGCTTCATATTTAGGTGCAGTGCAAAAAGAATTAGCGCAGTCATGCTGGAAAGATAACCAATCGAATCATTCATGGCATTTGGAAATGCGTTTACCAGCATATGCGTGCCGCCTGCATAGGCGACGAGTCCGATAAAGGCCTGCAGCCAGTTGCACTTAGCAATGCGGAACAAGGCGCTCGTAAAGTAGATCACGATGAACCCGACAATAAAGCTCATGTCGAGCAGCTCGGTAAGTTGGGAAGGCATGGTATGGAAAAAGAAGCTGGCGATTCCAATGCAGAAAGTCAGCAGGACTAGAAGGTAAATATCCCAGATCCAAAATCCCTTTAGGTCATCGCGAATGCTGAGCATGTAGCGCAGTAGTAGTATTGCTGCGATGATAAAGCCGAGGTTGGTGATGGTATTTAACGGTTCGCCAAAAAAATAGGTGGGATCAGTACGTTCACATAACCCGTAATGATGGCTTATTTCAGTATTCGCTCCTTCATTCATACGTCTATACTACCATTTTATTTACGAATACTCAAAATATTTATTAATAATCAAATGCTTTTATTGCATTGCAGCAATCTACATTGATGTTTTATTTGGTAGCGTTCCAGGTCTTGATACCAAAAAAGTGCATTCCTATATTTCCATCATACGACGCTTTTATTAACTTTATGACAAGGAGGTTCATCATGGGAAAAGTGTTCAGTATCATGCCGTGGCGGGATCTTTCCACGACTGGAGATGACACAGGTTGGCATTCGTTGCAGCGGCTGCAGCGTGATGTCGATACTATTTTTGACCGCATTTTGCAGGGTTCGGTGACTGGGCGCAGCTCTGAGGTGCAGGGTTTTGCGCCGCGTCTAGACATTGCAGAGTCTTCAGAGGCTTATCATTTAACCGCCGAACTGCCGGGAGTTTCTGAAAAGGATATTGATCTTCAGATTAATGATGGAGTTCTAACTTTAAAGGGTGAAAAGAAATCTGAAGTTAAACAGGAAGATAAAAACTATCACCGTATCGAGCGACATTATGGCTCTTTCCAGCGTTCTATTGCGTTACCAGCGGAAGTAGATGAAGCTTCTATCAAGGCACGCTTCCAAAATGGTGTTCTGGAAATCGATTTGCCTAAGGCAAAAGATCAGAAGCCAAAAAGCAAAAAGATCGAAATCGCATCCAGCTAATCCGGTTTTTCTCCTCAAACCCTGCAATAGGCTGCTATTGCAGGGTTTTTTTATTTTTTAGCATAAGATGACAATTCAGTTAAGCCGTGTCGCATTTCACTAGGAGTTGTGCGCTGCACCGCTATGCTGGCCCTAATTAACAAAAAGTAATAATCATGGCTTACGATAACACAATCCTGCTCAGCGCTAATCCGCTTGAAATCACCCACCATCTGACAAATCTTTACATTCAAGAATTAGGCACGACAGACCCTGCCATCGCAGCGCTGCTTAGTGAATTCAGAAATACAATCTGGCCTTTCGATGGGAAGTTGCCATCCCTCCAAGAAAAAGAAGGTATCACAGAGCGTATAATCAACGCTGGCAAGATGCATAGCTATACCGCACAAAAGCAGCTTCTGACAGGTATGATGCGGTTAGGCCAGCTCTACGACGTAGCGGCAATAGCGGCGAGAGGTAATGCATTCGATCAGAATAGAATAAAGCATGGTGAGGATCGGGTTTCAGACTCAACGGGGGGTGTTGAAAATTTATTTGAAACCTTTATCGAGCGCCATAAAACGAAAAGCGTGCTTGAACGTACTTCGGCAGGTTCATCAGATCAATATGCGCTACAATTCGATAAACAACCGAACTCAGTAATTCGAGACACACTTTCTGCGTTAAGTAAGCCTATTTTTGAAATGGTTATGACAACGCACCCCACTAATGTGAATGCGTTGGAAAGCCTTGAGCAGCTAAGAAACTTAGGAAAAGCGATTCATACTTATCGTAAGAACCAAGGCGATGACCTAAATCAACTGCAAGCAATGCAGGGTGCCGAGGAGCAAATAAAAACCGCCTTCAGCGGTTTGATGACGGTAGATGCTATCCCGATGAAGCATACGGAAAGTGGTAAAATTCCCGGCAAACTTTCAGTGCGCGGCGAAGTGGATATGGTGCTTTTCTACTTGAAAAGCCTGTATGATGATTTGCCTCAGGTTTATCGTGGCTTTGAACAACCGCTACGGCGCCTGCAACGTAAGCAGATTATTTCGCCTGACGAAATTTATAACCCTCTTGATTTAAAATTGAACATCCGTGCGAGTGCCTGGGGCCTTTCCGGTGACAAGGATGGTAACAAAAACATCAATGCCGATACAACTCTGGAAGCGTTGTTAGCGACGAAAGTCGCGTTAATGGATTTATATTTGAAAGAAATTGCCGGTCTCTCCGAGAGTGTGCAGGCGCGGCTTCACAACAAAATAAATGATTTCACGGAGCGAAAAACTGCCTACGAGAAAGGTTTGCAGGAGGTCGAGGAATTTATTGGTAGCGAGAAATTTATACCTGCAAGGAAATTTAATGCGATCGTACGAAAACTACCAAAACCGGACAAAACGGAGGCGAGGGATTTTGTCGCGCTGTTAGAGGAGATTTATAACACTACGCCTGAAGAAGAGCGTGCAGGTCTCCTTACATTTATCCGGCGGGTGCGCTCGTTTGGATACCATTTTGCTAAAATCGAATACCGTGAGACTGCAGAAGAATATGCGCGAGTCGTAGCGGAAATCGTCCCCGGTTACAAAGCGCTCCATGAGCGTGGTATCGCCCTTAAAAACGATCTGGAGAATCTGGAAAATACCGCGCGGGTCGCTTCTCAAAGGGAAGGATTGCTTGCAGAATTCGCTGCAGTGGAAAAGGCTTCCAAAGCTATTGGTTCTGCTGAAAATCCGCTTACAGACGCGGAGTTGCGCGAACGCATAAGACGCCTATCGCGTTCCGTAGATCCAGGCGATCAGGTGGAAACAGACGATGTTGGGCTTATGCCGTTGCAAAAAGGTGCGTTGCTGAAACGGCTTGATGCATTACGGGGAAAACTCCATGCTTTGAAATCTCCCGACGATATCCAGGATGATCGCCGAAAACTGCATCGGGAGCTGGACGAAATCGAGGCCAGGAAGCGATCTTTGCTAACGGAAGCACTCGATAATAACAAAGCACCGGCGATGTTGAAAAAGCACATGCGTCAGATTGTTGATGAAGGCAGCGCAAGACCCTACGATAAAGAAACGGATCATCCGCGCAATGCAATGCCGATCGCGTATCATACTATTAAGCGGATGGAATTGGCTCGTGAATTCCCTGAGATGATCACAGCTAATGTCCTGGCGGAATGCCAGAATACCAGTAATATCCTGGAAGCCGTTTTCCTGCAGGCTGCCTGTGCGGATAAAAATGGCAAACGGCCCATAATGGGCGTCGTGCCGCTTTTTGAAGAACCCGACACCATGAAAAACGTGGGTACCATCATGGGCGATGCATATCGAAATCACGCATATGATAAACATATGAACCTTGTTGCCAAGCACCTGGGAGAAATGGGCTGGACTGATGGCGCCAAGCGCCAGCAGGTGCAGATCGCGCATAGTGATAATGCACGCCGCTCAGGATTTCTGGCGGCGCGCGCGTTTATCGACGAAGCGCATAAGGAGATTCGGGCGCTGAACAAGCAGTACAACATTAAGACCGAATTCTTCGAAGGAGGAAGTATCTCCGATTCGTATCGTGGCGGCGTGCGCTCGATTTCGGCGGCGGTTAATGAATATGGTCTGCATGACTTTATGAAATTCACGTTTCAGGGCGGTGACCTGCCTAATTATTTCGGTTCACCCGGCTCAACCGTTCGCTTGTTTACGCGGAATCTGGCGCACGCGGCAAAGCAGTTAAGCGACAACGGCGAAGCTGAGTATAAGGAAACCGACTCCAATATCACCAACTATAGTGAAATTGCTCAGGAAGCACTCAAGAAAACCTTGCCGGATTACCAGAGAAATATCTTTAACCAGGCGATGATGGGTAATTTCATGAAATATGCAGTCGATCCCTATGGCAACGTGGGATCGCGCGCCGGGGCAAGGGGTGGCGCGGCGCAAACTGACCCGGATAAAGTACGCACCATCGGATTCAGCGAAATGTTTCAACATGCAGGCGCACATCCTGCATGGCTGGGAGCCGAAACGCTCGCCGCTAATTTGGCGCAGGAGATTTTAACGCGCCTTCCCTCAACGGCAGGGCTTTATAGCGACTATGTGCCTGTCACTATGAAAAAAGGGGCGCAGGTGGAAGATGTTTTCTTTCTGCCCGCTGATGGAGATGTCAAAAAAGTAGATCCTGCCATTTATGGCGTTTTTTACGATAAATCTGCGGTGTTCCGAAATGCGGTGGATGGCATGGCATTTGGCTTAGCTGTCAGCAATCTCGATGCCTTGAAAAAGAATTATCCAATGCTTGCTGAAGATCCCTTTGTGAAGCGGATGGAAAGGGATTACCGTGCAGCAGCGCATATTGCGCTTGGCGCCCTGCACGAGCCTGCAAATGGCCCTGAAAAATTTACTGGAAACCATCGTGCGCGGGCACGCAAGGAAACGGATGCCCGCATGATTGCCCTCGACCCGACAGTACCGCTTTCAGTGCTAAGGGAAAAAATTCGTGAGCGGTTACCCCATCTGCAGGCATCGATTGAGCAAAAAGGTGCGTTGTTCGATGCGGTGGCAAGCATGAAGTCCAGCTGGCGCCGGGATTGGGAATGGCAGGCGGCAGAGGAAAAAGACAGCACGTTCAAGGTGCCGCGCGAAGACGATATTCAGCATGGCTGGATGCTGCATCTGGCGCATGGCGCTATCGATTCAGTGACGCACGGGCGCTACCTTATGGCGGATGATCCTATGTATATGCGGATGATCTATCCTGAATATTATGCATCCTTAAGTACGAAGCGGAAGCTCCACCAGGAAGAGCCAACAAAGCTTCATATTCGGGTCGATACGCCGCAAGGTGGCAGAGCAGGACGTTAATCCGCAAAATTTGCTTGACTCTCCGCCTGTCTCAACGCATTAAGGAATTCGTTTTTTGACCCGTGGGGGCGTAGCTCAGTTGGTAGAGCGCCTGCTTTGCAAGCAGGATGTCGCGGGTTCAACTCCTGTCGCCTCCACCATTTTCCTGCTTTTAAAGTGTTTTTTTAGTTGAAATCGGCGAAGTTGCCTTCGGTCAGGCTCGCCAGTTCCGTATGCGTCACGCCTTGCAGACGGGCCACAAACTCAAGTGTATCATCAACTGCCGCTAAACTGCCTGGATTCGCGACTTCCGTAATTCGAACGAGACGGGCATCGGTCCCGTTGCTTACCAGCGCGTAAATAATATCTCCGGTTGCCAGATCGTCGGCAATGCCGCTCAGCGCCGAGTAGATATCTGCCTCAGAGAAACTGGCTACAGTATTCGTAGCGACGTAAATTCCGGCGTTGGCATCAAGGGTCTGCGCAGTGCTGGCGTTGCCTTGCGCGAATTCGATTCCAGTACCGCGCAGGCTGCCAACGCTTAGATCACTAAAGTCAATGACATCGGCCTCGCCGGTAAAGGCGTCGGTCACAAGGTCAATCAGTGTATCGCTCGCCGCAAGTTCAGCAATTTTATACGAGAAGGTATCCGCACCCAGTCCCCCGGATATTGTGTCAGCGCCAAGGCCGCCTGCGATGGTATCATTGGCGAGCCCGCCATTTATACTGTCTTCATTAGCGCCGCCTGTAATGCTGTCGCTGCCTTCTCCGCCGCGAATCGAGCTATCGGCAATACCGTCAAGGGCAATGCCTCCGTCCCCAGCAAGAATGGTATCGTTACCCGCACCTCCGGTGATCGTATCAACGCCATCGCCACCATTCAGGCTATCTGCCCCATCGCCACCGGTCAAAATGTCGTTGCCCGCGCCGCCGGTAAGGGCGTCACCCTTGCTGCCTGCAATCAATTGATCATTATTCGCCGTGCCGGAGAGGGCGGCTGTCGTCGTGCCGCCGACATTTGACAGGAAGACCGAGCCATCGCCAAAGGTCAGGTTTATCGCGGTGAATGTTCCGGCGTAATTCTGGAACACATAAGCACCGAGCCCTGCGCCAAAATTGTTTGTAAGTGTCGCTGACGAACCGAGATTGGTAGCGACAATGTCAATGGCAGAGCCACCGGATAGAGTAATTTGCGCCGAATCCGTTTTTTCGAAATTAGTAAATGTTACCGTCGCATCCGAGATCAGTGCAGAATCGTTGATCTTGAAGATATCATTTCCGGTGCCGCCATCAACCGTCAGCCCTGAGGAATTGGCGCGAGCGCCGCTGATAACGATCGTATCGGCCGCAACGCCGCCAAAAATCGCCAACGTTTCGCCCGCTGCAAGATTTGCAGTAGAAGTGATCGTATCCGCGCCGCCATTACCATAAACGTAGGTATGATCGCCGGCGCTTCCGGAACCAACCAGAATGGTGTCGGCGGTATCGAGACTATCGCCTGCCCCGTTGCCACCGTAAATAGTTACATTGCCCAGATGCGAGGTTGTATCAATGGTATCGGATCCGCGGTTTCCATAAATCAACAGCTTGCCTAGTGAACCCGTGCCGCCAATATCCCCTGATATCGTGTCTGCTCCTGCACCGCCCGTCAAAATTTGTGACGCAGTAGCGGCAAAATCATCATAGAAAAGCACGTCATCACCGGCATTGCCATGCACGGCACTATTGCCAAGGCCGCTGGTTAAAATATCAGCACCATCGACGGTATCGGCCGAGGTCGTATTGCCTAAAATGGTAATCGAGCCGGTGGCGCCGGCGCCGTTTATCGTATCGTTGCCACGGCCACCGTACACATTAACAATACCTGCTGCATTACTGATGATTACGTTGTCGTCTCCAATTCCCACGCGCACGATAGATGTCTTGCCAAGACCTGTTGGATTCGTGAAAATAACAGTATCGTTACCGGCGTTGGTAAAAATATGATTGTTTCCGCTGGTGCCTCCACCGCCGTTAATAACAATGCGGTCCCCGCCGTCTGTTGTGTCGCTTTCACCTGTTCCCCCGTACACAATGTTGTCGTCGTTACCGACGGAAATCGTATCGGGGCCGCCCATGCCGAAAAGTACATTTGACTTATTCAAGTAAGACGATGCGCTACCGAACAGGTCGAGCGGCCCTAAATCAGTTTGGCTAAGGTCATCATCAGTCGTCGTAAGCATGTTGTCACCAACTACCAGATGGGAATTCGTTTCAGCGAAAATGAAATTACTGGTGGTGATCTGGGCAAGGCTTATGCCCTTCAACTTTGTAACCTGAGCGCCATGCGTGATGGTAACTCCTGCGCCGCTTTGCGCATAAACATAATCGCTGGCGCTGCCGGGCAGATAAAGAACGTCAGCTGCGGCTGAGAAATTGGAAATAGTGCCTGCAATAGAATTATATTGTATAACTGACATAAGCTCTGCGCCTTAAATTGATATTACAATGACATAAGCATGAATCGTGCCAAGTGTAATCCTTACCCATGAAAAATGGCTTAACGCATGGCTGCAAAGGCGCATTAACTAAAAAGTAGCAGTAGAGCCTTAGGATGAAACTGCACTATTGGGATCATTTATGACCAAGATTCTTGCCGTCGATGATGAGGAATTTAATCTCGATATTCTTGTCGAATATCTGGAAGCGGAATCCTACACCGTCGTGCAGGCAACAAACGGCCAGGAAGCCTGGAAAAAACTCGAAGAAAATCCTGATGTCGCTGTGATCCTGCTGGATCGCATGATGCCGGTTATGGATGGAATGGCTTTCAATGCCAAAATCAAAGATGACAAGCGCTTCAAAGATATTCCAGTCATCATGCAGACGGCTGCCGCCGCACAGCACGAAGTGGAAGAGGGTATTAAGGCGGGTGTCTTTTATTATCTGACCAAACCTTACCGCCGTGAAATGATGATGGGGATCGTCCGCTCAGCGATTTTGCACGGCGAATCCCTGCATACGATTTCTGAACAGTTGGACAAGAACATCAGTGTACTCGGCCTGATGCGCCACGGCACATTTCAGTTCCAGACGCTGGAACAGGCGCATGTGCTGGCCAGCTTTATCGCTCAATGCTGTCCTGTTCCAACAAGTGCCAGCCTTGGTTTGAGTGAGCTTATGGTCAATGCAGTCGAGCATGGCAATCTGGGCATCACGTATGCGGAAAAATCAGCGTTGATTCAGTCAGGTACCTGGCAGCAGGAAGTGGAACGACGCCAGGCAGTACCTGAAAACCAGATGAAATTTGCTAAACTGGAATATCACCTGGATGGCGACTTGCTGCTTATTCGTATCAAAGATGAAGGCAAAGGCTTCGATGTCTCGCGCTATCTGAACATTGATCCGCTGCGTGCAACCCACCCTAATGGTCGCGGCATAGCCATGGCGCGCCTGACAAGTTTTGATGATTTGGAATATATTGGCCCGGGAAATGAGGTGCTCTGTACCATTCGTCTCAAAAAGCACATGCTCAATTAGCTAAATACGCTGCAGGATAGCAATTGTCAGATCGTCCTCGACGCAGTCGTCACCGGTTGTTTCATAAAAAGCAGAAAGGATTGCCGTGAGCATCGTTTGCGGCGACATGGTTTTATTAAAGCGCTGGCATGTCGCCAGTAACCCAGACTCATCGAAAGCCTGATTTCCGACGCGTTGCTTTTCAATCAAGGCATCGCTGTAAGTGATGAGTGTATCAAGCAACTGGAAGGGAGTGGACTGAGTTTTGTAAATGGTGTTTTCCTTGACGCTAAGCGGTAACCCATTGCCGCTCAACACGCGCAGGTTACCGCCGGATTCTAAAATAATAGCGTTAGTGCTCGCTGCAACAGCATAATCAAGGCGGCTTTCAAGCAGGTTGATAACGCCATAAAACATGGTGGCAAACTCCCGAGTCATCAGGATTTCGTGCAGATAATTATTCAACTCCGTCAGATAGTCGCCGGGACGGTTATGTAATGGCAATTTTGATTCAATCAATGTGTGCAGCCTGAATGTATTCATCGCGGCCATGACGCCGTGGCCGGCAAAATCAACTTGGTAAAGCGCGATTTCATGTTCGCTTATTTTTTTTATGCCCCAGAGATCGCCGCTCAATTCTTCAGAGGCAACAAAATGCGATGCTATTTTTAAATTAAAAAAATCTTCTAGCTTTGCAATGGATTCTTTACTGGGAAGAATGGACATTTGCATGGAAATTGCTTGCGAAAGTTCACTTTCCGTGCGTTCCTGATGCTGCAGCAGATTACGCTGTAAAATGCGGTTCTCCAGATGCACTGTGGCGCGTGCGATCAACTCCGCCGGGGAGATCGGTTTCAAAATAAGGTCTGTAGCGCCGGCGGCAAAGGCTTGCGTATGTTTTTCAGTGTCGGCCAGTGCTGTTTGCACAATGACAGGCGTTGTATCATAGGGTGAAATACTGCGAATTTTCTTAAGGTAATCATACCCATCCATGCGCGGCATGATTAGGTCCAGCACAACGAGGTCCGGATTGAGTTTTACCGTTTGCTCAATGCCTTCTATGCCGTCGTTCGCAAAATAAACAGACTGGTACCCGGCATCCGAAAATATGCCGCTAATAATCGAACGCCCTATGGCGGAATCTTCAATGACAAGAATTTTAGTAGCCTGATTGAAGGGCTGCATCGTCAGGACGCGATTGAAAACACTTTATCCAGCTGGGCCACTTCAAACATCTTTTTAACTTGCCCTTGTGGATTGTGCACGACCAGGGCTACCGATTTCTGGTCACATTTCTCTTTTAGCAAAAGCAGCATGCCGATGCCGGATGAGTCGATGAACTCTAATTCCGCCAGATGCACGTTCACCTGCTTTGGTGCCGCTTGCTCCAGACGTTGGAACACGTCTTGAAAATGTTTGTAGTCGGCAAAGGTCAATTTGCCTTTAAACGTCATTGCGGTTGCATTTTCTGAGAAATTTTCTGCCAGTTCCATATTTTCCACCTCTAACATTGTCGCGGATGAACATTAATTTAGTCTTACCAAAAACAACATCTCGTTGAAAAAATTACAAAAGATCACATTAATATAGTATTTTAAGAACCGTCTATTCCATTGAGCATCAATCATTCTTCTGTTACCACAAAGCATTGCAATGTGGGGAGTGTATCTATGCAATATCGTAAGCTCGGCACCACGGATATTTCAGTTAGCCTGATCTGTTTAGGAACGATGACCTGGGGTGAGCAGAATACGGAAGCAGATGCCCATGCGCAAATGGATTATGCGACAGGCGAGGGCGTGAATTTTTTCGACGCGGCGGAAATGTACCCTGTGCCACCACGCGCAGAAACGCAGGGTGCGACGGAGCGTTTTATAGGCTCTTGGCTGAAGGCACGTGGCAAGCGTGATAAAGTCATCCTTGCGACTAAAGTAGTTGGACCGGACGAAGGTTTTAAACATGTGCGCGGTGAAATGCCACGCCTAAATAAAGATCATATCCACCGCGCTTTGGATGCGAGCCTAATGCGCCTGCAAACGGATTATATCGATCTTTATCAACTCCATTGGCCAGAGCGTACGACAAATTATTTCGGCCAGCTCGGTTACCGCCACGTAGATAATGAAGACACTGTCAGTCTTGAGGAATCTTTGCATGTGCTGCATGAGATTGTTCGAAGCGGCAAAGTACGCGCCATTGGTATTTCCAATGAAACGCCGTGGGGAATGATGACATTTCTCAAATTATCCGAGACCAAAAAATATACGCGTATCGTCAGCATTCAGAATCCTTATAACTTGCTGAACCGGAGTTTTGAAGTCGGACTTGCGGAGTGCTCCATGCGTGAAGGGTGTAGGCTTCTTGCTTACTCACCCATGGCGTTCGGCATGCTGAGTGGAAAATATATCGGTGGCACCAGGCCGCCCAAGTCTCGGCTCACATTGTTCTCGCGTTTCCAGCGTTACACAAATCCGCTGGGGCAGGCGGCGACGGAGCGTTATGTGGAATTGGCGCGTCGCTATGAACTCAGTCCGGCGCAAATGAGCTTGGCTTTCATTAATCAAAAGCCTTTTGTCACCAGCACAATTATCGGTGCGACGACTTTGGAGCAGCTTAAAGAGAATATTGACAGCGTGAATGTGAAATTATCGGACGAGGTGCTGGCGGAGATTGATGCGATTCATCAGGATATACCCAATCCTTGTCCCTGATGATCCGTACGGGCGAAATTCCAGCATATCTCAGTTTGCGGTAATGCAAAGGCGGGTGTGACAACCAGTTGTTGCGTTTTTTGCGGCTTACCGTAGTAGCCGAGATAAACACTCTCTTCTACGGATACAGTATGATATCCTTCAATTGTAAACTTCCACGTGGATCCTTTCACAGAAGTTAAAACTACGTGTTTATTGTCCGGATGCTGGCAACGTATATCGGGGTGCAGATGAAATCGTAGATAAATTTTTGCATCCCGCGGGCGATCAAATCCTTGTTCAGGTGTCAGGATATCGCGGCCTCGAATTTCACTTCCATCGTTTTTCAGAGTAAGCGAGCGTTGATGCACAATGCCGCCAAGGGAACACTGTATATATTGCTCGGAAACTGCGTGCGCATGACCATCGCGCTTTTCGAGAAGATTTTCCATCAGGCTCAATCCGGCTTTTTTATCGTTTTCCGGCAAAGGCGGCGGAATGAGCATTGTATTTTGCAGACTGATTTCCTGCTTTTTGACTTCGATTGAAGCAGAGCTATGAGCGGATGCCTGACGGGTTGCGTGACGCCATTGAGGATGGACTCCAAGGAAGTAACCGCAATTGACGACAACTCTTTCGATCCGGTCACTGAATTCAAAACTATTGATATACTCGGCATCATCTGGATCGGTGCGCGTTGGTCTTCCGGCAAAAAGCAAAGTTACTTCACCACCTTCCAGACGGAAAAATCCGCTATGCACGCCCAATGCAAACGCAGGTTCGCTAACGCCGGCTAATTGCGCTACGCGAGCAATGATAGCGGCATCTTCCATCAGATTGCCATTGAACAGCGCCAGGCGATTGTCGCCATGACGCAGCATCAGCAGCATGGATGCCATACGCTGAATCATGTTCTGCAATACATCGGAAGTAACTTCCACTTCAGCTAAAGACTGGCGAATTTCGAGCAGGACAACCAATAACCGGAGTTGCTCAGAAGCATTGCGCGAAATATGCATGCCATCGGGCAGCACTGTTTGTTTCAGTGTCTGCTCAAGCATATTGATGATCGACGGAATCAAAAAGTGCAGCTCGTGAAATACGCAGGCGCCTGCAACCAGGCCTTGTAGGGCGTAGCAAGATAGTCCTTCATTATGTCGTTTGAGTCGATAGAGATGGCGTATTTCGCTGATGATTTTACGAAGGAAGCATTTACGGAATTTGAGGCTGCCGCCTTTAAGCAGAAAATAACGATGCGTCAGCCAGGATGCGACGCGCATGCCTATAACGTCGGCATCAAAAGCTGCAGCAGGTAGTGCTTGTGCGTTTTGAGTGAAACCATAGACAAACTCGCGTCCTAAACTGGATGCAATTTTGTTCGTGTGCGAAATGGCAATATCGCGCAGCCAGCGAAAAGAGTAGAAGTCGCGATACCAGCCGTCACTTGCCTGATCGCTCTGCCAGATGATACGACCGGGTATTTCGATCGAGCTGCCGGAAAAATCAAAGCGTCGTTTAAGAAGTTTCTTGCTTTCCGGCGTGCTTGGCGGCCATAGCGGAGAAAGGTTTTCGCCTTCATCGAGCAGGCGTACCGCCAATTTTGGACTGCCTGCGGATATGTAAAGCTTCAGAAAACGTAACGATGCAAGCGGCATTTTTTATGCCCCGCCCGCAAGTTCGGATTCCACCAGCTCGGCAAGAATATGCAGCGCCAACATATGCACTTCCTGCACGCGGGCGGTATCGGTGACGGGTACGGCGAATAAATGATCGGCTACGGATGTCTGGTTCTTGCCGCGCTCACCGGTCATGAGCACGGTGGTTACGCCTTTGCTGCGTGCTTTGGCGAATGCCTGCAGAATATTAGCACTGCTGCCGGAGGTAGACATGGCGATAAGCAAGTCGCCTTTCTTGGCAAGCGCTTCGATTTGCCGTGAGAAAATTTCAGTAAACCCGTAGTCATTACCAATGGCTGTAATAACCCCACTATCGGCACTGAGGGAAATAGCGGGAAGCCCAATGCGCTCACGTTTGAACCGACCGACAAATTCGCCTGCAATATGCATTGAGTCACAAGCGCTGCCGCCATTGCCGGCAAAGAAAATGGTGCCGTTATTTTTGAGGCATTGCGCCGCCTCTGCCGCCAGGGATACCCAACGTTCGCTTTCTGTCGCAAAAAAACGCTCGGCAGCGGATTGATGTTCGGAAAGCAGGGCAGCAATCACGGACATGCTATCCTCTGAGCGCCTGAATGTTAGTAGCGTAATCAGCAGGATTTCCGGTGAAAACGGCAGAGCCCGCAACGAGCATATCGGCTCCGGCGGCGATGACTTCTTTTGCCGTATCTTTATTGATGCCGCCATCGACTTCGAGCGCAATGTCACGACCTGTTGCCTGAATCATCTGACGCAGTGTAGAAATCTTCTCGAGCTGGGTGCGGATAAAGCGCTGCCCTCCGAATCCAGGGTTCACCGACATGACGAGAATAAGATCAAGTAAAGGCATTACATGCTTCAATGCTTCAACTGGGGTGCTCGGCACGAGAGAGACGCCACATTTCACGCCATTTTCCTTGATAAGGTTCAGTACGCGATCAAGATGGGTGACCGCTTCCACATGCACGGTAAGATAATCGGCGCCTGCTTTGATAAATGGCATCAACAGCACATCGACCGGCTGGATCATAAGGTGGACATCAAGCGGCTTTGAGCTATGCGGCTTGATAGCCTTTACGACATCCGGACCAATGGTGAGATTAGGGACAAAATGTCCGTCCATCACATCGACATGTACCAAATCGGCACCTGCGGTGCAGATAGAGCGCACTTCCTCTCCCAAACGCGAGAAGTCAGCGGACAAAATGGATGGGGCGATACGAACCATATGAGACATGGGGAGAAAATAGACGTGTGGTTAACAGATTGCAACGAAAGGAACGTCTTGGTACGGCGTTTAAACTTACTTTTTCTGTAAACAGATCATGAAAAACCCATCCATTCCACCTTGCGCCGCACCATAATAAGGCAATGTACGGATTCCGCCATTTGGTAAAATCCATTCCGGCGGTACGCCGAGCGATGCAAAATCGGGCTGATGGACGGAAAAAGACGCGTTTTTTGCTAAAAAAACAGAAATGATATCTTCGCCTTCTGCTTTAAGAAGAGAACAAACACAGTATACTAGCACGCCACCGACGGGCAGTAAGTTGGCTGCATGTCCGAGAAGAGAAGATTGCAGGTCGGTTAGTTTGAAGGTGTCCTCTGGATTACGATGAAACGCAACATCGGGGTGGCGGCGCATGGTGCCTGTAGCGCTGCATGGTGCATCTAACAAAATCGCATCGATAGGCCGGTCCGGTTGAAACGTTTTCGCATCGCTAACATAAACAGTTGCTTTTAAGCCGGTTCGTTTTAGGTTTCCCTCAACACGTTTTAACCGCGATGCGGAACGATCTACCGCCAGGACTTCTGCGCCAGCTGCCGCTAGCTGCATAGTCTTTCCGCCCGGAGCGGCGCATAGATCCAGCACTGTTTTGCCTTTAATATCACCGAGCAGTTTTACTGGTAAGGCAGCGGCTGCATCCTGCACCCACCATGCGCCCTCCTGAAATCCCTTAAGGTCTTGAACGGCCTGGGCATCTTTCAATCGCAGCGATCCGGTTGGAAGTTTTTCGGCATTGGGAAGTGTAAAAGAAGGATTGCGCAGGGAAATATCGAGCGGTGCTTCCGGAATATGTGCGGCGCTAATGGCTTCGGCGGTTTCATGGCCGTAATCCGCGATTAATGCCCGCTGTAGCCAGTCTGGAAGGTTACTAAGCGGCGAGGGTAGAGAAAGGGCATCGCGACTGCGATTGATTTTTTTCAATACGGCATTGGCGAGGCCTGCATGTTTGGGTGAGCGACTTTGTTTAACTAAGTCAACGGTCGTATCGATGGCGGCATAATCCGGCACATCCATCCATAAAAGCTGTGCGACACCTAATGCCAGCGCATCTTCGACGGTATGCGGCAATTTTTTGTCCGGCTGGTCAAGAGAGGCTTGAACAATGGCACGGATTTCGCCGCTACGTTTAAGGCAGAGCATTAACAACTGTTTGAGGAAAGCGCGGTCACGGCCTTCTAATGCAGCGACTTCGGCCGAATCCATAGCCTGGTCGAGGGCAATATTCTTGCGCATGATGCGATGCAAGAGTAGAAGGGCGGTCCGCCGCGCATTCGCGGGTGCCTTGACAAGTTTAGGAGCAGAGTACATTCTTCCCATGTTTCACCTATGGCTGCACTATGGATAAAAAGCAACCGACGCCCACCCCTAAAGAATCTGGGATAAAAGAGAAAGAAAAAAGCACGCCTGACGAAGCAGGCGGTCCGAAAGGTCCAGAACCGACGCGTTATGGTGATTGGGAAAAAGCAGGACGCTGCATTGATTTCTGAGAAACTAACTTATGCCTGCTCTTGGCTGCTGATTCTGCTGCCTGTTCTGCTGCTCGCTGGTTCGGCAGCACCGGATATTGCGTGTATTGTGATCGGTCTCGGGTTTTTGGCTTATTCTGCCAGCACACGCGACTGGGCATGGTGCCGCGCCAATTGGGTAAAGTTGGTAGCCATCATCTATTTTTATATTGTCGTAAGGAGCATCTTTACGGAATTTCCTAAGGAATCGCTAGGGCGTTCGGCGCAGTGGATACGCTATCCGCTGTTGGCGGCAGCAATCTGCTACTGGCTTTATGCGCTGCCCTTAGTCAAGAAATGGCTCCCAAAGACGTTGGTCCTGGCAGTTGCCTTTTTAATCATTGATATGGGTATTCAATATGTCACCGGTTTTGATGTTATCGGCCGGTCAAGCATCATAAGTGACGGGGGGGCAATGCGTCTGACAGGTCCTTACATTGCGCCTCGATCTGGTATTACGCTGGTATGGCTGTGCTGGCCCGCTATCGCCTATTTGCTAATCAGCACCAAAAATTCCAAGGAAAAATTATGGGCTGCTCTGCTTTGGGGGGGCTGCATTGTTATTATTTTCCTCTCCGGTGAGCGGATGGCGACGCTGCTTGCGGGGCTGGGGTCGGTGTTGTTGATTTTGCTGGTGCAGGAAACGCGACGCATGGCACTATGGTTGCTTCCAGTAAGTATTTTAGCGATTGGAGCATTGATCGCACTCAATCCCGCATTGGTCACACGTCAGGTCGATGCAACCGTAGCTGCCGCTGCTGAAGCGAAGAAATCACCATATGGTAGGCTTTGGGTGAGCAGTGCGAAGATTATTGCCGATGCTCCATTGTTCGGTGTTGGCGCTAAGCAGTTTCGTAATGTTTGCCTGAAGAATCAGTATGGCGGTTCGGATATATTGAATTGTAATCTACACCCGCATCATCTTTACCTGGAGTGGTGGGTGGAGGAGGGGCTGGTCGGCTTGCTGTTGTTTATGGCGCTGATTGTTATTTGGACGAAAGAAGCATGGCGCTACTGGCGCATGCATACAGGAGATATCCTCTTTGTCGGGTTAATTATTGCTTGTATTGTCAAACTCTTTCCATTTTCCACCGCAATCAGTTTTTTCGTCAACTGGTCGGCCATTCCGTTTTGGCTTTTAATGGGTTGGATGCTGGCAAAAATACGAGAGGCCTAAATGCTCATTCTTCTTTCGCCTTCTAAAACACTGGATATGTCTGTACGCGATTGGAAGCTGCCCACCAGTACGCCGGCGTTACTTAAGGATACGAGCGAGCTGATGAAAAAACTTAAAGCGCTATCGGTGAAAGACATTCAAAAGCTCATGGATGTGAGTGAAAAAATTGCAATGCTTAATGTCGAGCGCAATAAGGCATTTATAATACCATTCACGGAAAATAATGCCGTTCCTGCGCTCTTTGCTTTTAAAGGTGATGTGTATGAGCCGCTGGAAGTAGAAACCTATAGCAAAGCCGAGTTGAAATATGCGAATACGCATGTGCGCTCGCTTTCAGGTTTGTATGGGCTGCTTCGTCCGATGGATTTAATGCAGGCTTATCGGCTTGAGATGGGCGCATCGCTAAAAAACATCCGAGGCAAGGATCTTTATGCTTTCTGGGGCGATAGAATAACTGACCTTATCAATAAAGAAGCGTCGACGCTTAAAAATCCTGTCATCGTTAATCTGGCATCGCAGGAATATTTTAAAGCCGTACAGCCGAAAAAATTGAAATACCCGCTAATCACACCGGAGTTCAAAGAATTTAAAGCGGGCAGTTATAAGATAATAGGCATTATGGCGAAGCGAGCAAGGGGTCTGATGACAAATTATGCGATTCGCCATAACATAAGTGATGCTGATGCATTAAAAGCATTTTCAGCTGAAGGCTATAGTTACAATAGTAAGCTTTCAACGCAAAATCAGTGGATTTTTACCCGTAAACAGAAAAAGGCCGCATAAAGATTCAATGCGGTAAAAAATTATAATAAATCGTCAATTGATCCACGCTTGTTTACTAATTATTTAGAGTCTTCAGCCTACCATCAGGCAAAGGTAAATCTATGGCGCATCCCACGATGATGGCTGAAATGCTGGCAACCAAGCTTTGTCATGATCTGACAGGGCCAATTGGTGCGGTTAATAACGGCGCGGAATTCATCAGCGATGAAGATTTCTCCATGCAGGGAGACGCGCTGCAATTGATTACAGACAGTGCACGCGAGGCTTCGGTACGTCTGCAATTCTACCGTCAGTCCTATGGCAGTATCAAAGGCGCTGGCGAAGTTAGCCTGGCAGAAAAAAAACAGCTTGTTTCCGGGTTTTTTAAAAATAGCCGTATCCAGGTCGACTGGCCTGATCTTTATGCCGATGCCGGCAATGTCTCTTTGGCGCAGCGGACGTCGCGCTTGATGCTAAATATGATTATTATTGTAGCCGGCACGATGATTAAAGGCGGCACGCTGCACATCCGTATTGAACAGGATGGTGATGCCGATAAGGTCATTACTATCAAGGCGGAAGCCGACGTACTGAAGGTCGATCCGGAGGTTTTAAAAATTCTTGATCGTTCCAGCGATGCGCCGGAAATGTCGCCGAAGAATGTCCAGGTTTATTTTACGGCCAATCTCGTCAATGAGCTCACCGTTACGCTTTCTCATGCGCATCAAGACGGAACATTTTCGTTAATTGCGCGTAAATCCGCGGCATGACCGCCGCAGGTTTTTCTAAAATAAGTTGTATCCCTTTAAGAATCCATAAAAGTAGTTGTGTAATAATAATGATATCTATACTTCATTAGCTTATGCACAGGGCCACCCATGGATGATCTGATCAGTGAATTTATTACGGAAACCTCGGAAAGCATTTCGATGCTGGATCAGGAACTCGTCAAGCTGGAGCAGAATCCGGAAGATACCGAAATTCTTAGCAATATTTTCCGCCTTGTGCATACGATCAAAGGCACCTGCGGCTTTTTGGGGCTGCCGCGTCTTGAATCCGTAGCGCATGCCGGGGAAAATGTACTCGGAAGAGTTCGGGATAAGGAAATCCCGGCATCGCCCGCAGCAATTTCACTGGTACTTGAAGCGCTGGATGCTATACGCAATATCATTGAATATCTTGCCGCGAACGGCAAAGAGCCTGAAGGCAACGACGACAGCCTGCGTTCGCGGTTAAATGAGTTTGCGCTAAGTGGGGGTAAAAGCACCGCCGCCGCCGCACCGACACCGCCGCCTGCACCAAAAATAGAGCCTGCCGATCCACTCAATCCAACAGAAGCAGAACTACAAGCCATTTTCGACGCCGCTCCAGGTCCTGGCGAAGCGCCGAAGGCTTTCGCACAAGAGCCGGCGAAGAAAGAGGAAGCCGCTGCATCCGTGCCGGTGGCAAAAGAATTGCCAAAGGCGATCAAGGAAGAGGCCATTCAACAAGGGCTGAAAACCGATGCCAAAGCCGGTCAGGATGCCCTTGCCAATCAAAGCATTCGCGTCAATTTGGACGTCCTTGAAAATCTGATGCGCATGGTTGGCGAACTAGTATTGATTCGTAACCAGTTGCTGCAAATATCGCGTACACGTGACGATAGTGAATTCAGCAGCCCGCTTCAGCAGCTCAGCCATATTACGACAGAGCTGCAGGAGGGCGTAATGAAAACACGCATGCAGCCGATCGGCAATGCATGGTCAAAATTTCCGCGCCTGATTCGCGACCTATCGATGGAACTCAATAAGAAAATTGAGCTTAAAATGCTCGGTGCGGAAACAGAACTGGATCGCCAGCTGCTGGAGTTGATCAAGGACCCGCTGACGCACATGGTACGTAACTCTTGTGATCACGGCCTTGAAGGACCGGAAGACCGTCTTGCAGCGGGTAAGCCTGAAACCGGCACCGTGACGCTCAGCGCGTATCACGAGGGTGGTCATATTATCGTCGATATTATTGATGATGGGCGCGGCATTTCTATTGAACGCGTCAAAGCAAAAGCTATTCAGAACAAGCTGGCAACGGAAGCCGAGATCGAGCAGATGTCAGAGCAGCAGATCATGCAATTCATTTTCCGCGCTGGATTCTCGACGGCAGAGAAGGTGACCAGTGTGTCAGGCCGTGGCGTTGGAATGGATGTGGTCCGCACCAATATTGAAAAAATTGGCGGCACAGTCGAACTCCAATCCAAAGTTGGCTTTGGCTCGACGTTCCATATCAAGATTCCGCTGACGCTAGCTATTGTATCCGTCATGATCGTCGAATCCTCAAAGCAGCGCTTCGCTATTCCGCAGATCAATGTCGTCGAATTGGTGCGCACCGGCAAAGACGCCGAATACAAAGTGGAAATCATCAATGGCACACCGGTGCTTCGCCTGCGCGAAACGCTGCTGCCGATGATTTCGCTGGCAAAGGTGCTAGGTATGCCCGAAACACCGTTCGATCATAAAAAAGAAAACCGTTATGTTGTGGTATGCCGCGTTGGAGCTAATGATTTCGGCCTGATTGTTGATAGCATTTATGATACCGAAGAAATCGTCGTGAAGCCGGTTTCCGAGAAGCTGTCTCATATTAACGTCTATTCGGGAAATACCGTGCTCGGCGATGGTAGCGTTATTATGATCCTTGATCCGACGGGTATTCTGCGCCGCATTGAAGGCGAAGCGCTGTCTGCTGCAGCGAAGGGCTCGCTAAGCACGGAAACAACAGATGAACTGCTTGCTGAAGATATGGTCAGCTTCCTGCTATTCAGTACCGGTGTTGGTGCGCCCAAAGCGGTGGCGCTTGAGCTGGTGGCGCGGCTTGAGGAGCTGGATGCCTCGCAGGTGGAATACTCCAATGGGCGTCCTGTGGTTCAGTACCGTGAGGATCTCATGTTGCTCACCACGACCGGCGACATGCCTATTCCAACAGAAGGTGCATTTGAAGCCATCGTATTTGCTTATGACGGTAAGTCCGTTGGTTTGGTGGTGAAGGAAGTGCTCGACATTCTCTCCGCTCCGCCACGCGTCCAAATCGGCTCCAAGGATGATACGTATCTTGGCAGTCTGGTCATGAATGGACGCACGACAGATGTGCTTGATGTTGGCAAGATGCTTTCCCGCATTCTGAATATTTCTGCGCATGTGGTTGGCACCCTCGGTAATCACTCCCAAGATATCCGCGTCTTATTAGTGGATGACAGTATGTTCTTCCGCAATCTTACGGTGCCTTTCCTGACTGAAGTCGGCTATAAAGTAATGGCTGTTGCGGGTGCGGAAGAAGCGCTGGCGGCAATGAAGAAGCACCAATTCGATGTAATCGTTACCGATATCGAAATGCCAAAAATCGATGGATTCGAGCTCACGCGGCAGATTCGCAGATTACCGCAAGGTGCTGATTTAAAAATAATTGGTTTCACAGCTACGTTCAGTGACGCTATTCAGGAAAGAGTCGTGCAAAGCGGCATGGATACCTGCATCATGAAGATGGAGCGTGAGAAATTGATTCTTGCTATTGCACATCATAATGAACTGGAGACGGTCTGATGAGCGGGCAATTGCAGGCAGTTGATAAATCCACTGCGATCTCGGTTGCTGATGTCTCCCGGCATGGTTACGTTACTGTCAGGGTGGCAAACCAACTATTCGGTATACCTGTCACAAACGTACAGGATGTACTTCGTGCACAGAAAATTTATGTCGTGCCACTGGCTCCCAAAGAAATTGCCGGTTCGATTAATCTGCGGGGTCGTATTGTGACGGTAATCGACCTTAGAAAACGTTTAGGCCTGCCGGATTTCGAAGCGGAAGCCAAGGTTATGCATGTGGTCGTTGAGTCAGGCGGGGAGCCTTTCAGTTTAATGGTCGATGCAGTAGGCGATGTATTAACTCTTTCACCGGAACGTGTTGAAAAAACTCCAACAAATCTTCGTGGCATCTGGCGCGAAGTCGCCACAGGCGTGTGTCGCTTGGATCAAGAGCTATTATTAATTGTAGATATTCAAGCTATATTAACATTTTCATGAAATGATCGTAAATACCCGGAACAGCGCACTTAACCGGGATTTATTAAGCACGGATTATGTGTCTGGAGAGCGATCATGAAAACCGCTATGGTGGTAGACGATTCAAAAATCGTCCGCAATGTAACGAAGAAGATTTTGGAGACGCTTGGCTATTCTGTCGTTGAGGCGGAAAACGGTAAACTGGCGCTGGATGTATTTACCGCAAACCATCCCTCACTCATCATGCTAGACTGGCATATGCCGGAGATGGACGGCCTGGCCTTTTTGAAAGTATTGCGCTCGTCAACGCCAGGCGGCGATAAGCCTGTCGTAGTTTTTTGTACTACGGAAACGGCCCTGAATCATATTCAGGAAGCGATCATAGCAGGCGCTAACGAATACGTCATGAAGCCTTTTGACGAAGAGATTATCCGCGGCAAGCTCCAACAACTCGGCCTGTTGTAGGAGATACCTTTAAAATGGCCGCATCCGTGCAGACAACAAAGTCGCCTGTTAGAGTCATGATTGTTGATGACTCTGCGATCGTGCGCGGCCTCATTAGCAAAATGCTGGGCGAGCAACGCTCAATTGAAATCGTTGCGACTGCCTTCGATGGCTTTTCAGCAATCGCGGAAATTCAACGCCACCATGTGGACGTTGTCATCCTTGATATTGAAATGCCGCGTATGGATGGGCTGACCGCGCTACCAGAACTGCTTAAAGTATCTCCGCACTCCAAAGTCATCATTGCCTCTACCATGTCGCAACGAAACGCTGAAATCAGCTTACGCGCTCTTAGCCTTGGCGCGAGTGACTATATCGCTAAGCCTACCTCACAGCGCGATAAGGAAAATAATGATCAATTTTACCGTGAGTTATTCGAAAAAATCATGGCGCTTGCGTCAGCCTCGTCGACGCCTGCCTATGTCAAGCCTGAGCAGGGGGCAGCGGCATCCATTCAGAAAACCCCGATGGGAAACGCTTTTAAAAGCGATGCACCAGAAATCAAGAAAAATGCACTGGGCGATTCTTCTATCTATCCAAATAAGGTGCCGCGTGCGATTGCGATTGCCTCTTCCACGGGTGGCCCGCAGGCGCTTTTGAAACTTTTTGCGCATACAAAAGGCAGGCTAAGCCATTTGCCAATTTTTATTACGCAGCATATGCCGCCTAATTTTACGACGATTCTGGCAACGAATATCCGCCAGACGGCGGAAAAGGACTGCCATGAGGCAGTCGATGGCGAAAAAGTAAAAAATGGCATAATTTATCTGGCGCCCGGC
Organism: Rickettsiales bacterium; assembly: GCA_046348685.1. Classification (GTDB taxonomy): domain Bacteria; phylum Pseudomonadota; class Alphaproteobacteria; order Rickettsiales; family UBA998; genus JAXMDT01. The sequence goes on from JAXMDT010000003.1 coordinate 163,509, forward strand.
GACTTTCACCTTCAGCCGGTCGTGCGCGACCGCGAGGTTATGATCAGCCTGAACCAAAATCCGCCGGTGAATTTCTGCCGGCCTGCGGCTGATCCCATGATCGAATCGCTTCTGGATATTTATGGCCAGCATTTACTTGTCCTGGTTCTGACCGGTATGGGCTCCGATGGTTACCTTGCCGCACAAAAAGTCCATAAAGCGGGCGGTACGGTTATCGCACAAGACAAAGATTCCTCGGTGGTGTGGGGTATGCCGCGTGCGGTTGCAGAAAACCAGGCGTGCAGGGCAGTGCTCTCGCTCGAGGACATTCCTGCGTATCTCCTTAAAGCATGTAGGGAGGGCTAGGATGCGTCCGGAAGATTTTGATGTCCTGGCAGGCCTTCTGACGCAGCGTTCCGGTATCGCGCTGACGCCGGATAAGCAGTATTTGCTCGAAACACGTCTACAACCTATCCTTGCAGGGCTGAATTGCAAAACCATTGGCGATCTCATTACGAAACTCAAGCTGGACAGCAAGAATGACGCTTTAATACGCGAAGTGATCGAAGCGATGACGACGAACGAGTCCATGTTCTTTCGCGACATTAAGCCTTTTGAACAACTGAAAAAAATGGTTTTCCCCGAAATCAAGAATAAGCAAGGAACAATTCGCATCTGGAGCGCGGCATGCTCCAATGGCCAGGAGCCTTACTCCATCGCTATCAGTATATTAGAAGAGAAAAACAATCTTAACGGCGCGCAGTTTGAAATTCTGGCGACGGACCTGGATACTAAGGTGATCAAAAAAGCGCAGGAGGGGCTATATACTCAGTTCGAGGTTCAACGTGGCCTGCCTATTACCACGCTGCTTTCCAATTTTTCGCAGGAAGCCAACAATAACTGGCGCATTAAGGATCATGTGAAATCAATGGTAAGATTCCGTCAGTTCAACCTTCTTGATAGCTTCGCACTGCACGGCAAGTTTGATATCATCATGTGTCGCAACGTGTTGATTTATTTTGATGATGCGACCAAGCGTGACATCCTGAAGAAATTATCGCAGGCGCTGCAGCCAAACGGGTATCTGTTTCTGGGTGCTGCCGAAACAATCATCGGATTGTCAGATGATCTGAAGCCATTTGGCAATGAACGTGGTATTTACGTTCGGGTAAATCCTTAGTGTAATATAATTGGGGCGGCGATAAAGGCTGCATGAATAACACGGTCGCCCGGACTGATGCCTTGATTCTGCGTTACGCCGCCTTTCAGAAAAAGCATGGCTTTCATCGGAGCGTCCGGCTGGAGGGCCTTATTGATGTTTGAAAGAATAACATTTGGAGCAATCGCTTTAATAACGCCTTCTTCATCAATAAAAAGAATATCGAGAGGCTTATAAAGCTTATTGGGTTGCAATGTAAAACGTTGAGGAATGTCATAAGTGATCATGACACCGTCTTTTTCCTTAAGCGACTCCAGCGAGAAAAACCATTCCATTGAAAGGGCCGTAGGATCGCGCACCTCAACGTTAAAGTAATGCTTTGCTTTCTCGTCAGAGGTTTTTGTTTTTTCATCTGAAACGGTTTTCTCTGATTTGTCGGTTGTTTCTTTTTGATTTTCTTTAGAGTCTTCGCCTTTATCGTCGCTTTTGCTTTTTGCATCCTCCTCCTTATTGGTTTCCGGTACCTTAGGATTGGACACGATGGTTATGGTAGAGCGAGTAAAAACGACGGGATTAACTTGTTGGGCAAGAACCGGGGCATTTAGCAGAATCAGGATTAGGAAAAGTAACCGGGACATAATCTACCTTTGAGTCGGAAGAGAATATTCTACTGTATCACCCTCTTCAATTGAGAGTTTCTTTACTGTGCCGGCAGGAACTTCCAATACAGCCGCCACCTTCTCCGCCGGACCGATGGAATCCAAAGAAAGCGGCTGGGTGCTTTCGGCGATCATGGTAATTCTTCCCTCGGTTCCGACAAAAATCATGTCGAGCGGTATATATGTATTCTTCATCCACATTTGCATCCTGCGTGGCGGATCCTGTGGAAACAGCATTCCCTGATTTTCTGCTAAAGATGAGCGATACATGAGGCCGGTTTCCTGCTCCGCGTCAGTCATGGCGACTTCGGCGAGAATGGCGGCAGGGTTTTTTTTAGTCAAAATGCGGACCAAGGTCGTTTTTTGGCCATTTTCCGCTGCATGCACAGGGAATGCGATAGCCAATATTAGACATACAAAACTCAGGCTATTCAAATGCTTCAGGCGTATTGTCACGAAAACTTCATAATGGAAAAGCGCACGTTATGCTATGATTTTACCCATTGAACATACGAGGGAGAGTGTCGATGTCCAGAGGATTCATGGGTGGCGGCGGTGGAATGTTTGGTAAGAAAAAAAAGAAAAAATCCGCGCGGGAAATTTTTGAAGCAAAACGAAGAGGAGAAGATGACGAGTCGCTTACACCGGAACAACGTTACCAGAAACTGGTTAAGGAAAAAACGGAGGACCTCCGTAAGCAAATGTCCAAAGGAAGCAAGTTCACCCTCCCCGGAACCGACCCTGAAGCTGGTCAAAAACTTTCCAAATCCGCCGAAGCGCTTATCGAAATGATGGCGCAGAAGCAAGCCAAGAAAGAAGCCAAGAAACAGAAAGCGGCTTCGGCCATCCAAGCGAAATGGCTGGGCAGCGCCGGTAGAATTGACAAATCTGGTAAAATCTATGGTCCCGACGGCAAGTGCGTAGCGAAAGTGGATGCAAAAACCGGTAAGATTAAAGCGTCTAGCGGTCGCAGCCTTGGTAAATACGACCCTAAATCGCCGATGAACGAGACGAAGATCATACGCTACATCCAAAGCCAGCAAAAGAAGCCCGCGCCGGCTGGAACAGGTCTTGGAAATGTTGGCAATTTCTGGGGCGGCGGCGACGACAACAAAGGTGGTGGTTTTTGGGGATAGCTATACCTTCTAGGATTGAGCTCCGACATGGCTAAAAAGAAATTTTACTCAAAAACAAGCAATAGCCTGTTAGGTAAAGAACAGGGCGTTGAAATTGCAGACGAAAGATTCAAAGCGGATTTGTGTGCGAAGATTCACCCGCACTTTCTCGTAGCAAATCGCATTCTTACGCATAAAAATAGTACCGATACCCGTTTAGAAGAGAAAAGCGCGACTGCTTTGCGTGAAATCGTCGATGCGGGAGAGCAAGCGGCGCGATTCTATCACGATACGCAGCATTTCCTCGCAATTGCAAGTAGCAACGAAATAACGGATTGGCTTTCTGCGGTGCGATATCGTGCAGGCTTGAATCATGACGTAGTATATCATCATGTGGATTTAAAAGGTAATGACGGAGTAGGTTTTACTCCCGCCATACACAATAAGCTTGAAAAGTATATCGAAGACGGTCATCCGTTAAAAGTTAAAGATGACCTGAATTTATCTGAAGATAAGCTTTTTAAGGCCGCCGTGCTATTGTTTGGGTATAACGAAGATGAAAGATTAAAAGGCAATCTGAAATTAAACCCCTTAGACAGGCAAAACGAATTCCTAAGCGCTCTTTACGCTATAGAGCAAGGCCGAGCATTAGGAATTCCTGATAAATATATTTTGGCGGAAATTGTTCATATCCGCGCAACCGTGCCATTTGGCCCGCCCGATATTTTTAGTGAGATCAATAAGAATTTGCGCATCATCAATGACGATTTATCGACGCGTGACACTTTGACCAACTATGATATCAATCGAATCATGCACAGTGCCGTTGATATGGCAAATACGGACGTCGTAGACTTTAAAAGAGATTTTGGCAGGGATTTCCTGGCTAACGGCTACAGGCTTTATTATGAAAACGCGCCCGAGGCGTATAGTAATTTCAATGTTCCCTCAGGATTCCTTCAAACGATCGCTAAGCAGGAATGGTTCCTTTCCAATATAGTAATGGCTGGTTCTCAAAAAGGAACAAATAGCGTTTTTCATGCATTTGATTCCGCTCCCAGTGCGACCGTTGCAAAAGAATGGGAAGAAAAAGCCTGTCAGAATATCAAAGCATTGAAAGTCTTCACGCAGGCGAATGCTTCTGCCGTTATGTTGCTAACTAGCCTTTATGTCGCCCAAGGGGGCGATGCAAGGCGTGAACTTGAAAATTATCGCGATAATCCTTTACCGTCTCAACACCCTGCTGAACTGAGCGACAGCGGTATGATAGTGTATAATTATTTGAAACATCAGAATGATGGGAGAGGATCGCTCGTTACAGAGCCAACGGCTTTATATCTGCTGGAAAGGCTAGGGTCAGACGGGGTTGAAAAGCTTTATAATCTTGTAAACCAGACGGGAATAGACCCCATTGAAATAGGAAAAGAAAGCAAGCCGGGTATTCGCACACACAAAACAGCGAGCGCTTTTCTATCTAACGCTGCAAAAATTTTCAAAGAACATGGGATTGAATTTGAGAAGGTAAAAAAAGATTTACATTGCCTATTGCCACCTAAAAACTTGCCAAACATTAGTGACCGAGAAACACCAAAAGCGCCAACGTCCGCCATGTTTAGTAGCGAGAAAAAGTATAGGAAATTGATTGAACAGGCGACGAAGAGAAATCCCAAGAAAGACATTGTTGATGAAGCTTTGGGATTAACTCCAAAAAAACCGATTCCCGGTACGACTATTTCCGAAAGTGATTTGCCTCAGCCGATGACCGCGATTGATATCCACACACGTTCGATGCGTCCAAACTAGTAACAAGGGGGAGCATGGTTAAGCATACTAAATCTGATCCTAAAGGACATGTGGAAGTTTCGTTCAATGATCACGATAAAACCTTTTCGATGCGTATTTTTAGCTTTTCCCCGCTTGTGGAAGATGATCGTACAGGAACTTTTGAAATTACAGGAAGTGTGGAGGGCACTTCAGAAACAATACAATTATTTGGAGAAAATATTTTTTCCCAACATATGGTGGCAGGAGCTCGAGAAGACTTTGGTGGCATTGAAGGCGGAAGTGCTTCTGCACATTTAAGAGCAGGGTTTTTATCAAAAGCATTTAGAATGCTATCAGCAATATTAAAGGAAAATAATCATGATAATACTGAGAGATGGGATGCTGTTGCCTATGCATTTGAAAATGCACAAGCATCGGTGAGAACGCATGAGCATTTAAATAAGCTTACCAGTCCAACCGATAAAGTTTTTAAAGATAGAATCATCGAAAGAGCTTTAAGAAGTGGTCAACCATCCCGAGTTCCCTTGCAGTTGCCAAGTTTTATAAATGCTGTTCAAGATGATTTTGAAGCTGCCCTGGTAGAAACCTTAGAAAAAGTTGATCAAGGGCAAAGCGTAGAAGAGCTACGTAGGTCACGTTTTAAAAGCAAAGGTTCCTTTAGAGAATAATTATTCGCCCTGGCTGAGTGTATAACCTGGCTTTCCATCAAAATCGAAAAGGTATTCCGCTTTCAGGACATCGAGGCCTTCTGCGGCAACGCGGGCGATCAGCTCACCCGGATAAGTGGCAGGAAGGGAATCGCCGGTCATTTTGAAGCGGCAGCGCAGATGGTCGGTATTGGTGATATCCATCTCCGCGTTAGGCCACACTTTAAGACCTTTACTTGAAATCATGGATAGTTTTGCATCTTTGCCGGCGAGCGTGGCGAGCTTGTCGCCGAGCGGGGACACATGTGCTTCGTTCCATCCCATGTACAAATCAATACCAACCAGTTTCTTTTCTTTCACTTTGGCAGTCGACGGATGAGCTACGGCACGTGATTTACCCGATGTGCCTTTGGATTCGAATACTTCTTTACGAAGCTTGTAAGGATCTTCACCAAGACGCGCGACAACTGCTTCGGCAAATTCTTTCGTGCCGACTTTTTCTTTGCTTTCGGCGCTGAATATATCGCCCGTGTGAATGCCATCTTCGATGGTCTTCAACCAGGCGTTACGAATGAGGGCAGCAGTATCGTTTTGACCAAGATGAACCAGCATCATAACGGCAGCATTGAGCAAGCCGGATGGATTCGCAATGTTCTGACCGGCAATATCCGGTGCCGAGCCATGAATCGCCTCGAACATGGCGAAATCATCGCCGATATTGGACGAACCCGCCAGGCCGACCGAGCCGGAAACTTCCGCCGCGATATCGGAAATGATATCACCGTAAAGGTTTTCGGTGACGATCACATCGAATTTTTCAGGGCGGTAGGCAATGCGCGCCGCGCCAATATCAATAATGTAGTGATCTTTTTCGATTTCCGGATATTCCTCGCCAATCTCATTAAAAATCTGGTGAAACGCGCCGTCGGACATTTTCATGATATTGTCTTTGGACATGCAGGTGACTTTTTTGCGGCCATTCTGCAGCGCATATTCGAATGCATAGCGAATAATTTTTTCACAGCCGGTGCGAGTGATCAGCTTAATCGCATGAAACGCATCGGCGCTTTGACGATATTCAATACCGGAGTATAAATCTTCTTCGTTTTCGCGCACGATGACGAGATCCATCAGCGGGTGCAGGCCTTTTACATAGGGCTGGAAGCTCCTTACCGGGCGCACGTTAGCGTAAAGGCCAAGCGTTTTGCGCATCGTTACATTGAGGCTTTTATACCCGCCGCCTTGCGGTGTCGTGATAGGCGATTTCAAAAATACTTTCGTACGGCGAAGCGAATCCCAGGCGGAAGGCGGAATACCTGTGGAAACGCCTTTATCATAATAGGCTTTGCCGACTTCAATTGTCGAAATATTGATTCTGGCGCGTGCTTCTGCGAGGACATGCAGCGTCGCTTCCATGATTTCCGGGCCAATTCCATCTCCGTAGGCGACGGTTATTTCTTTAGCAGCATTCTGGGGTTTGGCGGCAAGCGCTGATGACATGTGATTTTCCTCGATAAATGTGTGGATTCATCTTACGGACAATTGGTTAGTAAAAGGTTAGCAATTTTTTATTTATACAACCATGGCTGGTATGGGTTATCGATTGATATTACACTGAAAATTGAATTAGCAACTATTGTGCTCGATGATTCTTATTCGCAATCGACCCACTGTAATCCTTCACAAAAATTCACCTTCTTTGTCATAAAAGCTTCACTGTTTTCCCTTGCTCCGCCTTGATAAGATCAAATCAGGAATGGAAAAGACTATGGCAGATCAAAATTTGACCCCTCAGGAAATTCAGGCGCAGCTCGACTATCAGACGTCACCGACGTCCGGTGCATCCCCCGCGCAAAGCCCGTATAGTAACCGGGCATTCTGGGGCGCATATAAAAACCTTTCGCGCGGGTTGTGGGGGGGGATTCTGGTTGGCTCAACGCTCGGTCTTGTGATTGGTTCTGGTTTGGGGGCTATTGCATTAGCCGCCGGTATGGGATCTAGCATCGCGTTAGGCGTTGTTGCTGCCGCGACGGTAGGAACAATGGCTTATTACGCTGAAAAATTTTCTCTTGCCGGCGCGACGGCAGGCGCTGTTTCTACCGCTATTGAGATTTATGAAGAACGCAAAGCGACTGAGGCACTTGAAAAAGGTGAGGCGCTGACAAAAGGGCAAAAAGAAACGCTGGAGCGTAAAGCGAAAAATGGCAACGGCGAATTAAAAAATGATTATACGCCAGAGAACAATCCGGCGGATGAGCGTTTCCGCCCGTACTATTGGAATGTAGGTCTTGCCGGTGCTGCGCTGGGAGCCATTGTGGGTGGAATCGCCAGTTCATTTGGACTTGGTGAGCATATGCTGGATAGCCTTGGCAGCTTGGGTGAAACGCTGGTGAGCCTGGGTCAGGGGCCTTTGACAACACTATTTGTTGGCGGCGGCGCACTGGCCGGCGCAACGTTCGGTATTAACCGTTATTATCTGCGTCAGCCGTTCTATTTCGCTAATGCTTTATTCGAAGGCGATCTTTCGCAGTTCAGCAAGCAGCGCGAGCACGAAAAACAACTGACGCGTGAATTCATCAAAAGCAAACGTATTGAGCCGGAGCTGGAAGAATTGGCGCCGTACAGTTATGTTCGTGATCATTCGCCCATGCATACAGCCAATCTTTCTCAGGAGACGCAGCTTCAGGAAAATGCCAGCGCAAAACCTGGCACAAAAGTGAAAGAAGCTTCCTGGGGATTTGAATTAAGCACAACACCAGGTAAGCGCGGCGCAGAAGATGCAACGGTAACATACAATGCCGTAACCACTCAGCAGGGTAAGGAACTTTTCAAAGAAAAATTCCACGGTTCCTGGGAGGATTTCCAGAAAAAAATGAAGGAACAGTTAGAGACGGCTGCAAATCAAAGTCGCCAGGCATGATGGTTTTGCATGGCACGAGCCTCCATTTGGCATCGCACTAAGAATGCAATTTACTGGGGCGCCGGAACAGGTTCCGCTTTAGGTCTTCTCGCAGGAATAGCTTATTCACTTTTTGTTTTACCCGGGATGGGGCCGGTGGGCTTGGCCGGTGTAATCGTACCGCCCATATTTGGTTATTTTGCAGGAGCGACCGCCGGAGCCGGTATTGCTGCCGGCGCAACACTGCTTTCCGGAGCAGTCGGCACGATCGCTCATCCATTTACCACCAGGAACAACAATGTTTCCTATACCGTTAATGCGCCTTCGGTTCAGGCAAAATATCAAACAGAGTTAAAGCATGAGCTTGCACGCCAGCGAAAAGTTATGCGCGCCGAAATGATGGAAGAGATTGCCGAAAATTATGAACCGAAAAGCAAAGTGAACCACCTCGAGCGTTTGCTTGCGCAGCGCGAACGTGAACGGGAAAGTAACAAGCTACGTCAATAATCGTTCCGCTTTGCACTGCAATATTTAAGGGTTTTTCCACAGAAAAAAAAATAAAACGCGCTAATTCCCGCATGTTTGCTGCCAAAAATCCATTTACAAAGGAAAAAAAGCGTGCTTTGCTCCCGTTTGCCTATTGTTCGTAGGCAAGGTTTCCAACCTCTGCTTGAAGGAGAAAAGCAATGAACAAGAACGAACTGATTGCCGAAGTTTCCAAAAAGGCGGATGTCACCAAAGCGAAAGCTGCAGAAGCAATTGATGCATTCATCGACTGCATCAGCAAGTCGCTGTCTAAAGGTGACGAAGTCCGTCTCGTTGGTTTCGGAACTTTCCTGGTTGCTCACCGCAAAGCTACTGAAGGCCGCAACCCGCGTACTGGTGCAGTGATCAAGATCGCTGCTTCCAACCAGCCAAAATTCAAAGCTGGTAAAGCGCTGAAAGATGCCGTCAACAAAACGGCTAAGCGTAAGGCTGCTTAATTACTTATTCACGTAATTGAGTTGACAGCGCAGCGTAGCTTTGCTACCTGCGCTGTTCTGCTTTTATATACTGCGAAAGCAGGGCGATTAGCTCAGTTGGTAGAGCATCTCGTTTACACCGAGAGGGTCGGCGGTTCGAGCCCGTCATCGCCCACCAGCCTTAAGGCTGGCTTTATATTTTTAGTATCCCAGAATTTTATTTTTATAAAGCCCGTGACATTCTCAGGGCATGCTTGAAAATACACATACACAAACGAAACGTATTTGGTTGATTATAGGTATCATTGCATTGCCGATCATTGGCTACTTGGTTATGCGCATGCTACCACAATCATTCGAAACAGATGGCGATGATACAACATGGCATGTCATAGCTTATTTGATGCTGATTGTTGTAGCACTTGGCGTGCCTTTCCTGATGTTAAAAAGCATATTCAAAAGCGCTCATCTTAATGATCGTAGGGAGCCAGAGGTTGAGCTTAAAGATATTCCCAAAGACAAAGAGCAAATCGCGCGTAAGTCATAGACTTACATCAATGAAGCATTAGCTATTATAAATGCAATATCCGGAATAAATACCGAGAAAGTGGCGGGAGTGACGGGACTCGAACCCGCGGCCTCCTGCGTGACAGGCAGGCGCTCTAACCAACTGAGCTACACCCCCGAATAAGGGAAGCGGTTACGTAGCAGGTTAGGGGTGCAATGGCAATACCTAAGTCCGTATGAGCAACCGTCTATCCAGAATTACCCTGAAAATCTTAAAGTTTCCTTTCGTTGCAACAGGAAAATAAGTAGTCTATATCCCTTGTTTTGGGAAGAATGTATGAAAAACAAGGAAATTAAAGGCCTTTATACTGCACTCGTCACACCATTTAAAAATGGCAAAGTAGACGAAAGCGCCTATGCGGATTTTGTTGAATGGCAGATTTCTGAAGGAGTTCACGGGCTTGTGCCGTGTGGTACTACAGGTGAATCCCCTACGTTATCGCCAGAAGAGCATAACCGGGTGATCGAGCTCTGCATTGAAGTTGCTAAGGGACGGGTTGCAGTAATGGCGGGCACGGGTTCCAATTCGACCGAGGAGGCTATCGATTTTACCCGTCATGCTGAACAAGCCGGAGCGGATTCGGCCCTTCTTGTCGTTCCTTACTATAATAAGCCGACTCCTGAGGGACTGTACCAGCATTTTAAAGCCATTCATGATGCGACGAGCTTACCCTTGGTGCTGTATAATATACCGGGGCGATCTGTAGTGAACATGAGCGATGATCTTATCGCGCGCATCGCCGAATTGCCGAGGGTGGCAGGTGTGAAAGACGCAACCGGTGACCTGGCGCGCGTGAGTACGCTGCGTGCGAAGGTAGGAAATAAGCTGGCATTGCTTTCCGGTGAGGACATGACGGCGGTTGGTTTCAACGCAATGGGTGGGGTAGGATGTATCTCGGTTGCCTCTAACGTAGCACCAAAGCTTTGCGCCGATGTGCAGAACGCCAGTTTATCAGGTGATTTCAAAAAGGCGCTACAACTCCATGAAAAGCTGATGCCGTTGCATAATGTGATGTTCATCGAGACCAACCCGATGCCGGTGAAATACGCTGTTTCCCGTATGGGATATTGCAGTGAGGAAATACGCTTGCCATTGGTTATGCCTACGGATGCAACAAAAAAGGCGGTGGACGCGGCGCTTGCAAAAATGGGCTTGCTTTCCCAAGTGAAGCAGTATGAGTCCGCGTAGCCAGAAAGCATTCAGCATTCAGAATAAGAAAGCCCGATTCAATTACTTCATCGAAGAAGAATTTGAAGCCGGAATCGTATTGACTGGCACTGAAGTCAAATCCGTTCGTAACGGTAAAGTGAACATCGAAGAATCTTATGCTGCTGAGCAGGGCGGAGAAATCTGGCTGATCAATGCTACGATTCAGGAATTCGAAGGCGGCAACCGTCTGAACCATGAGCCGCGCCGCCACCGCAAACTGCTTTTAAAGAAAAAAGAAATCAACAAATTGATCGGTGCTTTGCGTATCAAAGGCAAGACGCTCGTGCCGACTGCACTTTATATCAATGCCAAAGGACTGGTGAAAGTGAAGATCGGTCTTGGAGTTGGTAAAAAAGAATACGACAAACGCCAGACGATTAAAGAACGCGATTGGCAGCGGCAGAAATCCGCTGCCATGAAAAAACGGCCTATCTAGCCTTTCCAGAAGCGGGGCACAAAAAGGATCATCACGGTAAAGAGTTCTAGACGTCCAAGGAACATCGCCAAGGTGACCACCCATTTCGCGCCTGGCGTAAGTCCTGAAAAATTACCTGCAGGTCCAATTTCTGGGCTTAGTCCTACGCCAACGCCCGCCATGCCTTGGGCAACCGCGCTCATGCTGGTGAGAAACTCCATCCCGAATAATGAACCGAGAGCCGCTAACGTCACGAGTGTGAAGAGATAGACGATAATAAAAATCAAAACTGAGGATTCCACGCTTTCCGGCACTGGCTTATTGCCAAAGCGAACTACAAAAATGCCATGCGGTTTTAAAATGCGCATGAATTGCGCCTTCAGTGAGCCAAAAAAGATCATGAAGCGGTAAGCTTTAATACCGCCTGAGGTTGAGCCTGTGCATCCGCCTAACGTCAAATAAATGAAAAATAGCGTTGTTGTGAACGACCCCCAAGTTGAAAAGTCGGTAGAGGTAAAGCCCGTAGCAGTGATAAGCGACACCACATTGAATGTCGTATAGCGTACGGCAGTCATCATCGGCATATTGTGTACGTACATCAGATATAGAGTAGGAATTGTTATCGCCATGAAAACCATACGCAGAAAGAACTGCACTTGCGGATCCTTGAAAAAGGCATGCGTTTCGCCGCGGAAGGTACGGTAATAAAGAATGATAGGGAGTGCGGCGGACAGCATGGAAACGGTGCCGACAAACTCGATCAACGCGGAGTTGTAATAACCTACAGATTTATCATGTGTTGAAAAACCTCCTGTCGCAATGGCTGCGAGCGCATGGCAAATAGCATCGAAACCGTTCATCCCCGCCAGCCAGAAACAGAAGGCTGATGTTGCAGTTAATGACAGGATTACAACGGAAATAACGCCTGCGGTTTGCGCTGTGCGCGGAAAGGCTTTCTCACCCTGATCGGAGGATTCCGTTTTGAAGAGTTGCATTCCTCCGACGCGCATCATCGGAAGCACCGCAAGTGTGAACACAACGATACCAATGCCGCCAATGCCATTGCTGAGCGCTCGCCATAGCAAAATACCGGGTGGGGTAGTGTCCAGGCCATTAATCACAGTGGCGCCTGTAGTAGTAAGCCCAGAAGTGATCTCAAAGACCGCATCGGTAAAGCTGAGATGCAGGCCGGAAAATAAGAACGGGAGACAACCAAAAATAATCGCTGCCACGTAGGACATGGTAGTGAACAAAAACGCCTGCCGGATGCTCATGGTCATTTCAACGCCGCGATGAGTAAAATAAAGTGACATGCCGACGAATCCCGTCACCATCGAAGAAATTGCAAAAACGCGCCAATCGTCGTGCCCATGGTAGAGATCGACAAGCATTGGCAGGAGCATGATGCCGGCATAAATGGTCAGAATAATACCGAGCACGTAGAAAATTGGCTGCAGGAGTTTCATCAGGCAGCTTTCGATTCCGGTTGCAGCATACGCGGTAAGTCACCCTGCATTCCCATCGCGGTTTGCATGAACATTTGCTTAAGCGGAGAAAAACGCTGGAATGTGCTTAGACCGAGGCGGCGTACAAGCCGTGTCAAAGGGCGATTCGTCGAGAACAAGCGGTTCAGCCCATCCGTCACTGCTGCCATGCTCCACGCATCAAACTTCCTCCATTGCTGATAATGCTCCAAGGCTGTCAGGCTGCCGAGGTCCAGCCCGAGTTTTTTCTGATTAGCAATAATATCAGTCATGACCGCAACATCGCGATAGCCTAGATTGACGCCCTGGCCGGCAATAGGATGAATGCCATGCGCAGAGTCGCCAATTAAAGCGGCGCGTTCAACGTAATACTTATCTGCTTGAATGAGGGCGAGGGGATAAGCGTGCCTTTTACCCTGTATAATGCATGAACCAAGATAACCTTTTAAACGCGCCTCTAACTCTTCGATAAACGCTTCCTCAGGCAGTTGCATGATATGTTTTGCCATTGCATGCGGTTCTGTCCAGACAACCGCAGTGCGGTCTTCAGTCATTGGCAGCAAGGCAAGGGGGCCTGCAGGTAGGAATTGCTCAACGGCAATGCCGTGATGCGGTTGGCTATGCTTGACAGTCGCAACTATGGCGGTTTGTCCATATTCCGTGATGCGATGCCCTACAGCAAGCATCTCTCGCGTTTGTGAGAATTTTCCATCCGCGGCCAACAACAGGGAAGAGCGAATCGTGCGGCCATCTTTTAGCGTACTGATCCGATGGTTATCCGCCGCCGTTGTTGATTCAAGTTCCGTCTGCGGCAGATACGTAATATTTGAATTATTCATAACCGCGCGTAATAAAGTCTGACGCAGAAAAACATTAGGAAGCATATAGCCGAACGGTTCGCTGCCGACCTCTGTATGCGAAAAGTGTACAAGTGCGGGCGAATCCTCATCCACCACGCGGATATCATTCATGGGGCCAGCATGCGGGAGCAATGTTTCCCATATTCCAATATGTTTCATTACCTGCACGGATGCATGTGAAATAGCGCTGACGCGGCCATCATATTCCAGGGCAAGCACGTTTTCCGGCGTATCACGTTCGACGATTACCGAGCGTATGCCCTCTTTAGACAAAGCGAGCGCTTGCGCCGCTCCAACCAGTCCCGCGCCGATAATCAGAATGTCCGCCTCAATGTCTCTCATGGCGGGAATCATAGTCTCTTTCTAGGTATTGTAAATTATTCTCCCGGCGCCCTGGCATCGACCTGCAGGGCGTGAATGCCGCCGGAAAGCTCATGTTTTAATGCATCATAGACCATTCGGTGGCGCTCCACGCGGCGTTTGCCCTGAAACGTATCCGCCACAATCTTCACCTGGAAATGGCTTTCGCCGCTGCCGTCGTGTCCTGCATGGCCGAGATGCTTTGCCGAATCATTGATAACGGTCAGCGAGAGCGGGGAAAATGCTGCCGTCAACTTGTTTTTTAAACGTTCTTCCATGGTCATAGTCTTGAAAACCGAAGCAAAATTGACGATAATGCTTGTATGCCAAGACGAAAGGAAAAGCCAGTAGAAGAACCGTTCCGTGCCTGCGATTCCGAGGGTTGCGCGGCACACGCAGGCTACCGGGCGCCAAAATCGAAAGAAGACAATCACGGCTTTTTCTGGTTTTGCCTGGACCATGTGCGGGAATACAATCAAAAATGGGACTATTTCGCCGGTATGGGTCCGGATGAGATTGAAGCATTTCGCCGCGATGCCGTTATAGGCCACCGACCGACCTGGTACATGAGCAGCAATGGCAGCCGCACCCCGGCGCATCTAGGCAGTGCATTACGACGATTCTTCTTTTTTGAAGAGCAGGACTACATTGCGCCGCCGATTCCTTCCGGGCTTCGCAAAGCGCTCTCTATCCTTGACCTGGAGCACCCTACCTCTAAAAAAACAATCAAATCGACCTATAAAAAGCTAGTTAAGCGCTATCATCCTGATGTGAACCAAGGGGATAATACGGCCGCGGAGCGTTTTAAAAGCATCAACGAAGCGTATCACCAGCTGATGGAATCCTATCCGGAAGTTGCCTGATTTTTGTAAGTAAATGCTTTGCTTTCCGGGCAATCTAGGCTATGCGAAAAGCATGGTTACCGCTAAACCCAAAATCGCTGAAAAAGCACCGCTGCCCGTTATCGAAGGCGCGGCGTGGATGGCGGCGCGCGATGTTTTTGATATAGATAGCGACGTGAAAGTTCCGGTCCTATCCGAGCAGAGCGAGTATGTGCCTGCTAAAGATAGCTCTTACCAGTTTGATAAGGAAACGACGCTCGCCATACTTGCCGGATTTACTCATCGTAAGAATGTTCTGGTACAAGGCTATCATGGCACCGGTAAATCGAGTCACGTTGAGCAGGTGGCGGCGCGCCTGAATTGGCCGCTGATTCGCATCAACCTTGATGGGCATGTCAGCCGTGTGGATCTGATTGGCCGTGACATGATCGTTCTCAAAGACGGCAAGCAGATAACCGAATTCGTCGAGGGAATGATTCCATGGGCGATTCAACGCCGTATGGCTCTCGTTTTCGATGAATACGATGCGGCGCGTCCGGATGTCATGTTCGTGCTGCAGCGCGTGCTCGAAACCGAAGGTAAGTTGACGTTGCTCGATCAGAATCGCGTGCTGCATGCCCACCCGGGATTCCGCTTGTTTGCGACCGCAAACACTGTTGGGCTTGGCGATGCAAGCGGTCTGTATCATGGTACAAACCCTATCAACCAGGGGCAGATGGACCGCTGGCACATCGTGGCGACGCTAAACTATCTGCCGGAAGAGGTCGAACAGAATATTGTTCTTGCTAAAGTTCCTGCAATGGATACTTCCAAAGGCAAAGAGGAAATCCGAAGCATGGTAAAAATGGCGGGGCTTACACGCATTGCTTTTGCCAACGGTGATATTTCAACCGTCATGTCGCCGCGCACAGTGATCCACTGGGCAGAAAATATGGCTATTTTTGGAGATCGGGAATTAGCGTTCCGCTATGCATTCATGAACAAATGCGATGAATCAGAGCGCCCGGTTATCGCAGAATTCTACCAACGCGTATTCGATGTGCAATTGCCTGAAATGATTTCCCTCTAGTCCCTATGGACATCGCCTTTCTCAAATCCGCTTTTATTACGCTGTTCGTCGCGATCGATCCGCCCGGACTCGCAACGATCTTCCTTGGATTGACCGCTTCGATGAGTGCGATCTCGCGCAAGAAGACGGCGTACCAGGCCGTGATCATCGCATTTTGTATTCTGGCAGCGGCAGCGTTAGGCGGCCAGGCGCTGCTTAATGCGTTGTCGATCAGTATCCCAGCGTTCAAGATAGCTGGCGGGTTGCTGCTATTTTATATCGCGGCTGAAATGGTGTTCGAGCATCGCACGCCACGTAAGAACGAGGCGGCAGAAACGACCATCGTCGAAGATGCGCCGCATAATATTGCCGCCTTTCCGCTAGCCATTCCCCTCATGGCTGGCCCCGGCGCGATTACGGCGACGATCCTGCTCGCCAGCAATACCCACGGCAATATCGTTGATCTGATTGCCCTGATCGTTATTATCGGAGTGATTATAGGCTCCTGCCTACTGACCTTTTTAATGGCCGAGCCTATCAACCGCTTACTCGGAGTGACCGGAAGAGTGGTACTTTCCAGGCTCTTAGGAGTCTTACTGGCGGCTATGGCTGTTCAGATCGTAGGGGATGGGGTTCTAGCGTTTAGTTAGTAAAGACGCTGATTTTTAATATAATTGTAATACAAAGTTATATCAGGCTTGATACATTGTTTTAGGGAGAAAAACGATGACAACATTATATTATAAAAACACTGGCGGCGGCTTGGTAAACGGTATTGAGCACGATGCAGCTACCAGCACAGGCAAGGTTTTACTCACAATGGCAGCCAATCCTACCGAAGTTGCAGAGAAATTAAGCGATCGTGGTATTAAATGCAGAGCAAATGCTGGTATTTATCAAAATGGAAGCGCTCACCTGCATGTTGATGTAGAAGACACATCATTATTGGATTTGCAAGATGCAATCGTAATGTCTGGATTAACCGCGAATACTAAAGGTGATTTGTGGACGCCAGGCGTTGAAGTGAATCATGCTGCGCCTGATAGTTGGGCAGCAGATATAAAAGCCGGGCAACCTAAAGGTTGGGGTATAAGTACTTAATTTAAGCTTTACTGTGCGCTCCAGCCTGCGTCGATGACCATCGGCGTACCGGTAATGCAGCGGGCGGAATCCGAGCAGAGATAAAGGACCATCGCGGCGATGTCCTCGACCCTGACAAACTCTTTCACCGCATGAGTCTTTAGCAGCACTTTATCGACGACGTCCTTTTCCGACATATTATGCGCTTTGGCCTGCTCGGGGATTTGCTTGCGCACGAGCGGCGTATCCACATAGCCGGGACAGATCGCATTTGCAGTAATGCCATACGGTGCGAGATCAAGTGCGGCGACTTTCGTCAGTCCAACAACGCCGTGTTTTGCGGCAACATACGCCGCTTTGAATTCGGAAGCGACTAAGCCGTGAATCGAGGCGATGTTGATAATGCGGCCCCAGCCTTTTTTCTTCATGCCGGGCGCTGCGGCTTTAATGCCATGAAATGCTGCAGATAGATTGATAGCGATGATCGCATCCCATTTCGCGTCGTCGAATTCATCAATCGGCTGTACATTCTGGATGCCAGCATTGCTGACCATAATATCAACGGAGCCAAACGCCGCTTCCGCATCTTTCACCATCTTTTGAATTTCGGCAGGCTTGCTCATATCGGCAGGAGAGTAGAGTGCTTTGACGCCTAACTTTTCCAAACCCGCGCGTTCCTTTTCGATGGCGGCAGCGTCACCGAAACCATTGATCATGATATGGACGCCATCTTTGGCGAGTGCCTGAGCAATGCCAAGGCCGATGCCGCTGGTGGAACCGGTAACGATGGCGGATTTACCTTTAAGTGACATGAGTGCCTCCGAAAAAATGATTTGTTTGCTACTTAAGCCGCACGGCTTTCCTTTACAAGGCCATCCTTGAGCGTCAGCACAGGATAATCGAATTCACGGATCAATTCTTCATCGTGCGTGGCAAAAATGACTGTAGTGCCTAAGTCGTTGAGCGATTCAAACAGGTACATGAACCGCTTGCGAAGCGCTGGGTCGAGGTTACCGGTCGGCTCATCGCAGAGGAGAAGTGGAGGATTGTTGATAACTGCCCGGGCAATAGCCACCCGCTGCTTTTGGCCGCCCGATAGCAATTTAGGCTTAACATCCTTAAATTCGCTCATTTCGATCCAGCCCAGGAGCTGATCCACTTTCGCGGCGATCTCATTTTCATCTATCCCCATGATTTTTTGTGGTAAAGCGATGTTTTCTGCTACAGTTAGATGCTCAAGCAGCTGAAAATCCTGAACAACTGACCCAATGCCCCGTCTAAGCTGAGGCAACTCCGAATGATGAAGATCGGTGACCTCTTTACCCAGCATCATCAGCTTGCCCGAGGTGGGGCGTATATTTAAGGATAAGATATTCAAAAATGTCGATTTTCCAGCTCCGCTGGCACCGGTTAAAAAATAAAATCCGCCTTTGGCGAGCTTCAAAGAAACCCCGTTTAGAACCCGCCTTCCGGGTGTATATTCCAGTGTTAAATTGTAACAGGTAATCATACAGAAGGTATGCCGTATGGGAATCAATTAGACAAGTTGAAGCTTGTGGGATATTACTAAAGGCAACAATAAAACAAAAAGAAGAAAAGGGAGAGCAATGCAACTCGCATGTCCGGATTGCGGTTCACGTTTCCGTGTACCCCAGAACGCGCTTGGCGATTCCGGGCGCAAAGTGCGTTGCGCAAAGTGCAAATTCGAATGGTTTGCCGAACCTAACGATTTGATTATCGATCCGATGGATGTTGATGATGCGCACCATCTCCATGAGCCACCGGTCGAAGAGGATATCCACGAAGAGGACGAAACTGCCGCCGCTCCGGTCGTTGAACCTGTCATTGAGCAATTTGTTCCGCCGCGGGAAGATTTGCAAGCTTTGCTTGCAGCGGGTATCGAAGAAAAACCTCAATTTGACTTTGCCAATCGCCCTAAAAAAACTCGCGCTGCCGTGCAGCAGAAACAGGAAAAGCCGGTTACCGACCTTGGCCGCTATGCTATCTGGGTCTGGATCGCCAACGGCGCGACGTTCACGCTACTCATGTTCATGTGTTTCCTTGCTTTTCGTGATACCGTCATGGTTTCGATTCCTGCGCTTAAATCCATGTATAACAGTGTTGGTTATGCAGACACGTCCGGTTTGAAATTGACCGACCTTGCGCTCACCGAGATGCAGAACGGCAGCAAAATCAAGTACGGTCTTTCCGGAAAAATCGTCAATACATCGGACGTAACTATTTCGCTTCCAGTGCTTTCCATATCTCTGGTCGACAAAGACGGAGTTTCGGTACGTCAATGGAGTTTCGAACAGCCGGGTCAGCTAAAGCCGGGGCAGGAAATTCCGTTTGTGCGTGACGCGCTGGAAAGCCGTGCGGGTCCACGTAATAACGCATTGGTTGTGGAAATTGGCAGCCCGACCGAGCTTTCCCTGCGGCAATAATGCATAGCATGCAGAAACCTGCAGATTATCAGGATCCAAAAACAGTTGAAGTGATGTTCAGCGCGCAGCAGATTGCCGAGCGTATCGATTCCCTCGCAAACGAAATTGTCTCCACAATAGGCAAGGATTTCATCATCGTTGGCCTACTGCGCGGCAGCTTTGTCTTTACGGCGGATTTAATTCGAGCGTTGCATAAGCATGGCGCTGAACCGCAAATCGATTTCATGACGCTCTCCAGTTATGGCATACGCAAGGAAGGCGGAAATCTCATTACCATCGAGCGCGATATTGCCGATGATGTGATGGACCGCACCGTACTCATCGTTGATGATATTCTGGAGTCCGGCCGTACGCTTGATTATGCGCGTACTATTATGCTGAAACGCGGTGCCAAGATTCTGAAAATTTGCGTGCTGCTCGAAAAGCCGGGTAAGCGCCGTGCAGAAGTAGAAGCCAACTTCGTCGGATTTATGGTGCCGGACCGATTTGTCGTCGGGTTCGGTCTCGATTATGCCAACTTTTATCGCGAGCTGCCTTTTATCGGAGCGCTGGACTAGCGCACTATTGCCTTCTTGCGAAAATCGCCCTACGTTCCTGTCGATGTTCACCAAGACAACTAATTTCATCAAAGTCACCGCGATTCCGAATTTTTTAGAAAATCAGTCGGAGCCTGATGATGGCCATTATGTCTGGGCTTACACCATACATCTGGAAAATCTGGGTGAGGATACGGTGCAGCTTATTAATCGCACCTGGTATATTACAGATGCGCACGGGCAAGTGCAGCGTGTGCACGGCCCTGGCGTCGTTGGCGAGCAGCCAATCATTCGTCCGGGTGACATGTTCGAATATACCAGCGGCACAGTCCTGCAAACGCCTTCAGGTATCATGGTTGGCACCTACGAAATGGAGGATATCATCAGCCGCGAACGCTTTGATATTGATATTCCGGCCTTTTCCTTGGATAGCCCGATGCAGGTGATGCGTGCCAACTAGATCCTTATGATATTGTCATAAATCTGTAAACTTAGTATAGTAGTCTGTATTATAGAGAAAAATATGTCTGATGACTTATTGAATGTAGGTGGCCCCAACTCCGCGGCAATGTTTGCTTCAGGGCAAATTGGCGGCGGTGGAGGAGGCGCGCCCGGCGGCCAGGGTGTCATGAACCTGCCGGCTCAGGCTATTGCATGTCTTTTGCGGGTCAATTTAGGAACCGCTCCTAATGGTATTTTGCCGGATAGCCCTGGTCTATTAGGTTCGCAAATTCCAGGTATATTACCACGTTATCAAGGTGCATTCGCCTCAATTGCAAATCAGCTGAAAGCATGCGTAGTGGCAAAAGACCAATTGTTTCAGGATAATGCACCAATTATGCAGGCAGCAATTGAACATGCGCCTATTCAGGAAGCATCTTTGGGCAGCCTTTCGCCTGGTTCGGCTGGCGGGCCGAGCAGCTTTGCTGAATTAGTGGGCGGGCCATCCAATGATGGCGGCTTCGGCGTTGCATAAATCCCTTGACCTTCCTTTGATTCCCCGTTAGATATCCGCGTTCATTTTGATAAAGAACGCCTTTTTGCGTATGTCAAAGAGGTAAAAAGAGGGACGGAGACGACCATGACACGTAAATGCGATATTTCAGGTAAAACGGTTCAAAGCGGCAATAAAGTGTCGCACTCGAACCGTAAAACGAAGCGCCGCTTTCTGCCAAATTTGCAGCACGTGTCGCTGCCAAGCGAAATTCTCGGTCATGATGTGCATATGCGCGTCACCGCAAATGGTATCCGCACCATCGAGCATAATGGCGGCATCGATAACTATCTACTGGGCACGCCTAATTCCCGCCTGAGTGAAGAATCGCTGAAGATCAAGCGCAAGCTGAAAAAGAAACAAGCGTAGTTTACTTTTCAAATAATTTTACGAGTTCTTGCGTCATCGTTTCGCCGAGGCGCGAAACATCATTCAGTGTGACGGAATGTTTATAGTAGCGCGTCACATCGTGACCGATGCCGATTGCCAGTAATTCAATCTCCGGTTTGTTCTCCAGGAATGCAATCGCTTCACGCAGGTGCTTATCGAGATAGCCGGCGGAATTCGCCGATAACGTGGCATCGTCAACGGGCGCGCCATCTGAAATCACCATTAAAATTTTGCGCTCTTCAGGACGCTTGCGCAGACGCTCGTATGCCCAGAGCAGTGCTTCACCGTCGATATTTTCCTTAAGCAATCCATCTTTCAGCATCAGCCCGAGATTGCGCCGCGCCCGCACGAAAGGAAGATCTGCCGGCTTGTAAATGATATGGCGCAGATCATTTAGTCGGCCAGGTTGAGACGGGCGGTTTTCCTTTACCCATTCTTTGTAGCTCTGTCCGCCTTTCCAATCTTTGGTGGTAAAGCCAAGTATTTCGACTTTAACGCCAGCGCGCTCCAGTGTCTTTGCAAGAATATCGGCGGACAGCGCAGCAATCGTAATAGGCCTTCCTCGCATTGAGCCGGAATTATCAAGCAGCAACGTAACTACCGTATCTTTAAAATCGGTATCTTTTTCGCGTTTGAAAATTTGGTTATGCACGGGCGATGCAACGAGGCGTGCAAGGCGTGCGGAATGAATCATCCCGTCTTCCAGATCGAATTCCCAGGCGCGTTGCTTACGTGCAAGCAAAAGGCGCTGCAATGCGGCTGACAGTTTGGAAAATGTACCGCGCACCTGGGTGAGTTTTTCATCGAGCTGTGCCCGTAAGCGCACCAATTCATCCGCCGGAACCAATTCATGTGCGAAGATGATCTCATCGAACTCGCGCCGAAACACGCGGTAGGAAGAAGAAGGAAGCGCAAATTGTGAAGAGGGAGGGTTTGGAATATCGCCGTCCGGATCACGCAGCGTGAAGGCGTCATCACCTTTTTCTTCCGACATCGACGTTGCGCCTTCGCCGCTTTCCTGCTGCGTTGTGCGCTGTTCGCCGCGCTCGGTGGATACATCATCCGTTTGTTCCGATGTAGATGTGCTATCTACGGTCTGATCGGAGTTTTCCTCCGTTTCCTGAGGCAGGAACTGCGCGCTGCTATTACTTACGCCCGTTTCCATGCCGCCAAGCGCGGTGATCAATTCGCGCGATAAGGATGCAAATTCTTTTTGGGATGTGACAGCATGAGCCAGTTTTTCAAGGAAAGCATAAGCATGTTTTTCAATCTGCAGCCGCACGCGGGCGGTATGCCGGTCTAAGGATTTTGGCACTGGCTGACCGCTGGCAACCTCGCGTAATACTCCGGCGAGCACTTCTCCCCATGGCGTTTCGGATTGGCCAGAAATGCCATCCTGCTCCAACTGGCGGTCAGTGCGTGCGGCAAGATTATGCGCAAGGCCCTTCATACCGCTTTTACTGGCAAGAATTTCCAGACGGGCAACTTCGAGGCGGTCGAATACACGCGCTTCCTTGTCGGTCGCAGGGCGTCGATGCAGGTGCTCCATATGGTTATGGTAACGTTTGCCAAACGCCGCTAAATCCAGCTCGCCGCGGTAGCGCATCGCGTCATTAGCAGTATCAATAACGTTAGTATTGGGCAGGAAAATCGTATCGCTGGTGCTGATCGTCGATCCGTAATCATTCCCTTTCAAAGATAATGCAAGCTTGCGGCGATGGGAAAGCGCACGGGCTGTGACGGATAATGTCGTTTCTGGTGAGGGAACCGATTTCATGCTGCCTGCGCCGTCAATCCCTGAAATGCACCGCGGATCGCATTGCGCATTTTATTGAGCTTACCACTTTCACACACCAGAATACGGAAAAAATCCAATTTCATTGCGAGAATATCAAATAACACAAATCCAGGCCATTGCCTGCCATAGCGCCTCCAGTTGCGGATGCGATTACGGTAAATCGTATAGCGGCGATCTGCCTCGTGATTGCTTGTCGTGAGCCGCACGCCCATCAACTTATGATCGCGGCAATGACCAAGCTGGTGATACAGCAGCGCATCACGGACGGCGACAATCTTATAACCATTCGTAATCAACCGCAGGCAAAACTCACGATCCACATCATCAATACCGTATGTTTCATCCATGCCGCCGACTTGATCCAGGACCTGCATAGAAATCAAGCTTCCGGAGGCGATGGCGCACATCAGGTCGTCGAGGTAGGGGCGATTTTCAAAACCAGTCCATTTAAATAAAAACTTTCCATACTTGCGCAGATAGCGCGGACCGCGCTCCGAATTACGGTCAAAAAGAGCGGGGGCAAGTAAGGCGATATTTGCATCCGATAGATTTTGATACGCAGTAGCGAGATTATGCACCATCGCAACGTCAAAGAAGCTGTCATGATCGCTGAGGATAACCCAATCCGCGCCTTGTGCACGCGCGGCGGCGATTCCGGCATTCTGGGCAGCTGCCAGATT
The DNA here is from genome assembly GCA_046348685.1 of Rickettsiales bacterium. Classification (GTDB taxonomy): domain Bacteria; phylum Pseudomonadota; class Alphaproteobacteria; order Rickettsiales; family UBA998; genus JAXMDT01. The sequence goes on from JAXMDT010000003.1 coordinate 187,422, forward strand.
ATTTTCCGTGCGTTCAATTAATGTGTAAAATTCAGGGGCTCCGGCTACGATGCTGCGCAGGATGTGCAATGTATCAGGATGAGACCCGTTATCGATAATTATCAGCCCATCTACCTGAGATTTAATAGAATTTACAGTCTGGTGTACGGATTCGCCTATATTGTAGGTGACCAGAACGGCAACTATTTTTCCTATAGCCTGTTGCTTCATAAAACCTTGATTCTTTACGGATATTTTTCATACACTGCCTGATCCGGCATGTCCATGGAAGAGCCGCATCATTTTGCTTTATTTTATCTTTCAGATGGGTATAATCCCGGCCTTCCTGCAGGCTAGGCCTGTGATTATGATCAAAATATTTAACGGAGACCTCCATGGCTGTGCCAAAGAGAAAAACAAGTCCATCTGCCCGCGGTATGCGCCGCTCGCACCTGGCGCTGAAAAAGAAAACGGCTGTGGAAGATAAAACCACGGGCGAACTGAAACGTCCGCACCACGTTTCTCCGGACGGCTATTATAATGGCCGCCAGGTTACTAAAGCAAAAGTAAACCACTAGTTTTCTTTCCGCCATGCCATCTGGCTTGCCGCTTTCTGTAGATGCGATGGGCGGAGACCACGCACCCAATATCGTTATTGAGGGCGCTGCTATTGCGTATCGCAAGCAACCTCAGCGCAGTTTCCTTTTTTTTGGTGATGAGAAAAAAATCGGTCCTCTGCTCGATGCGCATCCCGGACTAAAAGCCGCGTCCACCATCGTTCATACCGACGAATTTGTTCCCGGCAACGAAAAACCGTCGCTCGCACTTCGCCGAGGCAAGAATACAAGTATGCGCCTTGCTATCGAAGCGGTAAAAGATGGGAAAGCAAGCGGTGTTGTATCCGCCGGTAATACCGGGGCTTTCATGGCCATGTCGAAAATGATTTTCAAAACGCTTCCGGGCATCACGCGCCCCGCGATCGCCGGCATCATGCCCAATGTGCATCACGATGTGGTGATGCTCGATTTGGGAGCTAACGTCTATTCCGATGCTCAGGAGCTATGCGAATTCGCGCTGATGGGCGATGCGTATGCGCGCGCTGTGCTGGGTATTGAAAAGCCCAAGATTGGTCTGCTTAACATCGGATCGGAAGACATGAAGGGGCATGAGGAAGTGCGGGGGGCGGCGAATATCCTGCGCGAGGCTTCAAACCTGCTTAATTTCATTGGTTTCGTAGAAGGCGACGATATCACCAATGGCGAAGTCGATGTTGTTGTGACGGATGGATTTTCCGGTAACATTGCACTGAAATCCTCCGAAGGCGTCGCCATGTTCTTCTATCGCCAGCTGCGTACCGCGATGGAATCTTCGTGGGCAGGTAAACTGGCCTATCTGATTGCCAAGCCAGCATTCAAGCAACTGCGAATTAAAGTAGACCCTCGCCGCTATAATGGCGCCATGTTTCTGGGACTAAATGGCATTGCCGTGAAAAGTCATGGCGGTGCGGATGGGAAAGCCTTTGCCAACGCAATCAAGGTGGCGTATGAACTCATTGGCGCGAATGTGAATGAAAAGATTTCACAGGAGCTCAACCGGCTCGCACCGTTGATGGTCACGGGAGTGGAGCATCTTTTCGCCGACATCGACCATTCGGAATTCGCCAATACCTAATGACTCGTTCTGTTATTCTATCGACCGGCAGCTACCTTCCTGAAAAAGTGGTGACGAATAGCGATCTCGAAAAATCGCTTGAAACATCGGATATCTGGATTCGCGAGCGCACCGGCATCACCCAGCGCCATATCGCGGCGGAAGCCGAATATACCTCCCATTTGGCGACTAAAGCAGCCCGCAAAGCCTTGGCGAAATCGAGTATAAGGCCGGAAATAATCGATGTAGTACTGGTTGCGACCGCTACGCCGGATGAAACATTTCCCGGCTGTTCGGCGCGAGTGCAGCAGGCGCTCGGCTGTATGCAATCCGCTGCCTTTGACATGCAGGCAGCATGTAGCGGGTTTGTCTATGCAATGACAGTTGCCGATAGCATGATCAAAGCGGAGACAGCAAAGAACGTGCTGGTCATCGGGGCGGAAACTATGTCCCGCGTGGTTGATTGGAATGATCGAAAAACCGCTATTTTGTTTGGTGACGGGGCAGGCGCCGTCATCCTGTCTGCAGAAAATGAATCAAGCCGCGGTGTCCTCGCCACGCATTGGGCGGCTAACGGTGCCTACGCCGACCTGCTGCATACAACGGGAGGCATATCTTCCAGCAAAACCGCGGGTTTCCTGCAAATGGAAGGTAAGGAAGTCTTCCGCCATGCGGTCGAATGCATGACGGAATCATCCCTGTGCGTACTGGACAGGGCACGGATCGATCCGGACCAGGTGAAGTGGGTTGTGCCACACCAGGCAAATGCGCGCATCCTCTCGGCCACGGCAAAGAAGCTAGGTATTGACGAATCAAGGGTTATTATGACAGTATCCCAGCACGCCAACACGTCATCCGCGTCCATCCCCCTTGCACTGGATCACGCGGCTACCCAGGGAAAGATTAAATCAGGCGACCTCGTGCTCTTGACAGCGCTGGGAGCCGGGTTTACTTGGGGAAGTGTTTTAATACGCTGGTAAAAAGCTTTGAAGGAGGCCACCATGACGACAGAAATCGAAGACGATAAAACGATCACCCGTGCCGTACTCGGCAATGCAGTCTACCGCGAAGTAGGGCTCTCGCTCTCCGATTCGATGAATATGGTGGATGCCGTGTTTGAAGAAATCGCGCTCGCCCTCGAAGAAGGCCAGACCGTGAAACTTTCGTCGTTCGGCACCTTCGCGCTTCGCAAGAAAAAAGCGCGCGTTGGCCGCAATCCGAAAACCGGCGTCGAAGTGCCGATTACACCGCGCACCGTGCTTTCCTTCAATCCGTCGAACCTGCTCAAAACGCAAGTCAATGAAAGCCTCGGCGGTTATCTCCCCGGCTCCAAGAAACCCGCTTAAGTTTTCGGTAAGCAGCGTTGCCCCCGCTTGCCGATGAAAAAGCGCCTGGTGCGCTAAAGACGATCCGTGAAGTGGCGGAGATTCTCGAATTGCCGCCGCATGTGCTGCGTTTCTGGGAAACCAAGTTTCCGCAGATTCAGCCGTTGAAGCGGGCAGGCGGCCGGCGTTTCTATCGCAATGAGGATGTGGATGCGCTGCTCATCATACGCGATCTCGTCCACCAGAAAAAATATACGATCAAAGGTGCGCAGGCGGCGCTTCCTAAACTGCTTCGCGATAAAAAAGAAGGCGTGAAGCCTGTGGTGTCCTCCTTCGTGCCACCTGCGCTTCTGCCTCCAGCGCCCGCGCCACAAACCTCCGCTGGTCTCAGCAAAGGCGATATTTCGTTACTTTTCGCGCTGCGCGACGAATTACACGCCATGAAACGCGTTTTAGCCTCCTAATTGTCACCCCGGCGTAAGCCGGGGTCTACGTCTTACTTATCTTAGAAAAATCGTGGATACCGGCCTTCGCCGGTATGACATATAAGTGATTTCCTCATTGCCAGCCTAGGGCGCGTTCGCTATGTTCCCGCCTGATCGAGGACCCCTCGATCCAGATGTATCGTCATTCCAGCGAAAGCTGGAATCCAGTACACAAATCCGTGTCGGGGCGTAGCGCAGCCCGGTAGCGCACTTGCATGGGGTGCAAGGGGTCGGAGGTTCAAATCCTCTCGCCCCGACCATTAAAAAAGGAGCCCATTTTGGGTTCCTTTTTTAATGTCTGCGTTAGAGTATTGCCTCACAAGACGTTTCGTTTATAATATGCTTTAACAATCATTTAAATGCCAATGACAATCAATAAAGAAATCGAAAAACCTAAAGAGATAACTATTCCAACATCTGTTATAGTAAGTGTTTTTTTCGAGAAAATTGCACCTTATAAAAAAGTTAGTATAAAACCTGAGATCGTAGAATATCAATACTCTATTACGCTAACTCCAATTCAATTAGATTGCCATATCTGTAATGGCGTAAGATTTTTTCAATCTAACGATAAAAAAATAGTACTTCCTATTAATCGATCAATTGAAACATTTGTTCATTTTATCTGCAAGAATTGCAGCCGCTCAACAAAAACCTATTCAATTAATTTGGTTTTAAGCGAAGACAAAAATTGGGCATATGTTTTTAAATATGGAGAGTACCCACTTTTTGGTTTTGCAACTCCGTCAAAGGTTATTACTTTGTTAGGAAACGAGAAAGAATATTTTTTAAGAGGGAGAAGATGCGAAACACAGGGCCTTGGAATTGGCGCACTTACATATTACCGACGAATAATTGAAGAAAAAAGAAACAGCTTGTTTGATGAAATTATTCGTGTTTCTGAAAAATTAGGTGCTTCAGATGAATTAATACAAGAATTAAATTTAGCGAAGCAAGAAACGCAATTCAGCAAAGCGATTGAATCTATAAAGCATGCAATACCTCAAGCTCTTTTAATCAACGGCCGAAATCCACTTACTTTACTGCATAGCGCTCTAAGTGAAGGAGTACACACGAAAACAGATGAGGAATGTTTGGCAATTGCAGAAAGCATTAGAATTGTACTTTTCGAATTTGTTGAGAAGCTTTCACAAGCAATGAAAAATGATTTAGAGCTTAATGAAGCTGTAAATCGCCTAATTAACTCAAAATCTTCCAAAAAAAGAATAATTAATTTCCCTCCGTCACAGAAACTTCACACTTAGGCCCCTACCGGTTGTGGTATAGTGGGTGCAATAATAAACGATGTTGAGGATGAACGTATGACGATGACGGACGATGTATTTTTAAACCTGGAAGAACTGAAACCCAGCAAGGATGCCGCGTTTGTCACGTATGTTCGCCCGATCGTTCTGGAAGACGATCTCACCGCGTATGGTGTGTACAGCGAAGACGGCGTACAGCTGGCGGTGTTTGAAACGGAAGAGGCTGCGTATTATTCGGCGCGCCTGAATCATCTCGAACCGGTTTTAATCCACTAGTTATTTTTTATTTTGTCATCCTCACCCGCTTTGCTCCGCTGATGCGGAGCGACAGCTTCCCTCTCCCTCTACTAGAGGGAGAGGGGTAGGGTGAGGGTGGCACTAATCCACGAGAAATTCACCCCTCGATTCCGCCACCGTTTTTCCATCTCGAAGGACGGATACCAAGCCGGTATAGGTGCCTTTTGCCCAAGGATCCGTTTTGCGCTTTTTGCCAATGAATTGAAAATACTGTGCCTTGGCGCGATCAAGCGTGACATCTTTTGAAACGGCAATATTTCCTTGCGGATCGGTGAGCTTCATCGAGAGCACGTCTCCTGTATGCAGGCCGTAAAGCAAGCTCCAGAAAATCATCATCGGTGCATCTTGTTTAATCTCCGTGCCGCTGAATTTTCCATCCATGACGTCATCATATTTTGGGACATCCTGAATGAAACCCGTCTTCAGCACACCCGTATCGCGATACTGCATGGCTTCTGCGGCAGTGGCGCTCCACAGTGATTTTGTACCTTTGCCGCAGCCTGTTTCCATACTGCCGCCTGTATAAGGATCGACTTTAGCGCCATCCTTACGCACGGAAACATGCACGTGCGGAAACTCCGTATCGCCTGAAAGCCCTATCAGGCCAAGCGGATCGCCCGCTTTGACAGTCTGGCCTTTGTGGACGATGACGCTGCCTTTCATCATGTGACAATATTGCGTCTGCCAGCCGTCCGCGTGATCGATGACAACGCCGTTGCCACATTCTTTGTCCTTAATCGTATTCCGGTCGATCTTGCGGACGGAAATATCCGCCATCTCATCCCTGACATTCAGCACGGCGCCATCCGCGGCGGCGAGCACTTTCACGCCTTTGTCCATCTCGGCACGCGTCGGCAGGCGGATGTCGATACCGTCATGCTTATCGTAGGTTAGTTTGTTGCACATGAAATCCTGATAATCGCTACCCGCCGCCTGATCGACATAGTTTTGCACAAAGCACTCTTTGCCAAGGTCACATTGTACAGGAACGTTCAAGTCAAACGCAGAGGCGGGCAGGGCTGGGACCAACATTAAGAGTGTTAGAAATAAACGCATGCCACATGGTTAGAAAAAGATAGCGCAAAAAGTCAATAAGGCATTTTTTTTGCATAACAATTAATGGGAGCAGAACAGGAGTGTTTTATGACGACGATTAATACCAGCTTAAGCAGCGCATTTGCGGCGCTCGACAAGGATAATAAAACGACTGTAACCACGGAGACATTGGCGAATGTGCTGGCAAACGATAAGTCTGCCGCTCAAACGCCAAATATCGACGAGGCGGTGGATTTAAATCTTAGCGATGAAGCGAAAGCCATGCTCGAAAAGGCATCGCCTATCTTCACGGATTTCAGCGGCGACCGTTTTGTGCTGAACATTCGCCAACGCAATACGATAGAATCCGTTATTCAGAAATATAAGGATGCGCCGTTCACGCAGGATACGTTCGATGCAATAATGAACGATCTGGAAGGCGAGGGCCTGTCGCCGGAAATCCTGAGCGCGAAAGAAAAGGCGCTTTCGATCAATCCTGTCGGTATATTCCTGGCGGCTATGGGTGGTCAGGATACGACATTCAATCCGTTAGGCGATGTTAGCGATGATGCTCAGGAAACCAAATCGAGCAATTTTATGCTCGATGTCGTGGCGCGCTGGCATGAGATAACCACCGCGCAGGGGCCTGCCGAGACGGATGTTGATACGGATGTCGATACAGGGAGCGGAGCTGTGAGCGAAACGGAGGAAAGTTAAAAGAATCAAAGGCTTGGATTTTTTGACTTAATGCCTGTTTTCACGTATACTTTGTGTATTGCAATGTATGCATGGTAAAAGACAGGTATGTTCGGCTCGGTTTCCACAACTCCATCTTATTACAATTTGCTGAATCCTTCTTCGAAGAGCAATTCTTCGTCCGGTTCATCCGTGCTTGATGCGATTTCGTCCGCCATCGATGCCGCGAGCATTGCCGATCATGCAGTTTCGGATCTTTCCGATTCCGTGACGCTGTCGCCTGCTGTTCAGTCTCTACTCGATGGCTTAAGCAGTGGTGGTACAGGCATTGTCGGCGCCTGGGTGGGAGGGACGTCTTCTTCCGGTAACCTGATTTTAAGTGCAGCGGCAAAGGCAGCCATGAAACAGGCATACGCCACGATTTCCGCCGCGGCCTATAACGCGGCTTCTACCAGAGCATCTGCCAATGCGATTGCGGCCAATCCGATGGATAAAGTCATCAATGCCTATCATAGCGCATTAAACGGTGATCCCGTTACCACGACAACCACCGAAGCCTAATCTTGTCATTCCAGAGCTAGCCGAGTCCCATGCAGCGCATTGGTAAAGAGGCTATAAATTCACTTCTACCATGACCGGCACATGATCGGACGGACTTATCCAATCCCGCGCGTCGCGCAGGGTATGGCAACTGACCAAAGCATCCTTTAAGCCCGGTGTAATCCAGATATGGTCAAGGCGCCGTCCCCGGTCTGATTTCTTCCAGTCCTGATTTCGATAGCTCCACCAGCTATAGAGCTTTTGCTCAAGCGGAACGTACTCCCGCGCGATATCGATCCATTTACTGATGCCTTTGAAAGCAAGGAGGCCTTCGGTTTCCACCGGCGTGTGACTGACCACATCCAGCAACTGCTTATGCGACCACACATCATGCTCGTGCGGTGCGATATTGAAATCACCCATGATAATGGTCTTGGAAGCGGGTTTTACATCTTTCGACCAAGTGGTCATCTCTGCCACGCAGCGCAGTTTATCGGCGAATTTGGGATTAGCTACCGGGTCTGGAATATCTCCTCCTGCAGGCACATAAAAATTATGCAAGCGGGTGCCATCCGGCAGCGTTGCGGCAATATGGCGGCGATGAATACCCCCTCCGAACTCATCAATGACTTCACGATCTTTTAGCGGCAGCTTGGAAAGAATAGCGACACCGTTATAACTCTTTTGGCCGCTGAAAAAGCGGTGCTTGAAGCCAAGCTTGTCCAGATCGCTTTCAGGAAACAATTCGTCCGTAACCTTTGTTTCCTGAAGACAGAGGATATCCGGCGCATGCTCTTTTGCCAGTTTTTTGACCAGCGGCATGCGGAGGCGGACGGAGTTGATATTCCAGGTGGCGATTTTCATAAAATCTGCATACTGGAAATAAGTCAGAACTCAACTATATTAAAGTCATGCAAAAAGCTGTTTTCGCTGCGGGATGTTTCTGGGGAGTGCAGGATGCATTCGAAACCTTGCCGGGCGTACTCAAAACCACAGTCGGATATATTGGCGGCAGGACGGAAAAGCCAACCTACAAGGATGTCTGCAATGGCAATACATACCATGCCGAAGCTTTGGAAGTGGAATTTGATGAAAACGTGATTTCATTCCGCGAATTGGTGAACTTCTTTTTCAAGATGCATGATCCTACCACGCTCAACCGCCAGGGCCCGGATGTTGGTAGCCAATACCGGTCGGCAATCTTTATCCAAAGCCCGGAGCAGGAAAAGGAGGCGCGCGAAACCATTGCGGAGCTGGATCGAATCGGCGCTTTTCCTCGTAAAATTGTCACCAGCCTTGAACCGGTGGCAATCTTCTGGCCGGCAGAAGAATACCACCAGCATTATTTCAAAAAACAAGGCATTACAGGCGGTTGCCACATCTGATTTTTATTGGTTTCTGTCATCAAGCCGTCATACTGCGGTGTTAGAAACAAAGGGTACCCAACTTTTACCATAAACGTGGAGCCTTTTTGTGTCTGATATGTCTGGAAATTTAACGGAAGCACTTGCACTGACCACCGAAGCGGAAAAGATGCCGCACGGAACTATGCAGGAAAATCCAATCACTACAGGTTCTGCTTCCGGTATGGTATTAAAGCCGATTACGGAGGAAAGCCCCCAGCTTCTGGCGGCGCAGGATTCCATGAAAGCAATTCTGGAGTCCGTGCAGGTTACGCCTGCGGCCGGCGGAGAAACTGGCACGCTTTCGGTTGGGGATGTTCAAGCAAAAGTGGATAAAAACTTTGGCACGGATAACAGTACCATTACGTTTTCAACACCGATTGCTGCCGTAAATTCCATTTCGGTCGATGCGGTTGAAACCGCACTTTTAAAAGAGTTGGCGCAATATGACTTTTTCAAGGAGCATTACGATTTGAGCAAGTCGAAAGATGTCTATTTCGGGTCCTCCGACAAAGATGTGCTTAAACTCGTGAATGAAATACTTGCCGATGAGTCTATTCAATTGCCCGCCGAGTTAAAGCAGAAAATCGGCGTATGGACCGAGCGTCACGAAAAAGAACATGGCGGCGGCGGATATATTTTTCATGGGCCGGAATCTTCGAGCGAAGATGAAAAAAACAGGGTGTATTATCGTATTACTGCGGATGGGAAAAGCCCAACCGACGATGCGATCGCTGCTAAGGATTTTGTCTCTAAAAATATTGAAGAGCGCAAAACCGATATTTTGAAAGCGGTTATTGAAGCTGCTATGGAACTCGATGCAAAGCATGGAGTAGAAAAAGGCACTCCACTATTCACGCCTGAAGAAAAGACCAAGCTCGACGTGAATATGATTGGTAAAATAGGGGGCTTGGATCTGGTCGTTGAGGATACGTCTTTTGGTAAGTCCGGAGATGTAAATCTGATCTTTGGCACGAAAAAAGAAGTAGCTCCTGATTGCAAAGACCTTCCTAAAGACCAGCTGGATGCCACGCCTCTTTCCAAACTCGATGGTGAGTTACGCGACCAATTGATCGCTAAGGCGGTACGCACCGCAGGCGCGAAAGCATCCGATGTATACAGCATCGTTGCAGGGTCAGATGTAATACTGACTGAAATCAAGGAAGCGCTGGGCGAACAGACCGGGGATATTATTGGCCGTCTCGACGCGTTGATTAAAGATGCATCAGACGCGAAGCTCAGTTGGCGCGACCGGGAAGAGAATCAGGCTAAAAAACCAAAAATTCTTGTAGATCGTCGACGAGACGATGAACCGAATATGGTAAATATCACAGTACCTGTACCGGAAGGCATGACAGCGCAGCAGGTGCTGGAAGGTATCGTTGCCTCGAAAGCCGTTGCAGTGCCGGAACAGGATGCGCTTAGCAGATTGATTGGCCAAAACGCGGCAGGCAAGCATCATCGGAATGATGATACATCCACGCTGGATGAGATGAAAGTAGCTGGTGGAAAGACGGGAGCCATCCATCATGAAACGCCGGTAAGCATTGAAGATCCAAAGATTGAACCTCCTACAATTGAGGCGCCGAAAGTCGATGAGCCCAAAATTGAACCTCCTAAGGTTGGCTCAGGAGATGATTTAAAGGAATCTCCGGTTTCCGTAGATAAACCTAAAATCGGACCTGACAAAAAAAATAAAGCTGGGTCAGATACTGCTGGCCAGCTTGCGCAAGCCTCACCGATTGTCACGGAAGCAAGTCTTGCCGCAAGTAAGGTGGCAGAAGTCCCCAAAGGAAGAACCGCAGGTGCTGGCGCTTAATTAACGGCACATACCGGGCACTCCGGGTCTTTGGCAAGACGGCTTTCTTTCCAGCTCTGTTTCAGCGCATCGTAGCGCAGTAGTCTGCCGCCGAGGGTCTGCCCAGTTCCTATAACTTCTTTTATTGCTTCAACAGCCATTAGACTGCCAACGACACCGACAATCGGCCCTAAAATGCCGCCCTCAGCACAGTCGTTGCGATTGGGGGGCAGTTCCGGCACCAGGCAACGATAACAAGGGTGGCCTGCGCCTAAGTATGACTTGAATGTTGTGATTTGCCCTTTCAAGCCGCGCACCGCGCCGGAAATCAAGGGCACTCTACCGGCATGGCAGGCGCTATTGACTGCAAAGCGCGTTGGAAAATTGTCCGAGCCGTCAAGGACGAGATTCCAGGAATTAAGAATGCGGGCTACATTTTTTTCATCAAGTTTCTCGGCATAAGTTTCAACGCGGCAGCAGGGATTAATCTCCGAAATACGATCTGCGGCGCTTTCCACTTTCTTGCGGCCAATATCGCCGGATTCATGAATAATCTGGCGGTTGAGATTGGAAAGCTCGACATGATCATGATCAACGATGCCTAAACGTCCAATACCAGCGGCAGCGAGGTATGACATTGCGGCTGCACCAAGTCCCCCTGCGCCGATGACCAATACGGAAGCATCTGATAATTTCTGCTGGCCTTCTTCGCCGATTTCAGGAATCAGCAAGTGACGGGCATAACGGCGGCGATGGTCAGAATCCAATCAGGCTTCCATTCCCGCGAAAAGATCGGTCGACATGTAACGCTCTGCAATCGATGCCGCGATAACAACGATCAGTTTGCCTTTCATTTCAGGGCGAGCGGCAATTTCCAGTGCGGCGGCAATCGTTGCGCCTGAAGAGATTCCCACTGGAATGCCATCCAGCACGGACGCTTTTCGCGCGGTTTCAAAGGCGGTCTGATTGCTGATAGTTACGACCTCATCGATAACTGCTTTATCAAGAATTTCCGGCACGAATCCCGCGCCGATACCTTGGATTTTATGCGGACCGGGGGCGCCGCCGGAAAGAACGGGGCTATCTTCCGGTTCCACAGCGACGATCTTTACATCCGGTTTCTTTTCTTTCAGCACTTCGCCAACGCCGGTGATGGTGCCGCCGGTGCCAACGCCGGTAACGAATATATCAACTTTTCCTTCCGTATCATTCCATATTTCAAGCGCCGTTGTGCGGCGGTGAATGGCTGGATTTGCCTTATTCTTGAACTGCTGCAGCATGATAGCATCTGGATTTTTCGAAAGAATTTCCTCAGCTTTGGCAATGGCGCCTTTCATGCCGAGCTTCGCTTCGGTCAGCACTAATTCGGCGCCAAGAAATTTAAGCATCTTGCGGCGCTCGATCGACATGCTTTCCGGCATGGTGAGGGTCAATTTGTATCCTTTGGCTGCACATACGAAAGCAAGCGCAATCCCCGTATTGCCAGATGTCGGCTCAACCAGCACTGTATTTGGCTTGATGGCGCCTGCTGCTTCGGCAGCTTCGATCATGGAGGCGGCAATACGGTCTTTAACCGAAGAAAGCGGATTAAAAAATTCCAGCTTTACATAGACGTCAGCTACGGCTCCGGCTTCTTTCGCGAGGCGGTTCAGCTTAACAAGAGGCGTATTACCAATCGTATCAACAATCGATTCATACATGCGGCCACGGCCGACTCGTTCTTCCATAACAGATTCCTTTATTTTCGCTGGTTCCTTATGAACATCCCAAAAGATGAAAGCAGTAAATTAGAACGGTCCTTTGTTTCGCGCCAGACGCTAAATCTCATACTCGGCGCGTGCATACGGATTAGCCTTGGCTTGCTTGGCGAGTGCTTCATAACGAGCGGAATCGCAAAGCTCAGCGAGCGTAATATGCTTTAGGTAATCATATCCTTTTACACTAGCTTCAGTCAACGCGGGGCGGACAATTTTTTCTGCAAGAGATGAATTGCCGTTTGGTAATGCTTCCGACTCGTTGAAAATAGATATAACATCACCAAGGGTGATTTTTCTCCGCTCGCGGGCTAGCAGATAACCGCCACGCGGCCCGCGTACGCTGCGCAGAATGTCGCCGCGCACGAGTTGTTGCAGCATTGATTCAAGATACCGCGGCGGAATATCCTGCATACTGGCAAGCAGCTTGCCGTTCACGGGTGATGCACCCGGCTGCAGCGCGATGTAAAGTACCGCTTCCACGATATGGATAAGTTTTGGTGGAATCAGCAGCATGGGTTGTTATGCCGCTTTCGTACCGGTTGAGCCAAATCCGCCTTCGCCGCGTGTCGTACTGTCGAGCGTTTCTACAAATTGCCATTCAACACGGGTGACCGGTGCGGCGATCAATTGGGCAATGCGCATACCACGCGTGATAGTAATGGGTTCCTGGCCGAGATTGATAAGAATAACGCCGACTTCACCGCGATAATCGCTGTCGATGGTGCCGGGAGTATTGAGCGTAGTAATGCCGTTTTTCAGTGCCAATCCCGAGCGTGGGCGAACTTGCGCCTCATAACCAGCGGGCAGGGCGATCTTAATGCCGGTCGGAATCAAAGCGCGCTCACCTGAGGCAAGAATTTTATCATCTGTCACCGCAGCAACTAAATCTGCTCCGGCGCGCTGCCTTCGGTCGCATAGGCAGGCAGCAGCAGGTCTTGCCGTGTTCAAGTTGAGTGATTTGCACGTGGATCGTTTGTGACGTTGTTCGTTCCTTTCAGACTATTTAATTCGCTTCAATTTCTTTCCTTCAAAAAATAATTCGATTTTTTCAACCAGTTTTGCGGCAGCTTTTTCTTTGCTCAGCGTTCCCCAATTTTCGGGTTTGCCGGTGGAAATAAAAAAGAGTTCCGTTTCTGCTTCACCGAAGATTTTTCCTTCCGATACATCGTTGGCCAGAATCCAGTCCGCTTTCTTGCGACGGCGCTTTTCCTCAGCGTAGGCGAGAAGTTGTTCGGTTTCTGCCGCAAACCCAACTACCAGTGTTGGGCGATTGGTGTGGGCCGCAATGGTAGCTAGGACATCCGGTGTTTCTTCCAGCGTCAGGCTAGGGGCCGCTTTACTGGTTCGTTTTTTAAGTTTTTGCGCCGAAGGTTTTTTGACGCGCCAATCGCTGACGGCAGCGGAAAAGACAGCAATGTCAGCGGGCAGGGCATGCATCGTGGCTCTGAGCATCTCCTCTGCCGTAGTGACGGAAATGCGGGTCACATCGGCAGGCGGCGTCAGCGAAGAGGGGCCGGAAATCAGCGCCACGTCGGCACCAGCTTTGGCTAGGCTAGCTGCAATCGCATAACCTTGTTTGCCGGAGGAACGATTGCCGATGAACCGCACGGGGTCAATCGCCTCGTACGTCGGCCCTGCGGTGACAATCGCTTTCTTACCGGCGAGCGGGCCGGTTTTCTTTACAGTAAAGGCGGCCCTAATTGCTTCTGCAATATCCTCGACTTCCGCCATGCGCCCGATACCATATTCACCGCAGGCCATCTCGCCTTCGACAGGATCAATGAACTGCACGCCGTCTTTCTTGAGCAGGGCAACGTTACGTTTCGTTGCGGGGTTCGACCACATGGCATGATTCATCGCCGGTACCAGCAGAATCGGCTTGTTGGAGGCAAGGAGCGTGGCGCTGGCCAGATCGTCGGCATGGCCTTGTGCCATTTTCGTTATCAACTCCGCACTCGCCGGAGCAACAACGACAAGATCAGCTTCGCGTGTCAGGCGAATATGACCCATTTCCACTTCATCTTTGAGAGAAAATAAATCCGTATAGGTTTGCTGGCCCGTTAGCGAGGATACGGCGAGTGGTGTGATGAATTCGCTGCCGCCTTTTGTCAGTATGGCCGAAACGGTAATATTACGTTTTCTCAAAAGCCGGATCAGCTCCAGACTTTTATAGGCGGCGATACTGCCGGAAATGATAAGCAGAATACGGGACTGACTCGTCATTTATTCAATATACATCGAATAAATGTGATTTCAATAAAATATACAAATTAATGCGTGGTATGTTTAGTGGTATATTTAGGTTCTTGATCAGCTAAGTATTTTTCTAAGGCAAGGTCAAATTTTTCCATGACTTCCGGCAGTTCGACAAGATGCCTAATTGTTTTTTTCACTTTATGCTTCAAAAGCGCCCTTGGCGTCAAGTTCTCGTGCCCCCATTCGGTAATTAAGGGCTCGGAGAGTTTCCACATATTGATATTGGGATTGAGCGCACGTCCAATGCCTTCGGTCAGCATCATTGTTTTCTGTAGAAGCAGGAATTGCGGCTGCAGGACCATCTCAAACGTTTTAGACACTTTGAAAAGTTGCCCAAGTAGATTCGCGATGGAAATTTCATTGAGCGGCTTATCAAGGATTGGCTTGCCGATCGCGCGGCACGCTTGTGCAAACTCTTTAATGGATTTGTGGGGCGGCACGATGCCGAAGCGCACATGCACACGCGCAACGGTTTCGTAATCTTCTGTTAGAAAGCCTTGTAAAACTTGCGCAAGAAAAATCCGGTTTTCAAGGTCGAGCCGTCCCATAATCCCGCAATCAATTGCTGCGATGCGGCCATCATCGAGCACGAAAAGGTTGCCGGGGTGCATATCCGCATGGAAAAAACCATCGCGGAATACCTGCTGAAAGAAAGCATTGGCGGCTATTTTTATCAGAGCATCGAAATCAAAGCCTTTTTTGCGCAAAGCCAGGATATCGTTCATCGGCGTACCGTTGATACGCTCAAGCGTGAGCACTTCGCCGGAGGTGCGCAGCCAATCGATCGCTGGAATAAAAATACCCGGCTCGCTTGCCATGTTTTGTTTGAGTTCTTCCGCTGCTGCTGCTTCATAGCGCAGATCAAGCTCGAATTCGACACTGGCGGCAAGGGTCGCAACCATTTCCAGCGGGCGCAGACGGCGGAATTCTGGAAAGCGCGTTTCGATTTTACCTGCAATCCATAAAAAAAGCTCGAGATCACGTGCAAAAGCGGCTCGGATATCGGGACGC
>JAXMDT010000004.1:0-194742 GCA_046348685.1 Rickettsiales bacterium
ATTTCGATTGGCGTAATGCAAAAAATATTGACGGGTTTCCCGTCAAATGCAAAGGGCACGGCAAGCAGCATACTTATACCGCACCCCTTGTATGCCTTGACATCGATATCATGACTGGACTTGACCTTGTCACCCAGCTGCCGGAGCTTAGCGGACATCTCAAACAGAAGGGCCTTGTGATAAAGGACCTGGTTGATAACGAAAAATTTGCAACGGCAATACGTAATGAGGAATCCGATATCGTGCAGAGGATGGAACGTGCGCGTGATCAGCTGCAGCGTACGGTTCCGTTGATTGGAAAAATTGTAAAACATAAGCTTGAAGATAAGCAGCCGGCACATGGCAAACCGAAATTTTTCATACCCCTTGGTGGCCCGGGCGCAGGAAAAGGACGCACAAAACAAATTGCACAGGAAGCGGCTGACACAAAGATTGTTATCAATAGTCTCGACGGAAATCGCTACTACAGTCATATCATGAAACTGATCGTCACCTGCGGCCACCATTCAGATGATTACGCTATGGTGCGCAGCTTTGCGACGGCTATACGGGATCGTGTGGAAGAGGAGTCTCTCAAACGCCGGCTTAATATGTATTATGATGCATCGGGGGTAAACTATGAAGGCCGTTACGATGCGCTGCTTGCTAAATTTAAAAAAGCCGGTTTTGAAACGCATGTCTATGCGGCATTCGCACCGCTCGCATATCCCACGCCGCAGCCGGGAAAACTTGGCGTATGGGAACGCGTGGTGGCGCGCGCCGAAGACAAATCGCGGGCAGTGCCATGGCCCATCGTTCTTGAAAAACATATCCAGGAAGCGGCGTCTCTGTTTGCAGCTGCACGGGACTGCAACGTCGATTACCTTACGATCTACGATACATCGCCTGAAAAAGAGAAAACAGGTAAAATAGATGGTGAAAAAACATCTGCTGCAATAAAACCCGATATGTTAGGCGCATTGGAAATTACAAACCATGTGTCGGACCAGGGTGAAACGGGTAAAAACGCTTTCGTGGTAGGGCGCGATAATGGCTCCTACCGTGTCCTGCGCATAAACGATCCCTTGGTTTTTGGGGATGTTATGGCTAAGTGCCTCCTCAATCCCCACGCTTCTGGCCCCAAAGACCTTTATCAGAGCCGCTTTCCCCAAGCCAGCCTGGGCGGCGTGCTACAGACCTGGGCAAGCAGCCATGAAGCAGCAAAAACAGCCGAAAGAACATTATAACCACTACTTGTATCCCTCCGTTTTAGCTGATATTCAGGCCAGGATAAAAAAGGAGAGATATATGCCCGCAGCCACCAAAACCGCTACCAGCTTCACCGACTATAAAGTTGCCGATATCGGGCTTGCCGAATGGGGGCGCAAAGAAGTATCTCTCGCCGAGACGGAAATGCCCGGGCTGATGGCACTGCGCAGTGAATATGGCAAATCCAAGCCCTTGAAAGGCGCGCGTATTGCAGGATGTCTGCATATGACGATTCAGACGGCGGTGCTGATCGAAACACTGACGGCGCTTGGTGCGGAAGTTCGCTGGAGTTCGTGCAATATTTTTTCTACGCAGGATCAGGCAGCGGCAGCGATTGCAGCGGCGGAAATTCCTGTTTTTGCCTGGAAAGGCGAAACCGAAGAGGAGTATGACTGGTGCATTGAGCAGACCATCAAAGGCCCGGATGGGTGGGTGCCGAATATGATTCTAGACGACGGTGGTGATTTGACGCGCGTCATGCACGAAAAACATGCCGTTTTAATGAAAGATGTGAAAGGCGTTTCGGAAGAGACGACGACCGGTGTCCATCGTCTGAAAGAGATGGAAAAGGCAGGCACGCTGAAAGTACCTGCTATCAACGTCAATGACTCGGTAACCAAGTCGAAATTTGATAATCTCTATGGCTGCCGCGAGAGCCTGCCAGACGGTCTGAAACGTGCCACCGACATTATGTTTGCCGGTAAAGTTGCAGTTGTTTGCGGTTATGGGGATGTGGGCAAAGGCTGCGCGAATGCGTTGAAAGGCCAAGGCGCGCGCGTCGTCATTACGGAAATCGATCCCATCTGTGCACTTCAGGCTGCCATGGAGGGCTATCGTGTGGCAACGGTGGAAGATGTCGTGAAAGAAGCCGATATTTTCGTCACCGCAACGGGAAACCATGATGTGATTACGCTTGAGCATATGCGTGAGATGAAAGACCGCGCTATCGTCTGCAATATCGGCCATTTCGACAATGAGATCCAGGTAGCAGGACTGCGCAACATGAAATGGACAAACATCAAGCCGCAGGTCGATGAAATCACCTTCCCGGACGGAAAACGCATCATTCTCCTGGCGGAAGGCCGTCTGGTGAACCTCGGCTGCGCAACCGGCCACCCGAGCTTTGTCATGAGCACGTCTTTCACTAATCAGGTTCTGGCTCAGATCGAGCTCTGGCAGAATCACAGCAAATATCAAAACAAGGTATATGTGCTGCCGAAAGAACTCGATGAAAAAGTCGCCCGTCTGCACCTCGAGAAACTGGGCGTTAAATTAACAACGCTTTCCAAACAGCAGGCCGATTACATCGGCGTGTCGCAGCAAGGCCCTTTCAAGCCGGAAGCTTACCGTTATTAAGCTTAAGGTTATAGGTTTCAGGTTACAGGTTTCAGCGGTCAGTGGCTGAAACTCTAGGCCTGAAACATTTAACCTTCTTATGCTTGCGTCGCTACGGCAGAGACGCTACCACTACCATATGGGGGATTTCCTAGTCGCGCCTGAATATCTGGCTGCATTTGGTTTGGCAGCAGGGGGTGTTGCAATCCTTGCAAGCATCCATCGCACACGCAAACTACAGGAACGGGGCACGCTGGTTACGACGATCCTGTCTTCGCCGCAATTCGGCTATGTCAAATTCAATAAGGACCGGACGCTTTCCGACGCACATCAACTGAAGGATCTTCTCGGCGCCCACAAAACGCTTAAGGATGAAACTGACATACTAGAGTTTCTGGAAAGCGATAACGCAAAAGCCTGGCAGAATTTTTCCGATAGACTTTTAAAAGGCGAAATGCCCATACCCCTTGTGACGCGTACAAAAACGGGTCAATTTCTGGAATGGGCGCCAATCAACAACCCGCCTGAAGCCGCAAGTATTCCTTTGTTTGTTTCAAACGTTACAGCACGGCAGAAACGGCTTTTGCAGGTACAGACTGAAACTGAATCATTAAAAAATGAGGTCAGGCGTCATTCGACCATTTTGAATAATACGCAAACCCTGAGCTGGATGCGGGATTCGGACTTAAATATTATTTACTGCAACCTGGCTTATACGACGGCGGTCGAAGATCTTTCGCTGGATAGCTCTAGCATGGGCGTGCCGGAACTGCACCGCAATTGCCGGGCGCTCGCTGCCAGCGCACGCACCAGCGGTCAGCCTCAATATGAAAAAATGCATATTGTCGTCGCGGGCGAGCGGCGACTTTACGACGTGCGTGAAATTTTCGTTCCTGAGATCGGCATGACGGTTGGTTATGCACGAGACATCACCGATGTCGAGCGTATGCAGGAGGAAATCCGCCTGCATATTTCCGCCGAACACGATCTGCTGGAAAGCTCTACTTCCGCGGTGGCGATCTTCGGCGCCGATACGCGCCTGAGATTTTATAATCAGGCCTATATACGTATGTGGAAATTTGAAGAGCAATGGCTTGATACCAGCCCGACATTTGCTGAAATTCTTGAATTCCTCCGTGAAAAGCGCCGTCTGCCGGAGCAGGCTAATTTCCGCGCTTATAAAGAGCAGATGCTGAAGCTGTTTACCGATCTGCTCGAATCGAAAGAAGATGTTTTCTTCCTGCCGGATGGCAAAGTGATACGTAATGTCGCCATTCCGTATGCAACGGGCGGCATCGTGTTTTCCTATGAGGACGTCACTGACCGCGTCGCACTCGAGCAATCCTATAATACATTGATCGCGGTACAGCGCGAAACACTCGACAGCCTGCACGAAGGCGTCGTGGTATTCGGTGAGGATGGACGGATTCGTTTGAGCAATCCTGTGTTTCTTCGCCTATGGGAAATGCGGGAATACGATCTTGCAGACCGCGCGCATGTCAGTGAATTTCTAGACAAAGTGCAGTCGTTTTTCCGTACCGAAGACGCAGAGCAATTCCGTAAGGAAATGCTGGCGCGTATCCAGTCGCGCAAACTGCAAACATCGCGCATGGAACGCGCTGACGGCACAGTAGTCGAGTGGAGTACGGTACCGCTGCCTGATGGCGGCACGCTTATTACATTTACCGATGTCACCGCATCTACATTGGTTGAACGTTCGCTCCGCGAAAAGAATGAAGCGCTTACCGCAGCGGACAAATTAAAGTCCGAGTTTCTTGCCAACATGTCCTACGAGCTTCGCTCGCCGCTCACGTCCATCAGCGGGTTTGCCGACATGCTGTCGCAGGATTATTTCGGGCCCCTTACCGAGAAGCAGCGCGAATACGTGGAAGGCATACGCCAATCTTCGCAGCATTTGACGCAGCTGATCGGCGATATCCTCGATCTTGCGAGTATCGAAGCCGGTTACCTGACGCTGGAAGTGCGAGAATTCAGCATCAAAGACATGCTGAATTCCATGCTTGCGCTGCTTAGCGAGCGACTGCGGGAATTCGGCCTGCAGGGATCGGTCGATTGCCCGGATGGAATCGGCATGATGCGCGGCGACGAGACCCGAATCCGCCAGGCGCTGTTTCACCTGCTCAGCAATGCCGTTAAATATACTAAGGAAGGCTATGTTACGCTGGGGGCAAGTCGCGATCCGCAAGGAGTTCACCTGTGGGTACGGGATACCGGCGTCGGGATCGCGCCTGAAGAGCAGCAAGCCGTGTTCGAGAAATTCTACCGTGGGGCAGCGGGATCAAGCAAATCGGGCACGGGCCTTGGTCTTTCCATGGTCAAAAGCTTCATCGAGCTGCATGGCGGCCGGGTTATTCTTGATTCCCGGCCGGACGTGGGAACGACGGTAACCTGTATTATTCCGGAACATCCGCCGCTTAACTCCGCCGAAGAATACGCGTTCTTAGGCTCGACAAACCGGCCCGCCTGAGATAAAGCCACTTCATGCAAGAACGTGCTTATATTTTAACCCTATCCTGTAAAGACGTGCGCGGCATCGTCGCCGCCGTTTCCGGTTTTATTGCAGGAATCGACGGGTTCATCAGTGAATCAACCCAGTTCGGCGATCCGGCGACGGAAACGTTTTTTCTGCGCATGCATTTCGCGTGCGGCCCAACGACTCCTGAGTTTGAATCATTGAAAGCGCTTTTTGCTGAGAAAGTCGGCATGCCTTTCAACATGCGCTGGGATCTTTACGATACATCGGCGAAGCCGAAAGTGCTGATCATGGTTTCAAAGTTCGGCCATTGCCTGAACGATATTTTGCATCGCTATCGTTCCGGCCAGCTACAGATAGAAATCCCCGCGGTCATCTCTAACCATCCGGACATGCAGCGCTTAGTGGCCTGGCACGATATTCCTTACTTCTATTTCCCGATGGAACAGGACAGGAAAGCCGACCAGGAAGCCCGCGTCTGGGACGTAGTCGAAAAATATAACATAGACCTCGTCGTGCTTGCCCGCTACATGCAGGTGCTCTCAGACGATCTCTGCCGCAAGCTGGAAGGCCGTGCAATCAATATCCATCATTCATTCCTGCCAAGCTTCAAAGGCGCAAAACCTTATCATCAGGCGCATGCGCGCGGCGTGAAGCTGATCGGCGCAACGGCGCATTATGTAACGGCCGCGCTCGATGAAGGCCCAATTATCGATCAGGAAGTGGCGCGTGTGAACCATACGCATAGCCCGGAAGATCTGGTAGCGATCGGCGAGGACATCGAAAGCCGCGTGCTGGCGCGTGCTGTGAAATACCATTGCGAGCATCGGGTACTGCTGAATGGTACTAAGACAGTAGTTTTTAATTAAACTGTCACGCGGCGTAGGTCGGACGACGTCATTTAGCTAAATAAATCTTTTGCGCATCGGTAAACATGGCCTGTAGACGGTCTTGATCCTTTGCCTCAAGCGCCAAGGCCATTGCATTCAAAGACTCCAGAAAACTTTTCAGTAAAATAGCCACTTGCCGGTAGCTTTCGGAGATTTTCTCGATATCGACTTCCGGCGGCTCAAGGGCAATAGCCGTCATGTCGGCAAAGCCGGTGCCTACAAACGGTGCCATGCGCTTGCCATGCTTTAATTCCGCGTTTTGCACCGTGCTGATGAGCGTTGAAGCGACAATACGTGGAAACAGTCTTACCGCGGCATCCTCACTAATCGTTGATGTATGGCCGGCATCCTCACCACTTTGAAATTCGGAAATGAAATGCTGCGTGATACCAGCAGCGACCTGCAGGGCAGACAGGACGGCGTCGCGATTGCCAAAGCAGATATCTACCCACAGCGCAGGATTGGACCCAGCGAGGCGCAGGAAGGGGAAGGATTTGGTGTTCGTCACGTAAGGCTCGAGCGTCAGCATGAGCGCATAGGCCATAATCTGCGTCAGATGCGAGACATGCGCATAAATAATATCATGGGTTGCAGCATCCATTTCTCCGACGACGCCGCCGAGCGCCTGCCAGAACACGGCAACTTTTTCTTTCGCCACCGGCGCGGTAAATTCATTAGTGGCCATGATAATGCGCTTGCCCTGAAACAATTCCTTTCTTCCGGCGGCGGCGCCGGACTGTTCGCTGCCGGCGATGGGATGCACCGGCACGAAATGCGTCGGATCGGGCAGGTAAGGAGAGATGGTGGCAATGGCGTATTGCTTGATCGAACCGACATCGCTGATGATAGTACCTGCTGCAAGATAAGGTTTGATTGCGTGGGCGATTTTTTCGAAGGAAGAGGGCGGACCGGCAATAATGATTAGATCGGAATTTTTGATACGATTATCGACGACAGAACTACCGTGATCGATAATATCTTCGCGGCGAAGGAGCTGCAGCGATTCAGCATCCGGATCGACGCCGATGATGACTTCCGCCAATTGATGCGCGCGCACGTCCCGCGCAATTGAGGAGCCGATAAGTCCGAGGCCAATGATGCTGATCTGGTGAAACATTAGAGCAGCTTCTTTAGTGCATCGAGCAGGATGCCGTTTTCTTCTGCTGTGCCGACTGTGATGCGCAGGCATGTTGGCAATTTGTAATTCACTACCTCGCGCACATAAATGCCGTGTTCATCGACCAGGCGTTTGCATACCGTGGAGGCAAGCGCGGCATCATTGAAATCGACGAGAACAAAATTCCCCTGGCTTGGATAAACCGTTAAGCCCAAATCTTTCAGCGCTTTTGTCAACGCTTCGCGCTGTTCGGCGTTCAAGCGCTTTTGTTCTTCGGTATAGGCTTTATCGCGCATAGCGGCGATGCCTGCCATTTGTGCGGCATACGATGTGTTAAAGGGGCCTTTCAGTCGATTGATAACGTCAATAATTTCCGCCGATGCGACCATCCATCCGGGACGTAGCGCAGGCAGTCCATAGGTTTTGGAGAACGTACGCAGCATCACTGTATTTTGCGTTGAGAGCGCTAATTTTAAACCCGGTTCATAGTCGTCTGCGGTGACACATTCCGCATAAGCGGCATCGATGGCGAGAAGGATATGTGAAGGCAATGCCGTGCGCAATCGCTTAACTTCCGCTTCCGATAGGTACGTCCCAGTAGGGTTGTTCGGATTGGCAAGAAAAACCAATTTCGTGTTTGGCGTGACGGACGCCAGAATACGGTCAACATCCGCCGTATAATCCACCTCCGGCGCTTCTACCGGCGTGGCGCCGGCACCTAACGTATATATCTTATACATGAGGAAACCATGCTCGCAGTAGAGCACTTCATCGCCCTCGCCCGCATAGGCATTCACCAGCAGGCCAATCAGTTCATCGGAGCCGGCGCCGCAGACAATGCGAGAAGGATCGACCCCTTGCACTTCACCTATCGCCTCGCGCAACTCGGTGGCATTGGCATCGGGATAGCGATTCAGCTTTTTAAATGCTTCTTCATATGCGGCAATAGCCTTTGGGCTAGGGCCATAGGAATTCTCGTTCGACGACAGTTTAATCGTGCGGGCCGCCGTTTTACCGGATTTACCTGGCGTATAGGGCGATATCTTCATGATACCTGGTTTTGGGATGGGGAGGCTCATATTACTTGACTCTAGCAGGCACGGCATAAGCGCCAATGCATCCTTCTTCATCAGCATGGAATCCTTTTTTGATGTTGAAATGGTCTGTGACGATCACCGTTTCATCATCGCCGGTAGGTGTCGGTTTGACCTGACCAATCAGATAGGCTTCATCAGCGATGGCATCGTCCGGAAAAATTACGAAAGGTATTTTAGCAAAAATTTTCAGTTGCGGGTATTGGGTAAGCGATGACCACCAGGGCTTATCACTATCCTGCGCGGAAGGTTTTGTGCTGACGACGCCGACCGTATGCGGCGATGCCAGGCAATCGGTGATGATCTTCTCATCGTCATCGCGCAGCATGGCCGGAACAAAATTGCCGAAATATTCACGCACCAGCGTCAATGCAGCCGGATGACGCGAAGAAACGGAAACGTGAAGCGGCGATTCCAGACACAACGCCGCGCCAATGATAACGCGCCAGAGCTGGGCAGCGGCGGCGGGGCTAAACTCTGAGCCGGTAAATTTCTGAATCACGCTCCGTATCATGATTGCTTCGCGGTCTGGGCGGATGAAGCTGCCGGTATCACCCGACGTCTTTTTCCATTCGCCAACTTGGTGTACAAATCCCTGGCGCTTGATAAGCAGACGAGCGATCTCGTCATCAATCGCATCGATAGAGGCGCGGAGCTGGTTTAGAGTGTCGGACATACTTTATTCACGTCATTCCCCGAATTTTGACAGGAGTCAAAATTATAGGGAAATCCAGGAAGTAAAAGCCAGCAGGCTTTTACTGACACCAAACGTCTCCTGACATTTGGTTATTCTGGATTCCGGATCGCGCTGGCTCCTGCCAGCTTGTCCGGAATGACGAGACCCCTAGAAAGATTGCTATATTCAACGCTTTGTCTTAGAGAGATAGAATCATAAAGACAAGTATCCAATGCAGGCAGCCGCATCCATTATCGATCATGAAGAAATCACTTTTGGGCCCAGTAAACGCCCAGTAGAGATCGGCCGGATCATCCGAATAGCCAAGGACGAGCCGCTGAAACTGGCTTCAGGCGCAGAAATCCGCGACTTTCCTTTAGCGTTCCAAACAACTGGCATTTTGAATGCCGCTAAATCCAATGCCATCCTGATCTGCCACGCTTTGACGGGTGATCAATATGTCACCGGCGAGCATCCCGTAACTGGTAAGCCCGGCTGGTGGGAGAAGGTGGTCGGCCCGGGTAAAGTCATCGATACAAACCGGTTTTTCATCATTTCCACGAATGTGCTAGGCGGGTGCGTCGGATCGTTCGGGCCGAAACACAACGATCCTAAAACAGGTAAAGCTTACGGGCTTGATTTTCCGGTCATTACGATGGGCGATATCGTGCGCGCTCAGAAACTGCTTGTCGAAGCGCTGGGTATAGAGACATTGTTTGCCGTTATCGGCGGCTCGATGGGTGGCATGCAGGTGCTGGAATGGGCGGCGCGGTTTCCGGAATCTTTGCGCGTTGCGGTGCCGATCGCAACGGCGGCACGACATTCGGCGCAGAACATCGCCTTTCATGAAATCGGCAGGCAGGCGGTGATGGCCGACCCCGACTGGAAGGAAGGACGCTACATGGATTATGGGACCTTCCCGCGCAAAGGACTCGCCGTGGCGCGGATGACGGCGCACGTGACCTATCTCTCGGAATCGACGCTGCAGCGCAAATTCGGACGTATGCTACAGGATAAGGAAGCGATTACCTTCGGGTTTGAGGCGGATTTCCAGGTGGAAAGCTATCTGCGTCACCAGGGGAAGGCTTTTGTGGAACGGTTTGACCCGAATTCCTATCTCTATATCACCCGTGCCACGGATTACTTCGATATCGCGGCGGATCACGGTCAAGGCAGCCTTGCCAAAGCATTCCAGGGCAATCAGGTCAGTTTCTGCATTGTCTCGTTTTCTACCGACTGGCTATACCCAACCAGTGAATCCCGCGCCATTGTGCGTGCATTAAACGCGGTCGGCGGAGAGGTGAGTTTTTCCGAAATCAAAAGTGACCGCGGGCATGATGCCTTCCTGCTGGATGAGCCGGAATTCTGGCGCGTCATGAACGGCTTTCTCGACGGCAAGGCAAGGATGAGTGGCTTATGAACGAACTACGTCATGATTTGCAAGTCATTGCGAGCCTGGTGACAGGTGGTTCCCGAGTGCTGGATATTGGCTGCGGCGAAGGGGATCTGCTCACTGCGCTGGTGAAGGAAAAAGGCGTTGATGGACGCGGGATCGAAATCGATGCGCCATTGGTCTATGCCGCCATTGCCAAGGGATTGTCGGTGGTGCAGGGGGATATCGAAGAGGACCTTCCGCACTATCCGGATAACTCATTCGATTACGTGGTTTCCTCTTCTACGCTGCAGGCCATGCAAGACCCAAAAGGCATGCTGCAGCAGATGGTGCGGATCGGTAAAAAAGCCATCGTTTCGGTGCCGAATTTCGGCCATTGGAAAAACCGTTTATACCTCGGCATCAAAGGCAAGATGCCGATGACGAAAAAATTATCTTATACCTGGTATGAAACGCCGAATATTCACTTTTGTACGATTACGGATTTTGTAGAGTTATGCAATCAAATGGGACTCGTCATCGAGAAGCGTATTTTTATCGGCGATGACGGGAAAACCGGACTAATCCATGGAAAGGGATTTTTCTCCAATCTCTTCGGCGAACAAGGCGTTTTCCTTATTCGAGAAAAATAGTAAAAAGCTTTGCTTTTTCATGGATTTGACTTTAGGATGCCCGACCAATTCAGAAACCGTTTAATTACGATGGAGCGTTTTACGGAAAAGTTGAAGAATGTGATTATCTCCGGCCGGGAAGTGCTCCCGATCGTAGAGGGCGGAAAAGGCATCGCAGCGACAAGTGGAAGAACAGCTGGCGCCTTTGCCGCCGCCGGTGCGGTTGGAACTTTTTCGGGCGTGAATCCGGACAGCTACGATGCGAGCGGCAACATCATCCCTTATGTTTATAAAGGAACCACGCGGCGCGAGCGTCATGAAGAGCTGGTGGAAATGTCGGTTAAAGGCGCGGTGACGCAGGCGCAGATCGCGCATGAAATGTCAAACGGCAACGGCCGCATTCATATGAACGTTCTCTGGGAGATGGGCGGCGCGGAACGCATTCTCCAGGAAGTTCTCGAGCGCGCGAAAGGGCTGGTCCACGGGATTACCTGCGGCGCGGGCATGCCCTATAAGCTTGGTGAAATTTCCGCGCACTATGGTGTGCACTATCATCCGATTGTTTCTTCGATGCGTGCGTTCCGCGCACTCTGGAAACGCGCTTATCACAAGACGCAGGATTGGATGGGCAGCGTTGTTTACGAAGATCCGTGGCTGGCAGGCGGACATAACGGTCTCTCCAATGAAGAGGATCCGAAAGCGCCGCAGGATCCCTACCCGCGCGTACGCGAACTGCGCGCTTACATGAATGAGGTGGGATTGCAGCGTACGCCTATCATCATGGCGGGTGGTGCATGGCATTTGAAAGATTGGGAACACTGGCTGGATAATCCGGAAATCGGCCCGGTTGCCTTCCAGTTTGGTACACGCCCACTTCTTACTCAGGAAAGCCCGATTCCGCAGAAGTGGAAAGAAAAACTTCTGAATCTGAAGAAAGGCGATATTTTTCTTAATCGCTTCAGCCCGACCGGATTCTTCTCTTCAGCGGTGAATAACGGTTTTATCCGTGAACTGCGCGATCGCTCGCTGCGTCAGGTGAATTACAAAACCGCGCCGGAAGGCGATTTTACCGAAACACTGCTCTTTGGCCCACGCGCCCGTCCGATCTATGTAACAAAAGCCGATCAGGAGCGCGCCAAGGGCTATATGGAAGCGGGTTTCAACGAGATGATGAAAACGCCGGATGATTCTGTGATTTTCGTGACACCGAAAAAAGCGCAGGAAATTCATCAGGATCAGGTCGATTGCATGGGCTGCCTTAGCCACTGCAAATTTTCCAACTGGAAAGACCATGATGATTATACGACTGGAAAGAAAGCCGATCCGCGCAGTTTCTGCATCCAGAAAACGCTGCAGGATATCGCGCATGGCGGCTGCACCGACGACAACCTCATGTTCTCAGGCCACAATGCCTACAAATTCGGTCTCGACCCGTTCTATAACAATAACTTTATTCCGACGGTGAAGCAGCTCGTCGATCGAATTATGTCTGGTTATTGATAGCTCCCGGCCTTTGCCAAGACGACTTAATCCTGCAGAAGCTCGTTAGGGTAGACACCCCAGAGATATTTTTTCTCTGCCCAGCCGGAGCCGCTTTCATGCTTGATCATGCACCAGTCCCTGCGGCATTCATCGACGGCAAAGACAACGCCATGTTCAGCATTACAGGAAACGGGCGCCGTTTTATCCGGCTTGCGATGCAGAACAATTTTATCAGCGCTGACCATGACGGTGCGCCTGCCGGTCAAAAGGTTTTTTAAAATCCAGCCTTCATCGCCGTCCATATCCCGCACCTTACGCCACAACTGGTGCTCATCGACGATCTCCAGCGGCATGCCGCGCTTTTTATACACCCAGAGAATAGGGTAATTCTCGCCTGGCCCCACGCGCATATTGGCCTGTCCCGATTTAAGCGAAGCAAAACGCGGCAGCTGTAGTTTCTCCTCGGCTATCGCAGGCGCCGCTAACAGAATAAGAAGACCAAGCAGTGCGCGCATGGCTTAGAAATACTCCAGGCTGACGGAGAACATCTGCTCGACTTTTTTTACCGATTCCGCCAGCGCCAGGATAATAACGCGGTCTTTCGGCTGAATGACCAGATTGGCATCTGGCAGCAGCATCTGGCCTTTGCGCCAGATCGCACCGAGCACGACGCCGCGTGGCAACTTGACCTGGCCAATCGGCTTGCCTGTAAAAGCAGACGTTTCCACTGCTTCGGCTTCGATGATTTCCGCCGTGCCGTCCTCGATTGCCTGTACATCGCGAATATTGCCGCGCCGCACATGCTGCAGAATACTGGATACCGTTGTCTCGCGCGGATTGACGATGACATCGATGCCGAGATTTCCGAGCATGGACATGTAGCTGTAATTATTGACAAGGATGACCGCACTCTTGCAGCCAAGACGCTTGGCGAGCAAGGCAGAAAGAATATTGACCTTATCGTCATTAGTGACAGCGATTACTGTCTCGGCTTGGTCGATATCACATTCCATAAGAATTTCACGGTCGAGGCCGCTGCCTTGAATAACCGTCGTCCGCTCCAGTGTCCCGGCAATCATTTCAGCGCGCTCCACGTCCGCTTCGACGACTGAGACACGGAATTCATGCGATTCCTGCTCAAATGCCTCCGCAAGATAGTAGCCGATATTACCACCGCCTATAATCACCATTTTTCGGGCCTGCCGCTCATGGTGTCCGAACAGGATCAGCACTTCTTTCGTTTTTTCGACAGTACAGACAAGATAAAGCGTATCATGTTCTTCCAGCATTAATCCCGGGGTTGGCAGAATGAACTTCCCTTGCTTCACAACGCCGATGAGAGCAATATTTTTCTTGGCAGTAATCTGTTCGGCAAGCGAAAAGGGAATATTATTCAGCGAAGAGGTTTCTTCCAGCCTGATGCTCATGACGGACAGCGCACCGTCGGCAAATGGCAGCGTGTCCAGCGCGCCTGGCACGTGCATGCGGCGGAGGATCGTTTCGGCGACTTCGATTTCCGGTGAAATGACGACATCAATCGGCAATCGGTCGCGCTTCATGAGGTCTTTCCATTTCGGCAGCAGGTAATCCTGATTGCGGATGCGGGCAATACGCGTCGAAACATTGAACAGTGCATGGCCGATTTCACAGGCGACGATATTGACTTCATCGGAATAGGTTACGGCGATCAACATATCGCTTTCGGCAGCACCCGCGTTTTCCAGAATGGAAGGGTGGGAGGCGTGACCCACAATCGCTTTTACATCAAGCGAGGCATTGATGTCCTGAATCAGCTCGGCATTCTGGTCAATCAGCGTGATCTCGTGGCCTTCACGGGAAAGCTGTCTCGCGATTGAAGAACCGACCTGGCCTGCACCGCAAATGAGGATTTTCATGGTGAATTATAGGTTATGAGTTACGGGTTACGAGCAGAAAGCCATGAGAACATATTTTATACTCATAACCTACAACTCCTAACCCATAACTAATTAAGCGGGAATCTTCTCTTCGTTATGGATGCCGAGAAGCTTCAATTTACGGTGCAGCGCCGAGCGTTCCATTCCGATAAAGGATGCGGTTTTGGAAATATTGCCGCCAAAACGGGCGATCTGCGCCATTAAATATTGCTTCTCGAAAATCTCCCGTGCCTCGCGCAGCGGCAGCGACATCACCGCGCTGCCGTCTTCCGGCCGGGTGATAGTGGAATGCGATTCCTTTAAATCCGGTGGCAGCATCGTCTCATCGATCGGCTTATCCGGATGGCCGGATGCCATGATAAGCAGCCATTCCATGATATTCTTCAAATGGCGGATATTTCCCGGCCATGCGTAGGATTGCAGGATGGTCAATGCTTCGTCCGTCAGGCGTCGCGGCGCCATGCCAGCCTGCTTTGCGGCCTGGTTCAGGAAGTAATGGCAAAGATCCGGAATGTCCTCGCGGCGCTCGCGCAGCGACGGCATCAGAATCGGCACAACACTCAGGCGATAATAAAGGTCTTCGCGGAAACGGCCCGATTTCATTTCTTCTTTGAGATTACGGTTACTGGCTGAAATAACGCGTACATCAACCTGCACACGCTTGTTGCCGCGTACGCGTTCGAATGCTTGATCATGCAACGCTTTCAAAAAACGGCCTTGCGTTTCGCGGCTCATGTCGCCGACTTCATCAATAAAGAGCGTGCCGCCATGCGCCTTTTCAAGCAGGCCGAGTTTCTCGGCGCCACCGGCAGGGCCGGTTGCTTCGACTCCGAATAATTCCGAATCAAGCTGTGACGGATGAATGCCAGAGGCATTGAAGACAACGAAGTTGCCGTTGCGTCGGGATGACATGCGATGAATCTGGCGGGCGACGATT
Source organism: Rickettsiales bacterium (assembly GCA_046348685.1). Taxonomy (GTDB): domain Bacteria; phylum Pseudomonadota; class Alphaproteobacteria; order Rickettsiales; family UBA998; genus JAXMDT01. Next base: position 15,194 of record JAXMDT010000004.1, read on the forward strand.
TCCTTGCCCGATCCTTCTTCGCCCATGATCATGATGCGGCTATTGGTCGGCGCCACTTTCTCGATGATCTGGCGAATCTGATTGATGGCGGTGGAATTGCCGATCAATTGATCTTCCAGCGCCGAGTGCATTTTGAGTTCGACGTTTTCCTGTTTCAGCCGCGCCAGCTCCATCGTCTTTCTGACAATGTGCAACAGCTTTTCCGCAGTGAATGGTTTCTCGATGAAATCATACGCGCCCATCTTGATAGCATTGACGGCGGTTTCGATCGTGCCGTGACCGCTGATCATGATCACCGGCAAATTAGGATAACGCGCCTGGATAATCTCGAGTACACCGAGCCCGTCGAGTTCGCTGCCCTGCAGCCAGATATCCAAAAGTACAAGATTGGGAACGCGGTCTGCCAGTGCGTAAAGAGCAGTATCGCTTTTGTCGGCGGAGCGAATGGCAAAACCTTCTTCGCTCAAAATTTCGCCGACGAGGTCGCGGATATCGGCTTCATCGTCAACAATCAATATATCTTTGCTCATCCTTGGGATACCTCCGAAAACGTTAATAAATTCAATGTGATACAAAAGTCACGCGTGATATTAATGCTACATTAGATCGTCTTATCTGAAATTTCAACCTTTGTTGCAAAGTGGAATTTCACCTCGGCGCCGCCGCCATCGCGATTGGAAAGTGTGAGTATGCCTTTATGATCTTCGATGATTTTTTTCGTGATGGCGAGACCAAGTCCGGTACCTTTCGCGCGCGTCGTAACATATGGTTCCGTGAGTTTGTCGATAAGATCAACAGGAAAGCCCGGGCCGTTATCGAGCACTTCAATCGTGAGTGCATCGCCGACTTTATAGGCATGAATTTCGATCTCCCCGCGCGGCGCATTCGCACCGCGGCGCTCCATTGCTTCCGCTGCATTTTTTAATGTGTTGGTGAATACCTGTTGTATTTGCGCCTCATCGAAAACCCATTCCAGCGAAGCGTCCTCAACATTAGCACGGAACGTAATCGCCGGATGCGCCGTCTGTGCGGAAAAGATTGCCTTCTCAACGAGAGGCTTCACCAAATGGCGATTGAATTTCGGCGCAGGCATGCGCGCAAAGGAAACGAATTCCTCTACCATTTTGCCGATATCTGCAGTGTGTCGAATGATCGTATCCAGATATTTGTCGAATGATTCACGCTCCGCTTCTTCTTCCGGTGTATATTTTTTGCGCAAACGTTCGGCAGAAAGCTGAATCGGCGTGAGCGGGTTTTTAATCTCATGTGCGACGCGGCGCGCCACATCCGCCCATGCCGCGCGTCGTTGTGCCTGTACCAACGGCGTGATGTCATCGAAGGTAACGATATAACCTTCGATATAGTGTTCAAGCATCTCGGTCGAGATACGCACATGCAGCGTCAGTGTTTTATTTTCCTGGCTGACAGTAAGTGTGCCCTGGTGCATGGCTCTGGGTTCTTTCGCAGCTTGATCCAGTAAGTCCTTGATGGCCGGCAGCATATCCGCCAGCGACCGCCCGACCGTAGAATCTTTTTTGTCGGTACCCAAAATCTGCAACGCAGTGCGGTTGATCACCGTGATCGATTGCTCGGCATCAAGCGAGATAATGCCAGCGGAAACACCTTCCAGTACCGCTTCGGTCAGGCGGCGGCGCTGATCGAGCATGCGGTTGGCCTGCGTCAGTTCCAGACGACCCTGCTGCAACTGTTCCGTCATCTTGTTGAAACGGCGAATCAGTATATTGATCTCGTTATTCTCGCTGCCAGGCGTCATCTGCACGGAATAATCTCCGGCGCGCACACGTTCGGTTGCTTTCACCATCTGGGTAAGGGGAATAACAAGTTTCATCGCAAACGACATACCGTACCAGATGACGGCGAGCAGCAGCAGCAACGCCATCAGCACATAGACAATAGAGAACTGCACCTGCAGCCCGGATATATTCGTCTTCAGCTTACGGTATTCTTTTGCCGCCCCATGCGACTGCTCCATGTGATTGATGACGCGCGGGTCGATCAGCCTGCTGACCAGCAAATATGTATTCGTATCCTCATCGACAAGGACAAGCGCCGTGATGCGGTCATCCTCATCGAAGATGACAACTTCTCCGCCGCGTGCGCGCGCCAGCATTTCATCGGGCAACTCTTCAAAGATATAAGAGAAGCTAAGCCGCGACCTTGTAATGACATGTTTCCCTTGCAGCACGACCACTTCGGACAAAGAACGGATCAGCGTCTGCGCATTCACAAAGCGGTTAAGCGCCGCCGGGTTGCTCGCATACTCGAAAAGATCGCGCCGCATGTCACCTGCCATGGCAACGGCATCCGCGCGGATCGTATCTTTATGCTCGGCGAGATAGGCTTCGGCAACGGCAACGGATTCGGAAATCGCCGTGCTGACCCGTTCATCAAACCAGGATTTAATTCCATAATGGAAAAAGACTGCGGAAAATACGGAAACAGCAATCGTCGGCAGGATGGTCACCAAGCTGAAAACCGTAAGAACTTTCGTTTGCAGGTGAGATCCGGCCGTGCCTTCCCGCAAAGCGGACCACACCATGAAGAACCGGCGGAGAATCAACAGCGATAATCCTAGCAGTACGCTGAGATTCAAAATGAGCAGCCACATCAATCTCTGCGGATGCGGTCCTAAAAATTCTGCGGTTCGCGGGAGAAAATGCGTCGCAAGTCCCGTCGAAACGAGTACAATAGCAATGGCCGCCAGGATAAAGCTGGTGCTGGAATTCTGGCGTTTGCGGTGGTGTGCTATCATGAAGAATGGCGTATGTCGTCTGTTGTAATGCCGAGGTCAGTAATTTTCTTGCGGAGCGTATTGCGATTGATACCGAGTAGCTTTGCCGCTTTCAACTGATTACCGCGTGTTGCCTTCAACGTCAGCAGAAGCAGGGGGTATTCCATCTGTTCCAGTACGCGATCATAAAGACCCTGCGGCGGCAGGTGCGGTTTATGCGCATCGAAATATTGCTTCAGAAGCTGATGCACATGTTCGCGGAAAGATGAGGTAAACGTTGGCTGCGCCGAATCCTGCAATGGTACGAGTTGCGATGCCACGGTATCCCGATGAATGACTTTTTCAGCCGTCAGTGCGGCTAAGCGATAGATTAAATGTTCAAGCTCCCTCACGTTTCCCGGCCAGCGATACTGCATGAGCAGCGTTAGCGCTTCTTCCGACAGGCGTTTTTCGCCAAGCCCCTTCGCACGCGATTGTTTGAGGAAATAGTCGGCAAGCTCCGCGATGTCTTCACGTCGTTCGCGGAGCGGCGGGATAGCCAGCGGTACGACATTGAGGCGATAAAATAAATCCTCACGAAATTTTTTCTCGGCGACCAGTTTTTGCAGATTGTGATGCGATGCGCAGATAATGCGCGCATTTGTCTTTTCCGCCCTGGTGCTACCGACCGGCGTATAATGCTGATCCTGCAGCACGCGCAGCAATTTGGACTGCGCTTCCATCGGCATATCGCCGATTTCATCGAGGAAAAGCGTACCGCCCTGTGCCTGCGCGAAAACGCCGCTTTTTCTGGCAATGGCTCCGGTAAATGCGCCTTTCTCGTGACCGAACAACTCGCTCTCGACCAGCTCTTGCGGGATTGCAGCCATATTGAGCGCGATAAAAGATTTGTCACGGCGCGGGCCGAGCTGATGTAACGTGCGAGCGACGACTTCCTTGCCGGTGCCGGACTCGCCTTCGATCAGCACCGTCAGATCGACCGGTACAAGACGTGCCAGAGTTTTATAGAGAGATTGCATTGCAGGCGAGGAGCCGATAATGAGCGGTGTTTCTTTCGTATCGTGTGGCGTGGCGCGTTCGTACGCATTTTCGGTAAGGCGCTTGGCAGTGGAAAGCAGCTCTTCCAGATCGAAGGGCTTAGGTAGATATTCATTGGCGCCAGCCTCAGTCGCTTTTACAGCGGTCATCAAACTATTTTGCGCGCTGATGACGATCACGGGTAGGTATTTGTTCGTGCTGCGGATACGGCGGAGCGCTTCCAGTCCATCAAGCCCCGGCATGATGACATCGGTGATGACCAGATCGCCTTTGCCTTCTTCTGCCCATTCCAGTAATTCATCGCCGCGGCTGGTGGAGAGTACTCTGAAGCCGTGCTTCTTCAGCGCCTGCGCCAGAATAAAATTCAGGCTTTCATCGTCATCTGCCAAAAGGACAGTGGGCGATGTCTTGGTTTCAAGGAAAGATTGCGGCGAAGTGGACATGATAGTTTGCCTAATTTTTAGGCAGGTGTAGCGGAAGACGGCGCTAAGGGCAAGAAGCCTGTCTTTATTATAGTGAAGTCAAAATGACCCGGATGATGGTGCGGCCCTGGCCGGTTTCCAGTATTTCCACGGCGCCTCCATGGTCGGTGGCGATCTTGGCGGCGATAACCATGCCGAGCCCGTTGCCACCGCGTTTTGTGCTGACGAAGGGGGTAAAGAGTTGCGTTTTTACCTCGCTTGGGAAACCAGGCCCGTTGTCCTCAATGTCTATATAGATAGGCAGGGTGCGTTTATTTCCATGCATCATCCGGAAATCCGAGGCGCAGCGGGTCGATAAAATGATGTTGGCTTCGGGAGTTGTGCCTAGTGCCTCAGCCGCATTCTTAATGAGATTGAGAAAGAGCTGAATGAGCAGGTCACGATCCCCGCTGACCGGCGGCAGGGAAGGATCGAACTTTTCCTTTACCTTGATGCGGCGAATCAATTCCGGGCTGATGACGGAAACAGCATAACGCAAGACTTCGTGGATATTGACGGCTTCGAGTGCGAGCGGCGCATCCTGCGAAAGATACTCCATGCGCTGCATCATACCCGCGACGCGATCCACTTCACGGATAATGAGGAAAGTATAATCCTTGTTGGATTCGTCCTCTATCATCTGTGCAGCCGAGCGAATGCTGGACAGCGGATTTTTTATTTCGTGGGCAAGCATGGCCGCGGCAAGGCCCGCGGTGCGCGATTTTTCCTGCTGTTCCTTTTTGCGCAGGAACCGCTCGGCATGCTGCAAAGGATCAATGACGATCACCGCGCCGGACGTCTCCGATTCCTGACCTGCTTCCCACAGCGGTGCGATGTGAAGCGTTGCTTGCAACTTTTCATCCGCAATAGTGATTTCCGTCTGCTGGATGCGCGTTGTTATGCCGTTAAAAAGCGTTTCGTTTACTAGACGGGAAAGCGCTTCATCTTCGAGGACGGAGGAAAGATTATTACCGATTATCTCGCGCATCGGTCGTTTCAGCAATGCTTCCATGGCGGGATTAGCATCGGTGACAACCCCTTCTTTGCCAATATAAAGGACAGCGAGCGGGAGTAATAGAAAAAGATCGGCGCTCCCCGATGCAGCCTCCGGGCTCATGCGTGCGCCAGTTCCAGTTCAGGCTGAGAGAGATAAAATTCGCGGATCGCGGCGCGCGCTAATTCAACATCGGTTAGCATATTGAAGTGATGGCGGAATTCTGAGGAATTTCTCAGGCCGGTGGAATACCAGCCGATATGCTTGCGTGCGACGCGCATCCCATTTTCAATCCCATAAAGCGAAAGCATATCTTCGTAGTGACGCATCACGCATTCCATCTGCGTTCGAAAACTCGGAGCGGAAATTTTTTCACCGGAGCGAAGATACTCCATCACCTGAGCAGGGAACCATGGACGTCCGTACGTGCCGCGCCCAATCATCACGCCGTCGGCGCCGGATTTAATGAGTGCGTTATCAACATCTTCAAACGTACAGATATCGCCGTTGGCAATGACAGGTAGGGAGATTGCATCCTTGACGCTGCGAATGAAATCCCAGTCGGCGCTGCCTTTATACATCTGGCAGCGGGTGCGGCCATGCACGGTGATCATTTTGATGCCGCAGTCTTCTGCAATCTTCGCCACTTTCGGTGCATTAAGATTGGTATGATCCCAGCCCATGCGCATCTTCAGTGTCACGGGAATCTTCACGGCCTTGGCGGTGGCTTCTAAAATTTTCGCGGCGAGGGGTTCATTGCGTAGCAGGGCGGAACCAGCTTCGCCATTGACGACTTTTTTTACCGGACAGCCGAAATTGATGTCGATGATATCGGCTCCCATATCTTCATTGAGCTTGGCGGCCTCGGCCATCACCTCCGGCTCGCAGCCCGCAAGTTGTACGGACATGGGGCGTTCTTTTTTATCACCTTTCGCCATGCGCATGGAGTTTTTCGTCTGCAGGATCATGGCGCGCGAAGCAATCATCTCGGAGACAACGAGACCCGCGCCGAATTCTTTCACCAAATTGCGAAATGCAAAATCGGACACGCCCGTCATCGGCGCGAGGATGACCGGCTCCTTGATGGTAACCGGGCCAATCTGAATGGGTTTCAGGCGGCCAGTGTGTGCCGGCGGCGGAGCGGATGCGGTATGTGTTGCGGTATTTTCCATGGAATCCCTGATAAACGGCGCTATACATATCGAAAAACGCCGTGTATGGCAAATCCTCTATGACTGAGCAAACACCCATTGTCACATTGATCGTCGCCGCTGGAACCAGTGAGCGAATGGGTGGCGGCATTCCAAAGCAATATCAACTGCTTGCTGGGGTATCGCTTCTGCGTCGGACTATTCAAAAAATTCTGCCGACCCATTGCCTGATTCAAGTGGTGATCCATCCGGATCATGTGGAATTCTATCGTGATGCCTGCGGTGATCTGGACATATTGCCGCCGGTTACAGGTGGCGTAACGCGTCAGGAATCGGTCTACAGAGGCTTACAGGCATTGCAAAAGCACAATCCCGCATCCGTGCTGATTCACGATGCCGCGCGACCTTTTATCTCCAAAATGCTAATTAAGCGCATTGCAGATGCCTTACAGGAATATAAAGCGGTTATTCCGGCGCTGGCAATCAAAGAGACCGTCAAAAAAATCGAAGGCCAGCTCGTGAAGGAAACCATCGCGCGTGAATCACTGGTGGCGGTGCAGACGCCGCAGGGTTTCGACTTCCAGACAATTCTTGCGGCGCATGAAAAAGTGAAAGGCAGCGCGCTGACCGACGATGCCGCCGTCTGCGAAGCAGCAGGGATTGCGGTGCAATGGATCGATGGTGAGGCGCGCAACATCAAGATTACGACAAAGGAAGACCAGATGATGGCGGAAGAATGGCTTAAACAAAATATGGAAATCCGGATCGGACAGGGAATCGATGTGCACCGCATGGTGACGCATCGCGGCCCTGACCGGCATGTCCTGCGTCTCGGCGGGATTGATCTGCCATCAACAAAATGCCTGGAGGGTCATTCGGATGCGGATGCTGTGCTGCATGCCATCGTCGATGCGATTCTGGGCACAATCGGGGAAGGGGATATCGGCGTTTATTTCCCGCCAAGTGAGGCTAAATGGCGCGGCGTCGATTCCGCTATCTTCCTGCAGGAAGCCATGAAAAAACTTGCGCAAAAAGGCGGCACGATTGTGAATTGCGATGTGACGATTCTCTGCGAAATTCCTAAAATTGGCCCGCACCGCGAAAGCATGCGTGGCCGTATTGCAGAAATCATGAATGTGGACGCTTCTCGTATCAATATCAAGGCAACTACAACCGAATCGCTCGGATTTCTTGGCCGTAAAGAAGGGCTTTGCGCTCAGGCGATCGTCTCGGTGAAATTATCCGCATAGTTTTTTATTCGTCAGTCAGTCACTAGTCTATAGGACATCTCAAGGGGCTAAAGACTTTCGACTAAAGACTCATTGTCATTTTTAGCCTAAACCGCTAATACACGCCTCATGTCCATCGACCGTATCATTCACCTGCTTCATGTGCGGCTGCCGTATTATTCCGCCATCTGGTTCGGAGCGGGGCTCTCGCCTGTAGCGCCCGGGACTGTGGGGACGCTGGCGGCGCTGCCCTGTGCCTTTGTACTGCAGTTTATTTTCGGCGACGGCGGGCTGCTGCTTGCCTCGATCAAACTCTTTTTATCCGGCATCTGGATTTCCTCGCGCTACTGCAAAGAGCACGGCACAAGCGAGGATCCTAAGGAAGTGGTGATCGACGAGGTGTCGGCGATGTGGATGATGCTCGCTTTCATGCCGATGACCTGGCAGTCCTACGCAATCGGATTCGTGCTGTTCCGGTTTTTCGACGCAGTCAAGCCGTGGCCGATTTCGCTCGCCGACCGCAAGATCAAAGGTGGCTTCGGCATCATGTTCGATGACCTGCTGGCAACCTTGTTTGGACTGCTGACGCTGCTTATCGCCAGCTGGCTTATCCCAGGTTTCCCGCATCTGCTGGAATTTCCATTCGCTTTCCTGAGACTTTGATGTTTTCGCTGACTTTAATTGACCAGGCCAGCACGCTTATCGAAAAAGCCCGCCAGAAACAGTGCCTCATCGTGACAGCGGAATCCTGCACCGGCGGATTGTTCAGCGCATTGCTGACCGAAGTGCCCGGCAGTTCGGATGTCTTTCAAGCGGGGTGGATAACCTATGCTAATGAAGCAAAGATACAGCTGCTCGGCGTCGACGCGGAATTGATCAACGCTCATGGCGCAGTCAGCGAAGAAGTAGCGCGGGCAATGGCGCAGGGCGCAGCAGAAAGCGTTGATCCCATTTCCGGGCAGAAAAATTACGCCGTATCCGTGACGGGAATTGGTTGACCGGGCGTGGTGGGTCGGAGAAAAAACCTGCGGGTATCGCGCATCTTGCTGCGCAAGGCGATAAATCTGTGCATACAAAAGAACGGTTCCGCGGTGACCGCGAGAAAGTACGCCCGCAGGCGTATGCTTTATCCAATTACAGGGCGCTTTTTATAAGTGCCATCTCCGCTTGATGCAAAAATCTATGAGATGCCCGCACGTTGGCGGCATGACAAAGATAAACCGGATAACATATAAAAAATCCCCGCCGGGTGCCGGCGGGGGTTTCCGCGTACGACGCTTTTTTTATTAGTTGAAAACAGTCGATCGCGCTCAGACCGTCATGATAATTGTCGAGCGTAATCGTGGTCGCAGGGTTGACGGTGACGACCGTATCACCATCGACTTCTGCATCGCAAGCGCAGCAAAGCTGGTTGCGCAGGCTTTAAGGTCAATGCGGTCGCCGCCGCCGAAATCGGTGATCGTTGCGCCGTCTACCGTAAAGACGAAGTGTCGCCGCCGAACCGCCGGTCAGGAAATCGAGACCAGCGCCGTCATAGATGACGTCGTTGCTTTGCCGCCGTAAATCGTATCGTTGCCTTCGCCGCTAAAGAGCGTATCGAAGCCGTCGTTGCCGTAAAGGACATCATTGCCCTTGCCGCCATAGATCGTGTCCATGCCGGTATTGCCTTCGATGAGGTCATCGCCATAACCGCCGGATATAGTCCTGACTGTCGCCGCCGGAGATGCCGTCCGCATTGCCGCCACCTAAAATAGAATCATTACCGGTCGAGCCAACAGAAGGTCGTTACCAAGGCTGCCGTAAATCGTAAGCCGTTGCCGGTCGAGCCGTTGGCGGAGTCGTTACCCGCGCCGCCAAAGATTTTGTCATCGCCCGAATCGCCGAGTAGCACGTCGTTGCCGTCTTCTCCATAGAGCCAGTCGTTACCGGCGCGTCCGAACAGCCAATCATGGCCGCTGCCGCCGAGAAACGTATCATTCGCTGACAGGTTCGGCTGGTTGTCGTTACCGGTGCTGTTCAGGATGTGCCGATTTCCGCCGCGGCCTTCCACTTTGTCGTCCCTGCCGCGATCCGAGAGGTAATTGTTGCCATCATCGCCGACCAGGTGGTTATTTTTGGCGTTGCCATAGAAACTTTTGGTGATGCCAAGCTGAGATTTGAGGGCATCGATGGTCGGCATGGAAAAAGAGGAATAAGCGTAGACATTCTATAAGCTCCACATTTTATTATTGAATTTTGACTGAATGACGTCGAAGAGCGGTTAATATACGTAAACAAAAAATTAAAATCAATTAAAATTTTATTAATTACTACTCCTGCGCACAATGCTCATCTTCGTTGATAATTAAAGCGGGCATAAGTATATGCGTATAAACGCAAGCACCACTATTTACTCAAGGCAAAACTGCTGAATAGTAGGCGATGTTTTGTTTTATTACGTGAGTGGAAGTTGGTGAAAAAAACTTAAAAAAATTCTTTCTTGTCATGAAACCGTCATCAAGCGCTTCTATACACCATGAGATAAATTTCCAAACGGGGAGTCGTGCTATGGAAAAATCAAACGAAAAAAGCTGGGCCGCAAAGGTTGATCCCGCGAAGGCGGATGAACAGGCTCAGCAGCGACTGAGTGCGCGAAAACAAAAAAGAAGCGCTGGCACTCCTTGAGGCATTTAATTTCGATATCCTCGGCGGCGTCCGCCAGATCATGAACTCCGAGGCACCGTAAGAAAGCACATCATGAACGCTTACGTAAACACTGAAAATTTTTCATACAATAGCGGCATATGCTACAATGATCCTGATGGTTATAAAGACAGCTGGTCAGTTGTAAAACATCTATTTGCGGAACGCCGAATCCTGATGCTATTTTTAAAAAATGCCTGTCGATGGCGAATTTCTTCTTCCGTTATTCAATTGAATCAGTTGAAGTAAGAGATTATTTAAGAAATATTTTTTTAGAAAACTCACAGCAAGCTGCAGATGGCATTAATACCATGATTCGGTATCGTCAAAGTGTTGGCGATGAGGCTATGAAGTCTATTATTTATTCTATTAAAAATACAGATCGGCCATTTGATGGTCCTTGGACGAGCGCTAAACTCAAAAGCTCACCAGATTGGCAAACAATTACCAGCAATTTCAGGTGAAGAGTTTAAAAGTTTTACGAAATTTTTGGAGCCTTAGCCTTAAAGAAGTGACTAGTGGGCACAATAGAAATAATGGAAGACGAAGCCCTTCATTTATTTATGGTGCATTACTCTTTATGTGGGCGCTTGAGCTAGTTGAAACGGCTTCTCAAGGCAGTAATCAAATTGGGATGCCCCAATCAAATTGTAATCCAAAATGGTTTTGGATGGCATCTGCTTTTGAGTTTATGAAAAGCATAGGACATCGCGATTATATTACAACAGAACGCTTTGGCTATTTAAATTGTGCTTATGTTTCAGGTGATTATTTCAAAATTTGCTGAAAAATGCGATCAAAAGATGCGTATCAATTTGGTTATGCAATTGCTTCGGTCTTATGATTATGCATCGACAGCCAAAACTTTGCTAATAAAAGAGTCTACCAACAGATCCTATTTCCAAGCAGACGATATCAAGAAGATAAAACTGACCTATGAAGATATTCTTGATGTTCTGGAGTATGGGAAGCGCCTGTATACAATGTTGCGAAATCGGAAGAGCAGCTGTACAAGCTGAAAAAGATCTGGCGGAGCTTGTTCGAGATAGACGCGTTCAGGATTTCGTAAACAATATGCAGAAAAATTGCTATTATGCTTATACTTGCTCTTCAATTAACACACTAGAAACCACGGCACATAATGAATTTGCGCTTCAAGAAACCAGCCCGTTTGTAAGAAAAGCTGTGCATGACGGTTCATGCAATCCCCTTCATCGTCTTATCCTTAAACGGCCACCTGAGCGCGATTTTTTAAAGACTATTCGGAGCAGAGAAACATTATGAACGCATACGCAAACACTGGCAAAATATTTCATACGCTTGCTACATGCGGAAACAGTGCATGAATTTAATAGAAATTGGCTACCGGTCCGCCATTTCTTTGGTGGTACCCCAAATCCTGATGCAATTTTTGTAAAAATTGATGCTAATGATTCAACAGCGATTTGCAATTGAGTCTATTGGCGTCAGAGATTACTTGAGAAATATTTTTTTGGAAAATCCACAGCAGTTTGCTGGATGGCATAAACATTGATTCGTTATCGCCAAAACGTTGGCGATAGTGCAATGCAATCTGTTATTTATTCAGTCAAAAATACTGATCGACCTTTTGATGGGATGATCGTGCAAAATGAACTTACGCGCACAAATTGCAGGCAATTGCCGCAATTATGAGATGATTTCAAAAACTTTTATAAATTCTTGAAACCTAGTCTTAAAGATGTAACCAGTGGTCGTAACAAAGGTAATGGCCCAAGGCAGACCATCGTTTATTTATGGTGCATTACCACTCATGTGGACACTCGATCTGATGGATATTGTTAATAAAGATGGTAATCCATCAGGGCAACGCAGAGAAATTGCGATGCAAAATGGTTTTGGATGGCTTCGGCTTTCGAATTTAGCAAGTTCGTGATGAAATAGTTTGCCAGAGCGACCAAGTTATCTTAATCCTGCCGTCTATGTTTTGGGAGATTATTTTAAAATCTCGGATTGGAAAATGCGACTGCACATGATGTAAAACGGTTTGGCTATAAACCGCTTCGTTCCTACGATTATGCATCGACGGCGAAAACTCTGATGCTGATGAAAGAATTCAAAGTCCCAGCTATTTTTCTAGTGACGACAAAGAAAATTAAACTTACTTATGAAGACGTATTGATGTGTTAGAGTACGTGAAACGAGTTGAAGAATACACAAGCAGTTCAGGTACTAAAGCGCTGACTTGAAGCTGAACGTGATTTAGTTAGCCTAATAAAAAATAATACAATACAGGGGTTTGTCAAAGATTTTGCTGAAAGAAATACATATTTTTGCATTTACATACGCCTGGACGAATACATTAGAAACTACAGCCGATAATGAACGGCGTTGTGCAACGCGCCCAGCATCGTAAAGATGTTGAATAGGTATTGCCAGTGTTGGCTGCCGCCATTCAACCAGCGTAATCATACTGTCATATTAAGAGCTTATACTGCTACATGTGGGAGATTACCCGCATAAGTGAGGTATTTTGGCAGAACCTGCTGAAAAGATTGATCAAAATTCGAAATCGCCATCCGATCGGATAGTGCATGAGAACATGCGCCCAAGCGATCCCATTGTCGTTTCCGCCTCCAACCAGAATACTTCCGCCTTTATTGCCAAAGGAGATGCAGCGCGTGGCGCGATGTTCTCAGGAAAACCTGCCGGAAATACCGCAAACAGCGATCAGGCTAAAGGCTTCCAGCCCCAAATAGGATTTGCACGTAAGGGAAAAGAGCCATTACTAAATTGGCTTGGTTTTCATATCGACACCACGGCGATTGGTAGTTTTTACGGTTTGTTCCGTTTCGGTGGCTACGTCGCGCAAGGTGGCTATAATAAATGGGAGCAAAGTTTAAATAACAGTTTTAATGCGGGAAAATTTAAATTTTTAGAAAACTTCTCAGCAAAACGAATTTTGAATACGACGGAGGCCGTCGGATTTACCGGTCTTGCAACAACCTTTGCGGCGTTGAAAGATGAGTAAAGAAGAGCACCGCGATTGCGATCTTGCGGTGGCAGCGGAAAAAGGCAAGAACCCGCGTTCCATTAGTTTTATGGATTTACGTCACAGCAAAAATCCCATCGTGCAATCGGAGATTGACCGTTATATCTGGCAGAATTCGTTGCGCGTCGGTGCCGGTGCGTCGTTCGCTTATAACCTTCTCACCGGTATTATCGGCAACCTCGTCACAACGATGGAACGTATATCGCGTTCTATCGTCCGATCGCGTACGATATCCTGAAAAAAGCCATCAACGATGTGCAGTTCAATGAGCTGGGCGATAAAGAAGAAAGACGGGCTGGTATCCGGATCTTGTCAAGGTGATGCAGGCGGCGCGTCGATCATCGGTTGCCGACCATCTCGCGCCAGCAGATCGACGATCTGCGTCCCGTGCTGGAAAAAGTGGCGGACGATATTCTCGACAAGCGCTTTGGCATGAAAGGCGCGCTGTACATCATGGGCGGCGGCGTGCTGATTCCGGGCAATCCGGCGCAATCCATGACCAATTACGATCATGTGCGCACGGTTGGCGTGGAGGGCGTCGCCATCGAATTGTTCCAGCGCAAGCAGGCAACCGCGTTGCCAAAACCTATGAAGGCAAGCCGGGGACGCATATTTCCGCCAGGCTCCAGGAATCGCCGTCAGCAGAAAGACTATGTGGCTGAGTCAGCCCGCCGCGACGAGCTGGTGCGCCAGCGCCAGTCCATTTATTCCCGCGGCCCGGGTTATACCGGCTCGCCGGACGAATCCCGCCCGGGAGCAGCGTTGGTCGTATAACCTCGCTCGCTTGCGGGTGAGGGAAAATCTCTCACCTCGGTTAGCCTGGCGATTTAGCTGACGCTAAACCTGTTGCGTAAACCGTCTTCCTTAAAAGGGGCGAGGACATGCCAGCTTCCGTCATCAAAACTTCACACAAACCTCAGAATTCATTGATTTTCCTTGTATAATGTCAATTGGGAACGTGTGTCCCGGCGAAAAACATGTCGGACGAATTCGCTAATTCACAGAATTTATCAATCCGGCACGGCGCGAGTTTGATGTCGGTGCTGGCGCGCAGCGTACCGTCACGCAGAATGCACCCGAGCCGACAACGCTTTCGCCGGAGCCAAAACCGCAGGCCCGGCGATCCAGGGTGATTTTGACGCGTCGCGAATGTCGAGCCCGGCATGATCACCAATGCGGTAGGCTGGATGGGCTTTGCCGGGCTGGCGCCATTAGCCTGATGGCCGCCCCGATAGCATACAAATATATCCCGCAAGGCTTCGGCCATGTGGCGAAGTGGGTCGGCGCGAAAGATTTCGGCCAGAAGCGCATCGACAATGCCGTCAAGCGCGATACGGCGTTCGAGAGATGGTCGGACAAGACCATGCAGACCAGCCGCGGTGATTCTCGCGCTGAATCCATCGGCGGCAGCATCGAAGGAACGGCGGGCAGCTCTGACCGCATGACGGGAACTCAGCGCGGCGCGGCAAGCGCATCGATGCGGCAATCGCCAAACATACCGGTAAGTGGACGGAAGCAGCGGATGCATTCGGCAAGCTCGATCATGTGCGTCCATCACCGGCCATCCGGCGGCAGATGTCGCCACGGCGCGCACGCACCTTGAGACGCTTAAAACAGCCATGAGCGAAGGCCGCGGCAGCAAAGCAATTGACGATGCGCATCGCTCTTGGCGGATCACTGGAAAAAATTTATCACGCGGCGCATGCAGGTGAAAAGCGCCGGCATGACTGAACTGACGAACAGTGACCGCTTGCCGACTGCAGGATTTTTTGCACGCGCCAACGCTGGACCGGCATCAGCAAACCGCCTGCCGCAGCTACGGATGCAAAAGCAGCCGCAACAAATCTCTACAACGAGTTCACGCATTTCAACCATAAGGTGGACAAAGCCTCGCGTTGCATGCGAAAAAGGTTTCTGGGGCGATTTTTCTGGAAACTTCTCAGGCCTTGGCAAACGCATCGGCGAGATGAGCACCATGCATATGGCGACCAACGGCGCCATCGCCGTTGCTAACCTTGCCATGAATATCCACAGTCTGCACAGCTTCCGCTCACAGCTCGCGCAATTCGAAGCCATCTATCAAGGGCTCACCGGCAAGGAATGCAGTATGTGGACCGCATTGATGGGCGACGTGCCGCAGGTGCTGAAAAAGGCGCAGAAGGAATTGCTGTATGGAGGCCTGCGCGAAGCGGGCATGAACGGTTTGATTACCGGTGCCGATACGGCGCTGTTCTTCATGAAGCATGGCTACATGCCGATGATGGCCGTTCAGATGGTCGGCGCGCAGATGCGCGACGGCATGGCATGCGAAGTGCCGTTGGTGCAAGTGGAACAGGCGATGACGGATGCACAGAAAAAAGGCATGAAGTTGGCTCCGGCCCATTATGCGCAGCTGTTGCAGCTCGCCGCGCCCGATACGATCGGCCATGTGAAATCCACCAACTCGATGTTTGTGAAACTCTGTAACAAGCTTGCCGGTGAGCAGTGGACGGCACTGAAGGTACTGCAGGCGGTCAACGACAATTCCATCAATAAGATCGCTGCCGATATCCAGCAGGAGCTGGCCGCTCAAGGCAGGAAACCTGGCGATACTATACCGGAGCAACCTACAGTCCAGCAGCAAGCACAGATGAGTAAGCCGGTTGATAACGCGCCTGCGCCTGTTTCGGCTCCTGCAGCTTCTGCAACCAAAACAGTCATGCCAACCGTGCCGATGACACAGATCCAATCTCTGAACGCCGTGCATATTCCACCAGCAGCGCGGGCAGCGGCTATTGTATGAATGTAGCAGTGCAACAGCCGATGTATTACATGATGCCGCCGGCAGGCGCAGGAGCGGTACAAAGTGCAGATACGGCAGCGCCCGTAGTTCCTGCAGCCGCTTCAGCGCCCATGCAGCAAACCACCATAACCGATACGGCGCTGCAGTTCGGTGAGATGGGGGCGGGGTTTGCCGCGCAAGCCGGTAAGTTGACCGGTCCCATGGGAATGATTTTTGCGCCTGTCACGGTGGGCCTGAATGCCATTAATTCCAGCCGCGAAGCATACCGCGGCATGGATGCGCTGAAAGAACAATTCAGGAGCGAAGTTGCGGAAAAGCTGGGAATCAGCGCGGAAGATGTCAATGAAGCCGCCCTGCGTAAAGTCGCTGGCCAGATTCCTGCGCTTAAGCAATCCATCGATGCGTATGACGGCATGCGTGTCGCATCGCCTGTGAAGGCGACAGCAAGCCTCGGCGTCGGCGCATCGACAGCATTGATAGGCACTGCACTGGGCGGACCGATCGGAATGGTTGCAGGTCTTGCAGCAGGATTCGCTGCTTCCACCCTTGCAGACAAAGCCGCCGATAAATTAGCGGAATCGGCTGGCGTGATTCCGCCGGAACATACTGCCTGCGCCAAGATCAACGAGATTAATGCCAAGCTGCAAAACGGTGAGCATATTTCACCGCGCGATGTATTTGCAGTTTTTGCGAAAAGCGATCACGAATTAGGCGGTTTGGTACGGGAGCGCGCGGGTACGGATGTCGAAGGTGTGAATGCCTTGACACTGCAGCACATCATGGAAAAATACCATCCGAATCTGACGAAATCCTGCAAATACCTCGCCGACCAGATCAATCTCGGTCAGCGCAAGCCTGAAATCCTGGCATTTATAAATCCCAAGGAATTAGCGCAGGAGAAATGGATAAGTACGCAGCAGGCGAATGACTTTAACAGTTATCCGCAAGGGCAAAACATGGCAGTGTTCAATCCGTCAGTAAACACGAATACTGTACCACAGCCGGTTATTTACGGCAGCGAATTATCTTATCAGGGTAAGGGCGTGCCTATGATGCCAGGCTATGTAGTTGCAGGCAGTCCTGTCGTTGGTGCTTATACGCAGCAGTTAGCCAACTCACCTCAGCCGGGCATTCAGCAACCGCAACGGGGCTAATCCTATTCGAATAAGTCAGGTTGATTACCTAACGTTTCAATTTTCCCCTTGTGTAACTTGCGCCCGATTTTTCTTTTTGGTTTTTCTTCTTTAGAGGGTGCTGAACTTTCTTTTTTCTCGTGTTTCAAAGCCAGCTTTTTCAAACGCGCTTCGGCTCGACCTGCATCGTAAGCTTCCAAATCAATAACATTATTAAGCTGAACCTCGGAATCTATATGATGCTTGTAAACTTTTGCGGCGACCTCTTCGGCTGTTTCTTTTCCTAATGTAAGTGCCAGCACATCGATAGGAATGAAAACAGTGCAAACCTGTTTTTCATATTTAATATCTACACAGTAGGTACGGGGAGGTTTTTCTTTTTTCTTAGCGTTATCTATAGAATGTTTAAAACTGGCCAAGGCGGCATTCAATGTCGGGCCATGGAATTTGATGACCTCAAAACCATACTGGTTTGATAAGCGCTCATTAGCATCGAGAAAAACCTGTGTCAGAGTTCTCAAACCATCCGGATTTACATTCAGTTTTACCATATCGTGAAATCTTACGTGTTTCGAACGATCTAAAGGCGCGCGATAAACGGCGCGGCAGTCATTCCATTCCATATCATGGTGGGTTAGCGGCCTGTAATTTTGTAACCGCGCCCACTCTAATGCAAAATTTTTCAATTCAATCTGAGAAGAAGTCGTCATAAAGCTCCGCTTCGTTTCTAGTATAGAAAGATATTGTGAAAGCTTGATGAAGAATTTCATAATGCCTTCTAATCTAGGTGTTTGATTATAAATGATTATTTTTTCAATATATCCGCTTCCGGGCATTAGCCTCTCCAATTAAAACTTATGAAAGCGAGGTTTTTATGAGTTTTGTCGATATACGCTTCCCCGACGATATTGCCTATGGTTCGGGCGGCGGGCCGGAATATGCAACCGATATAGTGATGACGGAAGCGGGCCATGAAAAACGCAACAGTAATTGGGTAAACGCACGGGCCCGTTATAACGTGGCGCATGGTGTGAAAACCAAAGCCCAACTCGATGAACTGATCTCATTTTTCCGTGCGCGGAAGGGCAGGGCGCATAGTTTCCGTTTTAAGGATTGGGCAGATTTCACTGCAACTGGCCAGCAGATTGGAACGGGAAACGGCAGTCAGACCGTCTTTCAGCTGGTTAAAAACTATACGAGCGGTGGCGTCACCGAACCACGCACCATCACTAAGCCGGTTTCTAGCACGGTCAAAATCTATAAAAATGGGGTATTGCAAAGCTCAGGTGTCACGACAGACATGACAACAGGCATCGTGACGTTTACCTCAGCGCCTGCAAGCGGCCAGGTTGTCTCGGCGGATTTTGAATTCGATGTGCCAGTACGCTTCGATACCGACCGGCTTTCCACCTCGCTGGATAGCTATGGTATTGGAAGTTGGCTCGATATACCATTAGTTGAAGTACGAATGTCATAAAATTTAGTTCCTTTAATCCTCCTGTCATAAAGCGCTGTTATGCATGCGAGCGGAAGGTTTTATGACAGAACACGTAGAAAAAGAAAAAAGAGGGATTTTTTCTCCAACTAAGGTACATGTTTTTGGTAATGGCGATTACTTAAAAGCCATTCGTCAGAATCTGCCTCCCGCGTTTGAAATTTATTCTCCTGAAACAACGATCGGGAGACGCGACTCAAGTGTCGGCGATAAAATTTCTTTAGATGCAGGTAAAGCTGACGGGTTTATCCTTTGCCCCAATATGAGTCTGTATGATGTTTCGGGATTGATCGACGAGACCACAGTCGGCAACCCGCTCTTTAATCATATGTTGGCAACGCCCAAACCCGAAACGGATGCAAAGCCAGAGACAAGCGAAGGTAAAGAGAAAAAGAAAATAAAATTTAATCGCACACCGGTTGCAAAACCACGTGCATTAATAGGCACACCTGAAAAATGGGAATGGTTGTTCGATGTGTTGGAACCTCTGTTCAAACAAAACATGTTGCGATTTGAACCGGATGAATTTCTACCGATTTTTGAATCAGCGGATGGGTGCTATGCGCATATCGCGCAAGGACTCGACGTACCAAATCTTCAACGCAGCATACCTGAAAACAAACATGCGAAGCGCGACGATATTCTGTATATCAAAGACCGCTCGTTAGAACATAAACGACCTGCTTCGGATGAAGTTCACATTCTTCCTGCAGAAAAGAAAATTTCAATCGCGTACTTTGGCTCGGCCGGTACAAGAAACAAAGTGTATCTTGATGCTGCCAGAAAAGCTGCAGAGCTCGCAGCAGCCGATAACTATGACATGGTCCACGGCGGCGGCATTCATGGAATCATGGGAGCATTAACGCTGTATGCTCGCCAGCAGGAGCGTCCACCTTTTGTCACAGGTGTAACGGTATGCGACCGCTACGGCGCGCCATCAATCGGTTTAGAGACTAAGAATAAAAACCCCGATGATCATCTCAAGTATCCCGACTTGATGGTATATACGAAAGATATGACCGCGCGCATGAAAGAATTCGGCAAGCGCAGCCATGCTTATGTTTTGCTGCCGGGCGGTATCGGCAGTCTGCACGAATTACTGCAGGTGGCACGTGATAAAATAAAGAACCAGGCACATACACATTACAAAACGTTGGATAGCCGAATAGTGAGTAAACCGTTGGTGGTGGTTAATATCAAGGATAAAGGTATAGGCTTGTGGGATGGATTGATCCCCTATTTAAAAGAGCACGAACCGGCGGTTGCGAAACAAATCGTTGTTGTTGAGACCGTGGAAGAAGCCCACTCCTATGTAAAAAATTTCCTCACAAAAAATCAACCGGATCTCTCGTGGGAGCCAGGCGTTGCGTTTGATTACAAAGCTAAAGCAGCGGGTGGAAGAGGCTAATCAGCAGCAGCTTATGCCGCTGCCATTTCCATCCATTCCGTGATGCCGTGAGCCGCTGAATGCGCTTGGGAAAAATTCGCGGAAAGGCCTGCTGATAGAGATGTTTTTAATAACATCTGGTTTTAGATTACCGCGATTATAAGGAATAAACGTAATATTGATTGTGTCTTTAATCGGCATGCCGGTTGCATCAGATATACCATCCTCCTTATTACGGCGTTTGAACAAGCGCTCCAATGCCTCTTTACGCGAGGTATCCATGGTTCCTGTTTTAATATTTTCAGGGTTCAATTCCATGACCCAGATATCGGTGATGGGTTGGTTTGCAAGCGTGTTACCGGCGAGGGCCATCACCTCCGCAGGCGGTGTTGCATAATCATTTTTGCTTTCAGCTTCTATCGCCTGATGAAATGTACCATCGGCAAGACGAATGATGGCGCATCGTATTTTTGTTGGTTTGGGTTCCTCTTTTCCAGGCTCTGGGTTTCGCGCCAGATAAGCTTTGTTTATTTCGCTGACCATGTGATTATTGATGCTGGTCAGCGAAGAATCCACATCTAGTGCGGGAATAGAATGGCGCCCAGTGGATGCATTGGTTGCGGCTTTCATTGAGATACGTGCGACCCATCGCTCTTTTTGGGACATACTATCTGGCGACTCAGCGTAACGCTTCCATAAATTATGTAGATTTTCTCCTTTGCCGGAATAAGTAGGTGCCTGGTAGCCGCTGCCTTTCACTAATTCTCGCCAGCCTTTTACCATGTGGCCTTTAGCTTCTCCGGTTAAAGTCATATGGCTGTAAGCCAGAAGCGCATCGTGAATGGGTATTTGCCACGCTCTGCCCTTTTGAACATCGGAGAGTGCTTTCGATTCTGTGTCCAGCACGAGCCTGGCGGTACCGTTATTAGCGGGAAGATTGATCAAAATTGCGTCAGGCAGGCAGTTTGCTTGCAGAATATCCGAACAGCGCCCACATGGAAGAATAGGATCTTCCATCTCCTGAAGTGACATCGTTTTTTCTCGCTCCGCCTTACCCGTCATTAAGTAGATCGTGCGGATCTTGCCTTGATTTTTGGAAAGCTGTTGCATGATGCTCACCAGATTCGCTTCCGCGCAATTCTTATTGTAGGCGGTCGCTTCGTTCGTATTACAGGAGACGAAAATCTTATCACGCTTCCTGCCATTTCCATCCGTGATTTCGGCAATAGCAGCGGATGCTGCAAACATACCGCAGTCTTTTTCTGAAAACTTGCGGTATTCTCCGAGAATTGTATTGAACACCGTAAGTTTTTCCTGGTCATCCAATAGTGCTTCCCAGTTGTGCTGGCTGTATGTAATTTCGTTATTGCGAATATGAAAAGTGAAATGCCGCCCGTCACCGTTGACGAGAAGGTCAAAGGTGTTGGACCCAAGTTGGTTTGGTTTTCTCTGAATGCTTAATCTAAGCGTCATGCATTATTCTAAGTTTCTATTATTTATATATTAAATGCGCCTTACGAAGTTTGACAGTTTGATGAAAATAAATATCCTTCCGGGACAGGGGCTTATCCATTTTACTTGAAAAAGATACTACGAGGATAAGCTATGAAAACACTTTCCAGTGCGCTCACGAATCATTTGCAGCAGGACGTTACGACACTGGCCACGTGCTGGAAACTGACGCGGCGCGATGGTGCCGTGATGGGATTTACCGACCATGACCGTGATCTAACCGTGAGCGGACAGAGTTACGTCGCCGCCACGGGTTTCACGCCGACCGCCATTGAGGGGTCGGCAGGGCTGGCGGTTGATAATCTCGATGTGGAAGGCATGCTCGATAGCGCCGCAATCTCGGAAGAAGATATCCATGCCGGAAAATACGATCATGCTGAGATCGAAGTATTCATGGTGAATTACATGTCTCCCTCCGATGGCATCTTGCCTCTGCGCACCGGTTGGCTCGGCGAGGTGCGGTATACGAGTGGGAAATTCGTGGCGGAGGTGAGGGGGCTGACGCAGCGTTTGCAGCAGCGCGTCGGCGAGCTTTATTCGCCCGGTTGCCGCGCTGACTTTGGTGACAGCCGTTGCAAAATCAACTTAGCGACGTTCACCACGACCGGCACGCTGACTGGCGCGACATCGCGCACTGTTTTACTGGATTCAGCGCGCACCGAAAATTCCGGCGTGTTTTCATTTGGCCGCATCACCTTTACAAGCGGTGCGAATGACGGCATCAGTATGGAGATCAAGCAATATACCAAAGGCAAAATGATGCTGGTATTGCCGCTGCCCTATCAACCGCAGGCAGGGAATGCCTACACGATCACGCAAGGCTGCGATAAGAGTTTTTCTACGTGCAAAACGCGCTACAACAACGCGGTGAACTTTCGCGGTGAACCGCATGTGCCAGGGCTCGATCGGATTTTAGAGACAGCAAGTACAAGAAGCGAGTGGTAACTACTCCGATTTCACCTTCACATAGCTTCCCGGAGCGTCTTCAATAGGCTTGTATCCGGCGCTGCCGGGTTTACGGGCTTTGACGTTATCGCCCGCAAACTGCTGCTGCCACATATCCCAATGCGGCCACCAGGAACCTGAAGTTTCCGCTGCACCTTCGAGCCATTTGTCGGCAGTCATGCCGGGTTTTACATCTTGCGTCCAGAACGGGTACTTGTTTTTGCTGGGAGGATTGATGACGCCCGCGATATGGCCTGATCCTGAAAGCACAAAGGTGACATCGCCATCGTAGATACCGGTTGAATCAAACGTCGACCGCCACGGCGCGATATGATCCTCGCGGCAGGAGAGAATGTAAGTCGGCGTTTCGATTGTGTGCAGGTTGATGCTAATATCATCAACGGTAATACCGCCCGGCACGATAAGCCGATTACGCTGATACATGTTGCGCAGGTAAAACGAATGCATCTTCGCCGGCATGCGCGTCGAATCGTCGTTCCAATAAAGCAGATCGAACGGGAACGGGTCCTTGCCGAGCAGATAATTATTCACGACAAACGACCAGATAAGATCGTTGGCGCGCAGCATGCTGAACGTCGTCGCCATCTCGCGGCCTTCGAGATAGCCTTTTTCGTCCATACGGTCTTCGAGGGAGCGCAATTGCTCTTCGTCGATGAAGACGCCGAGTTCGCCTGGCTCGGAAAAATTGATCATCGTTGTAAGATACGTGGCCGATGCGACGACGCTTTCCTGGCCTTTCGCGTGGAGGTAGGCAAGGGTGATGGCGAGCAGGGTTCCCCCTAAGCAATATCCCATGCAGGATACTTGCGGTGCGCCAGTGATCTCGCGGATAACATCGATCGCGGTGAGCGGGCCTTCCTGCATATAATCCGCAAAAGTCTTTTCTTTCAGCGTATCGTCCGGGTTCACCCAAGATACGCAGAATACCGTATAACCCTGTGACACCAGCCATTTGATCAGCGAATTCTCCGGCTGCATGTCGAAAATATAGTATTTATTGATCCAGGCAGGGATGAGAAGCAAGGGGATTTCATGTACCTGTTTCGTTGCCGGCGTATACTGGATAAGTTGCATCAGGTCGTTCTGAAAAACCACTTCACCCGGTGTCGTCGCCAGGTTTTCACCCAGCGAGAATTTGGTCTTGTCCGTTGTGCTGACGGCAAGTTTGCCGCGGCCGCGCTCGATATCAACGCGCATGTTCTTCAGGCCGCGCATCAAATTCTCGCCGTTGCTGTCCAATGTCGTTTTCAGCACTTCGGGGTTGGTCAAAAAGAAATTCGTCGGCGCTACCGCGTCGATATATTGGCGTGCGTAGAAATCAATTTTCTGCGCCGTCTTTGGATCGATGTCATGCACTGATCGCATCGTCTCGCGCAGCCAGCGGGCGCTGACCATGTAGGATTGTTTAATAAAATCGAAAATAGCGCTCTCTTCCCAGGCAGGATCCTTGAACCGGCGATCCGTTTTAGCGGGTGTTACCGTCGGGGCTTTTTCATGCCCGAAGAACTTCTCGACCGACTGCTGCCACATATGCATGTAATCCTGCCAGAAGGAAACCTGCAGGTTCATCAATCGCGCCGGATCGGAGGCAAGCTTGCCAATCGCATCCATGAAAGCATTGGAAATATTGAGAAGATCGCGCTCCTGCGCCAGGGCGCTTGCCGAATCGCTACCCTCCATCAGCATCTGGATGATCAACTGCCATTCGTGCGCCGCCTGCGCCATGTTATGCGCAAATAATACGGGATCGTAGCCCTGTTGCGGGATTGTCTTTGCCATTGCCGAGCGTTTCATAGTAAGGCTATTATGTTCTTATGTAAGGTGGACAAAGCCTATACATCAGTCTACAGCTATTTGGAAATAAGAAATTGAGGAATTTCATGCGTTCACGCGCCCCCATTTTGTCTTCATTCGTAGTGGCTACGTCCCTGACCACGTTAACGCTTGCCGGATGCGGCCTTTATGAAAAGCAGCCGCCGCGATACAATACGGTAAGCGGCGCACGCCACGCTCCCGCATTGAACCCAAGCGGTGAGGGTCTGAAGGAATTCCCGCCGCGCGAAGCACGCGCCATGTACGAATACGAGCAGGATAATATCCGGGCCGATCGTGAATATCCCGGCACGGAAGAAGCGCGCACTGAAAATGAATATCCGGTTGAAGCGTTAGGCACGAGTGCCACGCCCCCGCCTGGCATGCAGCCCATGTCTTCGCAGATGCCCGCACCTAATTCAGGCAGTGCGGAGCCGTCCCCGCTTTATTACCTTGAACAACAGGGAATGGCGCCTGCAGGCGGAATGGCTCCGGCTCAGATGAGCACGCAGGAAGCAGCGCCGACGACGCCGATCGCATCAGCTCCCATGGCCCCTGCACAGTATGAACAGCAGCAAACCGCAATGCCCGCGGAAACCCTCCCTGAGGATGCCAACACATTTCCGCATCTTGGCGATGTACCAGCGGCCAACCAGCAGATAAGGCAGGAAGCACAAAATGCGCGTAATGAAGCGAATCAGGCATTTGCCGAGCAGCCCGCCATGCTGGATGCTAATGAAGAAAAGCGGCAACAGGTAAATCAGGCGGCGGCGGATAATTCCATGATGCCACCGCCACCGCCGGTAGACGAGTCGAGCGAAGTTGTTGCTGATTTTTCGGCAGATGCCGTTGCTCCTGCGCCGCAGCAACGCCGCATGCTGACCAGTGAAGAGGTTGACCAGGCCGTGCAGCCAAATGGTGTCTATGACCAGAATGCATCGCCGCTCGCTGCGCCGAATTCCGCAGAAGCTGAACTGCATTCTCAATTGGCTCAGGAAACAATGCCGCCTGCGAATGCGCCTGCATTGACGGCGCCGCAGCCGCCGATGATGAGCGCTGCGCCTCCACCGCCGCCGCCTTATGATGTGCCGCCGGAGCAGATGCAGCCACCTGCGGATATGATGCCGCCACCTCCACCGCCGCAAGCTTCCGCTGCCCCGCTGCGTCCGCTGGATAATGTGTATGGTGGTGAACCTGTGCGTCAGCCCATCTATGATCCAAATACGGCGCAGCAGCCAGTCGAAGTACAGGAATATCCAACCGTTGCCGCACAGCAGCCGCTGGTGCTCACGCCGCCAGGTGGCTCTCAGCTGAATCCGCCTTCAGGCAATCTGCAGCGCCGGGCCCAATACCTGCAGGAGTCGCGTTATGCCCGTATGCGTAGCGCGCACCGAGCGGCGCCGCGTACTTACTAAACGGTTCGTCACATGGCTGGACCCAATGATTTCTATCGCATCAAGCGGCTACCGCCGTATGTTTTTGCTGAGGTAAACGGCAAAAAAGCGAAAATGCGTGCCGCAGGTCGTGACATTATCGATCTTGGCATGGGCAATCCCGACTCACCGACGCCACCGCATATCGTCGATAAGCTGAAAGAAGTGGTGAGTGACAATGCCACCCATGGCTATTCCGTCTCTCGCGGGATTCCGGGCCTTCGCCGCGCGCAAGCGGCATATTATCAACGGCGGTTCGGTGTAGAGCTCGATTTCGATAAGGAAATCGTCGTCACCATTGGGTCTAAGGAAGGGCTCGCTAATTTGCTGCAGGCCATAACCGCGCCGGGCGATATGGTGATGGTGCCAAATCCCAGCTATCCCATCCATCCTTACGGTTCGATTATCGTGGGCGCGTCCGTATGGCACCTGCCGAAAGTACCGGACGTCAGCTTCGTGACGTTGCTGAAGCGCGCTATCAAACATTGCTGCCCGACGCCGACAGTGCTGATTTTAAGCTATCCCTGTAATCCTACCTCGGAGACGGTCGATCTCGCATTCTATGAAGAAGTAATCGACATTTGCAAATACCACGGTATCTGGGTCATTTCCGATCTGGCGTACTGCGAGATTTATTACAATGAAAACCCGCCGCCTTCGGTGTTACAGGTGAAAGGCGCAAAAGACATCGCCATCGAATTCACGACGATGAGCAAAACCTATTCTATGGCCGGATGGCGCATTGGCTTTGGCGTCGGCAATCCGACACTGGTCGGCGCGTTGACTAAAATGAAATCCTATCTTGATTACGGCGCGTTTACGCCAATTCAGGCCGCGGCTGCCTATGCGCTGAACGGGCCGCAGGATTGTGTAGCCGAGTTCCGCAAAATGTATAAAGAGCGCCGCGATGTGCTGGTGAAAAGGCCTTAATGAGGCGGGCTGGCAGGTGACGCCGCCTGATGCCAGCATGTTTCTATGGGCGCCGATTCCTGACGGTTAAGCATCTGGGATCGCTCGCCTTCTCCCAACTCCTTATGGAAAAGGCAGAAGTTGCCGTGGCTCCCGGTATCGGATTCGGCGAATATGGCGACGGGCATGTACGCATCGCTCTAGTGGAAAACAAGCAACGTCTTCGCCAGGCTATACGCAATATCAAAGGCTTCCTGCATGAAGATCCGGAAAAGCTGGCAAAGGAAACAGCGTAAACTTCCGCTTTGCAGAGCACAATAAACCCTGTATTCACCTCAACATGACAAAACCAATGCATATAGGCGTGGCGGGGCTTGGCACCGTGGGTGGCGGAGTAGTGAAAATCCTCCAGAACCAGGCGGAAATGTTAACCCAGCGCACGGGACGCAAACTCGTGCTGACCGCGATTTCGGCACGCAACCGCGGCAAGGATCGCGGATTCAATCTTTCCGGTATTGAATGGTTCGACGATCCGGTGGCGCTGGCGAAGTCGGATAAAGTCGATGTTCTGGTTGAGGTTATTGGCGGTTCGGAAGGCGCGGCCCGACATGCCTGCGAAGCGGCGCTGATGGCCGGAAAACCGGTGGTCACGGCGAATAAGGCGCTAGTCGCGCATCACGGCGGACTGCTCGCGCAACTGGCCGAGGAAAAGAAAACACCATTTGCATTTGAAGCAGCAGTGGCAGGCGGTATCCCGATTATCAAATTATTGCGTGAAGGATTGGCGGCAAATCGGTTCAAGCGCGTGACTGGAATTCTAAATGGAACATGCAATTATATTTTGACCTCAATGGAATATTCCGGCGCATCGTTTGACGATGCGCTTAAAGCAGCGCAGGAAAAGGGCTATGCGGAAGCCGATCCGACGTTCGATATCGATGGGATGGATACGGCGCATAAGCTTGCCATCGTTTCGGCGCTGGCGTTCGGCATGCTGCCAAACCTGAATGATTTGCATGTCGAAGGCATTCGCACCGTTTCCGGGGAAGATGTGAAATATGCCGCCGAGTTGGGTTATCGCATCAAGTTACTTGGCGTGTGCGCGCAGCATGAAAAAGGTATCGAGCAGCATGTGTATCCGGCACTCGTTCCGTCCAAATCGCCGATTGGCGAAGTAGAAGGCGTCTTCAACGCATTGCAGGTGGAAGGGGATTCGGTGGGTAGCGTCTTCATTGAAGGGCGCGGTGCGGGCGAGGGGCCAACGGCTTCGGCGATTGTTGCCGACCTTATCGATATCGCGCGTCATACTTATTTAAACCCCTTCGTGCTGGCAGCGAAGGCGCTGAATCAGCCGAAAATTATTTCAATGAAGCAGCTGACCATGTCTTATTATCTCCGCCTCAGGGTTGAAGATCAGGCGGGCGTGCTTGCCGATATAGCCTCCGCCTTCCGGGATGCGGGCGTTTCGGTATCCTCGCTTATCCAGCATGGTCACGATTCCTATGCGCCTGTCGACATCGTCATCATCACGCATCAGACGCCGGAAGAAAACATGCAGCGCGCACTGGAGCGCATCGCCACACTGAAGGCTATCATTCATTCCCCACACATGATAAGGATTGAGACACTATGAAAAAAGCAACCGCAGAAAGAGATTACGACGTGGATTATTATATGGACCGCAATTTTGCACTGGAAGCTGTACGCGTTTCGGAAGCGGCGGCACTGGCTGCATCGCACTGGACCGGACTCGGCAAGGAAAAAGATGCTGACCAAGCTGCGGTAAACGCGATGCGCGAAGCGTTGAACGGCCTGACGATTGACGGCACAGTCGTCATCGGTGAAGGCGAGCGTGACAAAGCCCCGATGCTTTATATCGGCGAAAAAGTAGGTACCGGAAGCGGTCCGGCGATTGATATCGCGCTTGATCCCCTGGAAGGCACGACGATCTGCGCGACCGGTGGCCCAAACTCGCTGGCCGTCATTGCCATGGCGGAAAAAGGCGGCTTTCTGCATGCGCCGGATGTCTATATGAGCAAAATCGCCGTGGGTGGCGGATTGCCGGACGATGTCGTCAGCCTAGATGCATCGCCTGCGGAGAATATCAAGAATTTAGCGCGCGCCAAGAAAGTGGAAATGTCGGATATCACCGTCGTGATCCTGGACCGTGAGCGTCACAAGGAAATGATTGCGAAAACCCGTGAAGTCGGCGCCCGCGTTTATCTCATTCAGGATGGCGATGTGGCAGGTGTGATCGCGACCTCGCGCGTCAATACCGGTGTTGATATGTATATGGGTATCGGCGGCGCGCCGGAAGGCGTGCTGGCTGCTGCGGCACTGCGCTGCATTGGCGGCCAAATGCAAGGACGTCTTTTGTTTGAAGCGGAGGAAGATAAAGCACGTGCCAAGCAAATGGGTGTGCACGATCTCAATAAAGTCTTTACGTTAAATGAGCTGGCTAAAGGCGATGTGATGTTCGCGGCAACCGGCGTCACCGATGGTTCGATGCTGCAAGGGGTGAAGCGCTATCAGCAGGGCGCGACGACGCAGTCCATCGTCATGCGCTCGAAAACCGGCACGGTGCGCATCATCAGCGCCGAGCACAATTTCGGACGCAAGACCTGGGTGGATAATAATTAGGTCTAGTGATAGACGGTATAATTCGTCAGCCAGTACTTCTCGTTGACGGTGGCTTGATGGTCCGGCGCATTGATGTTGCCACCCCACATATCGTTGATGAAAAGACCTTTGATCATCATTTTTGCAGTGCTTTCGTAGATCAACATATTGGTGATTTCACCGGCCTGCTTTCCGTCGATCCATAAACGTGCGTAGCCGTTCGGTTGATCGAGGGTATTCAGTACAACTTCTTCTTCAATCCTTACCCACTTGCCACGAGGAATCGTACCACGTGCTGAGCTATCTCCGTACAGACAGCAATGGCTTGAATCACATTTTGAAGCATTTTGAACCTGCCAAAGGCCGCTGGCGCCTCTATTTAAGTGATACGAATAAAGACTGGTGTTGGTGGAGGGGCTATAGCGAATTGTATTTCTTACGACGAATCCCTGGCCATTCATTTGATTGATCATTGAAGTGCCTCCTCCTGCTGGACGATCGCCGCCCCAGATGCCATAACCTAGCTTGCCACCGCCCCGGTTACCGACGAAATTAGTGGGGAAGTAAACATTCATCGACACGCAAATCGCTGTCGTACCGCTAGGAAAGTTCCGGAAAGTATAGGCCGTACTGGGAATTGGTCCCGGTTTGACGTTGCGTTGCAGAGCCATGATATTGCCCGGGCCGTAATCCACGGTCATCGATTGATTCATTTCCTGCTGCGACTGGCCCTTCGCTTCATACATTGCGAGCTGCTGGGTGATGCTGCCATAACGCTGGCGCAGAACATCCATTGCTGTCTTGCCTTTGTCTTCGGGTTTTAAATCCATGGCCCAGTATTGCTCGTAGCGTTGCGAACACGGCGAGGCGTTGCTTAATGGGGCATTATTGTTAGCAATACATTTACCGATCAAGAATTTGTGGGTGGGCGAGTTGACGCAGGCACCGGTTGGCTGCCGGAATGTCAAGCAGGCGGCTTTTGCCGGTGGCACCAGAATGGCTGGACCATCGTGGGTAGGATTATTTCCCGGCGGCATGGCGGAAGGTACCGGCGACAGAGTGGGTTGTGGGTTATCAGGTGGGTTGGGTGTGAAATAGCACAGCCCGCTTTGCGGGTGATAGGCACAAAACTTCTCGAGATAAGAGTCGTTAGTTGGATCGAGTGAATCAATCTTGCTTTGTCCCTCATGGGCAAAGGCGAAATCCGCAAAAAAGAGGCATGTCACAAGTGCGGAAAATAGCAGTTTCATGGTATATTCCATTGAATCATATTTTTTAGTATATCAAAAGCTTAAGCAAAAGAAAAACATACGTTGTGCAGACGCAGCTATTTATTATATTAATTTTTCGTTACCTAAAAGCTGGTGAAGAAATAAATTATTTATCAATGACTTGTTTTGTAACAATCCGTAACAAACCGTGATTTGTGCATTGCAGGATCGTAGGGCTATAGTGCGCCCATGCAAAAGACCCTGAAATCTTCTATTCAATGCAGTGGCGTAGCGCTTCATTCCGGCGCGGAAACCACGATTCGCCTGATTCCGGCTGAAGTGAACACCGGCATTGTATTTCGCCGTACGGATATTTCAGCTGATTCAGAGAGCGCCCGCCTGATTCCTGCACGCTATGACAACGTCGTCGACACGACGCTTTGCACCGTTGTTGCCAATAGCTGCGGCCTGAAAGTTGCCACCATTGAGCATCTGATGAGCGCACTCTGGGGCATGGGTATCGATAATGCTATCATTGAGATCGACGGCGCAGAAGTGCCGATCATGGACGGCAGCGCAGAGCCGTTCCTGTTCCTTATCGAGTGTGCTGGCGTTATTGAACAGCATGCGCCACGCAAATACATTCAAGTCATCAAAGAAGTGGCTTTTGCGGAAGGTGAGGGATTTGCTTCCATCAAGCCAGCTGGCAGCTTTGTCCTCGATGTCGAGATTGCCTTTAAAGATGATGTGATCGGCACGCAGCGCGGTTTTTACGATTTCGCGCGTACCTCTTTCAAGCAGATGATTTCCCGCGCGCGCACCTTCGGCTTTGCCAAGGACGTAGAGCGTATGCGTGCCGCCGGTCTGGCGCGTGGCGGCTCCCTGGATAACGCAGTCGTTGTCGGCGACAATGGCGTGCTGAATGAAGAAGGCCTGCGTTTTTCGGATGAATTCGTGCGCCACAAAGCGCTGGATTGCATCGGCGATTATTTCCTCGCCGGTCACCGTATCCTTGGTAAAGTAACGACGCATCGCCCCGGCCACGGCCTTAACAACAAGCTGATGCGCGCCTTGCTTGCCGATACTTCAGCATGGGTGTTGATTGAAGAAGAATCGACCGCGCCGATGCAGGATAAGCCAGCCGCCCAGCCGCAGCCTGCTTTGGCCGTTGCTTAATCTATAATTCCTTCACAAAATGATAACCCCAGATTTCCATGCCCTCGCGCATGTAAAGCTTGTGGGATTTGTAATTGTCGACATAGGTGTCGAGTAGCGCCAGTTTGCAGTTCTGTTCACGTCCGATGGCGATGCAGAATTCCATAAGCTTAGCGCCGATGCCTGCGCCGCGCATGTGCTCGCTTACCATCAGGTGATCAAGGCAAATAGCTTTGCGGCACCAGAATTTGTATTCAATCCAGAACCCGCAAATACCCACACACGTACCGTCTTCCGCATAAGCGCCGGCGCAGCCGTAATCGCGCTTTCGCATTTCTTCGAGAACAAAGCGAAATTCCTGATGTGACATGCCGTCATTGAGCTTTTCGATAAACGGATAGATGGCATCGAAATCGGCATCGGTCTCAAGCAAGCGTATCTGTATCGTCATAATGCACCAGAATGGGAGGTGGTTTATAAACCTGCGCAAGCATTCTGACAATAGAAGTTCACAAGTGGCTTTTGGTGCATTATAGAAGAATACCATGTTCCTTCTGCATCGCCTTCTTCTCAGTTTATTGCTGCTTTCCAGCCTGACATTCCTCTCGGCATGCTCGTCAGACGACGAGGATGAGGAGAATGATCCGGTGGAGGCAGCGGATGTGCTTTACAATAAAGCACGCAAGACATTCGATGAGCAGGATTACAAGGAAGCCATTAAGCAGTTCGATGAGGTTGAGCGCGTTCATCCCTATTCGGAATGGGCGCCGCGCTCACAGATCATGTCGGCCTATGCCAGCTATCGCTCGCGCAAGTACGATGATGCGATTCTGACCCTTGAACGCTTTGTAAAGCTACATCCTGGCAATGAAAGCGCGCCTTACGCCTATTATATGATCGCGCAGTGCTATTATGAGCAGATTTCTGATGTAGGCCGCGACCAGGGAATGACGGAAAAAGCATTGAAATCCCTGCGCGACGTGATCAAGCGCTTTCCGAATACCGAATATGCCCGGGATTCCAAACTGAAGCTTGACCTGACGATCGACCACCTGGCAGGCAAAGAAATGATGGTCGGCATGTATTATCTTGAGCGAAAAGAATATATTTCCGCTGCAACGCGTTTCAAAAACGTCATCGATAAATATCAGACCACAAGCCATACTCCCGAGGCGCTGCATCGCCTGGTCGAAACCTATATGTTGCTTGGCGTCGAGACCGAAGCAAAGCGTTATGCTGCGGTTTTAGGCCATAATTTTCCTGGAAGTGAATGGTACCGGCGCTCCTATGCGCTTCTTGAAAACAAGCAACCGCCCAAAGAAAAAGGCTGGATGGAAAAAATCTTTTAATTTCAGTATTGGTAAATGCTGACTGGAATGCTAAAAATCGATGGGTAACCATTATGCTTACCCAGATTTCCATCCGCAATGTTGTGCTTATCGAAAAAGCCGATCTCCATTTTGAGAGCGGTCTGGGCGTGCTGACGGGTGAGACCGGAGCGGGGAAGTCCATCCTGCTTGATGCATTGGGATTGGCGCTGGGAGCGCGTGGCGACAGCAGCCTGATCCGCAAAGGCGCCGATAGCGCCAGTGTAACGGCATCCTTCGATCTCGTAGAAGATCATCCTGTTTTTGCGATGCTACAGAAATCAGGCGTTGAGACGGAATCGCCGCTCATGCTTCGCCGTCAAATATCAGCAGACGGCAAATCACGTGGCTTCATCAACGATGAGCCGGTAAGCCTTAAAATTTTGAAGGAAATAGGCACGGAGTTGGTCGAAGTACACGGCCAGCATGAACAGCAGTTTTTAGATAATCCGCTGCGGCAGGAAGCACTGCTCGATGCCTATGCAGGAAATAAGAAAGAAAAAATATCAGTGTCGCAGGCATATGCCGACTGGCGCGCAAAGCAGGAGGATTTAGACCGAATAACAGAAGTGCTGGAACAAGCCGCACGTGACCGCGAATATATCGAGCATATGGAGCGCGAGCTTTCCATCCTCAAGCCAAAAGCAGGTGAAGAGGACGAGCTTACCGAACGCCGCACGCGCATGATGCAATCGGAAAAACTCGCTAATCTATTGGATGAGGTCATCACCACACTGCAGCAGCCGAAATCCGTCTCCGAATCGCTGCGCGGCGTCGAGCGTGCCCTGACCCGCTCCAGCCTCGCCCAGTCGCCGCAATTCGAGGCGGTGGTGGCGTTGCTGGATCAAGCCGCATCAAACGTGCAGGAAGCAGAAGCCGTGCTTGAAGAGATCGGCCGCGAGACAGCGTATTCGCAGGATACCTTGGATACGATTGAAGAGCGTTTGTTTGCTTTAAAAGATGCCGCGCGAAAATACCGCATCCAGACCGAGGAGCTTCCGGCATTGCTGGCCGATGCACGGGAAAAACTCTCCGCGCTGAATACCGGCGCGGTGCAGCAGGATACGCTGGTGAGAGAAGTCGCTGAGGCGAGAAAGCGTTATATTGAAGCGGCTGCGACGCTCTCGGAAACCCGCAGAAAAGCAGCAGCGAAGCTCGAAAAATTATTGGTAAAGGAATTGACACCGCTCAAGATGGAAGCGGCACTGTTTAAAGTAGATTTAAGCGAAAAACCAGAATCGGCGTGGACGGCGCGCGGTGTGGATAGCATTGTCTTCACGGCAGCGATGAATAAAGGTAGCGATTTTGCGCCGCTTTCGGATATCGCATCCGGCGGGGAGCTTTCGCGTTTTATGTTGGCGCTGGCGGTGGTTTTAGGCAAAGCCAGTGGCACGGCGACGATGATTTTCGATGAGATCGATGCTGGGACGGGCGGTGCGGTGGCCGATGCGATCGGCCGCAGGCTCGAAGAACTCGGACAGTTTACGCAGGTGCTGGTCGTCACGCACTTGCCGCAGGTGGCAGCGCGTGGGCAAGATCATTTCTTTATCAGCAAGGCTGAGAAAAAGAAAGTGACCGTCACCGAAGTCGTTAAATTGACAGCCACTCAGAAGCGCGAAGAACTGGCGCGAATGCTTTCCGGCGAGGAAATCACGGAAGAGGCGCGCTCGGCAGCAGACCGCCTGCTCAAAAAACCCGGCAAGGATGCCGCTTAGATGGCGCAGTCGGCGAAAGTCTCGGAACGTGAAGCGGCGATGGAAATCGAGCGTTTGAGCACTGAGCTTCGCGCGCATGATATTGCCTATCACCAGAAAGATGCGCCGACAATTTCGGACGCCGAATACGATGCCATGAAGCGCGAACTCAAAGCGCTTGAGGAGAAATATCCCCATCTCGCTGAAAAAAATAGTCCCACTAAAAGTGTAGGGGCAGCACCTGCCAGTGGTTTCAAAAAACATAAGCATCTAAAGCCTATGCTCTCACTGGAAAATGCGTTTGATGGTGAGGATGTCGAGGATTTCTTTGCCCGTGTGCGGCGGTTTCTCGGTCTGTCTGCAGACGAAGTTATCGAATGTCTGTGTGAACCGAAGATTGACGGCATATCGTTCTCGGCAACCTATAAGAATGGAAAATATGTTACTGGTTCGACACGCGGCGATGGTACGGAAGGTGAGGACATCACCGAAAACTTAGCCACCGTCGGCCTGCCGAAGACACTGAACGTGACAAAACCGCCTGCCGTGGTTGAGATTCGCGGCGAAGTTTATATGGATAAGCGCGACTTTCTGAAGCTGAATGAACGCCGCAAAGCGGAAGAGGAGCCATTGTTTGCCAATCCGCGTAATGCAGCGGCAGGATCACTGCGTCAGCTTGATGTCAGCATTACCGAATCGCGCAAACTGAATTATTTTGCTTACGGGCTCGGTGAAGCGGAAGATTTTGAGATCGAAACGCAGCATGATTTCGTCACATGGTGCAAGCAGGCAGGCTTTGTCACCAACAGCGAAACCGGCATAGCGCACGATGCGGAAAAGATAGGCAAACTTCATGAGAAGCTGCTGCATCAACGGCCGGATCTGCCCTACGACATCGATGGCATGGTTATCAAAGTCAATCGACTAGACTGGCAGCAGCGGTTGGGAACGGTAGGACGTACGCCGCGCTGGGCAATCGCGTACAAGTTCCCGGCGGAGCAGGCAATCACCGTTTTAGAAAAGATTGATATCCAGGTCGGGCGCACCGGCGCGTTGACGCCGGTGGCGCGGCTGACGCCGGTGAATGTCGGCGGGGTGCTGGTTTCCAACGCAACGCTGCACAATGAAGACGAGATCGAGCGCAAGGATATCCGCGAAGGCGATACGGTGCGTATCCAGCGGGCAGGGGATGTGATTCCGCAAATCGTCGCGGTAGAGAAGGATAAACGCCCGGCACATAGCAAAGCCTATCATTATCCTGACACGTGCCCGGTATGCGGCTCGCCTGCAGTGCGGGAAGAGGATGAAGCGGTACGGCGCTGTACGGGCGGACTTGTCTGTAAGGCGCAGCAGGTCGAGCGGCTCAAGCATTTCGTGTCACGCCGCGCCTTCGATATTGACGGGCTTGGCGAGAAGCAGATTTTTGCTTTCTGGGAAGAGGACATGATCGCAGCACCCGCGGATATTTTTACACTGGAGATGCGTAATGGAAAGGATTTTCAGCCACTCGAAGAACGAGAGGGATGGGGCGAGAAGTCAGCGACTAAACTGTTTACGGCCATTACGAAAGCCAGGAATGTGAGTCTGGAGCGGTTTATATATGCGCTCGGCATACGCCATATCGGCGAAGGGAATGGTTCCCTACTTGCGAAGCACTACGGCACGCTCACTCACTGGACGGAAGAAATGGAAAAAGTCGCCGCCGGTGATGTAGCAGCAAAGGAAGAACTGCTTTCCATTCACGGCGTCGGGAATTCGGTAGCTGAGGCGGTGCACGATTTCTTTGCCGTGCCAGAACAAAAACAGATATTTGATGCGCTCTGCCTACAGGTAAACGTGAGGGATGCAGAAAAAGTGGCGAGTGATTCACCGGTAGCCGGAAAAACAGTGGTATTTACCGGTGCGCTGGCGATGAGCCGCGATGAGGCCAAAGCCGAAGCACAAAGTCTTGGGGCGAAAGTAGCAGGCTCCGTTTCGGCAAAGACGGATTATGTTGTCGCGGGCGAGGATGCAGGCTCCAAATTGACCAAGGCGAAAGAACTGGGTGTTACCGTGCTGACGGAAGCGGAGTGGAAGGCGCTGATCGGAAAAGCATGAAAAAGAATAATCCCTTCCAGCAACCGAAACAGCTGCATGAGATGCGCTTTATCGTTCATGCGAACATAATGCCGTGGATTGAGCAGGCTTTCAGTGACGATGCGCTTAGTACTGCCAGTTATGAACTTGATGAAGACAAAGCAGAATGGCGGCTTTCCTTTTTTTATGAAACCCTGCCTGCCAAATCAGAAGTAGTGTCTCGCCTGGCATTAATAGAAACATTGGCAAATGCAAAGATTGAAGCGCCCGAAATCTTGCCGGTCGAAGAAAAAAACTGGGTGGAGGAAACCCAGAAATATTTCCCGCCGCTCGACATCGGGAATTTCCTGATTGTCGGCTCGCATTACAAGGATCTACGTAAAGTCGGTAAGACGCGTCTTTTGATCGATGCCGGGGCGGCATTTGGCACTGGCGAACATGGCACGACTTGGGGCTGTATGGAGGCGATCGATTTCGTCATGAAGCGTGGCCATATCCATAACGTGCTCGATATGGGCTGCGGTACGGCGATTCTAGGGCTGGGTGTAGCGAAGCGCTACCGCGTGAAGACGCTGGCTGTGGATATTGATCCCATTGCGATCCGCGTTGCCAATTTCAATATCACGCGTAATGGCGCGCGAGGGCATATCCGTGCTGTGGTGGGGGACGGCTATTTATCGCCTTGGGTAGATAGACAGGGGCCGTATGACCTTATCATTGCCAATATTCTTGCCAAGCCGCTCGTCAAAATGGCGCCGCAATTGAATAAGCATTTGAAGCAGGGCGGCTACGCGATTCTATCGGGACTACTCGACTGGCAGGCCAACATGGTTTTGCATGCGCATCGGCAGCAGGGACTATCTCTCGCGCGTCACACGGTACGCAACGGCTGGTCAACGCTGGTGATTAAAAAAGGATTCTAGTCTTCGTCGGCGTATTGTTTTTCCATGCGCTCGTGGCGTTCCTGCGCCTCAACGGTCATGGATGCGATGGGGCGCGCTTCCAGGCGCTTGATACCAATCGGGTCGCCTGTGACTTCACAGAAACCATATTCGCCATCTTCGATACGGCGCAACGCCGCGTCAATTTTGGAAATCAGCTTGAGATAACGGTTACGGGTACGTAGCTCAACGCCAGCCTCAGTTTCCAGAGAAGCACGGTCAGCGATATCCGGCTCATGCCAATTTTCTTCCTGCAGGTTTTGGATGGTCTCGCGGGATTGCTCAAGCAGCTCCGTGCGCCAGTTCAGCAGCTTCTGGCGGAAATATTCGAGTTGCTGCGGATTCATGTATTCTTCTTTTTCGGTCGGCTTATATCCGGCAGGCAGCGTGACGGCCTTGCGAGCAGGTTTAGCAGGCTTGGGCGTTGGTTTAGCTGCCGATTTCGCAGGAGTTTTTACGGGTTCTTTCGCTTTTTTCGTAGCCATATATACCTCAAAAAGTAGAGGAGCTATCTAAAAGAACGCAGTAATAAAAGCAATAGAAATAATTTTTATTATTTTTTATCAGGCAGATACCGCTACGCCGCCGAGCGGATTATTTGGCGGTTGCGTCGTATTCTGCGCTTCAGTTGCGGGGGCTTCTGAAGCGCCCTCAGCCTCGGCCGGAGCTTCCTGTGCCGGTGGTTGATTTAGCTCTCCGTTATCGACGGCTGACCAGATGCCGCGCATTTCTTTCAATTCATTGATGATCTGCGTGCAGGCGGAAAGATCATTCGAGCGATGCAGCTTTAGAATACGGGCATCGATCGACGAATAAAAATCATACAGCGTCTGTGCGATGGTTTTATCCTGCGTGAAGTCAAGACAGGACTGCAGGCCCAGGATGATATTGGAAGCTTTGACAAGCAGGTGATAGCGTTTTTCGATTTCTTTCTGCGCCATCGCATCATGGGCTTGCTGCAGGAAGCGGATCACGCCATCGTATAGCATGACCACCTGACGGGTCTTGCTGACGGTATGCGTCGCCTTGCTGTATGCTTTCAGCTGATTGCGATGCTGCATTGATCCTCCTCTACTTAGCTATTTTGCTGAGCGCGCGATTGGGCGTCAAGGCTTTGCAGAAGTGTGTTGGCCGCGCTGATCGCTTTTTCAAGTGCGGCGAATTTATCGAGCAACTGATCCCGATATTTAGAGATCTGGTCATCAATCTTGGTGATTTCCGTATTGTAACGCTCGTTATCATCGGAAAGGGCGTTGAGTGCGACGGTAAGCGCGCCGGTCGTATCGTCCAGCGTATCATCCAGCGAATTGAACACGCGGTCGCCGATCCCCTGGCTCATGCTCAGATTTACGGTCGCATCAGCGGAATCGGCATAAATCATCAGCAGGCCGTCAATCGCGGAGTTTTTCGGGCCCGTAAGAACGACAGAGCCGTCAGAGAGTTCTTCATAATCGAAATCGACGGTTACTGGTAGGCCGGTTGTGGGATCGTTGTACGTTGCCTGATAAATATCGCTGGTGCGATTGATGTTAAGCGACACGCTGGAGGTATTCAGCGCATTGGTACGCTGGAAAATCTGCAAATTTGCGTTATCCGATACATAATCGAACTCGAATACCTTGCGGACTTTGTCGAAATTCGATTCCAGCACGGAATCCAGCTTGTCTTCATCCACCTGCAAGATGTTGCGGGTAAAAGGCGTTTCATTATCACCCGGGAAGTCAGCGAATTTAATGCCGAGATCGCCAAGGCGGGCAGGGTCGCCAGAAGTAATGCCATCAACGACGCTGGCCAACTCGCCGGTGATTTTAGAAAAAATCTGCGAGACAGTTGAATTGTTGGCCAGCACGGAATCGGTGAGCGGTTTTCCGTCATCGCCAACCGCAGTCTGTTTTGCAGCAAACAATTTTAGGTCGTTATAGGCATTGACGAAGTTCATGATGCCTTGCTTGGCAAGATCCTTGTCCGCTTCCACGCCGACGGTCAGCTTTGTCGCCGCGGGGGTAGTTTGCTTCAGATTAAAGGTGAGGCCATCCACAATATCGTCGATGCTGTTCGTCGAGCGCATAATCGTCGTGCCGTCGAAAGTAATGCTGGAATCATCTGCATCGTCTAAAAGTGCGAAACCCGTATTAAAAATACCTGGATTGAGGGCATTAATGTCATAATTGTTTTGAGCGCCAGTATCGAGCGATTTAAAGGAGACCCGGTAATTCCCGTTCGACACCTTAATGATGGAGGCTTCAACGCCGCTCAGGTTTTTAACGGAATTTATTTTGGCGACTACGTTGTTTAATGTATCGCCTGCCGTTAACGTCATCGTGTAGCCACCTGCGCCGAGCGTCAGCGTGCCCGCATTGAAGGGACCGCCGCCGCCGACGGCGACGCTGCTGACATCGGCCAAAGCAAAGGTATTGGTGGTGTAATTATTGCGTGTTGCAAGCTGGTTGACCTCGATCTCGAATTCACCGATGCCTGCGCCTGGTACTGCCGTTACATCCAGATAGGTGCTGCCTGCGACGCTCGTATTGGAAGAGATATTGGATTTGCGGTAATCGAAAATATTATCGGCGGCATTTTGCACGCCGGAGGGACTACGCAGAAAATTGGCCGAATCTTTCAGCGTTTCGAGTTTCTTTTTGAAATCGCCAAGAGCGGTAGAGATTTTTTCATTATTCTTGACTTTGTCTTCAAGAATCACGGCGGGCTGGCGTTTGGCGGTTGCCAGTTCGTTGACGAGCGATTCGACATCAAGACCAGAGCCGCCGCCCGAAATAACCGTACGCCCGTTTTCATTGAAAAGGTTGCCTAGTTGAATCTGCGTAATCATAACCCAATCTCTTCCATTTTTTTATTGGAGAAGTTTTCCTACGCATTCAGCGTAAAATAACCACCCGCGTTGATGTGTCTCATGATTTCCGGTTCCGGAATGTAGGTCATCGTACCGTCGCGCAGATTTTTGTAGCGCGTAATGTACTGTCCCGACATGTCTTTGTAAATCGTTACCGTCTGATCGCTGACCGCGTAGACATTTTTGAATGCCTGGCGCAGCGACTCCTTGATCGCATCGAGGCGTTTTTCGTCCGCCGCCGCGATGTCCAGATTGAGCGATTCTTCCACCGCCGCCACTTTTACCGGCTCCTGCACCACTTCGGAGCGCTTTGTTACCGGTTGATCAACTGGGGCCTTGGCCGTCAGGTTGTTGGCAATCTGTTGATTCTGTACGTTTGAAATTTCCATAACACTTACTCCATTAGGATAATGCAATTAGTGTACCGGTCGGGGGACGGCTCCTGCCATCCCCCTTCCAGCATTTAGTCTTAGCCGATCAGCTTCAGCAGGTTCTGCGGCAGCAGGTTCGCCTGAGCGAGTACCGCGATACCCGCTTGCAGTTGGACCTGTGCAGTCGAGAACTGCGTGGATTCCGCCGCGATATCCGTATCGAGGAGAACGCCACGAGCTGCGTCCTGGTTCTGCACCGAGCTTTCAATGTTTGCCGAAGCAAAATTGAAGCGCGATTGGATCGCACCAACGTCTGCGCGAACCGAGGTAACGATGTCGATCGCCTTGTCGATCTGATCTGCGGCAGTTGCAGCAGATTCAGCCGTCAATACGTCGAGCGACAGACCACCATAGAGTTTGTACGTCGAAACGTTGCTAATGCCAACGCTGAGGGTATCCTCAACGGTGCTGCCGACCTGGAACTTCAGCTCGGCAGAGCCATCGCCAACGCCAAACGCATCTTGCAGAGCCTGTTCGAACGAAGCAGCTTTCTCATCGGTATCGAACTCAATCGGCACGCTGCCCGTTTTGAAGAGCAGATACTTGTTCGCATCATCGGAACTGGTGAACTTGATCCGTTGATTAGCACCGAGTTGGCTGCCAACATTGCTGGCAGTGTAATCAGTACCATTGATGGTGAACGTGATCGATCCGTTTTCGGAGCTGCCTTGCGGAGCGGTAACGCGGATGGAGTCAATTTTCACATCCGTGAAATCCGTACCGGAAAGTTCAACTGATGTACCAATCATGGTTCCCGTTACGATACCATTCGTCAGGATCGGCTCGTTTCCAGTAAAGCTGGAAACGTCACGCGTCTGATAGAAGGTAAGGCTGGAGAACGCAGCATTGATCAATTGGGCATAGCTAGCTGCACCAGCTTGATTCGTTACAGCAAGCCCACTGTTGGCACGGGTCTGGATATCGAAATAACCACCGTTATCCGAGAACAGGCGTACCGTCGTGTTTGCAGCCGGCGTCGTATCAAGGACAGTGCCTGAGTACGTGCTATCACCAATTTTAACGCTCAACGTGACGTTGTCGTTTGAGTTATAGGATGCCGTGAAACCGGAAATAGTTCCCATGAAATCCTTGTTGATGATACCAGACGTATCCACGCCGCCAGTTTGACCGCCAGTGATCGTTGCGCTGGTTGCGGAAGCGCCGGTCGGCAGGTTGGCCGTGGCGATTGCAACAGCGGTAACGCCGTCGATCAGGGTTGGGTTTCCAGCAACTTTGCTGCGCAGAGAAATGGTGTTGCCTTCGCGAACCGCTTCGATCTGGTCCAGAATGTAATTCTGTTCCGCAGTACCGCGGTACGAATTGATTTTGGCAACCATGTTGTCAAGCGTTTCTCCAAGCGTATCGCCAATAGCCGCTTCTGTGGCACTGGTGCCTGCAGTATTGGTTGTCCAGGCGAAGTTGATACCGGTCGCGCCGCCGATCGTAATCGATGACACAAGCGGGTTACCGAAGTTAGTGGTACTGGTGAGGGCAGCATCAGCAATGTCCGGAAACACGATCTGAGACTGACCTTTCAGCTGGTTTTGGTCAGTAATAATTGCATTACCGATCGTACCCACGCCCACTACATCTCCACCTGCAACGCCCAGGTTGTCAACACCTGACATGTAATAGTTGAAGTTGTTGACGGTGTTGGCGTTACCGTTTGCAGCAAAGCCTGCCAGTGCAAAGGTCGCAGCAGCGCCTGCAAAGGTAAGCGTCGTGCGGTTAGCAACTGTGTACGAACCGTCAGTTGTCAACTGCGAAGTCTGGAACTGAATGTTATAGGCGCCTGCACGGCCAATGATGCGAGCTGTGTAGCCATGCGTTGCGGTGCTGGCGTTAATAGTATTAACAACATCTTGCAACGTTTGGTTAGCAGCAAACGTAATAACGTTTGTACCGTTTACAGTCAGTGTTTGACCAGTTTGAAATGGCGTACTAGCTGCTGCGGCACCGGCAGTAACAACATACGTATCAATATTCGTAGCTGTAATTGGGCCAGTCGGACCGCCGGCAAAAAGGTTGAGGTAAGAATTAGCGCCTTGGCCAATGACAGAGCCTTCACCGAGCGCTTGCAGAGACGTGCTGCTGTCTGCATCGACAAAGAAGTTCTGTGCATCGAGACCGCCGCTATCGGAGGTGATAACCAGCGAGTTACCAACGCGTGTATAAGTCGCTTGGGAAATCGCTGTGTTTGTCGAAGCATTCAACTGGTTAACCAGGTTATCCAGTGTTTGCGTCAAGCTACCGCCAACAACGAACTGAACTGCAGTTGCGTTCGCAGCAACAGCGGTGAACGTTACGCCGTTCACGATCAAGTTTTCCGCAGCGACAATCGGATCGCTGAAGGAAACTTCGAGTTTGCCTTTAGCAGCAGCAGAATCCACGTTAGCTACGTCGACTTTCTCGGAGAGAGAGCCATCGAGCAAGGTAACGCCGTTGAAGTTAGTTTGGCTGACCAGGCGATCGATCTCTTTCGAGAGGTTCTGGAATTCCTGGTTCAGGAAGGAGCGTTCTGCGGAGCTGAGCGAACCGGAGCCGGCTTGTACGGCAATGGCTTTCTGGCGTTGCAGAATGTCGGTGACCTGGGAGAGCGCACCATCAGCAACCTGCAGAAGGCTGGAGCCTTGCGAGGTGTTGATGAGGGCCATTTTCAGGGTCGTAACGTTCGTGCGGAGCGAGGTACCGGTGGACATAGCTGCCACGTCGTCCGATGCATGCACGATGCGGTTACCGCTGGACAGACGGGCGATAGACGTCGACGCCATCGTGGACGCCTTCGAGATATTCGCCTGCGCCGAGTACGCCGCAATGTTAGTGTTGATTGAGTTGAGAGTCATTATAATCTCCTACTTGGATTGTTAAAAACACACGAGCTACATGCTCATTGAATAGCCACTACGGACTATAGGACGAGTATCAATGGTAAATATTAATTAACCGTTAATATCGTCCGCAGACAAACATATTTTTTACTATAATTTTTATAGTAATAGACACGTTGCCGATTCCTTTTGTGACGCTGAAAAGAGTAAAAGTCGACTAAAAACACTCTATATTGTGTATGGAAAATTTATTTTCGCTATTTATGGCGTTTTTGTCGCAGCTAATAGGCAACAAAAATCATGCCATGTCACCTATTAACGAACGAAGCCTGGATTCGCGGATCCAACCTGTTTGAGTGTATAAATCGAGCGAGGAGGTGGGTTCAGCCAGATGGTCCATAAAACGGGCGATGCTTTGGATGGCGCGCACAATCTCCGGTTGAGCGGGTATGTAGCCATAAGCGTGACATGTGCTGATAAGCGCGAGTTTTATTGTAGCGAAACGAACGCCAATGATGGAAATGCGCGCTGTCAGCGTCGAA
The DNA here is from genome assembly GCA_046348685.1 of Rickettsiales bacterium. Classification (GTDB taxonomy): domain Bacteria; phylum Pseudomonadota; class Alphaproteobacteria; order Rickettsiales; family UBA998; genus JAXMDT01. The sequence goes on from JAXMDT010000004.1 coordinate 59,676, forward strand.
CCGAATCCGGAAAACGGAAACAGCGCGATGGAAAGCTGCGCCGCGATCCAGCGTTTCAAAATCGGCTGGAGGTCTTTGAACCAGAGTTGGTGATAGCAGGCGATGAGATGATGCCAGGCGTCCATGCTGCCATCGCTAGTGATAAGATTCGGCGGATTTTTTTCAATGACCACCGAAAGCGCATGCGCCATCGACGTAATCGTCGCATCAAGGCGGGGACGCGGCGTCATCTTTGAGGCGCTGATGAGCATATTCAGTAGATGCACTAGATTAAAAGGGTCAGCAAGCGCTGCTTCCGGTACCGGCAGTCGGCCATCCGCCATTTTAAAATAAAAGGGAAGCGCGTCCTTCCATTGCGTCACCGGCATCATTTCCAAAGAACGCGCCACGGAACTGATGCGCGATAAAATACGTTCAGCCGATGCCTGTTCATTGAGCGCCTGTGTCAGGAACGTGTGGTGGATTAATATAGCGTCTTCTTCCGAGATGCCTTCCGGCAAGTAATTTTTCAGCGTGAAGGGAAGGCGCTCGACCGCCGTACCGTGCGGGTCGAACCCGCTATCGGTCAGCAATGCAAGGCGCGTCACTTCCGGGCAGGAAAGGGCTGCCGTCATCAGTTGCTGATTGCCAAGACTGCGTGTAATGCGCGGAAAGAAATGGCAGGCATCGCCCAGAAAATCAGTGCCGCGCGTCCGGTGAATGCCGCAAAGCCCCGATTCGAATTTGACGCAATGATCGGTGACGGGATCGCGGCGCATAATGTGCTCCGCTTCGCCGGTCGTCACCGCATCCAGTAATTCAGGTGCTTCTTTTTGGTAAAGCTCGATCGTTTCTTTCGTAACCTGCATGCCCCAGCCCTTGCAGCAGGTGTCTTCGCACTCGGCGCCGAGACACTGGAAGGTGTCGAGAAACGCGGCGCGTAATAAGGGCGTTGCCATCACATCGCGCCTAGCAAAGAATTAATTCTTCTTGGGGAAGAAATCATCGCTGAGTGCGTGGCGCACTTCGTACTTGCTATTGCGCAGGACATATTGTTCCGCCTCGCGCGTTTCCGCGTGCAGAAAAAGCGGCGCGCGTGCATTGGCAGAAAGCCGCACAGCATTAATGTCGCGGTGTACGGTAACAACCAGCAGCAATGCCAGATGTTCAACCGGAATGCCGAGATCCTTGCAGCCTTCCTCGATATCTTTGCGCTCGATTATGGAATTGTCGATGTCGATCGGCAGGGTGATGAATGCCAACTGATGATCGTCCAGGCATTGCAGTAATTTAAAGTGCGGGAATTTTTTAACCGGAAATTCAACCAGGTTGAATCGGCGGCGGTCCGGGAAGCCGAGCATGCCCTTATCGAAGATGATCGGGTTGGTCTGGCGCACCATGATTTTGCCAAAGCGCGAGTCGATCTCAATCTCCTGCGCGTCCGAAGAAGCCAGGTGAGGAGCGAGATTACCAGATAAATCTTTTGCCATACTGTGCGTTAAGTCTCTCATTGTCCACCGTAACTGATAAAAGTTAAAAAATGAATTATCAAATTTTTCTTATGTTTCACTTTGAAATTAGGTCAAGAAATCCGATAGCTTGAGGGATGAAATCCGCGCAAACACCTGGAAGGTTGCTTGCAGGATGGATTGATCCACCGCAACCTGCGTGGAGGCGGCGACCGGATCGGATTTGGAAATCGCCTCTGCTACCCCTTTGAAATAGGTAATTGAGGATTGATGGCGGTCATTGATGTTATTCAGATCGACATAGTCCGCATCGACCCGCGCTTTCAGGGCAATTAGCTGATCGAGGCCTTCCGATACAAGCGTGAACGCACGCCCGACTTTTGCATCATCGTCTTCCGCATGGCCTTCCAGCGCCATCGACATTCCGGCATAAATTTTCTGGAATGCCGGATCATCGGCGCGCACACCGTATTTCTTTTCGACGTTTTCCTGCGCCCGCAGAATGAAATCATCCTTGCTGCCTTTATAATAGACATCGTCCGGCACGCCGGTAGTCACGCTTTCCGGTACCGGATCGTCGATGACCGGCGCTTCGCTCGTATTTGTGCCGCCGAATAAAAAGCGGCCTTGCAAGGTTGTATTCAGTTCGCGCGATACTGACAGGCGCATGTCTTTAATCTGCTGTTCGAACGCCAGGTCGTCTTCATTAGCACCGTTACGCGATCCGATCAGATTTTTAATATCGTCAACAATGTCGACCATGTTGTCCATGGCAGAGCCCATGGTTTTGAGACGGCTGATCGCTTCGGTATTGCTGTTGAAATAGTTATTAAGGCGCTTGAGTTTGGATTCAAGGCCGGTGAATTCTTCAACGTCGCCGTTCAGACCTTCGAAATCCTGCGACTTCAGGCCGCTGGAGATTTGCCCCTGCAAATCGAAAAGATTCGATTGCACACGCGTAAAGTCATTCAGGGTGCGTTGATGCAATGTGAATGTGCTGATGCGGTTTGTTTGTATGGTCATATGTTAGCCCTCCCTTATGGCCCGACCGATTGCAGCAGCGCATCGAACAATTGGCTGGTGACCGTGATGATGCGTGCCGAAGCCTGGTAAGCGTTCTGGTAAATAATTGTATTGGCCATTTCCTCATCGACGTTGACGCCCTTCATGTTGTTGAGGCGCTCATCGAACCCGTCCTGGAGAATCTGGCTATCTTTCAATGTAGCCTCGGACTGCGTTGATTTGGATGATTGATAACCAAGAATTTCTCCAACATATCCATCAAACGTGATCGTGGTATCATCCAGCCCGCCGGCTGCGGCAAAGGTATAATTCTGCACGCCGACTTTCGCGAGTGACTGGATTGCACTATTGTCTCCGCTGTAGCGTTGATACGTGTATTGCGGAGGATCATTTGGATCGGCCGATTGATTGCTTTGTACCATCTTGCCGAGTGAGATCAGGTTGGCATTATTTAAGAAGCGATCCTCGATATCAAAACTATAGGCGCTCCCTTTGACAGTATCGCCCGTTGCGGTGGGATCATTGCTCTTGAACAAATTATTCAGTTCAAAATAATGCGAGAAATGGCGATTGGTGCCTGCTTCCGGTCTGGCAACATAATTGACGACGCCTAACTGTTTGCTGTCCATTTCATTGATGGCTACCGTATTTTTAGGATCATAGGTTTCGAGTTTGAGATACCCCTCCGCACCCGTATAGATACCGTTTGTGGACGGCAGCTCGACTCCATTCGCATCGACCATAAGGGCACGCAGATACGGCTGCGGCGATTGCCCGACGACGCGGTTACCCGAACCTGTCATTGCCGTATTATTATAGCGGTCGTTCAACAGATTCGTTTCGCCGTTGAAAATGCGATAAGTGATAGTCGTCGTTGTTACCTGACCCTTAGGATCACCTTCGGCGCGCACGCCGACATCCACTGTGATATCATAATAAGGTGAGCTGACATTACCGCTGAGATCGGCAGTGATCAATCCGGCATCGCGAACCCGTGTTTTTTCACCTGCATTGATCGTATCCCACGGCGGTGTCGCCGTCATGTTAGCAACGCTCCCCGTTGCGGCGGCAGTCGCAGTAGTATTAGCGTTGATGGTAAAGCTGTTATTAGTTGCGGATGTGATCTCAAAATATCCGGAAAGGCTGGTGTTCGATATACCGCCGACGGCAACGCCGGGATCGCTGAGATAAACCGTATCGCCGACTTTAAACGTATGCCCGGGGGCGCTGACCGTGACAACGTTGCTTCCCAGGGATGTGCTGTAGGTGTTAGTGGCGCTCAATGCGACCTGAGGGCGCGTGGATGTAACATTGGTGATATTGGCTCCCGTGTTATCGAGTACGGTAACGCCGGTAACATAAAAATCGCCGTTCTCAGCCGAGATATTGTCGATATCGAAATCGAAACTGAAGGTAGACGGCCCAGGCACGACCGGCAATGTGTTCGTATCCGAAACAAGCTGGATATTATTAAAGTTATTGACTTCCGCTTTTACGGGAGGAGGGAAAAAGTGGTTGTTGATTTCATCGATGATCGTTTGCACGGTGGGCTGACCTTTGCCGTAGCCGCTATCGAGGAATGACAGATCAAGATCGAGTGGGCGTACGCCCGTGTAAGCTTCATCGCTGTAAAAGAGGTAATCGGTTTTCCATCGCCATCAAGCGCGCCAATCATGACATGCCCGCTCCAGTCACTGCGGTCGGTCGATGCAACGAGACGCGTGCCGGTTAAGGACGGCGTGCCGGGATAAGCGGAGCCGTCATTGTGGATAGCATTGACCTGATCGCGCAGATTGGCCGCGAATTGATCAAGCTGCTCCAGAATGTCAGGGACTGTGCTGTCCCGGATATCTTTCAGAGCTTTGAGCGATCCGCCTTTAAGAATGGTCGTCACATCTTCGCTTTGGCCGCCGGAAATCATATCGACCGGCACGCCGACTTTCTGGCCGCGATCATTATATGCCTGAATCTGCAGCGGGTTTAAAACCTTGTCGCCGGTAAAGACGGTAAGGTTTCCCGCCGGCTGGTAAACCAGCTGGTACAGGTTTTCATCCAGAATAGCGGCGCCATTTCCGGCATAAACATGTACTTCCCCGTTCGGCTGTGTCGTCGTCTGGATATTCATCATCTGCGACAGCGTATTGATCGCTTTATCCTGCTCATCCTGCAAACCGGCGATTGGCTGGCCTAATGCGACCGCATTGCCGATACTCGCATTGATGTCGTCCAGATCGCGCAAGGTCTGATTGATGGTGCGCACATTGGCCAGCAAGTCCTGATCCGCCTGCATGCGCAAGCCTTGCAGGTTTGCCGCCAGGGTAGATACTTCACGGGTCAGCGTTTCGGTGGCATCGACAGCCGCCTCACGAAACGAAACACGCTCAGGCGTTTCCGCCAGCGACTGCATGGCATCGAAAAAGTTTGCCGTATATTCATCGAGAGAATTCTCCGCACCCGGCTGGCCGAGCAGAATCTGCAGCCTGTCCATAAAGTCATTGATGGTGTCGTTGTAGCCGACTTCGCCCATTTGACGCTGGGACGCTTTAAGCAGATACGAGTCCACCTTGCGCAGGATGTCGGCAATTTTTACCCCCGACCCCTGGTTATCGAGATAGACGGCGGCCTGCTCGACGGTCTGTCGGGAGTAGCCCTCCGTATTCGCGTTGGCGATGTTTTGTGAGAGCACTGCCAGCGCGCGCTGATTGACATTCAGCCCGGTGAGAGCATTGTTAAGTGCGACCGTTAAACTCATGGTTCCGTATACCTATTGCCGGTGGTTGTTCTTTTCTACCATGCAAAAACCGTGTTGCCTTTTCAGGGCAAGGCTTAAATCTGCTTGTTCAGCGAAACCGCAATCGCGCTTTGCGACATTTCCGGCGCGCCGGTATTGTCGTAAACCTGATGCTGGTTCGCTTCTGAAACGGCATCGCTGATTGCTTCGACCACTTTGCGGTTTACTTCGCGAGCGATGAGCAGGCGGCGATGGTTTTCTTTCATTACGGACTGAAAAATTTCGATGATCTGCGCCAGTTCAAGGGCCTGTTCATCCGTCATGGTCGACAAAAGTTCCGGGCGGCTTTCAATCAGGCGCTTCTGCTTTTCCAGCGCATCGACGAGCAGCACTTTCTCGCGCTGCAGTTTTTCAATGTCGCTGACGCGCATCGCTGTCAGAAGATCCGTTTCTTCGGCAAGCACCTGCGCCAGTCGGGCGGTGAGCAGCATGATGGTCTCTGCGTCCAGGGTGCGGCTGTTGGGATTCGGCTCTTCCATCATGCGGTCGGAAAATTCTCCCTGTTCGCCGAGATCAAGGGCTTCATCAAATTCATCGTGTTCAAAAGAGACGGATCCTGAATCCGGCTGCAGTTCGCGTTGCAATGGTTCTGTACGCATTGTCTACTCCACTTCCTGTAAGGTTAAAAGCTGACGTTTAATGTGATCTGCAAGACCGATACCACCGGTCTTTGCGATCATTTTGCCGTACTCATCGACCGTCATGGATCGATAAATATCTTCTGCTTCGCCGCCGCCCGTCAGGGGATCGGTTTCCACACCATCGAACATATGTTCGAGCATCTGTGAAATGAATACCGCCTCGAAATCCTGGGCGGTATCATCGATTTTTTTCATCTGCGCCGGGCTGAAATGCGGCGCCTCTTTCGGCGCGCTGTTTTGTTTCAGCATGAGATTTGCGTACGCGCCCTGGAGCGGGGCACCGACGTTGTTAGCAAAAGATGTTGCCTGCGATCCCATGCGCTACCTCGTCTCGATGTCGGCCTGGAGCGCGCCGGCAGCTTTAATAGTTTGTAGGATGGTGATGAGATCGCGAGGCCCGACACCGAGTGAGTTCAGCCCATTGACCAGGTCTTTGAGCGTAGCGCCGCGTTCAAGCACTGCCATTTTATTTCCGGAGTTTTCGTTCACCGTTACGGTCGAGCGCGGTACGACAACAGTCTGCGCTCCTTCCGGCGCGAACGGATTCGGCTGCGATACCTGCGGGTTTTCTTCCACTTTCACGACTAGATTCCCTTGCGCCACGGCGACCGTATCGATGCGGACATTCTCGCCCATGACAATGGTGCCGGATGCTTCGTCGATGACAATTTTCGCCGGTTGATCGGTTTCCACTTCCAGCTGTTCCACATCGGCGAGCAGAGTAGCGACATCGTTCGTGTAGGAAGCTGGCACGGTCAGGGAGACGGTGCCGGGATCGAGAACGCTAGCCGTATTCGGTCCGATCATCGAATTAATGGCCTGAGCGACACCGGCTGCGGTAGTCAGATCAGGATTGCGCAGCGCCAGCTTTAGCGACGGCATCTTATTCAGGTCGAAACCGATTTCACGTTCAACGATAGCGCCGTTCGGGATCATGCCGCTAGTGGGCACGCCTTTCGTAATCGAGGTGCCGGATGCGCCGGATGCTTCGAAACTGCCGGTGGTCAGCGGGCCTTGCGAGACGGCGTAGACTTCGCCATCAGCGCCGTAGAGCGGGGTGGCGAGCAGCGTGCCGCCGAGGAGGGATTTCGCATCGCCCATAGCGGAAATGGAAACATCAATCTTAGATCCGGAGCGCGCAAAGCCGGGAAGGTTGGCGGTGACGGTCACTGCAGCGACGTTGCGGGTTTTCAGATTTTCGCCGCGTGTATTGACGCCCTGGCGCTCGAGGAAACCGATCAGGCTTTGCTGCGTGAACGGATTATTCTGCAGGCGGTCGCCCGAACCGTTTAAGCCGACGACAAGTCCATACCCTAACAGGATGTTGTCCCGGATACCTTCCACGGCGACAACATCCTTCAGACGGGCCGCCTCAGCCGGCGCCGCAAAAAGGCTCAACGCCGCTAATGCAACGCCGGCCATCAGGCCCAGCCTTTTTGTATTCGGATGTAACTCCCCCAAACGCATGCTTCTCACCTTCGCATGTTAAGTGTTCAGGGAGTCTTATGCGAAAGCCGTGCCAAGATTGATTTTTTAAATAATAATCAATGCCCTAAATATAGATTGCATGCAAGATAATGGCGCGCCCGAGACGATTCGAACGTCCGACCTTTGCCTTCGGAGGGCAACGCTCTATCCAGCTGAGCTACGGGCGCCTTTAACTGCGAAACGGGACACATAGCCCAATTGCCTGCCGGTGTCATCAATTGAGTCTTGTTTCGAGCTTTGTGCTTCAATCAGTTGGTCGAGGAGTATTCTAAATTAGAGCAATCCTTTTAAACGCATGTCTCGCCGTTCGTATGTATTAGGTTTCGTTTTGTTTACGTCCTGCTTATTGACCTCTATTAATACGCGTGAAAAATTAAGAATAATGCGAATTTTTTAGGTTTGAGAGAAAAGGGCGGAATATTGTCTTGATTGATTACTAATTCCTTACTAAGTTTTTTTAGCTTAAGAACGCTTTAATGCTTCTTTAATTTTTGTGTCCTATTGGTGACACATGAGTAGATAATTCGCCCTTTATAAAAATAAAGCTTTTCATCATTGACTCCTTATGAATAAAAAAAGTGGTGCACCGCACACAAGACCCATCAATGGCACACAAAATGCAGGGTTGCGGAATACCTAACCGACATAGATCGGCGCACATGCACCAGCACCTGAGAGCAGGCCTGTTTTAGGCAAAAAACTGCTCCGAATTTTCGGCAAACATAAACCCTAAAGGAGAAAACCCCCTGACGCCCCGCAAGGCGTTATCCAACCACTTTTAAGGAGACGACATGTCTTATAATTCTGATCATTTCAATTTACATAACTGGAACATAACGCTCCCTGTAGATGACAGGGGAGGAAAGGGCGGAACAGCCGCCGAAGTGGAAAACCTGACGAATTACGAAAATTCCAACTATTTTTGGAATGCTAGAGACGGAGCTATGGTATTTCGCGCGATCGCCGATGGCGCGACAACAAAAGGCACGAAATATGCCCGTTCGGAGCTACGCGAAATGCATGGCGAGGATCGCGCTGCATGGAAACTTTCAGAAGGCGGCACTATGACGGCCACGGTGAAGGTCGATCAATTGCCGCGTTGGAGCGACGGCACGCCCGGCCGCATGGTCATCGGCCAGATTCATGGCGAAGATCATGAACTCGTGCGCCTCTATTATCAGGATGGCACCGTGCATTTTGTGAATGACCGTGCCGGCTCCGGCAATAAGGAAACCACGTTCACGTTTAAGAATGCGAAAGGCGAGCAGCCCGCTATCGGCATCGGTGAAAAATTTTCCTACATGATCGACGCGCACGGCAAAACGCTTAACGTAAAAGTTTTCGCCGACGGTCAGGAATATAGCTCCACAACCCCGATCAACTCCGTATGGCAAACCGATAAGCTGTATTTCAAGGCCGGAGTCTATCTGGGCATCAATGAAGGCAATGGCGGCGGTACCGGCCAGGCTTCTTTTTACGCGCTGGATTTCAGTCACGCGCGCGGCAGCGGCATGGGCGGGTGGAAAGCGCATGGCCCGAATTTGTCTTCACGCGATCAAGCTAAAACAGATCACGATCAGGATGGCTCAGGTGACGACCACAGCCAGAACAATGGCGGCACAGATCACCATCCAAATAACATCGATCATAGCCATATGAATGAAATTGCAGGTAATGCAGGCAACAACGCACTTACCGGCAGCAGTGGCAATGATTTTCTCAAAGGTTATGAGGGTAACGATGTCCTGAAAGGCGGCGCGGGCAACGATTATCTCCAAGGCAACGCCGGAAATGATACGCTGATAGGCGGTGCAGGCGCGGATACACTGAAAGGCGGTAATGGCGCGGATACCTATGTTGTGATGAAGCAGGGTCAGATCGTCAATGTTGTGGACTTCAGCACCCCAAACGGTGACCGTCTCGATGTGACCGATGTGCTTGGCACGGTTTTCGGGTTCAAACAAAGCATTGCTTTTGACAAAGGTTTTCTTCAGGTGCGCCAGAATGGTGATGATGTCGATGTGTATGTTGATCGCGACGGCGCTGCAGGGGCAGGGCAGAAAGATCTCGTTGCGCGTCTGATGGATGCAACCGCAACCGAAATCCAGCGGCATGCGTCGTTTGTTCTTCCGGAAGATACGCAGGCCGCCGCACAGCATGGCGTCAGGGAGATCAACGGTACGGATTCACAGAATATGCTGAGCGGCACGGTGCAGAGCGACATTATCCGCGGTCATGACGGTAACGACAGCCTGCATGGTGGCAGCGGCTACGACACGTTATGGGGCGGTGCTGGAAATGATACGGTCAGCGGCGGATTAAATGCTGATACCATCCGTGGAGGTGAAGGTAGAGATATTTACGAGTATCACAGCATTCGCGACGGCGGTGATGTCATCCAGGATTTCCAGAAAGGTGAGAAGCTCGATATTTCCGATCTGGTCGATAATCACGCTGCGATGGAAAACCTATCCTTATCGCAGCTGGTTCGCGAGGGTTTCCTTTCTATCGAGCAACAGAACAATACACAAGTTGAAGTGCATATCGACGCTGACGGTGCGGCTGGACCGGCGCATGAGGCATTGCTTGCTGAACTTACAACGCAAAACGCGCAGGAGATCGATCATTCGATTATTATGTTGTAGCTAAATGGGCAGACACCTCCCCGTACGCCGCTTAGTAGTGGCGTACGGGGGGAATTTGTCTTTAACAGACCAAAATCTATTTTTTCAGTATAGAAGTAACTTTTACTCAAAAAAAATTTTGATTTTTTTGAGAACATCTGGCATTTTATCTAATTGCCGCCGCTTACTGTGGGCAATTTTTAAAAGCGTTTTAAAAATAAAAATTTTCTATTGTGTGTGGGCTTTAAAAAACCGATTTTTTTGCACGACTAATATCTCAATTATCGCCCTATGACGACTAGGGAAAGCAAGCTCTTAACTCATCATTAACTCACGCTTAACTCGACATTAACGAGTGTGGCGTAATTATTACTTATAGAGAGCGTTTACAAAAGTTTTACACAAGCAAAACGCTTTCGGTGTTGACTTAAACAAAGAACACACATCGTGCACTGAAAAATAATACGGCCCTACGCTTTAAAAGCAATCCAATGCAGGATTGGCGGAACTGGCACAGACCAGCGCAGTAGGAACCGAACCATGAGAGAGCAGACCGCTGCCAAGCCAAAATGCTCCGAACCTCCCGGCAAACGTGAAGCCCTTGAAGGAGTAGACCGCCAAGAAGGCGACACCAACATTTTGGAGGACAAACGATATGGCTTACAATTCTGACCACTTCGATTTACATAATTGGAAAATTACCCTTCCGGTCGATAACTCCGGAAATATCAGCGGCACCGCTGTTGAAGTTGCAAATCTCATCAATTACGAAAATTCTAACTTTTTCTGGGATGCTCCGGATGGAGCGATGGTTTTTCGGGCCGGTGTAGATGGCGCGACGACCAGCGGCACCAAATATGCCCGCACCGAGCTGCGTGAAATGAATGGCTCGGAGCGCGCCGCCTGGAAATTATCCCAAGGCGGCACGATGACCGCCACACTTAAAGTGGATGAAATACCGACCCGCACGGACGGTACGCCCGGCCGCATAATAGTCGGTCAGATCCATGGCAAGGATAACGAACTGGTTCGCCTGTATTATGAAAACGGCAGTGTCCATTTCGTCAATGACCGTGCCGGCACTGGCAACAAAGAAACAACGTTCACCTTTAAAAACGCAAACGGCGAGGAACCGAAAATCGGCATCGGTGAAAAATTTTCTTACATGATCGATGCGCGCGGAAGCACGCTGGTAGTGAAAGTTTTTGCCGATGGACAGGAATACAGCTCTACAACGTCCATTAATTCCGTCTGGCAATCGGACGAGCTATATTTCAAAGCCGGTGTGTATCTGGGCATTAACGAAACCAGCGGCAGGGGTTCGGGACAGGCTTCATTTTACGCATTGGATTTCAGCCATACGAAGGGAGGCGGCATGGGAGGTTGGAAAGCCGATGGCGGATCGACCCCGCCGGTGGAAAATCCACCATCCGACAATCAAGGCGGTGATGGCGATCATCATCAGGGCGGCGGCAATAACGATCACAGCGCGCCGACTCCACCGACAACGCCTCCAACGACACCACCGACGACTCCCCCTGTAATTCCGCCAGCGACTCCCCCGCAAAATGGTTCTGTCGAGATCTCCGGTAACGATAGCGATAATACTCTCACCGGCAGCGATGCGAATGAGGTGCTGCGCGGCTATAAAGGCAATGACGTGCTAAACGGGGGTGCCGGCAACGACTATCTGTGGGGCAATGAAGGCAACGATACGCTGATTGGCGGGGGCGGCGCAGATACGCTGAAAGGCGGCGGCGGTACGGATACTTATGTCATCATGAAACATGGTCAGATCGTCAATGTGGTCGATTTCAGTGTTCCGAACAAAGATCATCTCGATGTGACTGACGTCCTGGGGCAGGTTTTCGGTTTCAAGAAAGCACTCGCTTTTGACAAAGGCTATCTGCAGGTCAAGCAGGAAGGTAGAGACGTTGGCGTCTACGCTGACCTTGATGGCAATGCAGGGCCGCTTGGAAAAGAAAAAATCGCACTTCTGTCAAATAATACTGCGAGTAAAATCGGGATCGATTCCTTTATCCTGCCCGCAGACAGCAAACCGGCCGACCCTGAACCATCCACGCCGACCACGCCGACGAAAGATGCGTTGGTGATCGATGGCACATCGGGGAAAAATATCCTTACAGGCGGTATTGGCAACGATACCATTCGCGGCCAGGGTGGTGACGACGTCATCAAAGGCGGCGATGGCCACGACGTGCTGTGGGGTAATGACGGTAAGGATACGATCATCGGTGGAACAGGTGCGGATATCATCAAAGGCGGCGATGGCAAGGATATATATGTTTACACCGATATCAGCGATGCCGGAGATGTGATCCTGGATTTCCGTAAAGGCGAAAAACTCGACCTTTCCGATCTGGTCGACCACACATCCAGCATGCAGCATTTCACGGCCATGCAGCTGGTGCAGAAAGGCTTTGTAACCTTCGATGAGCAAAGCCCGACGCAGGTAGACGTTTATGTCGATGTCGATGGGGCGGCAGGTTCAGGAAAAGCTGTACTGCTGGCTACGCTTAATACGCTATCCGACCACGATATAGATAGCTCGATCATTATCTTGTAATCAGAACAACGATCTACTCCTTCGCCCCGCTTTGCAAAACGAAGCGGGGCTTTTTTATGCACCCGTTACACTGCGGTTGCGCGGGGAGCGGGTTTGAAAACGCGCATCAGGCCAAAAATAACGGCCAGCGTGCCGAGGTAAGCGATAAGCTGCATTTCATTCGGGCGGTCGATATAGCCGATCAGTGTATTGAGGGCGCTGCCGAAGGTGCTGCCTTCGGAAAGAATATTCGACGTATCCCATACCGTATCGCTGAGCGCTGTCAGCGTGCCGGATTGCTGCAGAAAGGCGATGGCTTTGGCGGCCATGCCGGCAGCGAGCAATGCGATCAATGCGCTGGTGACTGAGAAAAGATAGCGCGTTGGGATGCGCAGCAGACCGAAATAAATCATCATGGAAAGCGCGATGCCGGACACGACGCCGAGGGCGCCGCCCAATAGCATGGACGCGGCCACATCCTTGCCGCCGCTGATGGCAATGCCATAAAGGAAAAGCACGATCTCCGAGCCCTCACGCAGGACGGCGATGCCAACGACAATGGCCAGGGCAAACAGGGAACGTTTGCCGGTGGCCACTTCATGCCCGACGGTTTTCATCTCCTGCGCCATCTCACGGCCATGGCGCGCCATCCAGATATTATGCCAGGCGAGCATGACAACGGCGAGGGAGAGGACGGACGCGTTAAAGATTTCCTGACCCATGCCTTCCATGGCGCTGGCAATAGTATTGGCAAACAAAGCGACAATGCACGCACCGAGTATGCCGCCGCCAATGCCGTAACCGACCCACCGTCCGCGTTGCGGCACGCCGCGCGTCGCGGCGAGGACGATGCCGACGATAAGACCGGCTTCGATCAGTTCACGAAAAACGATGATGAGCGTCGCGAGCATAAATCCTAGAAACGAATTTCATATTCCAGCTGTGCGAGTGCATCCCCGTCCGCAGCAGCGTCCGAAACGCCGAACAGATAACCGATCCGATAGCGCAGCCCATCCGAATTATTCACCAGATGCAGCGGGATTTTGCCGTATGCGGTCGGGCCGATGTAATGCTGCTGGTCATCGAAATTGCCCGTATTGTCCAATTCGCCGAATGAACTGCTGATTTCAAAGCCGGGTTCAAACGCAGGCGTAATGGTATAACGGCTGCTCCATAGCAGGCCTCCTTCAAGGTCATCGCGCTCGCCTTCGCCGATTTCCTTTTCTAAAATCACGTTCAGGATATGCGACGTTTTTCCGACATCCTTGGCAAGCAGCAGGCGGGCTTCCAATTCATCCGACGTATCATCCTGCGGCGTATATTCGTAGGCTATGGATGCGCCGACATCGAGCCAGTATTCCCCGCGCTCGGTCAGCTGGAAAATATTTTCCCATTCCCATGCTTCGAAATCCGCATTGTCATCCGGCTCGTTCTCGAAATTAGCATAAAGCTCGGTGCGCCACCAGTCATTGACGCCGTAGGCGACGGAAAACTGATGCACCTGCGCGTTATTTTTTTCCGAATCGTTATCGTTGGTGCGGCTGCCGAAATATTCGATCTCCCATTCGCCGCGCTCGACATAAGGCGAATAAAGTTTTTCCGCGGCGTGCGATGCGGCAGGAAACAGGCTTAATCCAGCAAGCGCCGGTACAATATATTTAAATGCTGAGGACATGGTTTTCTTTCTTTTTAATTATTTTGCGATGATTTTGCCTTTGGTGGTGTCTTCATGAAATTCATCGAAGTAACCATACGTGCCGGGATCGAGCGGGCCGACGAAGATGACGGCTTCACTGTTGCCGTTGATGATCTTTTCGCGCTTCAGTTCATGGCTTTCAAATTCCGCCGGAGTGGTGTCCTGGTTCTTCACGGTGATTTTGACTTTCTGGCCTGCGGGAATGGTTAGCTCCTGCGGCGTAAAAGCATGGTCTTTCAGCGTGATCACATAATCCTCCGCATGTACGGCGCTGCTGATCGCGGCAATAGCGAAGGCGGACAGAAACATAGGAACCTTTTTCATGAGTAAACCTCTAGGACGGATGATGAGCGCCCTATATAGCGATACTGCGAATCATTCGCAAGTCAATTATTCAACATCGCATTTTTATTTTTCTAAGCCCACCGTAGCTATTCAATGAGAGGAGAACCCTATGCAAATCGACGGAACACCGAATAATGATACCCTGACCGGCACGACAGGTGCCGATACCATCATGGGGAAAAGCGGCTTCGATCTGATTTATGGGGATAATCAGTATGAAATCACCCGCTGGGAGCAGGTGGTAGCCATCGCCCAGGCAGGCACCATACCGTCAGAAGCGGCGGGCGCGGGCGATACGATTACCGGCAATGCGGATAACGACACGATCTTCGGCGGCCTCGGCAAGGACTTTATCCAGGGCAATAGCGGCGATGATTCCGTGATAGGCGGCTTCGGCAGCGACTCGGTACAGGGCAACGACGGCCATGATGTGATCTGGGGCGATAATGAAATCTCGCTCGCAAGCAGCGACACCGCGTTTTACGACTTAGATGCGGGAAAGGCCATCACCTCGGCGGAAGCATACATCCTCGTTTCGTACGGCAGCGGCGCGGACACCATTGACGGCGGGAAGGGGAACGACACGATCTACGGCGCGTTTGGCCGCGATATGTTGACCGGCAACAGCGGCGACGATCATATCTACGGCGGCGCTGGCTCGGATGCGATCAGCGGCGGCGTCGGCAACGATCTTCTCTACGGCGATAATTTATATTCCTTCTCCAACACCTATACGAATGGCCAAGGCGAGACCGAGTTCCAGCAATTCCGCTTCGGCGGCGCGGATACGATCAGCGGCGGCTCGGGCGAGGATATTATCTTCGGCAATGAAGGCGCGGATAGTCTCTCCGGTGGCTCCGAGAATGATTATATGGAAGGCGGTGACGGCAACGACACCGTGAACGGCGACACCGGCAACGACACGATCTGGGGCGATAACGATACCGACAGCGAAGGCGGCGTGCATCTCGGCGCGGTGGGGGACGGCAACGATCTATTGAACGGTGGCTCGGGCAATGACCGCATTGATGGGCTCGGCGGCAATGATTCCATCCTCGGCGAGGCAGGTAACGATACGCTGTGGGGCGGCATCGGCCGCGATACACTGGATGGCGGCGCGGGTCAGGATACGCTGAATAGCGGCGAAGTGCAGATCGACGATCAGGGCGAGCCGAGCCGCAGCCCATTTGCCGGCGCGGACGTCTACCGCTTTTCGAAAGCGACTGATTCGACGCGCGCGGCGGAAGACCACATCGTCGATTTACAGCGCGGTGAAGACAAGATCGATGTCAGCGCGATCACGACGATCCATGACCTCAGCCAGATCGCCTACTACGTCGAGTCCGGCAACACGCATGTCTACGACGCGGCAGGCAAGGAATTCGGCTTCGTCCTTGACAATTTCACCGACGTGCTGCATGCGGATGATTTTATTTTTGGGGCGTAAAAACTATTCCGCATAGGAAAAAGATATGGATAAGCAGACACTCTGTTCTCACTTGAAATCATTTGAGTGAGAATCAGGAGTCAGTATGACAAATCAGGAACAAAACACCGATAATGCATCCAAGCCAGAAAGCGGTAAATCCAATGATAAGAATCAACAAAACCAAGGAGGTGCTTCGAAGCAAGCTCCTGGCAGCAACCAAAAGAAATAGATATGTTTTCTTAAGGCGCGCGGATTTTTCTGCCTACGCCCGTTAGAAAAGATATGTATCTGAAAGCCTCCGCTGTAAACCTACCGCGGGGGCTTTTGCGTTTAAGGTCGGTCTCGTCCTCGACAACTTTACCAACGTGCTGCACGCGGATGATTTTATTATTGGGTAATCAACACTGATTAATGAGGATTTACTTTTTTGTCACAAAATATTCTTGTGAAATGTGTTTACACATCTGATTTTTTATACAAAATGTAAGCGCACTTTCGTATGAAATCAGATGACTGATGAAGTAAAAGACCTAGATACAACCTTAAATCAAAAGAAAATTTCTGTTGCAGAGCAAATACTGCAACACGAGCGGATTGCAGCAAAGCTCAAACTGCCAAATTCAAATCCAAAAAAATATAGTAAGCACCCTACAGAATATGAAAAGCAGCTCTTTCTTGATTACATAGAGGAGAGTGGAACTCCAGAATTTTACCCAGACCTTATGTGGAGCCTACCACCCGATACTAGTTTGGAAAATAATTCGTTAGTTTGTAAATTTCACGTGCCGGAGGAAAAGCGACCAGATGGTATATATATTCCTTGTGCACTATGTAGTGACGGAAATCCTCAGTTTTTGAAAGGTTATTTACTTTGGTCTTCCGATGGACATCTAAGAATTATTGGAGTTGACTGTGGGAAAGATTATTTTGAAAGGACGTTTTTAGATCTTGAGAAAAAGAGAAAACAAAAAATTAGAAAAGAAACTAGTGAAGCTTTTTTAAGAGATAACATGTTCAAGATACCTAGGTATTTTGAGGATATAAATCAGCTTAAAATTTTATGTGAAAAAGCAAAAAAAGCTAAAAAAGATTTTCATTCTGATGTTCCAAGCTTATTGCAAGAGCTACAAGAAATCAGCAATAAGCGTGATGGAAAATTAGTGTACAAAATAGAAAAGCAAAGGTTTGAAGGCTTTTTAAAAGGGCAAGGATTTCTTCAAAACTCTTTTGATCCGCTAGAAAAACTTAATAGAGTTAAAAAAGTTTTTAAAGAATGCTTTTTTGTTCCGAATGAATTGACTGATCAAGAGATTGAAAACGCTACAGAGCGGCTTACACAAAACGAAGTATTACTCAACAAAGCTGCAAGTGCTTTAGAAAAAGCACCAAAAGATATTGTAAAGGTCAGAGATGATATTTCACAATTAAACTTTTTCATGACAACAGAAAATCTAACTCTCCTTCAAAATTACGGGCGTGACGGTTGCCCATTTAAGTTCCGAGTTTTGATTAGAGACAATGACGTTTTGTTCGATTTGACAGAACATCAAAGAGTCTATTTGGATAGAAGGCCGCTTACTATTCCTGAATTATATAGCCAAAAAAAAGCAGGCAGTTCGGCTATGGGAAGATAGCCAAACCACCTGCATCCAGGGAGAAAAGGGTTGTCATCCCGCATTTAGTGCGGGATCAATTGACCACGCATCACGTGCGGGATAGTGTTTTAGTTTTCGTCATACTGAGCGGAGCGAAGAATCCATAGATCCTTCGCCTTCGGCTCAGGATGACAGAGTGTTAATCTGTCTGGATTCCAGCTTTCGCTGGAATGACGAGCGCTATTTCACCAATCCTTGCGCGGCGGCGTTGATCGTCGCGGCGATGCGGATCGCGCTTTGCGCGCCGAGTTTGGTGATGCCGCCTTTGGTGACTTCATGCACATGCGCTTCCATGCACATGCCGCAGCCGTTGATCGCGCTGACAGCGAGCGAGTACAGCTCGAAGTCTACCTTGGCGATGCCCGGATTGCCGATCACGTTCATGCGCAGCTTCGCGGGCAGCTTCTTGATCTCTTCGTCATGCACGAGGTGCGTGAAGCGGTAATAGACATTGTTCATCGCCATCACGGTCGCGGCGGCTTTCGCGGCATGCAGTTCTTCGGCGGAAAGCGTGCCGGACGCTTCGCCTTTTACCGCGGCGATCACTTCCGGATCGCGCGTCGCATAGGCAGAGGCGAGGGCGATGCCGTAAATCTGGTTCTGGTTCAAATCCGGCGCGCCTTCGGGCGTCAGCACGCTGCCGAGGTTGAGGCGGATGTCTTTGGCGTGATCGCCCAGCGCGTCTTTCAGTGACTCGATGTTGGTAATCGCAGCGTCACGCTGCGCGGCTAGGTTGTTCAGGTCCTTGTGGTTCTGCCTCCACGCGAGGTGGACGAATTCGCTGTCCGTGCTGACGCCGATCACTTGCGCATCACGGTCTTTGAAATCCTTGTTGAGTTTACCGAACTCGGCGATCTCGGTCGGGCAGACAAACGTGAAATCCTTCGGCCAGAAGAAAACAACGAGCCACTTGCCTTTGTGCGATTCGTTGCTGAGATCGACGAATGCGTTATTGATGTCGTTGGAGACGGTTGCCTTTGCGCTAAATGCGGGGAATTTTTGTCCGATACCTAACATGGTGAAGTCCTTTACAAAAAGTTGATGTTAAACAGATTAAGAGTAAATACTGCGCGTCCTGATGCTCGGTGCTGCGGGACGCAGGAAATTCGAGCGTTCCCAGGCAGTTTCGTGCATGAAGAAGCATATGGTCTGCACTCCCGGCTCGATCAAGCCGATGCCAAGCGCCATCATGAAATTTCCCGTGATCAGGTAAGCTATCGTAACCGCCACCGTCACGTGCATCATGCCGTAGGTTATGGTCTTCGCCAGCGTGCGCATATTTTCTCCTTAATATGACTATCGCACGTGCGAAATGATAAATAAAATCGATTGTATTTATATTGACAATAGATTATATCTATTAAAGTCAGGCCGGTGAACACCGGCCTCCACGACTGAATATGGATATAGTGAAAAGATATAGGCCCATGCCTTCGCCGGAGTGACGAAAATCATGAACCTTCGCGATATGCAGTATCTAGTAGCGGTGGCGGACCATCTGCATTTCGGGCAGGCGGCGGAAGCCTGCCATGTCAGCCAGCCGACGCTTTCCATGCAGCTTAAGAAACTGGAAGAATTTTTAGACGTGCGCCTCTTCGAGCGGAGTAACAAGCAGGTAATGCTGACGCCAGTGGGAAAAGATATTGTCGCGCATGCACGGATGCTGCTGCGGGAAAGCGAACAGATCAAAGCGATCGCCAAGGCCGCGACAGACCCATTCGCCGGTGAACTTCGCCTCGGCGTTTTCCCCACCCTGGCGCCCTATGTTCTGCCGCATGTAATGCCGGCGATCAAAAAGAAATTCCCGAAACTAAGCCTGCTTCTTATCGAAGAAAAATCACCTGAACTGCTGGGCCAATTGGAGCATGGCACGTTGGAAGCAACGCTGCTGGCGCTTCCGGTTCATAAGCACGGTATGAGTACAAAAGAGCTTTTCAAGGAAAAGTTTTATCTTGCGGTTCCTTCGTCCCATGTCTTCGCCGCAAAAAAATCGGTCAGTTATGATGATCTTAAAGATCAGGAGATGCTGCTGCTGGATGAAGGCCATTGCCTGCGCGATCAGGCGCTGGAGGTCTGCCAGACGATCGGCATCGGTGAGGCAAAGACGTTCCGCGCTACCAGTCTGGAGACATTACGGCATATGGTAGCGGCCGGAAACGCGGTGACGCTGATACCGGCACTCGCGGCAACGCCGCAAAAGGGAATTTCCTATATTCCCTTCGCCAAACCCGTTCCATCACGGATGATCGGGCTTTGCTGGCGGATGCGTGACATGCGGGGCGCGCTTTATCAGGCGCTTGGCGATGTGATCGCGCAAACGGTTCAAAAACAGTTATAATTTTATTCATGATGTTTCAGTTGAGCGGGGCTTCTATAATAGGTATCCTGACCTTATGAAGATTTTTGGCCAGCCAACCGTCGGCAATACATCCGGAGTGCGTCGCAAGGGAAAATCGAATTCCGTCGAGGGTTCGGATTTTTCGGCGCTACTCGATGCCATGTCGGAAGCCTCCGAAAGTGCCGCGCCGCCCCCTCCGGCGCCTGTTTCTTCCACCAATATGGTGCTGTCTATTCAAGCAGTATCCGATGAAGAAATCGGACGCAAAAAAGCCTACAAGCAAGCCAACCAAACGCTTGATGCGCTTGAAGATCTCAAGAAATCCATACTGCTCGGTGATATTTCCAAACATCAGCTGAAAAACATCTCCGATAAAATAGAACAAATGCGCACCGAGACGAACGATCCCCGGCTGCAACAGATTCTCGATGAGGTGGAACTTCGCGCCGCCGTTGAACTCGCCAAACTGAATTATAACGCATAGAGCAATTTTTGCAGGGCGCGGCAGGTGATATTTGCCTGTATTACAGGAATCAGCGTACAGTCTATTGTGATGAATTCATAATATCCTAGTGTTTGCGCCGTTTACAAGCGCGTGGCACACGCGTTGCATCGGTACCCTTGATATTTGAGGGACATTATGGTCAACGCACTCGTTTCACTTCTCCTGCCAAACCTGAATACGGGTGCCCAGGCAGGCGCTGCAGGCACCGGCCTGCTGACGGCAAACCCATTCGATGGGCTGGGAGCCACACTCAATTTTTCTTCATTTTTGGATACGACGGGCAAAGCGCTCGATCCTGCAAAACTGCCTGAACTCCTCAATACATTGAAAGAAGAGGGTGGTTTTGAGTCGCTGCTGCAATTGCCGGATGCGGAGTTACCGGATTTCGAAAAAATTGATGCGATCGACCAAGCCATTATGGTTGCCGCCGTTATCCTGCCGACTATCCCAACCGCACCGCAACCGGAAATGCCTGCAGAAGGAACCTCGCTTGTAGAATCGGTAGGCGAGGCAGAGGCTGGCACAACGGAATTAAAAACCGATGCGTCGCTGCCGCTGCCATCTATTCTTCAGCAACTCTTCAAGCAGGTATCGCAAGCTGCTGAGGGAGTCGCCCCGACCGGTGCAGAGACTGAAAGCGAACCTGACCCGGCGGCCGCAATGCTGAGGGATGCAATCCAAAATCACATGGCCGCGCCGTTCGGCATTCAAAAAGCGGAAGATAAAAAAGCAAATAAAGTGGAGAATACGGAAGAGCTTTCCGATGCCGTGCCAAAGCCAAGTGCAGATACCGGTTCGGATGATGCGGAAGCCCTTGCAACAAAAACAACCGCAGCTTTGACGGCTACGGTCGCGCCGCTTCTGGCAACTGATACGGATACGACACCGACAGAAAACGCAGCTGCAACAGTTGCCGCCGTAGCAACGCCGCTTGTCCCTGATGCACCGGAAGCTGACGGAGAGGGTGCCGGCGATCCGATCGATGAGAAAAAAATACTGCTGAAAACCGGGGTGCCTGCCGACGAGGAAACGGCAAAAAAGAAAGCGGAGAAAAAAGACGATAAGCTGGCGCGTGCCGATGCAGCGCAGCCGGTGATCGCTCAACAGCAACAGACTGAAGACCCTAAGCTTGCTAAAATGCATACCGACGCATCGCTGAAAATCGCCGCGACCGATAGCGATTCCTCCAACGGTCAGCAAACATCATCCGGTGATAAGCAGCAGCAAAATACGAATGCGGCGAATAATGTCCAGCAGCAGGCGAACGGTCTTGGCCAGGCGGATGCAAATAAACAGAATGATGTGGATCCGACATTCATGAAAATGGTGCGCGCCAGCAATCAGGGTGCACATACGCCGGCGCCCGAGCAGGTGCTCGTGAATATCAAGCATGCGATCCATGATCAGAATGACCGTATCCGCATTCAACTCTCGCCGCATGATCTGGGCTCGGTAGACATTACCCTGACGCTGAAAGGCGATGAGGTGACGCAGATACGAATTTTAGCTGAAAAATCAGAGACACTCGACATGCTTCGCCATGATCGTGGATTTCTGGAACGGTCTTTGCAAGAGAGTGGACTGAAGGCGGATAGCGGCGGTTTGCAGTTCGGCCTGAAGGGAGATCAAAGTGCCAACGCACAATTCTCCCAGGGACAGTCGAACGGTGGCCGCAGATACCAACCTTTCCAAGGCGATGGTGCCGCGGGAGGGGAGGATGAAGCAACGCCTTTAGCGTGGCAGGAAGTTGGCGGAACCGATGTGCTGATCGCCTCCACGGGAATCAATATCAGGGTTTAAGGTAAAGAATATGGCAAGCATTACAGACACCGTGAAGGATCCAAGTATCTCGAAGATCCTGAACAACATTCAGCAGTCAACCAACCCTGCGACCAATTCGATCAAGGGTGATACGACGACGGATGGCAATACCAATATCGATCAGAATTATGACGACTTCCTGCTGCTGCTGACGACGCAGCTGAAAAACCAGGATCCGACGCAGCCGCTCGATACCAACCAGTTCGTTAGCCAGCTCGCACAACTTAACCAGGTGGAGCAGCAGCTCAATACCAACAAGCATTTGGAAAAACTCGTCAACGCGACGACGCAGGCGCAAATCGATTCCGGCATCAACCTGATCGGCAAAGTGGTTGAGGCGGATGGCAGTTCCGGTTTGCTTGTCAATAAACAGGCGGCTTTCGTGTACGACCTGCCGAAAGCGGCGCAGAAAGTAAATGTCACGATCATGGCGCCGGATGGCACGCCGGTATTCAGCGGCAGTGGCAGCACGTTCGAAGGCAAAAACCTTGTCACCTGGAACGGCCAGAACAGTTTCAACGGTAAAGATATGCCGGACGGCGAATACAAAATCTCCGTCAAGGCAATCGATGAAAATGGTGACGATATGACGGCCACCACCTTCACCAGCGGCCTTGTCGATGCGGTGGAAATGGACGGTCAGGGCGGCGCTAACGTCATTATCGGCACGATGAAAGTGCCATTCACCAGCGTGACGGCTGTACGTGACAACCCCACGGTGACGGCTACGGGAAGTAATACCACCACGAATAAAACGAATACGTCTTCGAATACGCAAAGCAATACGACTCAGAATAATGCGGCTTCGAATACGGACGACACTGAAACTGAACAGAATACCAACGGATAATCCAGGAGGGAAACCATGACACTCTATAGCGCACTCTTTACCGGCGTATCAGGACTGAACGCACAGGGTCAAAAAATCGGGATCATTTCCGACAACATCGCCAACGTGAATACGGTTGGCTATAAACAGGCACAGGCCAATTTCTCCACGCTCGTGGTGAATGCAGCCGGTGCATCCACCTATTCACCGGGCGGCGTTATCAACCGCAGCCGTCTCGATATCCAGAAGCAGGGTGTCATTTCCTCCACCGCAGCCCCGACCGATCTTGCGATCACGGGCAAAGGTTTCTTTGTGGTCAACCAGAACAGCGCCGGCACCGAGCAGCCGCTTTACACCCGCGCCGGTTCGTTCCGCCAGGATGCCAGCGGTAACTTCGTCAACGCGCAGGGTTTTTACCTGCAGGGATGGCCGCTTGACCGCGAAGGCCGCCTGCCGGGTGAGCCTGGAAACCTGAATACAGTTGGCCGCGATAACCTCGACAGCTTGGAAACGGTCAGCGTCACGGCTGCGACCGGCGAGCCGGAAGTGACGACCAGCGTTGAGCTAGGCCTCAACCTCGATGCCGGTCAGGAAGTCTATCACGGCTCCGGTGCGACGGTGACCATGGACGTCCTGTCGCCCAATAACTATCACATTAATTCCGAAACGATTATTGTCCCGGATGAAATCAACGCAACTCCGCCGTCCTTTGGTCTAGCGCCTACCAACAATATTGCGCGCGGTGATAAATTCACGCTCTCTACGGGTAATGGCCTCAGCTATACCTATCAATACGGCGGATTTACCATGGGACGCCAGGTCAACGTCGCCGGTGCTGCCAACGTAGGGGATGGTGCATCGAACATCTCCCCGATATCGCTTCCTGCCGGCGCGATGACCACGGACGGTGCCACAACGCTGGTCACCGTTACGCTGGCCGGTCCGCATGGTTACTCCACAGGGGATGTGATCACGCTATCCGGCGTGACCTTTGCCGGTGCGGATACGATTCCAATCAGCGAAATCAACACCGCGCACACGATCACCGTGACCGGTGCCAACACCTTTACGTTCAACACGACTACCGCCTCGACGGTTGCCGATGCAAACGCGGCGGGCGGAACGTATACCGATCGCCGTTTCGTCGGTAATATTCTCGATGCCACGACAGGTACGCAAGCTCTGCTCGGGACCACCGGCACGGCTAACTATACGAGCGCATCGCTATCATTCACCATCTCCACGCCTTCCAGCGGGAGCCATACCTTTACCTACAGAACAGGTTCTGTTGCGGCTGAGAACGGTCAGTTTAATACGCTCAACAATTTAGCGACCGCCATCGACGCGGCCGCAGGCCTGACCGCGCGTGTTGTCAATGGCCGCTTGGTCATCGGAGCGGAAGATGCAACTGAATCCGTCACCTTCGCTAACGTCGATGCGACGGGTAGCGGCACGCTCCTTGGCATCGACTGGGTGCAGGAACTTGATCTCAAGAACGTGACGGCAGCATCGCGCCGCTTCTCCACGATGGCAAACCTTGCCGATCTGGTGAATGCAGATGAAGGCGTCAGCGCCGTCCTCAACGACCCGCTTGGTGAATCGACGCTCGAAATGCGCGGCGACGATCCGTTGGATACGGTTCGCTTCCAGGATTTCGTCGGTGTCGGCTTTACCGCTGGTTCCACGCTTCCGATGGCAGCGGGTTCTATCAACTCAGCGGCTGGTGGCCCTGGCCCGGTTGTTGTGACTGTAACATTACCTGGACACGGCTTGAGTGTTGGCAATAACATTGCTTTATCGGGCGTGACGCCGTTTGGTGGCTTTACAGCTGGCGAATTGAATACGACGCACACCATTACAAACGTCCTCGGCCCGAACACGTTTGAAATCACCATCAATGCCTCGGGTGCTATCGCAGCAGCCGCTAACACAGATGGTAATCTCGCTAATTCCAATACAGGTAGCCTTCTTGCCGAATTCGGTATCGTCCCATCACTCAATGGCGGTGCTTATGTTCGCGGTGATTCCGGCAGCTTGGGCCCGGAATATGATTCAAGCGGCACGGTCGGCCACAACATGGCGTCCGAGGAAATCACCGCGCAATTCACCCGCAACATTCGTGTTTATGACGCGCTGGGCGGCGGCCATGATTTGCGTATGTCGACCATCAAGATCGATGAGAACACATGGGCGGTGGAAATCTTCTCTCCGGATGAAGACGACATCAGCTCGACTCTGGTCGACGGCCAGGTTGCAACCGGTACCATTACCTTCAACGGTGACGGTTCGCTGCGAAATGTTTCCTCAGGTCTTGCCAATGATATCGTCATCAACTGGACCAACGGCTCCGTGCCAAGCACGATCAATATCGATTGGGGTACGGCAGGCCTGCCGTTCGGCACACCAGGAGCGTCGCAGATCGGCGATACCGATGGCATCACCCAGTTCGATTCGGATTATAACGTGGCATTCGTCCGTCAGGATGGATCGGGCGTCGGTAACCTGACCGGTGTGACCATCGATGACGAAGGATACGTTGTTGCCAGCTACTCCAACGGTGAAATCAAGAAACTATACAAACTTCCAATCGCAGATTTCTCGAACCCGAATGGCTTGCAGGCCATCACTGGCAACGTCTTTGCCCAGACGCTTGATTCCGGCGATGTCTACCTGCGGGAAGCGGGCGAGAACGGCGTCGGCACGATCCAATCCTCGGCGCTTGAACAGTCGAACGTCGACCTGGCTGAGCAGCTGACAGATATGATCGTCGCCCAGCGCGCCTACCAGTCGAATACCAAGGTTATCAGCACCGCGGATGACCTTCTGGATCGACTTAATCAGATCTAATCCAACACCTGACTACTCCTCCCCCTAAGCCCGGCTTTTACATGAAAGCCGGGCTTTTCTTATGGGCGATATTCACCACCTTAGCAGCGTGTTATATGTGTGACATATCTTGTGGATAAAAATCGTGCCGGAAGCGGATTTATACGTTGTTGAAAAAGATGAAATAATTTCTGTTTTTTGTGCCATCGTCGAATCTGATAAGTCGATCTGGGGCGTGATCTATGTCATAAAATTAAACATGTTATAAGACATATTAATATTTTATGGTTGATTTCGTATAGTCCAGCCGTTACATAATCGCGTTAAGCATCACGAACAATAAGGTCTCAGTATGAGCTACAATCGGAATTTACTCAGCAAATTCAATCTGACCGGTAAAGGCAGCGACGACGCGGAAATTCCGAATGATGCAGCTCTTACGGATATGATGTCTGATCCCCGCTATCTCCGCCAATCCTCCGCACTCATCAATGAAGCGCTGCAAAAAGGCTTCGATGTGCTGCAACTTGCCAATGGCGATATCGTTATGACCGGTGTGAAAACGGTCGTGTATCAGTATAGCTGGGAGCAGGAAAAAGGTAAATTGATCCGCACTAAAGCGACTTCCGGCAAAAAAGGCCGCAAGCAGGATTCTGCCAAAGACGAAGTTGAAGAACTGCTCGACGAAGAAGAAGTCTAATCTCCCGAATTAAATTATATTAGCCCATGCTGCAGCGCAGGTTTCTGCGAGCCGCTGCCCAATACTACGTGTGCATTCTATTGCGGTGCTCGCAAACTGCATTTTGCTACGTAGTAGCGAATTTCATTTCGGAGATTCATTAGAGAACTTTGCCGCGGCGGATAATAGTCAGCGATTCGGTCAGACCCTTATCATTTATCTCGAAAACAATGCCGCAGAGCGTCGCCTCATTTTTAGCTGGCTCCAGCTTTTGCTTGCGCATCTTGGTCAGGAACTGCTGGATCGGCTCGTCCTTCCTGAAACCGATCACTGAATTATAATCGCCGCACATACCGGCGTCGGTGATATATCCTGTGCCGCCATCGAAAATCCGTGCATCATGCGTGGGTACATGCGTATGGCTGCCTGTAACCGCGCTGACCTTGCCATCGAGGAAATGGCCCATTGCGTTTTTTTCGGATGTCGCTTCGGCATGCATATCGACCAGGATCGCATCGACATTGCCTTTCAGTGTCAAGCCAGCCAATGCTGACTCGGCGGCGGCAAACGGGCAATCCAGGTGCTCTTTATGAAAGACCTGGCCGAGCAGATGAATCACGGCGATTTTCTTGCCTTTCTTCGTCTCATATACGCCCATACCATCGCCAGGCGTGCGCTTTGGAAAGTTAAGAGGACGAAGGAGGCGGTGTTCGTGCCCGATATGGCTTACAATTTCGCGCTGGTCCCAAACGTGGTCCCCGCCGGTCAGAACGTCAACGCCAGCCTTGAAAAAGTCCCCGCACTCGAATGGCGTTACACCAAAGCCTCCAGCGGCATTATCGCTGCTGACGACCACGAAATCGAGCGCCAGCTCCTCGCGCAGCTTTGGGATTTCCTTAAGAACAATATCCCGCCCGGCGCGGCCAACGACATCTCCGCAATAGAGCAGCTTTAAAACCATTGCATGCCTTCTTCTGTCATAACGCCATGCAATCTGACATCATGCGCATCGCGGGGCAAGTGCTTGGTACGCTGGAAAGCATAGGCAATCCCGATCCGTATCGCATCCTTATACGCCGGCTTTGAAAGAGTACGGTCATAGTATCCGCCGCCATATCCTAAACGGTGCCCCTCGGTGTCAAACGCAAGCAGCGGAATCAGAATGAGATGCGGAATAGCGGGAAAGGTGTTTTCCGGTTCTGGAATATGAAATTTTGCTTCATGTAAAATATCACCTGGACGCCAATCACAAAATATAAGTTTTTTATCTTCAGTGGTTTTCGGCAAAAGCGTTTTTTTATTTTTGTTGAACGTATATTCAATAATATAGCCGGGATCGGCTTCGTGGTAGGTTGCTACATACCCGGCAACAGGTGACAAATTATGTAATGCTTCTTCGTGGATGAAAATGTCCAGCAGTTGGCGCGCATGGGCCTCCCTCTCGGCCTTTGACAGTGCATGTCGCTTAGCGCGAAAATATTCCCGCAGTTCAGATTTTGTTTCGGGCATAGACATGAGGCCGGGACTCTAGCCCATACTTCCTAATAATCAAAACATTAAAGCAAAGAATTCATCATCAGGATGAGCCCGAGCACGGAGGTGCCCCAAACCACGGTACGAAGATAAGGCACGCCGGCCAGATAAAGCGGAATATAAATCAAGCGGCATCCCAGCCAGAGCCATGCGCCGATCACACCGAGACCGTTATCACCTGCGATAGCAAGCGCCAGTGCGAGCCCAATAAATGCCGGGTAAGTTTCCTTGAAATTACTCAGAGCGCGTTCGGCGCGGGCCGCATATATGCCTTTTGGCTTCAATGCGTCATCGCGCGCACCGGTATTCCAGGTCAGCCCCAGTTCCCGCGTGGCCAGCGAAGCTTGAATGGCAATATGCGTCAGGAGCAGCCCAACGCTGTAACCAAGGAGTGTCAGGAAATGCGAAGACGTGAGTGCTGCGTCTTCCACAAGCTATGCCGCAAGCGCTTCGGCTCGTGAAAGCTCCATGGCGAGCAGGCGCTCTTTGAAGGGGAGGCCCCAGGCAAAGCCGCCGAAGCTGCCATCGCTGGCAATCACGCGGTGGCAGGGGATGATAAGCGGGATTGGATTCGCCCCGCATGCGCTGCCCACGGCGCGCACGGCGTTCGGGTGGTCAACGCGGCGGGCCATCTCCGAATAGCTGATGGTTTCACCATAAGGAATCTGAATCAGCTGCTGCCATACTTCGCGCTGCAGATCGGTGCCATTCAAAACGACCGTCACTTCGTCCCAGCGGACGTTTTCACCCGTCAGGAAATCCTTCAGCATGGACACAAACCCGCCAGCATGTTTCGGGGATAGTTTCCAGGAGCGGGAAACCTCGGAAGGACGCACGCGTCGTACCGAGGCCAAGCCTTTATCCGTGACGGCAACGCATATATGCATGCCGCTTTCCGGAAAAAAAGGATCTAAAAATGTATCATAGTAAACCGGCTGGTGGTCGGTATCCGCAAAAATGAAACGCATAAAGTACCTCAGAAGTTAACCAGGAACTTCGGTTCAAAAAAAGCTCCTGGTTAACTTCTTAGGCGGTTTCCTTTTCCTCGATCGAAAAGTCGTCGGCCTTAAGTTTGGGTACCAGCTTCAGGACTTCCTTGGCAAGCGTTTTGATTTCCATCGCGGCGGGGCTAGCGGGAGCAACTTCGGTAACGCCGAAACCTTCCATAAGCGCTGCAGCATAGATGACGCGGTTGCCGAGCGCAGAGATGGCGATCTCGGATAATTCCTCAGCGATAATCTCTGCTAATTTGGAATTCGGATTGACGCGATTGAGCACGATACGCATCGGAATTTTTTCGCCTTTGGCAAGATTCACCGTTGCCTGCGTCGCCCAGAGATCGGTGGGGCTCGGCTGCACCGGAATCAAAATCATATCGGCACTCCGGATGGCGGTTCGAGCTTCCGTCTCTACGTGGGGTGGACTGTCGATCAAGATGATGTCATGATTTCGCCGAAGGCGCGAAACTTCCGACCCGACCCGCCAGCCGGAGAGTGAGGAAAAGGTCAGGCCTGTGTAACCTTCACCGAAACGTTCCTCACGTATTTTGTGCCAATGCGTCAGGCTGCCTTGAGGATCAATATCGATCACAGCAACTCTGAGACCGCGCTGCATAAATGCAATGGAGAGGTGGACAGCCAGCGTCGTTTTGCCGGCACCGCCCTTTTGTTGTGCAATGGTAATGACTTGTGCAGACACTGCCCTTAACCTCCTAAAAAATTTCAAAAATCGTCAGAGCAACGATATGTTGTGATTAGCGTAGTACGAATCACTAGATATTGTCAATCCATCCCAAAACTTTTTTTTCGGAAGTTAGCTTTACTGCCTGGCGAAAGCATATTAGACAAGCTGTTCGAGGAGAAAAAAATGAAAAACAATTATTCAAAAATAATTTCTTCACTCATGTTAACGGCGGCAATGGTTGCAATGACCGGTTGTACGCAAGTATTGATTGAAAAAAAAGGTGCACGCGAAGTCATCGAAGGGGATCAGGCGCTTGAGGCGCAGAACTACGAGGCGGCGGAACAAGCTTTCAGGAAAGCCGCCAGCATATCGACTTCTCCCGTTATACGCGGCAAATCACTCGGTGCGCTTGCCGAACTTTGCTCTAAATCCATCCCTGCCGGCTGCCCTGTTGAGCGCCGCATCCAGCTTCTGCAGCAGGCTTCGGCATTAGGCGACCAGTCAGCGACTTATGATCTCGCACAGGCTTACCTTGCAGGCAGCGGCATCAATAAAGACGAATCAAAAGCCAAGCAACTGCTCACAAGCATCAAGGATTCCTATCCTCAGGCTGCAATTCTTCTTGCTGCTACCCTGAAAGGCTTGGGCGGTAAAACAGAGGATCTCGTGACCAATGCCATGTCGCAGTATCATGCGCAGGCAACAACCGGAAACGACACGGCAATGTTAGCGTTGGCGCGCGTGTATCGCGACGGTTCCGTTGTTCCGCAGGATTTGAAAATGTCGGCCTATTGGTACCGGCGGGCGATTGCCCTCGGCAACAGTCAGGCAGCGGTCGAGCTGGCTAATCTCTGGATGATGGGCGGCATGCGTCAGGACGCGAAACAGGATGCCGCGAAACTCCTTATCCAGGCCGCCGATTCGGGCGATACGAAGGCCATGAAGTCACTGGCGCAGCTTTATGCATCCGGGGATGACTGGACCAATGCAGCGGCATCGAATTTCTGGTTTGAAAAAGCGGCCATGAAAGGCGATACCGCGTCCATGGCGATTTTTGGCGAAATGCTTTTGCGTGGCGAAGGCGTGAAGCAAGATACTGCGCGCGGACTCAGCTACCTGCAGACAGCGGCAACAAAAGGATCTAGCGAAGCTTTGCTCGCTATGGGCCGCGCTTACATGGATGGCGTCGGCGTGCCGCGCAACACGGCAAAAGGCATGGATTATATTCGTCAGGCGGAAGCCAAGGGCGAGCCCGGCGCCACGTTGGAGTTAGCCAATGCTTCGGCCTCCGGCATAGGCGCGCCGCGGGATTTGAACAAAGCGTTCCAGCTTTATCAAAAAGCGGCGCAATATAATCTGCGCGGCGCTTATTACGCACTGGGAGAAGCTTATACGCATGGTTACGGAACGGCGGTTGATCCGGCGGCGGCAATCGATAATTATCAGCGCGCGTTGGATATGGGGTCCTCTTCGGCGGCACGTGAGCTTGCCATCCTCTATCAAGAAGGAAAAATTGTGCCGCAGGATATGCAGCAAAGCATTCATTTTGCGGAGATTGCTGCCAACAATGGCGATCTGAAAGCCATGGGCCTCCTAGGTGAAGCCTATATGACCGGTAACGGCGTGCCGCAGGATTCCGGCATGGCCATCGGCTGGTATCAGAAAGCCGCACAGCTCGGCCATGTGCCTTCCATGTACAAATTGGCTAAGATCAATGCCGATGTTGATGAAGCGCAGTCGGCCTATTGGCTGAACGAGGCGGCCCGGCGTGAACCGCGACGTATCCGCCAAATGGCGCGTGCGTTTGAAAAAGGCGACGGCGTGACTGCATCCATGCCAAAAGCCATGACGCTTTATGAACGCGCTGCCGCCATGGGCGACGAGCAGGCGATTCGCCGCATCGATCAGATACGCAACCGTAAAGCAGGGGGCAACTCACAACAAAGCTTCGAAGCATTGAAAGCGGGTGCGGCCAAGGGCGATCCGGTTGCCATGTATGGGCTCGGCGATGCGTATCAGCGTGGTCGTGGTACGCAGGAAAACAAGGGCCTGGCGCTTGAGTGGTATAATAAAGCGGCGGCGGCTGGAAATGGCGATGCGATGGTTAGCCTGGGTAAGGCCTATGCGCTCGGAGCCGGAGTTAATGCCGATATGGCAAAGTCGGCCGAATGGTACAGAAAAGCGGCGGAAGCCGGTAATCCGGAAGGTCAATATCAGATTGGCCTTGCCTACGCACAAGGATTGGGCGTGAATAAAAACATTGGAGAAGCCCGCAATTGGCTCGGCAAAGCGAAGGAAAACGGGTACCCGCTCGCCGAAACCGTTCTGTTAACGCTTACGCCGGATGAGTGATGCAGGCAGGTAACGCTGCGATGCAAAATACAAGAAGTGGCAAAAAGCCTTGGATTTTTGTTTGTCCGGCCAGGAAAGGTATGTCATTTAAAAATGCATAAAGATAAAATGAGGATTCTTATGGGCAAGCACCTATTTACCGCGCTTTCTGTGGCGCTTATCAGCACTTCCGCACTGGCGGCGCCGGTCTTGGATGATCAGGCGATCCCGCAGCTGGGTCAAAAACCGGCAAAAGCACCTATTTCCGTTGCGGAACTGGCAGAACTCAAAGTAACGGTCGGCGGTGACGCTTCCCTGAAATATGTCGATAACATTTATCGCGAGCCGAATAATACGGATAGCGATTTCATCGCGGCATTCGCCCCCGGTTTTGCCGTTACTTCCAACTTCGATAAGCACGCATTCAATGTCGAAGGTAACCTGGAATTCGGTGAATATTTCGATGAAACCCGTAACAACTATATCGACGGCGATCTAAAAGCGAATGGCCGTTATGACATCGCAACGGGGCAGGCGCTCGTTGGTTATGCCCGCTACCGCCATGACCATGCGCCGATCGGTTCTTTCGTTGACGAGCCGGATCGCGCCGCAACCGAACCGACAGACTACCGTTTCTACGATGCCGGTGCTGGCTATGATGCCCGCTTCAATGATATTAAACTCGATATTGGCACGGAAGCGCAGGACTATAATTACGATAACACCTCGCAGTTGGGCGGCGGCAAGATCATCAATGATGACCGCGACCATGAAGAGTATTACCAGACAGCGCGCCTCGGTTATTTCGTAGCGCCGGAAGAATTGGTTTACGTTAAAGGCATCTACAATAACCGTGAGTACGATAATCGCATTGATGGCACGGCGCTGTTCCCGCGCGATTCCGATGGCTATGAAGTTCTCGCGGGCTGGGAACATGCGATGAAGCAGCAGCCTATCTGGTTCGATGCCAGCGCCGGTTATATCAGCCAGAATTACGATGCAAGCGTCCTGCCCACGGTCGATGGGTATTCCGCTCACTTCGACGGTCACTATAAGCCGACCGAGCAACTGACATTCACGGGCCGCTTCTCGCGTTCCGTTGAGGAAAACACGTTATTCGGCGCGTCGGGTTATATGCAGACCCGCGTTTCCGCGGGTATGGATTACATTTTCATGCCGCAATGGACACTAGAAGTGGATGGCCGTTACACCAACGTCGATTTCGAAACCAATTCGGCGCTGACCTCGCTGGATCGTGAAGATGATATCTACAATGCCGGTATTGGCGTGACGTACGATATCACCGAACTCTACAATGTCGGCGTCCAGTACCTCTACGAAGAACGCGAATCCAATGATAACTCGGTTGAGTATGATCAGAATGCGTTTCTCGTAAAAGTCGGCATCAACTACTAAAAATCACTACTTTTGCCCGCTGCAAATCACGGTTCGCTGCCCTTCCGCTACCAATGTACTTGAGTGTACTAGCCTTACGGTTCTCGCTAGCCATGGTTTTTGCAGCGGGATAGTATGATCTGGTTCAAAGTGGTCTTGGTTTAAAAAGTAGGCGGCGTCACCATCTGTCGAACAGTGCAGCGGCCGATTTTGATCGTCACGCTGTCGTTTTTGGTTTCATCCACATCCACCAGCAGCTTATAGCGCAGACCCGTTGTTCCGGCGAGCTGGAGCGGCGGCGTTTTCAGGATA
Organism: Rickettsiales bacterium; assembly: GCA_046348685.1. Taxonomy (GTDB): domain Bacteria; phylum Pseudomonadota; class Alphaproteobacteria; order Rickettsiales; family UBA998; genus JAXMDT01. The sequence continues at coordinate 93,634 of JAXMDT010000004.1, forward strand.
CCGCTCCAGGCAGCATCCGGGAATTTAAAACCGGTATAATTATTCAGGCAGCGCACGCGCGATCCTACCGTTGCCGTCGTATCCCATAACTCCAGGTAAATACCCTCGATCATGCTCGCACTATTGGTTGTCGCACTCACATCGATTTCCAGCAGCGCCTCATACCAGTTATTGGTGGCGATATTGCTTGTGATGCTGCTCGGCGTTGTGGTGAAGGTAACCGTGCCATCAGTACTGCCCGAGCCGTTGCAGGAGACGACGATCTGCTGAAGAGAACCTGGCAGTCCGTCGGTGCGGCTGACTTTACTGCCTGCTGCGGTAACTGCTGTACCTGCAGTGCGAGATAAGCTCCAGTTATCGGCGGCTTGGCCGGTGGCACCGGTGCCTACGGTGCCGCCCGTACCAGCAAGCTGGCCGTTAGTCAGCAGATTTCCGGCGGGATTGTTAGTGGCATCATATGTATCCGAAGGGCTGTAGCAGACGGTCGCCGCCGGACGTGTGATCGTTTTAAACACCTTGTAAGCAGCATCGCCGATATAAAACCCGCCGATCGGACTTGGGTGCAACCCGTCCACCGTGTAATTTGTGCGGGCATCGCCGGTTGAAGAAGCGGGATCCGTCATGGCCGCGGAACCGTCGATCAAGATCATGCCTTGCGTGGTGAGCGCCTTTTCACGAATCCAGTTGGAAACGGCATGATGGAGCTGGCGCGCCGCCGTTGTTCCCCAGTTCTGCGCGCCGCTGCGTGGCAGCAATGGCATCACGGTAACCAGGATGCCTTGATTCAGCAGGGTAGTGTAGATGGCATTGAGATTGCCGGTAATGGTAGCAAAGCTTGCGCCGCCGGTAATGTCGTTGGTGCCGGCGTGAACGAAGACGATATCAGGATTCTTAGCGATAACATCGCTATCCAGGCGGGCCAATATGCCTGTCGTCGTATCGCCGATAATGCCAGCGTTCTGACCGATCAATCCCTGCGAGCCATTATTGCCTACGGTAAAGGAGAACGGAAAGCCAAGCCGCACTTGCAGCCAGACGAAATAACCGCGCGGATCGTGATACGTGTTCTTATTGCTGCCCAGCGCCGTATGGATGGCCGTAATGCTATCGCCAACCAGCACGACGCGCGGCGCCGTGCAAAGATCGCTCTTGATGGCTGAAAAATTACTGTTGATTTTGTTGAAGGCGGTACGTAGCGGATCGCCGGTGCCGTCGTTGGCGTTGCCGCCAGTATTGATACTCTGTGTTTTGCTCATGAAAATTCTCCTTATTCTATATCGGCCTGGTAATCGATGCTGTCGGCGGTGATCTCGGTCACGCTGGTTTCATTGCTCCGGTAGTACCCTCGTAAAAGAGGGGGTAACGGCTGGGCGTGCGATGAGTTCCGCTGATCGGAACCGCAATCGGGCGCACGGTCATCTTATTCCGCCGTCAGATTGACGCTGGTCGCAGCGCCTGCGCCGGATACCGTGCCGCGAGGAAACGGGCATTAACGCCAATGCATTTGACTCCCTTCGCTGTGAAGGAGGTAAGCGTGAACCAATCGGTGTTATTGGGCGAGCCTTCCAGAGTGACGGTGCAGCCGTCAAATGTTCCCCAGCAATAAATAGATTGCAGAAAACTGGTGTTATCGATGGCGCTGGCGGAACCGTTGGAAGTACGGGCGGCAAGTAATTGCATGAGATACTCCTTTATGCGATACTGGGTGAATTGTTATTCCTGCTATAGGCAGGGTTTCCCAGATACTCTTCAGGAACAGGCACTTGCCCGGAAGGGAAAATATTAGCCAAATTGGTTAATTTTTGCTAAAATGTTAACTATAGAGTCAAAGTCCACGTAATATATGGCAGAACCGCAGAAATCACCCACAGGACTGGAGATAGCTGACTGGACGCAGCAGATGCAAGTCATCGGCGGTCAGATTAACAATAAAGCCCTCAATCTTGCGTATGAGCTTGCTATGCATGGTACCACTGCGAAATTCACGCAGGATGACCGAAATAAACTCGTCACCGACATGTTTCATGAATTTGAAAAAGTATCAAAGGGTCAACAGACACTGGATGATCTAAATAAGTGGTTGCAAAACAATCGTGAACGTTTCCATGAAGCAGGAGTCTACTCACCGGTTGAAAAACCTTTCTCCGAAGAAGTCCTCACTAATTACCGGCTTCTCAATACGCGCACACCAACCCAACAACAAGACGGCACCGTTAAACAGTTAGAAGTAACGTTCCCCTTTTCAATGGAAGGGCAGACGGGCTTTAAATCGCTTGCTGATTTTAAAGAGCGGGCAGGGGTTGATGCAGCGCATATTGCGCGTGCGGATCGCAGGCCGACGGTTGCTCCTGTTCATACCGATCCCGATGCACAGCCGGAGCATACGGTTAAGCAGGCAACGCCCGATCCCAAGGAAATCCTGCAATGGTATACATTCCTGCACGACGCGCTGCCAAAGATTGAGAGCGTGTATGAAAAGACACCTAAAAAAGGTGCGAACACTCTAAACGTAATGACCGAAGAGCAGCGGCAGGGTATCGAGCAGTTGTATCAAAAATCTACACAGCTTATGGGCTGGCTTGATCAAAATCAAAAAGGCTTTCACCTAACTCCCGAAGGGGAAAAGCATAAAGAAGAAGCCATCGCACTTATGAAAGACATTAGAAAGCTGGCGGGGCATAACGAAGCGCTAACAGCCTTTTCCCCTAAAATGATCAGTATCACCGGCCCGAACGAACAGCATCCAGATGTTGAAGATCAGCGCGGCCGTCCATTTCTCCCTAACATCCAGCGTGATGCGCTAAATAAAATGGATGATTTCAGAAGAGAATTGGAAAGATCGTCTTTCCGGGGTTTGTCGCCCGCGCCAGGTTTAGCTGATCCGCCTACGCCTGAACCCGCACCTGCGCAAAGAGGTGATGCAGATCCTGTTCCTGCACCAGCAGCGCCAGAGCCAGAAAGAACAACTATTTCAACTATGGGAGCCAATACTCCTGATCGATCCAACACTGGTCCTCATCGCGGAGACTGGGATAGGCTCGTTGCCGGGATTTATCCTGGTAGTCTCAAAGCGGTTGCTTACGCACCGGTACCAACTCAGCAAACAATAGGCACTCTTGCTCAGCCACGTATCGTAGTCGCGGACAATCCGCGCGATAAACAGGAAGTCGTCGTAACTATCTAACTTAGATGCCGCAACAGATGCGGGGCAGATAACTAAGCGGCCTGAAGATTTTTATTCACGAAATCCCAGTTCACTAATTTTTCCAGGAAAATTCCCATGTAGTCAGGACGACGATTCTGGTAATCCAGATAGTAAGCGTGTTCCCAGACATCCATGGTCAGCAATGCCTTCTGGCCGTGCACCATAGGCAGGTCAGCGTTCGGCGTCTTGGTGACTTTGAGTTTGCCGCCATCGAGCACAAGCCATGCCCAGCCGCTGCCGAATTGGGTTGCACCGGCATTTTTGAATTCCTCGGCGAACTTCTCGAAGGAACCAAAATCCTGTTCAATTTTCTTCGCGACATCCCCCGTCGGCTTGCCGCCGCCTTGAGGTTTCATGGAATGCCAGTAAAACGTATGATTCCATACCTGCGCCGAATTGTTGAAGATGCCCGCTTTGCTGGAATCCTTCGCTGACTCCTGAATCACTTGCTCCAGACTCGCTTTTTCCAGCGGCGTGCCTTCAACCAGCTTATTCAGGTTGGTGACATAGGCCTGATGGTGTTTGCCATAATGGAAATCGAGCGTATTCGCTGAGATGTGCGGAGCGAGCGCGTCTTTTGCGTAGGGAAGTTCGGGTAGGGTAAATGCCATGGGGTGCCTCCATTTAAAGAATGAATGCAAGGGATGTAGTGGAGGAAGGCTAAAAAAGCAATGTGTTATCGCGTGATCTCAGCCGGCTGGCGCGGAATCGCATGGGCAGGAATGCCAATGTCCCGAGCGGCCTGCTGATTTAGTGCATGATCCAGCACGGAAATATCCTGGGCGCTGGTGCGAATCGTTGGCGTGATTGCATCGTAGAGTTTCAGCGCATTTTCTGCAGAGCCAAGTCCGGGCAGCGAGAATACAAGATCAGAAAATGCCTTGGCGAGAAGCGGTGCGGACGGAGATTTCTGCGGTTTCTCAATACTACCGGCAGCAGCTAGTTTTTGTTCTTCGATGCGCACCAGCTTGCACATTTCATCCGCTTCCACATAAACGCCCGGCATGGTGGCCGTGGCTTCGGCAATGGCGGTACGGGTTTTATCGCGCGATTCTTCCGGGAAAAGCAGCAAAATCTGTGCAACGGAATGGGCGATTTTCTCCAGCTTGTCGCTTTTACCGGCAAGCTCTTTAAAGATTGCCTGCGAAATTTGTGGCGCCAGCGATTCCACCATTTCCGCCTTGGCGGTTTCGATCGTGCGTGCATCGACGCCAAGTACATTTTTAGCCATATTTTGTTCAATGCTGCGCGCGGCAAGATAGCGCCCCAGGCTGGAGACGAATTGCTTTTCCGATTCTTCACCGAAAACAAGCGGTGCAGTAATGATAAATGTAGCCGCCGCCTTGCCGAGGGCTTCCTGCGCTGCCGCACCCTCAACTCCGTAGTGCGATTTGTTGACGAACAGCATCGTGGCATCGCCAAGCAGGTAACTCATCTCCGAATATTTCTGCAGCGTTTTTCCGCCCTGCATGGAAGCGCGAACACCAAACAGGCTTGCCCCTGCGCTCAGTAGCGCTGAAAAGCGCTGCGGATTATCCTGGAATTCCTGTACCCAGCGGTGCGGACTCATAAGATCGGGGTCTTTGTGCTCAATGTTTTTATTAGGCATCATGAAGATAGTCCACGACAGAGCAGACGTTGCCGCACGGCCCATATTGTTAAAACCTTCAGACTGCAGCTTTACATTCATTGTTTTCTTTGCGGTGCGATAACGCATGCCGCCAGAAGCAAATTGTCCTACCTGGCCGATGATCTGCGACATGGCGGCAGATTCGATGGGATGGCGTCTCAAAAAGCGGCTGATCCCCGCTATCATGCCATGCTCCGGAGTTGGATCTTTCCAGACGTCGGGATGCAGCGGATCAACGCCGTCGGCAATGGCCTTGTGCATCTGTTTGTTCAAGGATTTAAGTTGCTCTTCGCGTCCATCCTGTGCACAGAAAAGCAGGATCATCGAATTGAAAGTCGTCATCAGTCCTGCAAACGACATCAAAGATTTTTCAAGTTCCTTGCCGTTAAAAAGATTTGCGTAATGCTTGAATGCTTCCCTCGGCACTGACGTGCGGTGACCATGCGCCTTTGCCTCGCGAGCATCGTAATGGGCTTCGGAAAAAATCTGGAAAATATCGCTGACCATATAAAGGCCGCCCAGTGCTTTCGCGGGGTTTTCCGTGACGTTCATCAGGAAATCCCGCGTATGCTTCATTGCATTGCCAAAGGGCTGATCCAGATGAAACAAAGTACGCCGCGCGCCGTCGACTAGACCCAGTTCATGCACACTGGCAAGCAGGCCAATCTCATCGCCAAGATGATGGATATGAAGAATCGGCTGGCCATGTTCGTCGGAAGCGAGGCGTGTCGTAAATCCATGACGGGTTAGCTCTTCGCTAATACGATTGAGGTTTTGCAGTCCGGTTGAGTGCGGATAAGCCGGATCAGCATGAACGACAGCTTCCCAGTCCTTGCCGCCGAGAACGGTTTCAAGGAAGCGTATGCGGCTTTCGGGGTTGTCCCAGATATGGACGTTCCGTGTACCGAAAGGGTGAGCGACCGAATTCATAGTTACCCTATTGATTATCCTAAAAAATGCCCGTCAAAACAAATGACAATACTATGACATAAACGGAGGGTATTTAACTTAAATGTAACGTATGAATATAAATAAGCTTCTGTAACGCAATATTTTTTCACTAATGATTTGTCTTCTTTCCACAGGACAATTAAACTCCTCTCATGAAACCGACGGCACTCAATCCAAAACAAACCACGCAATGCGCTAAAGAGCTAGTGCGCGAACATGGGCCTAAGGCGAAGGAAGTCGCTGAGCAGCAAATGCAGACTTCCATGCAGAAAGGCGATATGAAACTTGCGGGCGACTGGCTTGCCGTCATGCATGAGATTCATAAAGTGATGTCATATCAGGTGAATTAGTGAAACGTACCCTGATGCAGCGAATCTACCTGCTCTATCTCATTATTTTTTTTGAAGGCTTTACCGTACTCGGTGCTGAACTAACGGCGATACGTCAATTATTGCCATTTGTCGGCGGTGCGACGGACATCGTCGCTATTGTGATCGCTGCCGTGCTTGTGCCTCTCGCATTCGGATACGAGGCAGGAGGCAGGTATCGCAAAAGCAAGTCGTTTAGAAAGCGGCTGCTGATCAATATGACCGTCGCTGCAATTTTTTTATCTATCGGTCTCAGCTACATCGTTTTGGAAATTTTTTTCTCACTGCTAATCGTGATGCACATTACACATCCGCTCATACAAACCATACTATACTGCGCAATTTTCCTGGTAACGCCCATTTATCTCCTTGGACAGACAATTCCACTCTGCATGCACTTTCTACCAAAGGGCAATCAGTCCAAATCAACAGGCCTCGTTTTAGTCTTTTCAACCGTGGGTTCTTTTTTAGGTTCGATTGTCTCTACGCTGGTCATTATGCCATTCTTCGGAGTGAACATCGTGGTGATAACGCTTTGCGGTATTCTTCTGCTGATGTTGTTCCTGCTACTCAAAGATAAAATGGATTTTTATCTGGTTATCAGCGGCATGTTTTTTACTGGCATTAAGAAGCCTGAGATAAATGTCCGGATATGCTTAAAAAATTTAAAATATTATATAATAATAACCAGTATAATATGGCTGCCGTGCTTCCTGATGATTTTGGTCATAGCCGGGTATTGATGCTTAACCGTTATCATGCGGCGAAATACACGGAAAACCCCGAGTTGCGGTATGGTTATATCCACTATGTCGAAGACAGGTTCATAACGCCAATCATAACTGGAAATACAGCGCCTAAATCAATTCTTGTTATTGGAGCCGGCGGCTTCACCTTTGGAAAAGATGACAGACGCAACGCCTATACCTTCGTGGATATCGATCCAGAATTAAAAGATATTTCCGAAAAGTATCTATTGAAGCACAAGCTGGACGAAAACAAAAAATTTGTCGCATCTGACGCACGAACATTCGTTCGCAATAATAAGCAGAAATACGATCTTATTTTCCTCGATGCCTTCAATAATCCAAACAATATACCTGCGCATTTAATCACGCGTGAATTTTTCCAGGATGTGCGAAACGTTCTCGCTCCAGGAGGCAGGGTCGTATTCAACGCTATTTCGTCGCCTACGATGAGTGACCGCTACAGCGTCAATATTGCCAATACATTTAACGCCGTGTTTCCAAATGCGAGCAGGCAAATCATCCAGACTTTCGACGGCTGGAAAAAAGATCAGGACAAAGTAAACATTATTTATATGTTTTTTGAAGACGCTCCACCCGCAAGCGAACCCTACCAGGACCGCAAAAATCCGTTTTTTTACGATATGAAAAAATAATACTTTAAACGAGGGCGGCTTTGATCTTGTCGATGGCTTCCTGGCATTTGGCGCCATCAGGACCGCCTGATTGCGCCATGTCCGGCTTGCCCCCACCACCTTTGCCGCCAACGGCTTCCGATGCCAGCTTTACAAGCTCAGCTGCGTTATAAGTGCCGGTAAGGGCAGGCGAGACAGCAATGACGATCGATGCCTTACCTTCAAAGCCCGAGGTGACAGCAACCACGCCGTTATCCTTGATTGGCTTCATGAAGCTCTCGGCAATGCCGCGCAGCTCTTTCGGCGGCAGATCATCGAAATGTTTGCCAATGAATTGCACCGCGCCAATCTGTTCGGGTTTTGCTTCCACGCCGCCGCTGCCGCCAAGCGCCAATTTTTTTCTCGCATCAGCAAGTTCTTTTTCTAGTTTTTTCTTATCTTCCTGAAGCGCCGAAATGCGTTTTGGTAAGTCGTCAATCGATGTTTTTAAATCCGCTGCCAGCGATTTCAGTGTTGCTTCTTCGCTATTGAGAAAGGCGAACGCTCCATCTCGCGTCGTTGCCTCAATGCGCCGAACACCCGAAGCAATGGCGCCTTCGCTCAGGATTTTAAAAAGGCCAATATCGCCGGTGCGTTTGACGTGCGTGCCGCCGCAAAGCTCGACAGAATAGGGCTTGCCGTTATCGACGCCCATGGTAAGGACACGCACCTCATCGCCGTATTTTTCGCCGAAAAGCGCCATTGCCCCTGCTGCAATCGCTTCATCCGATTTCATCAGTTTGATCACGGCATCCGAGTTCTGCCAGACCATATGATTGACTTCGTCCTCAATCACTTTCATTTCGTCCGGCGTGATCGCTTTAGGATGGCTGATATCGAAGCGCAGGCGATCTTCCGCGACGAGTGATCCTTTCTGCGTCACGTGCTCGCCGAGGTGCTTACGCAGCGCTGCATGCAGTAAGTGCGTGGCGGAGTGGTTGGCGCGGATGCGGTCGCGGCGATTTGTATCCACTTTCAATTCCGCCGAATCACCGACTTTCAGCGCACTGGAGAGCGTCACGAAATGGATATGAAGATTATCCAGCATCTTTTTGGTGTCCGTTACTTCGCCGATGGTTTTTCCGGCAATGGCAATCGTGCCGGTGTCGCCAACCTGACCGCCGGATTCACCGTAAAACGGGGTCTGGTTGAAAAGCACTTGAACCTTGTCGCCTGCTTTGGCGCTGTCTACCGATGTGCCGTCTTTCACAATCGCGGTCACGGTGCCGGAAGACTTTTCACTTACGTAACCAAGAAATTCTGTGCCGCCGACTTTTTCCTTGAGGTCGAACCAGAGCGTACCGACTGCCGCTTCGCCAGAACCTTTCCACGCGGCACGGGCGCGCTCTCGTTGTTCTTCCATCGATTTTTCAAAGCCCGGCAGATCGACTTCTTGATTGGCGCCACGCAAAATATCTTGCGTCAGATCGAGCGGAAAACCGTACGTATCATAGAGTTTGAATGCGATATCACCGGGTAACTTGCCACCTGCATTGATTTTCGCGCGTTCTTCTTCGAGCAGTTTGAGTCCGCGCTCCAGTGTTTCTTTGAAGCGGGTTTCTTCGGAGCGAAGTGTTTCTACCGTCAAGGCTTCGGCGCGTTTTAATTCCGGATAGGCTTCGCCCATTTCATGAATAAGGGCAGGCACCAGTTTCCACATGACGGGCTGCTTGGCACCGAGCATATGCGCATGACGCATGGCGCGGCGCATGATACGGCGCAGCACATAGCCGCGGCCTTCGTTGGAAGGCAACACGCCGTCAGCGATCAAGAAGCTCGATGCGCGCAAATGATCGGCAATTACTTTATAGGACGGTTTTTTGTCACCCTCAGCTTTGGTTTTAATGATGTCTTCCGCTGCTGCAATCAAATGGCGGAACAAATCAATATCGTAATTGTCATGTACGCCTTGCATTACGGCGGTCGTACGTTCTAGGCCCATGCCGGTGTCAACACAGGGTTTCGGCAGATCGATGCGGGTGTCTTTGTCCACTTGCTCGTATTGCATGAAGACAAGATTCCAGATTTCGATGAAACGGTCACCAAAACGATCGCTACCATCACTGTTGAGCGCCCATTCGCCCGCGCCAGCACTTGCGCCGTGATCATAGAATATTTCGGAGCAGGGACCGCATGGGCCGGTATCACCCATAGTCCAGAAATTATCCTTAGTAGGTATGCGCAATATCTTGGAATCATCGCAGCCAGTGATTTTCTTCCAAAGATTAAATGCATCGTCATCGGTATGATAAACGGTAAAACCTAGTTTTTCCTTCGGCAGGCCAAAATCCTTAGTCAGTAATTCCCACGCAAGAGCGATGGCGGTTTCCTTGAAATAATCGCCGAAGGAAAAGTTTCCGAGCATTTCGAAGAACGTATGGTGGCGTGCCGTATAGCCCACATTGTCGAGATCATTGTGTTTGCCGCCGGCGCGCACGACTTTCTGTGCGGTTGTCGCACGCGGATAGGGTGCCTGCTCGTTGCCGGTAAAAATATTCTTGAACTGGTTCATGCCCGCGTTGGCGAACATGAGTGTGGGGTCGTTATGCGGGATGAGTGGAGAAGAGGGAAGGATTTTATGATCTTTCCGCTCGAAATAACCCAAAAATTGCGATCTTACATCGTTTGTCGATTCCATAGGCGGTCAGAGATAGCGAAAAACCATGAAGTCCGCAATGGATATGCTGATGATTTTAGTCTTTTTTGCGGAAATTACGGGCACGGATGACATTGAGCTGGTAGGGGCTGGCTTTACCGCAATTTTTCAGTTCTGTCTGGTCAAGTGATGGTTTGCCGAAGAGATAACCCTGACCAAAACGCACGCCGCACTCAAAAAGGAATTTCGCTTCTTCTTCGGTTTCTACCATCTCACCGATACCGACGATCTTGAGAGAGGAAAGCAGGGTACCCATAGCTTTCAGCATCTTGCGGCCCTGGTCGGTTTTCATCGATTCGCGTATATAGGAACCGTCGATCTTGACGAAATCCACCTGCAGGCTGCGCAGGTAATCGAATGAAGATTCGGCAACACCGAAATCGTCCAGGCAGCAAAGGTTACCGGCCTTGCGCATTTCCTGAATGAAGTCGTTGGCGACTTTCATATCCTGAATCTTGCTGGATTCCGTGACTTCCAGAATCAGCTGTTTTTTTACCTTGTCGTGCTTGCTCAGGACTTCGCGGAACGTATCCATGAACAGGCTGGAAGAAAGCGATTTACCTGAGATGTTGATGGAAACGACCGGGTTATTATCATTCAGGCGCGCTTCCATCAGCAGACCAAGCGTTTTACTGGTCATCAAGAGATCGAACTCGCTGATATAACCCGTCTCCTCACCGAAGGTGATGAACTGGAACGGATTCTGGAATCCCGCGCCTTCTTTCAGGCGTACCAGACACTCGTAATGATGGATAATGCCGTTCTGAATATCGACGATCGGCTGAAAGGCGATATCGAATTTTTCATCGCTCACCGTTTCCTTGAACTGGCTGATCTGCTCAACGGTCTGCGAGAGCATTTCCTGATAGCCTTCGGTCAGGGAATTGATGGAAAAATCGCCGCCTTTGCTCTTGGCGAAATTATTGATGGTATAGAGAATGGCACGGGCGGAATCCTGCTTCGTGAGTTTACTGCCGGCTTTCGCTGCCACTGAAGCAATGCGCATCTGCACTTCTTCGGTAGGCGCGATGTTCTTGGCTATCTGCATCAAATCGGTGGAAATTTGATCCTTCGTGATTTTCGTTTCATGAACAACCGAAAAAGTGCCTTCTTTAATCAGGCCAGCTGTATCGCCGCCGAGGGATTTCGATTTCAGGTAATCACTGATATCATCCATCATCTTCGTCGCCTGATCGGGTGTCATGCGATCAAGCATGCTTTTCAGCGTCATGAAGTCGATAAATGTCATTTCGACATCTTGTTTGGCGGTCAGAATCTTCTGATTCGCTTCTTCGACGAAACCGTCCTTATTGAGAAGACCCGTTACCATGTCGCGCCGATCCAGCTGACCGGCAATATTTTCTTTTTCTTTCAAAGACAGGCTAACATAGATTGTTGTTTCCAAAGAGAATGCTGAGGCGGTAAACGCCATGGGCAGCCCTTTGCCGGTTAGCTTTAGATCTACATTTTCAATACGTTTTACTTTACTGTTCAAACCCTTCAGCATATTGCCCGCGCGTTCGCGGTCTTTCTCTTCAACTAGGGAGGTGAAGGGTTTGCCAATCAGATAATCGCTTTTGAGTGCCAGTAAGCCGCGAAGCGCACCGTCGGCAAATGTAATGATGCCTTGAGGATCGACTTCCATCAGGATATCTGCGCTGGCAAACGCGAAACCGAGATACCGGTCGCGGTCAGCTTTCAGCGCGCGAAGGTTGTTCGCTAACTCGTCAACAGGAGGCATCTACCTGATTCTTTCTACAAAAACCTAATGGTTAATTATAGGTCAGATATATTATTAAAAAGTAAATAAAATGCGATTTAATTAGTGATATTGCGCTGAAAAATCTGTAATCGTTCAACGATCTCCGAACCAAAAAAACGATTTATATTCTGAATGATATACGTATCCAGATGCTGGATTTCGAGTGAGCGCCCGGGTGCTACGGTTACCTGCAGAATAGCCTGCTGCTTTTTGGTTTTCGAAAATGTGAGACGCACCGGCGTGCATACGCGGGCAATCTCATAACCGACAATTTTTGGCCAGTGCGTGATAATATCGCGCCGGTAAAACCCACGCTTTTCCGCGCTTGCTGTAATGGCATAAAGCGAAGCGTCCTCAAGACTTTTTGGAAAAAGATAACAACGTTTGGCAGAGTCGGCTGACGTTTTTTTCATCATGCCGCCTCATAGCGTTCTTTGATCGGAGAAAAGCTTTTGCGATGGTGCAGGCAAGGACCGTGTTTTTCAATCGCTGCAAGATGGGTGGCGGTAGCATAACCGGCATGCCGCTCAAATCCATATTCCGGATGTGCCTCAGCCAGCTCATGCATTATGCGGTCGCGCGTGACCTTGGCGACGATAGAAGCAGCGGCAATGGAAAGCGAAATCGAATCGCCTTTGATAACGCATTGTGTCTGGCATCCCAGAACTGGGGGAAAATTGCCATCGATTAATGCCAGGGTTGCTGCGGTCTCCATGGCATCGTAAGCGCGCTGCATGGCGAGCAGGCTAGCACGAAGAATATTAATCTGATCAATCTCCTCGACGCTGGCAATGCCAATACCGATGGTTGCGCGCTCCCTAAGTTTATCGAACAGCTCGGCACGTTTTTCAGATGTAAGCTTTTTAGAATCGTTGATGCCGCGGGGAATGGCTTTTGCCGGCAGGATGATAGCGGCAGCGACTACAGGGCCAGCAAGCGGCCCGCGGCCAGCTTCATCGATACCGCAGACAATACCTGTATGATTTCGCTCAAGCGCTAAATTCGGCATGACACTCCTACCCGGAGCATCAGGCTAACATGCAAGCGGCAGAAATCGCAACTAGACTTTGGAAAGGGTCGGCATTTTGCCGTCGATGATCTGCAGCAAGGTATGGTCTTTTTTGCCTAACATCTCGGGGTAAACCCAATAATTCGTCATCACTTTTTTCACATACTCACGCGTTTCCCCGTAAGGAATAGAGTTAATGAAGCGGATGGGATCGTTCGATGCACGCTTGCGCCACTGTTCGACAGCGCCCGGGCCCGCGTTGTAAGCGGCGAGCAGGTAGATCAGGTTGTTACCGATATAGGGCTGTTGCTGCAGATAGCGGATATATTGCTGACCGACGCGGATATTGGTGTGCGGGTCTTTCAGGTCGGAGCCGACACGGATGACCGGAGTCGCGCTGGATGCGGACGCATATGTGCTTTCAGTCACTTTAATATTAGAGACGAATTTTGCCGTGGAAGGTACGATCTGCATCAGGCCGACGGCACCACGCGGGCTTACAGCGCGGGCATTGAAGCGAGATTCCTGATGTGCGATGGCAAGCAGCAGGGCGACATCTGCATTGCTGTTTACAGTGCGTGCCCAAGCCGGGATCGGATAGTGAGCGGTTTGGCGGCTTGGCTCCGGCCAGTTGGTCTTATGTTGGATCTGGTCGATCATCACGGTAAGCACCTTCGGCTTTTCCACCGGGACCGGGAAAGCGGCGACATGTTTTACTTCGATGGGTGCGGGTGCAGGGTTTGGAAGGGTCATGGTAAAGGTGATACCGAACCAGGCGATCACCATAAAAAAGAGGATGGGAACCGTGCGGGATTCTACTCCGTATGTGCTCATCTAAAAAATGCCTTTCCGTTAATCATTTCGTAAGGGACGCATGGTATAGGGGAAAATTTGATGCGGAACAACCCTTGAATTTTTAACCTATTGGGAAATAAAGATTTTGGTATTATTGCAACGCAAAAAATCAATGGTTTACGCGTTTAGACGCTTTTTGATCGCTAAAAAATCCTGCCACGCTTGCTTTTTTTGCATGGGCTGTCGCAATAAAAACGACGGATGAAAGGTCACCATAACCGGAATTGATCGCCCCTCTAGGTAGGGATTTGTATAAGAGAACTCTTTTCCGCGGAGACGCGTAATGCCTACATTGCTATTTAAGACGGATTTAGCCGCCGTACCGCCGACCAGTACCAATAGCTTCGGATTTACCAGCGCGACGTGCTTCTGCACGAAGGGTTCGCAGATCGCTAATTCCTCAGGTGTCGGCTGGCGATTGCCAGGCGGACGCCAGAATAGGGTATTGGTAATATAGAAACTCTCACGCGAGCGGCCGATGGAGAGGAACATCTGATCAAGCAACTTGCCCGATAAGCCGCAGAAAGGAATCCCTTGCTTATCTTCTTCGGCGCCGGGCGCTTCGCCGATTGCCATGAGTGGAGATTCGGGATTGCCGTCGGCAAAGACGGTATTGGTTGCCGTCTTCTTCAAGCCGCAGCCGTTGAAATCCATCACTGCCTGTTTTAGCGCGCCGAGCGTCGTCGCGGCGTCGGCCAACTTGCGTGCTTCGGCGATGGCGGCTGCCGGTGCAATCGGCGCTGAAGTGGAAATTGTCGTCAGCGTAGTATCAGAAGGAGTAGCAACTTTGGGCTCTTCCTTTTTGCGAAAACGATTGATGGGCTTGCTTTCAATCGCCTCATCGACGCCCGCTTCGGAGAGCCACATAATATCTTTAAGTGCTGTCGTTTTTGCCATGGTCTATTCTGTATAGACAAGGATGGCGCCGACGGGAAGCTTAAATAGAGTGTTTAGCCTTTGCCTTTTCCATCTTTGTTTTTCAAATCAGGAATGCACGTAGGACTGAAGGTGAGTTCGTCATCGTAATTGTCCCGGTAAACCGGATTCGTGAGCGCGTTGACGCGGTTTTGAAGGTAGGGCTTATAATCTGCGGGCGCGTTGGCTAAGTATTTTTTTAATTGCGAAGCGAGAGGCTCATCATATCCTATGTTGATCGCAAAGTGATCGGCGGCACATTCTTTTTCTTTATTTGAATCGCCTTTGTCATTGCGAATATCATGTCCACCTTCATGAACGAACACCGCGGCAATCTGCATCACGGTGGAATTAGTCAGCAGGGATGGATTCATGAAAACCGTTTCGGTGCCATCCCCATAATCAAAATAGGCAGCTT
This sequence comes from Rickettsiales bacterium, assembly GCA_046348685.1. Taxonomy (GTDB): domain Bacteria; phylum Pseudomonadota; class Alphaproteobacteria; order Rickettsiales; family UBA998; genus JAXMDT01. The sequence goes on from JAXMDT010000004.1 coordinate 108,823, forward strand.
CCGTTTTTACCTGATCGGTCCACACCGGCCACGGAAGAGGATCATTCGGATAATAGGTTGCAGACTCTTCACGTGCTTTCGCAATGGCGGCGTAGACTTTTTCAACCGTCACATTCGGTGCGAGCTTTTTACCCCCTAGCATTTCTGCGAGTCTTGCCTTTTCTGCGTCGGGCGAGCTTTGATTCGCCGCGGCGCGGGCACGCAATGCGGAATCCATTCTAATATCTTGGGAACTATCAGCCATCATGTTATAGTATAGGAAAGGTATGACGCTTTTGTGAATTGCTTAAGTGGCTGAAAAGGAAACAAAATGACACGTGAAATGATGGAATGTGACATGGCGATTGTCGGTGCCGGGCCTTCGGGTTTGTCAGCGGCAATACGCCTGGCGCAGCTTGCAAAAGCCGCAGGAGAAGAAAAAACCATCTTCGTTTTAGAAAAAGGTGCCGAAGTCGGCGCGCATATTATTTCCGGCGCAGTCATAGAACCACGCGCGCTTGATGAACTGATTCCAGACTGGAAAGAAAAAGGTGCGCCGCTGAATGTGCCGGTCACAAAAGACACGTTTGCGTGGTTGTGGGATAAAGAATTGATCAAACTGCCAACACCGCCGCAGATGAAGAATCATGGCAATTATATTATCTCGCTTGCCAATTTCTGCCGCTGGCTGGGCAAAGAAGCGGAAAGTCTGGGCGTGCAGATTTTCACGGGTTTCGCGGGTGCAGACGTTATTATCGAAGACGGCGTGATGAAAGGCGTGATCACCGGCGATTTCGGCGTCAGCAAAGAAGGGATTCATAAAGCGAATTATCAGCCAGGCATCGAAATCCGTGCGAAAGTGACATTGGTTGCCGAAGGGTGCCGCGGTTCACTGTCGCAGCGATTGATGGATATATTTAATCTACGCGCAGAATGCGACCCGCAGACGTATGGCATCGGCATTAAAGAAATCTGGCAACTCGATCCATCCCGGCATAAGCAGGGTGAGGTTGTCCATACCGTCGGTTGGCCGTTGGATAACAGCACCTATGGCGGTTCGTTCATGTATCATATGGAAAACAATCAGCTTGCTGTTGGATTGATTGTGGGGCTGGATTACAGAAATCCTTATCTCGATCCGTATCTGGAATTTCAGAAATTCAAAACCCATCCGCAGATTGCGCCTATTTTCGCCGGTGCCAAGCGGATTGCCTATGGCGCGCGCGCACTGAACGAAGGTGGGTATCAATCGATCCCCAAACTGGCATTCCCTGGCGGCGCGTTAATAGGTGATGCGGCAGGTTTTCTGAACGTTGCGAAAATCAAAGGCACGCATAATGCGATGAAGTCGGGCATGCTGGCAGCAGAGGCGGCGTTTGCTGCGATCAAAAATAATACGGATATGACATCCTATGAAACAGCACTCAAAAACTCGTGGGTGTATGACGAGTTATATAAGGTACGTAATATTCGCCCCGGCTTTCATAAAGGATTGCTGCGCGGGCTCGCTTATGCTGCGTTCGACACATACATTATGAAGGGTAAGGCATCGTGGACATTATCCAATCACGCCGATCACACGCAGTTGAGGAAAAAGGACGATGCAACGCCTCCGAAATATCCAAGGCCGGATGGCGTGCTGACATTCGCGCGTCTGGATTCGGTATTTCTTACGGCAACGAATCATGAAGAGGATCAGCCCTGCCATCTTACATTAAAGGATTCTGCATTGCCGATTGACGTCAACCTGGCTGAATACGACGCACCGGAACAGCGTTATTGTCCCGCAGGTGTGTATGAAATTGTCCAGGAAGAAGGACGTGCACGATTGCAGATCAATGCACAAAACTGCATCCACTGCAAAACCTGCGACATCAAAGACCCAACGCAAAACATCGTCTGGGTTACGCCGGAGGGTGGCGGCGGTCCGAAGTACGGGAATATGTAGGATTGTAATACCAACGAAGGCCGGTATCCACGTGGATCCAGGCCTTTGCCGGTGTGACAAAATTCAGCTGCTTGCCCTGCTCTTATTATAGGAGTACTACTACCCCAAAAGCAGGAGTTCTCCATGGCCCAGCCCGCAATCCAATCCATTTCCACCGAAAAACTGACCCTTGCCCAGGATGGCAGGATTCTGATTGGCAAAGGTACGGTGCCGCAATATCTGACACTGAAATATGCTAACCGGCATGGTTTAGTCGCTGGAGCAACAGGAACAGGCAAGACGCTAACATTGCAAGTGCTGGCGGAGGGATTTTCTAAACAAGGCGTTCCGGTGTTTGCCTGCGATGTAAAAGGCGATCTTGCTGGCATTGCCGTAGCGGGTGCGACGAATCAAAAAATTGAAGAACGCCTTTCTAAGCTGGGCGGCATTGAAGATTTTGCCTTTGCGTCCTGCCCGTCGCAGTTTCTCGATGTGTTTGGCGAAAAAGGCTGTCCGGTGCGCGTGACGGTTTCTGATATGGGGCCGCTACTTTTTTCGCGTCTGCTCGGATTGAGCGGGGCGCAGGAAGGCGTGCTGCAAGTCGCCTTCGCGATGGCAGATGCGGAAGGAATGCTGCTGCTCGATTTAAAAGACCTCAAAGCCATCCTCCAATTCATGAGTGAGCATAAGGATACGGTGAGTAAAGAATATGGCCTGGTCAGCCCAACCTCCATCGCCGCAATTCAACGCGCGCTGTTGACACTGGAGCAGGAAGGTGCATCACAATTTTTTGGCGAACCGGCGCTGGAGCTTTATGACCTGATGCGCGTCGATCAAAAAGGGCAGGGTGTCGTTAGCGTGCTTGCGGCAGAAAAACTCTATCAACAACCGATGCTCTATGCGTCATTCCTGCTATGGCTGCTTTCGGAGTTGTTTGAAAATCTTCCAGAAGCAGGAGATCTGGACCGTCCGAAAATAGTACTGTTTTTCGATGAAGCGCATTTGCTGTTCGAGGATGCACCGAAAGTGCTGGTCGATAAAGTAGAGCAGGTCGTGCGCCTGATACGCTCGAAAGGCGTAGGCGTTTATTTCGTAACACAAAACCCGCTCGATATTCCTGTCGATATTCTGGGGCAGCTCGGTAACCGCATCCAGCATGCACTGCGCGCCTTCACGCCAAAAGATACCAAGGCGATCAAAACAGCCGCGGAAAATTTCCGCCCGAATCCGGCGTTCGACACATATAAGGCTATTACGGAACTCGGAGTAGGGGAAGCACTCGTTTCTGTTCTGGAAGAAAACGGCGCGCCTTCGGTGGTGGATCGCACGCTGATTCGCCCGCCTGCCTCTCGCATTGGCACGATTACAGATGCAGAGCGTAAACAGGCGATTGTCGCCAGTGCGATTTCCGGAAAATATGATAAAGTTCTGGATCGGGAATCGGCATACGAACGTTTGAGCCAACGTGCCTCCGAACCGTCGCCAACGTCATCGCGCTCGCCGTGGCCGCATAGCACTCCTCGTCAGGAAGCGCCTGAGCCGGAACCGGCACCGAAACGTGCAAAAAGCAGTAGTGGTTATCAGCGCCAGAGTTACGGCGAAGCGGTTGCAAAAAGTGTATTGCGGTCGGTCAGTAGCCAGGTTGGAAGGCAATTGGGCAATCAGATTATTCGGGGTGTGCTAGGATCAATCTTGCGATGAAACTCTATTATTATGATCACTGTCCATATTGCGTGAAAGCACGCATGATTTTTGGTCTGAAAGAAGTACCGCTGACTTTAGTACCGGTGCTCAACGACGATGTGGAAACGCCAACCAAATTAGTTGGTAAGAAAGTCGTTCCTATTCTGGAGAAAGAAGACGGCACCCACATGCCGGAAAGTATGGACATTGTGCGGTACATTGACGGCAAATATGGCAATGGCCCACTGCTCGATGGTCCTGCTAATCCTGCAATTGCCGCTTGGCTGGATAGCCGGTCCTATGCGAGCAAACTGACGATGCCGCGCTGGGTGAAATGCGATTTGCCGGAATACAAGACGGAAGCAGCACGCCGTTATTTCAAAGAGAAAAAAGAAGCAGCAATTGGCTCGTTCGACGAGCATCTTAAAAAATCGGCGGTGTACATAAAGCAATCGGAAGCGGATTTGCAGAAACTTGAACCGCTGATCCAGTCGAAAGGTGCAGTGAATGGTGCGCCGTCGGAGGATGATATCCATCTGTTTGCGGCGCTGCGCAGCCAGACCATCGTGAAGGGCCTGAACTTTCCGCACAAGGTGGCGGAGTATCTTGAAAATATGAGCGCGCTTTCAAATGTGCCGCTCTATTTTTCAATGGCAATTTAACTCACCATTTATACGAAATACCAACCCTCACTTCCCACGGTTTCACTTTCACCTCGAAATCGGTCGGTGAATCACCGAGCTTAACGGCACGGGAGACATTTCGCTGTTTTGCATCCAGGTTCAGCGAAAGCGCTCTGCTGAAACGGTAACGGAAACCTGCCCGCCAGTTGTTATCTTTTTCCCTCGAATATGATGTGTCGCGCGCTTCACTGAATTCCGCGAATGGATCGCTGGTTTCGATCGAAGTGCCAAAGAAGGGTACAAGGCGCGCGCCGGGTTCACTGGTATATTGAAACAAAAAATAGCTTCGATCTTTAATGAGTAGTGGATCAATTGTTCCGCCAGTATCCCCCGCTAACGCAGAGAACGGGATAAGGGCACCCGTTAAAAAATACCGGCATAGTGTGGCGAATGTGGCAACCTCCCTATGTTACAGGGGAGTGTTTCAAATTGTTTCCCCATAGTTAAGATTGTAGCAAGGATTGCTTAAGAAGAAATTAACTTTGTTATGGCATATGCACAATGGGGGAGACTTTTCGCACGTGCACGATTGCTTCTAAAAATTATCCGAGATTATTTTTGCATCTGCGTTTATACTGAGCCTATGCGTATGTTCATCAAGCATTTGTTTATCGGAATGGGATCGGTGCTCTCGCTGCCGGCTGCGCCCTTATACCGATATCCTTATCGAAATTCTGCCGAAGGGCTGCGTGCCGACTGCCTGAAAGTCGGACACGATATCTATAATATCTGGGAGAGACGTGATGTATCAGGAGAATGACCGCGACAGGCGGCCAAATAAGCCCTACCGCAACCGCGAACAAAATCACGATCGCCGTCATAACCGGGAAAATGCGCCGAAAAAAACTGTCGAGATTTTACCGAATCCGGAAACGCTGGAGAGTTATAATTACGTTGTCGAAGGATCGGCCAAACAGATTTTAGAGATGTTCGAACGCGAGCAGAAGCATCGTCACGAATGGGAAATTCAGGCGCTGAAAGTGCACAAGCTTTCCACCGTTATCGGACAGATATTGGGATTTCTTATTGCACTGGCGATTTTCGGTTCGGCGAGTTTGATCGGGATTTACGGTGACCGCACCATTGCGGCGACCATCTGGGTCTTCGGTATTTCCATCGTCGTCATGGCCTCACTCGTCTGGGCGTATGCGCGAGCGATGGGGCAGCGTCCACTCTTTGGCCGTCCGACGATGCGTACGCACTTCCGTCCCGCCAAAGAAAAGGCCCCGGAAGAAGAAGCGCCCGCGGCGGAATAATATGGTCATACCGGCGAAGGCCGGTATCCACGTTTTACTATTAGTATTTAAAATTAGTGCGTAGATCCGGGTCTTTGCCAGGATGACATATCATATAATCTCACTTCCGGGCATCAGCCGAATCTTTCATGCTGACGAAATGGCACATCATCCTATTGTTAGCGAAGCCCGGAGCTGGATCGGTACACGTTTTGCCCATCAGGGCAGGCGCAAGAAATCGGCTGGCGATCATGGCGGGGTCGATTGCCTGGGACTGCTTGTCGGCGTTGCGCGTGATTTACAACTGCAGGATCGTTTTGGAAACCTGCTCTCAAAATCGGATTCCCTTCATTACAGCAAAGTGCCGGATGGCAATGCGCTACAACAAAAATTGGCAGAACTACTTTATCCCATTTCGCCGGAAGGGATTGCCTTAGGGGATGTTATCTTATTCAGATTAGATAATAATCCGCAGCATCTGGCGATTGTGTCGGATTATGCTGCGATGTTTGGTATCATTCATGCCTATGCCCCTTCGCGCAAGGTCGTGGAGCATCGATTGGATGAAAGCTGGCAGGAGAAAATGGTTGCGGCGTTTAGACTAAACTAAATCCACCCTTTTTAGCGCCACTGAGTACAGGAGAGGGGGCGGTTATCTCTTGATCACGGAATGCCATAACTGCAGGCGTTTCAATTTGGTGGGACTTCACTTCGAACACTCCGTCGTGCATGATATTGCTGACGTTTGTTCTAGCATGATTTGTTTTTGCTTGAGCAAGAAAAGTCTGCACATCGCCACCAGATACGGGAAGTATGACATGCTTAGACATATTTTGCTTTTCCTACTGTCATGCCATTGCGAGTAAGCGCTGCACGCGCAATCATTTCAAAATCACTCAATTCTACTGTTTCAGGAGGAGTAAACATAACACTGCAGTTTGTATCACTGGAAAGACTAAAAATCTGATACTGCGATTTAGCGAGCACTTCCAGAAAACGTGAACTGATGACATCCTTGGTGTCGGTCATCATGCTTTCCAGTTTGCCGTGGCCGACGCCGGAAATTTGATACTGTACGAATACGGATTTATCATCCGTGCTGGAGCAGAGATAGGTCATTTCCAAATGCGGGTGGTATTTTTGAATGACGTTTGCGATCGCGTCCGCGTAAATATTCGCATCTAATTTCGGATCGTGTTCAAAGGAAACCGCTGCTGATTTAAAGCCGCTGGGTTCTACGTGAACAGCGCTGGTGAGAAAATAGGCTTCCTCGGTATAGGTGGACATAAAGGCTGACTTCTCCTGCTTCTATCACTCTAGCGTGAGTATTTTAAAGATTTGTGAGGGAAATATGACAGTTCTGTGACAGCTTTCAGGGGGTGGTTTCACGCTTTCTTAAAGAGTTTCTGATAGCGTGCGAAGGCTTACTTATCAGCGGTTTATATGGTCAGATACGCACTTATTGCTACCCTATGTGCTGCATTACTCGCGCCGTCTGCCTATGCGGAGACGATAACCATCGCCGCTGACGAATGGTGTCCCTATAATTGTGCCCCCGGCAGCGACCAACCGGGCTTTATGATCGAAATCGCCCGTGAGGTATTAGGAAAGCATGGGATATCTGTAAATTACGTGAATGTGTCCTGGTCGAGGGCTATCTCAGACACGCGAAAAAAGAAGTATGATGCTATTGTAGGCGCTACGACAGGCGATGCGCCTGATTTTGTTTTCCCTGCCGTGGCGCAAGGCTTTTCTGCCATGGGATTTTACACCGCACCGGATAGTACATGGGAGTATCACAATCTAGACTCGCTTGCCGGTGTCTCGCTCGGCGCTATAATGGATTACAGTTATAGCGACGAAGTCGATGATTACATCAAGAAAAATAAAAACGATCGAAAGCTGGTGCAGCTGGTTTCCGGCGACAAAGCGCTGCTGCAAAATGTGAAAAAGCTGAGGAGTCATCGCGTTGATGCCATTATTGACGACATTAACGTGCTCAGTAATTTTCTTGCTAATACAGATCAGGAACGCAGCGTACGTCAAGCCGGCACTTTAAGTTATAAACGCGGTTATGCCGAGCAGCTGATTTATGTTGCATTCGGGCCAAAACAACCCAAAGCGAAAGAATATGCACGGCTGATGAGCAAAGGAACGCGCGAGCTGCGCGCATCCGGCGAGCTACAAAAGATTCTGGATCGCTATAGTGTCAAAGACTGGAAGGATATTGCCGAATGATGATGCGTGTTCCTCATCATGAAAAACCGGAATCAAGCCTCAAGGCGAGGATCACGATCATGGTGGTGTTGGGGCTTTCGGCGATTGCGGCCGTCATCCTTTTGTTTCTTGCCGGCGCTTTTAAAGAACGCTCCGAAAGCATTCTGAGGGAACGGGCGAGGGTGATCGCTACCATCAACGCGCAATCGCTCGCCATGCCGCTATGGGACTATAATGAGGATCAGGTGCAATCCATATTAGGCGCGCTTTCTGGCGATAGTGATTTTATTTACGGCGTTGTATTTGACCAGGAGAATAAAGTTTTTGCAGAGCAAGGGAAAGTTCCCGAAACTATAAATTCACTGCGCGGTATTCGTATTTCTCAGGATATCATCTATAACGACGGTAAGAAAAATGAAAAAATCGGTACGCTGGAAGTTTATTTTTCGACTGATTCCATTACAGCCGCGCTTAATAAGGCCCTTAAGCTTGTTCTGCCAAGTTTCATGCTTTTCGCGGCACTGGTCGGTATTGTTGTCTTCAACATTGTACGCGGGTTTACGCTGCCTATCGAACAATTAGCCGAAGCGATGGCAAATTATCAGCGCGGGCAAAAAGACTTTCTTCTGCCAAAAAATATTTCAACACGTGAAATGCAAAACCTTGTTCTGGCATTTTCCGATATGAAGGAAAAATACGATCATTTTAACGAGGAGCTGCAAAAGCAGGTCGATAGCCGGACGGAGGAATTGAAAGAATATCAGGAGCATCTCGAGCGCCTTGTGGAAGATCAGGTTAAGGATATCAAAAAAGCAAAGGAAGAGGCGGAAACGGCAAACCGCATCAAATCCGAATTTCTCGCCAATATGTCGCACGAGCTTCGCACGCCAGTGCATGCCATCATCAATTATTCTGCCATGGGTGAAACCGGCGTCGATAAAGTTGAGAAAGAAAAAATTCTCAAATACTTTGTCAATATAAACAAGAGTGGCAGCCGCCTTTTGTCGCTTCTGAATAATCTGCTCGATCTTTCTAAAATGGAGGCAGGCTCGATGGAATATAATTTCCGTGAGCATCACCTCGGTGCGACGGCGGAGTATGTCTTCGAAGAATTGCGCTCCCTCATTGAAGCGAAAGAACTCCAGCTTGATAAACAATATCGCACGGAAAATATGCGGGCTACATATGACGAGCCAAGTATCACCCAGGTGTTGGTCAACTTATTGTCCAATGCAATAAAATTTAGCGATAACGGTAAAAAACTACTAGCGCGTATTGAAGATGGCATCCTGACCGTAGGCACTTCAAAAATCCCAGCCGTGACCTTTATTCTTGAGGACCAGGGGGTAGGCATCCCGGACGAAGAGCTGGAGTTGATCTTCGACAAGTTCGTGCAAAGCAAAAAAACCAAAACAGGAGCCGGGGGCACCGGGCTGGGGCTTGCTATCTGCAAAAGTATTGTCGAGGCCCATAACGGCAGGATCTGGGCGGAAAATACCGGTGGCGGCGCCCGTTTCACCGTTATGATTCCGCGTTTTACGATCAGCTTAGACGATCTCGCAAAAAACACCTTTTCCGCTTAGAAGTTCTCTGTCATAACCCTTCGCCATGAGCCAAAAAACAATCATCGGCCGGGAGGAGTGGTGCGCCTTGCCAGCACTCGGTATCCCAGCCGTTAAAGCGCGGGTGGATTCCGGAGCAAAAACATCCGCTCTGCACGCATTCAACATCCAGACATTCGATAAAGACGGCCGAACCTTCGTGCGTTTTTCCATAAACCCGATACAGGGTACGCGAAAGATCACTACGCGCACCGAAGCGCCTTTAATCGACCGCCGTGAGGTGAAAAGCTCGAGCGGCCATGTTGAGTTGCGCTACGTCATCCGCACCCCGATTCGCATGGGCAATGATACATGGGATGCCGAAGTGACGCTGACCAACCGCGATACGATGGGCTATCGCATGCTGCTTGGCAGGCAGGCGATGCGGGGCCGTCTGCTGGTAGATCCTGAACGTGCATTCTGCCTGGGCAAGCTTACCACGCGTGACGTGAATGCCTGCTATAAAGTAGAAACGCTGATGCGAAACCGCGGGCTTTCCATCGCCGTGCTTGGCAACAATCCGGAACTATACTCCAACAAGCGCATCATCGAAGCCGGCGAGCAGCGCGGCCATACGATGCGCTTCATTAACGTCAAATATTGTTACATGAATATCAGTGCGTCGCATTCTCTGATTCATTATCGCGGCGGAGAAATTCTCGATAAGGTGGATGCGATCATTCCGCGTCTTCGTCCTTCCATGACGTTTCACGGTTGCGCAGTTACCCGTCACTTCGAGACAGCCGGCATTTTCGCATTGAATGATGCGGCATCCATTGCGTGCTCACGTGATAAGCTGAAGTCATTGCAGGTGCTGGCGCAAAAAGGCGTAGAAATGCCACTGACCGGTTTTGCGCATTCCATCGAAGACACGAAGGATTTGATTGAAATGGTTGGCGGCGCTCCTCTTATTATTAAGCTCCTCGAAGGCACGCAGGGCAGGGGCGTTGTGCTCGCCGATACGAAAAAAGCTGCCGAAAGCGTTATCAACGCCTTCAAGAGTCTGCAGGCCAATATCCTCGTTCAGGAATTTGTTAAAGAAGCGGGCGGTCGTGATATTCGGTGTTTTGTCGTTGATGGGAAAGTTGTGGGGTCGATGGAACGAAGGGCGGCGGAAGGTGAATTCCGTGCCAATCTGCATTTGGGAGGCACCTCCGGACCCATAAAGATTACCGGCGAAGAGCGCCGCATGGCTGTCCTTGCTGCCAAGGCGATGGGTCTGAAAGTGGCGGGGGTCGATATTATCCGCTCCGATACCGGCCCTAAAGTATTGGAAGTGAATTCTTCCCCAGGACTAGAAGGCATCGAGCAAGCAACCGGAAAAGACATTGCAGGCATGATGATCGAATGTATTGAACGCCATGTGATCGGCGATATGCCTAAAAAGCTAATTGCCTGATTTTTATGGCTTAATCATTTCTCAATCATTTTCAGCGATAAAAGAGTATGGCGAATCCCCAATTCAGCGTCACATTCTATGGCGTGCGTGGCACCATGCCCATGGCGAGTCGTTCGCATTTAGGCGTGGGTGGCAATACGTCCTGTGTCGGGGTGATGTGTGGCAAACGCCAGCTGGTCTTTGATGCAGGCAGCGGCCTGTTTCCGCTCGGCGAACAAACAGCCGCCAAGGATATTGACATTTTTTTAAGCCATACGCACATCGACCATATTCTGGGCGTGCCTTTTTTCAGTCCGGCTTTCAACGAAAACTCGACCATACGTTTCTGGGCTGGGCACCTCCTGCCGGATTACCGCCTGGTGGATGTGTTGTCGCGAATCGTCAGCCCGCCCATTTTTCCGCTGACTTTTGCCGATTTCAAAGCTGATCTTTCCTTCCATGACTTCATGGCGGGAGAACCGGTTCCAGCTGTTCATCTTAAACAAGATGGGATTCGCGTCAGTACGTTGCCATTGTTCCATCCCGATAGGGCGACGGCTTACCGCGTGGATTTTGAAGGAAAGTCCGTCTGCTATGTAACGGATGTGGAGCATTGTAATGATGAGTTTGACCAAAATCTGGTCAACTTCATCCGTAACAGCGACCTTTTTATTTACGATAGTACGTTTGATGATGCCGCATTCGCCAAATATGCGGGGTGGGGACATTCCACCTGGCAGCATGCCATTCGCCTGGGGGAAAAGGCGAAAGTGAAGCAGGTTGCTTTATTCCATCATGATCCCGGTGCTGATGACGCCTTGCTAAACCAACGCGAAAATGTCGCAAAAACGATGCGCAGCGGCACGTTTATCGCTCGCGAAGGCATGACAGTTGGCTTGTAAGGTTTATATTTCAGGTAGTTGCAAAAGCACCAATCTTCACAAAAGGTTAACAAAAATAAACACCTTCTTTTGGTATGCGTATTCCATCTAAAGGGAGAAATTTATGCTGACATTGGATGATGCTACCAAAGTGAGAGATCATTTAGACGAAATCGTTTCCAACAAAGGAATGCAGGATAAAGTATCTGTTGGAATCGCTTGCGATAATGGTGAAAAGGATGGGCAGACCTGGAATGTTGTTTTCACATTTCGTGAAGCAGTAAAAGGAAAGTTTATTAAAGAGACTATGGCGTTACTCATGCCGTTGGCTGAAGGCGCCATTGACCGGCCATTACAAAAACAGGATGTGATGTGCCGTAAGACAGCTTCACTTGAGAGATACGATTCGGAAACAGGCCAAGCTATACCTAACAGCGCTAATTTAGCTTTAGCTAAATATTATGGATCACACCCTTCTTATACAGATGGAAAAGGGTACGTCAGGTCTTAGTTTTGATTATTCCGCAGCATTTCCAGCAATTCGCTGATTTTGCGGTTCTGATTGCGGATGGTAAGTACAAGGGCGATCAGCATCGTATACATAAAGCTGTCCATAGACTGGAGCTTCTTTTTGAAGGACTCAGGGCTAAACTTGTAAACCCAGCAATCTTCGAGCGCCGTAACCGTGGCCGAGCGAGGGCTCTCACCGACCATAGCCAGTTCGCCAAAGATGTCACCCGGCTCCATTTCTGCTAGGGTGATTTCCTGCCCGGCAACGTTCTTGGTCACTCGTACCCGTCCTTCACATAAATAATAAACGCCATCCGGTTCATCACCTTCGCGGAATATAATTCCGCCTTTTTTAATATTGGTGTTTGGCATTATTTCAAGCATTTCAATACCTAAGCATTAACAAAGTTCTTAACTTTCTTATCATTTTCTTAACTTTTATTACGCATAATGCGTAATGCGTCTCTTTTGAGGAGGTCACTCGCATGCGTATTACATCCTATCAGGCAAGCGTTACGAAAATGCTAAAATCAGCTAGATATTTCATTGTATCATTCATGGTTATACTGCTGCTTAGCGGCGGCACGGAAGCCCTTGCAGCAACCGAGCGCGCACCGGACGTCGTGCGTCAGGAATTCGATCAGAGTTTTCAGGCTATGCTGGCCGACCCCACCAATATCGATAAGACGCTGAAGTACGCAAACCTTGCGTATGAGCTCAAAGATTATGAATCAGCCATTCCGCCCTTGGAAAGGCTGCTGATGTACAATCCGAAACTGACCCATGTACGCCTGCAAGTCGGTGTTCTTTACTATCTGCTGAACTCGCATGATATGGCTCGCACATATCTGAGCCAGGTGAGCAAAGATAATACGGCAACAGCCGAACAAAAACAAAAAGCAGATCGTTATCTCTCGCAACTCTAGACAACAGAAAAACAAATAAGATCGGAAGGCACTTATGCGCGGCACAACATATTTTCTTAGCGGACTCGCGACACTGGCAGTAACGGCCAGCGCGTTTGCTTATGACAAAATCGGCGTCGTCGGCGCTGCAAATGGAAGCGTTACCGCTTTGCGCGATGGAAAAACCATACCAGTTAAGCCGGGTGATGCCGTTTATCTGAATGATATCTTTGAAACAGGCAATGCTTCGGAAGCGCAACTGATCTTCGTTGATCGCTCGACGCTCTCACTGACCCCGCATTCCAAACTCACCGTTGATAATTATGTCTATAACCCGGCGACTAAAGATGGCCAGATGGGTGTGCAAGGTATGAAAGGCGTCTTCCGCTTTGTCGGCGGTGCACTTTCAAAACAGCATCCGGTCAGCATCAAAACGCCGGTGGCTACGATTGGGATTCGCGGCGGTATTGCCGAGACTAATATTGCCGATAATGGCGCGACCGATGCCGTTTTTGTCTACGGTGATGCCCTGACTATGACCAACCAGAAAGGTGAGACCATCACCACTAATAGCTTCGGCACTGGTTTGCAACTCGCTACGTTGGAAGGAACGCCAACGAATCTGCCAGGTGCTATCGTAGCGGCACGTCTGACCGATGCCGCGGCCGGCCTTGGTATTGGCAGCACGGCGGAAACGCAGAAAATGGCTCCAAGCAATTCCGTGGATCCGAACCTGAATTTTGGCGGTGATGGATCATCTTCGTCTTCTTCGAATTCTCAAGGTAGCACCAATCAGTCCGCCAGCACAGAAAATGGTACCTCAACATCGGCGGAAACCGGTACTGATTCTAGCTCCGGCACCGGTGCTGCATCGGCAACCACCGATCAAGCTGCAACGAGTACTACCAGTGCATCTAGCGCAGCATTTGGCACCGTAACGCAGCCTCTGCCACCGGTGGTACAGGTTTCTGATATTACAACGGATCAAATTACGAATGCTGTTCGTAATGATTCAAATGCTGTTCTCCCAGGCACACCTCCGGTGACAGGCAATACGCCGCCGTCAGCCCCGGTTCCGCCATCGGCTTCAGTCCCACCGGCCCAAACGAATACCGCCACTAATAACGGCGGTAGTGGTGCTGTCGCAGCGCCAGCAAATACACATTATGGCCGCTATGTCCTGAATTCCTATAATGGCAGTACATGGGATGTAGAGCGTGGTGCTACTGCCTCGTATAACGACGGAACGGTATTCAATGCAAAAGCAACACCCAATAATGTAGCTGATCCAGTCCAGCCGATAAACCTGCCAGTCCCAACTAATCCTGACGTTTTTGGTGCAATGGCAGGGGCACTCGCTGTCAACAGTGCAGAGACCGTAGGTCAGACGGATTATTTCAATGTGAAGTGGTACAACAGCTATGGCAATGCCATGCAGTATTACCGACTGAACGAAAGCGATAGTAGCGGAATCGCTATCGCCAATGGCGACCAGGTGAATATCATTCAGGGTATTCGTGTGAATGATCTTGCTACGGCGCGCGCGCAAAGCATCATTGCGGATGGCGCAGGCCTGACTGCCTCGAACGTTCGCTTCTATAACTTCCTGCCTGAACTTAATGCAGTCCGATTCCAAGGCAATAGTGTGTTCGGCCTATTCAATTACGCACAGGTCGCTCCTACGCTTGTGACTGAATATGGTGGGTCGGGAAGCGGCAATCATCCGTTTGGTATGGGTGTAGATTGGCAGAACGGAAAATATCTCGCTGCGAAATTGAATTTCGATTTCGTTGCGGAAAATCCGGTTATCGTTGCTGCATTCGGCGATGTCGATAATACCGGCGGCGCGGCGCAGGATTCGTATCTTAAAGGATTCGCCTACCGGTTTATCGGTGATGATTCGGTGGTAACTGGTATAGCAACTGAGAATTACGCCGGGACCAACAAAGTCGGCAAAGATATTTTCGCCAATGCAAATGGGCCGATTGCCGGCATGGTGATCGATTACAGTACGGATACTACCAGCGGGGCAGTCATTAATCGCTCCGGCAGCCAACCGGCTGTGTTGAATGCAGCGCCAGGAAGTGATCTTACTGATGCTGTAAACCAAAGAACTATCGGTACCGATAGAGGGTTCGCAGCAGGTATTATCATCGAAGACAGCAGTACAACACCTTCGCCTGGCATTTATACCAGCGGTACTAGCCTAAACAATGTCAGTGTAAATAAAACCGCTTCAGGTAATGTTGCGGCAATGCTTACGTTGCAAGAGGATATTGCGCCTTTAAACGTTGTGAAGGCAAAATTTGGAAGTCTGGATGGCAAAGCCAATGCCTATCTTGGGGACAATCTCTACGGTGCACAGCAAGGTTTAACCACTTATTCGATGGATGGCGGTACGACGGTCAATCGCACCAGCACCGCAACGAATGGCGTGCTGCTTGCCGGCAAAGTGGCTTCAGCTACTACGACACCGCAATGTACTCAGTGCCAGTATACGCACTGGGGCGTATGGGCGGGCGAAAGCAAAGGCACCAATAATGGCCCGGCTCAAATCGATGTCGCGCACATGGTACCATATGTCGCTGGCCAGGTGACGCCAGGCGCAACACTTGAAACGTACTATGATTACAATAATCCAGGAAGTAACCCGACTCCTGCAGGGCTTGCAGCTGGTATGCCGCTCGGTGATGTTATTTCAACCTACAACGGCGCTGCCTATGCAAACATCCAGAATGGCACAAGCGTGGTTAACGCTGCTGGAACTTCAACCACAGACATTAACCTGTCGCGCCGCCAGGTGACTGGTATGACTATCAACGTAGGTAATTACAGCTTTAATAAGTCAGGCTCTCCTGTCGGTATCAGTACTACAGGCGATGCGGTATTCGCCAACGTATCGCTAGTTGGTTCGTCAACACCTGCACTTGGAATGAACGGTAATGCCAATGGCGCACTCTTTGGCCCGAAAGCCGAAGAGGTGGGCGGAAACTTCGTGGCTAGTGGAGGGGGTAAACAAGCTGCCGGGGTCTTCCACGGCGCCCGCTAGACCTTATTTCGATTTCGCGACAAACACCCCGTCCCAGTCTGCTGGTGGCGGGGTGTCTGTGTATTCAGCGAGACGTTCTTCGTAGAGATCAAGCAATCCCTCAATTTTAGACGCTAATGCACAGCTGCGGCACTTGATTAATTGCTCCTGTGCTTTTGCAAATTGCTGTGCACGGTAGGCGGCGAGCATCGTATCGAATGCCTGCTTCAGTTGATTAAACTCAGGCTTTGCAGCAAAGGCTTCATCGCCAAGCAGGGTGAAGATGCGCACCGCGGCGGTTTTGCCCTTTACCTGAATAAGATCGAGCTCCAGGACGGCCATGCCTTCCAGAAGCTCCACGGTGTTTTCGCCGAGGACGCTAGTGACTCCATAAGTCTTGCTTTGTCCTTCGAGACGCGAGGCCAGATTTACATTATCGCCCAGCACAGAATAATCGAAACGCTGCTCGGAGCCCATATTGCCGACGCAGCACACACCGCTGTTGAGGCCGATACCGACCGCCAGTTCATGATACGGCGCGCCGGTTTGTTCCGATTCTTTTTGCATGATGGTATTGAGTTCTCTTAGCCGATCTTCCATATCCAGCGCGGCCATACATGCATCGCGGGCATGTTTTTCATTATCGATCGGCGCGTTCCAAAAGGCCATGATCGCATCGCCCATATATTTATCGATGGTGCCATTGTGCTGCAGAATCGTATCCGTCATCGGCGTCAGGAACCGGTTGATAAGACGCGTCAGCTCTTCAGCCGTGTAGCGTTCCGATAATGTTGTAAAACCGCGTATATCGGAAAAAAGAATGGTCATCTGGCGCATCTCGCCGCCGAGTTTCAAAGCACCGGGATTTTCTGCCAGACGCTCAACAAGGGCAGGGGACATATAACGACTGAAGGCGTTACGCACTTGTTGCTTCTCCCGCTCGCTCAGCATGAACTGGCGGAGGCTTTCAGTCAGGTAAACAAACACGAGGACAATGCTTGCAATCACCGGCTCAATGAGAAGGTGTTGGTTCTGGAACGCCATCCAGGAACCGTAAATAGCTGCCGCAATCGCCGCCATCGCTGCGAATGCGCCATAAATTGGAGGGATGAATTGCATCAGTATCAGCAGAAAAATCCCGCAGGTTATCAGGCCAACAATCTCCGCGCCTTCCATCCAATCTGGGCGATTTAAAAAATGACCGAGCAAGACTTGCTCTAAGGCTTGCGCATGGACTTCGACACCATTCATGACCGGATTTAGCGGGCTCGAACGAATATCTTTCAGTCCGGCGGCGCTGGTGCCTATAAAAATTATCTGACCGTTAAGCCGTTCTTGCGGCACTTTATTTTCCAGAATTTTCCACGCTGAAATATAGCGCTCCGGATGAGGCTCGGTAAAATGAATCCAGAAAGAACCATTACGGTCAGTTGGAATGATAAAATCACCAATCTTGATTTCTTCGATTGCGCCGGGAATGGATTTGATCATCAGCGGCGGATTGCCTTGTGCAATGCGGAGCGCCTCTGCCATTAGTCCGGGCACTAACTTTTCATGCGCATTGAAAACCAGCGGCATGCGGCGAATAATACCGTCCAGATCAGGTAGGGAATTGAGTGCGCCGTTACCACGTGCTGCGTCGGTGATGGCAGGTAGCGTATTAACAGTGCCATCGAACGGAGGAATGTGTTCCGTCGGACTGGAACCCTGTATAGCCATGCCTGCTTTTACATCAGGTTGCGTTTCGGCATGTCCGCTCAACACAAAGCCAGTAGCAACATTAGCCTCGCTTACCGCGGTGGCGAATTCAGCATCGTGATCGGGCAATTTTGAAAGCAGTGCTTTCAATTCTTTTTCTTCTCCCCAAAGCGGCAGAATCTGTTTAGGTGAAGTACGATCTGGTTCAGCGAAGACAATATCGAGTGCTATCGCTGCAACACCTGCATTTTTCAACTGATTGATAAGCTGAGCTACCTGATTGCGCGGCCAGGGCCATTGACCAATCTTCTTTAGACTTTCTTCATCAATATCGACGATGGAAACAGGAACTTCTGTGTAAGGGCGTGGCTGATAGGCCTGATAAGAATCAAAGACTTTCAGCTGCAACGCTTGTAAAAAAGGAGGGTTAGTGACCTTGAGAAAGACCCCAAGGCCCAGCACAGAGATAGGGATGAGCAGCGTCCAGGATAACTTCACGCGCACAGGCTAGGCCGCCAATGATTAAAAATGCGTTAGGGAGAGCCTGCCTAGGTTTTATTATTTGTTAAAGGCTTATCGACTATTCTGAGACTGGTTTAATTATAACACAGAACAGCATGCGACATCTTGCACTGGCAGGGTTATTTTGTATGGCTGGCGCGTCAGTGTACGGCCAGAACCCGCCTGCTATTCCAAATGATGGCGATATGCGTCAGGCGGAAGTGATTCTCGCCCAGAACCCGAATAATTTCGATAATTATTTTACCTACGCACAAATGGCTACGGCGCGCGGTGATGATAAGAAAGCAGCTGAAGCATACCTGCATATGCTGCGTATCGACCCCTCGCTCGACCGGGTGCGGCTTGATCTAAGCATGAGCTATGCACGCATGGGGTATTACAAAGAGGCGATCACCCTTATGGAGCAGGTGCTGCAGCGCCGGATTCCTGATGAAGTTCGTCATACTATTGAAACGGTATTGGCAGATTTAAAGAAATCCTCCAACCCGAGCCATTGGTCAGCCTATATCACCACTGGGGTTAACTGGGATTCCAATGCAAATTCCGCTTCAGACAATGATCATATCCTGGTGCTTGATACGTCCGTGCTCCTTCCGCCGGGCGATCGCAAGACGGATGATCTGCAAGCTTTTGTCGGTGGAGGAATTTCTAATAAATACCGCCTGACCGACCCGACCAATACGCAATACACAGTGCTTTGGGAGAGCGGTGCAGGGCTCTATCAGAACGAGCAGAACCATCTCGATAACTTAAATCTGCGTGTCTATTCCTTTGATACGGGGCCGCGCCTGATTATTCCTGAATGGCAGACGGAATTTAAACTGAATGCGAATTATGCGCACATCCTGCTCGATGGCTATTCGTATCTCCGCCAGTATACTGGCGAGCTTTCCACGCAAACCGCGCTGAACGAAAAATGGCGCCTGCAAACCGCTATCAGCCACGAATTCCGGGATTACCTAAACGCCCCGCAGGTTACCGTTTATGAAGATCGCACCGGTCCTGCTGAGCAAGCGCGTTTAGGCGTGGCATACAGCTATAGCCCCGTGGATTTATTCGATGCCGGTACGACCTGGCGTATCGAGGATACCAAGCAGGCTTATTATGATAACAAGCAGGGCGGGGTCGATGTCGGCTATACCCGTCAGTTCGATGAGACGCTGTATGGACGCGCATCAGCGGGATTCCGCAAAACCCTTTATAAGGATAATGATCCGCTACTTACGACACAACGCCGTGTAGAATGGGAAAAAACGCTAGGTTATTCGCTGACCAAAATGTTTACCGACAGTTTCTCGCTGACGCTTGCGTATCAATATCGCGATGTCGATGCGAGTTTTGAGAACTACGAATACGATAATCATCGGTTCGGGTTCAATTTCCTTTGGCAATTTTAATTAAGCCGCTCTTTTGCGGTAGGTGCGTTCAATATAGCTGATAACACGTTCCTGGAATTCTTCCGCGATATGATCGCCCCGCAGGATGGCCGTGCGTACACCATCTTCGAAAACCGGTGCGATAGGGGATTCACCGGTACCGGGTAGGGAAATACCGATATTGGCGTGCTTGCTTTCACCCGGCCCATTCACAATACAGCCCATCACAGCCACATTCATGGTTTCCACGCCTTCGTACATATTTTTCCATTGCGGCATAGAAGACGAAAGAAAGGTTTGAATCGTATCTGCCAGTTCCTGGAAATAGGTGCTGGTGGTGCGGCCGCAGCCGGGACATGCCGTTACCTGGGGCGTGAAAGAGCGAATATCGAGCGATTGCAAAATCTGCTTGGCGACATTGACTTCCTCAGTGCGCGGTTCGTTGGGACGCGGAGTGAGCGATACGCGAATCGTATCCCCGATGCCTTCTTGCAAAAGCACGCTGAGCGCCGCAGTGGATGAAACAACACCTTTAGCGCCCATGCCAGCTTCGGTGAGACCTAAATGCAGAGGATATGTGCAGCGCGATGCCATGGCGCGGTAAACTGCAATCAGATCTTGGACTTTGCTTACTTTGGCCGACAGAATGATACGATTCGCTGGCAGACCGATATTTTCGGCTAAATGCGCGCTTTCGATTGCGGATACGACAAGTGCCTCGCGTCCCACCTCATCAGCTGATTTTGGTTCAGACAAAGCGGCATTTTCTTCCATCAGCCGTCCGAGCAGCGCCTGGTCCATGCTTCCCCAGTTGACGCCGATGCGCACCGGCTTGTTATTGAGAATGGCCTGTTCGACGATTTCGGCAAACTGCTTATCGTGTTTTTCGCCGAAACCGACATTGCCAGGATTGATGCGGTATTTATCGAGCGCCTTTGCCATTTCTGGATAGGATGCAAGCAGGCGGTGGCCATTGTAATGAAAATCGCCGACAAGCGGCGTGGTGCAGTTTGCTTTCTCCAATGCTTCGTGAATAGCGGGAACGGCTTTTGCCGACGCGTCGTTATTTACGGTAATGCGTACCAGCTCCGAGCCGGCCTCGGCTAGTTCAATCACTTGCGCTGCGGTAGATGCGACATCAGCGGTATCAGTATTCGTCATCGATTGCACGGCGACCGGAGCAGCGGAGCCAACGACAACGGAGCCAATATGAACATTATGGGTATTACGGCGAGTGGAAATCATATCAAATCATCGCGAAAACGCGCAGAAATCAGCGATTTAGATACCATGTCCGTTCAGGATCGGCAAGGGTAAGGATGGTTGGAAGCGGTCTTTTTTCCAGCCAGGATTTCTCTTCGGCGGACATGCAGCGCACCGTAATGCGCTGGGGGAAAGAAAAGCAGTAAGCCAGTGATTGACGGGCATATTCTGGCGTCAGGTACGCTTGAAGATAGCCAGGCATCTGACGAATCTCAGACGTTTTGGGCATCTGGCGCTGATTGTCTTTGGCAAGATAGGCAACAGCTGCAAATGCCGCTATAGCCACCAGTACCATAGTAATGCCACGCATAGAAGATTGCCGGCGATAGCCGCTCGCACGATGCTGCGGATCAGGGAGCGCTTTGGCAAAGGACTCAAGTTTTGCCAGGTCAACCTTCAGATAATCAGCCAGCATGCGGACATAACCCCGGGTATAAACATCGCCTGGAAGATTGGAAAGCTCGCCCGCTTCGATGGCCTGCAAATGGTTCTTGCGAATTTTGAGGTCACGGCAAACCTGCTCGGCCGGAAGATGCAGAGATTCGCGTGCTTCTTTCAGCATCTGCCCGATTGTTTTATAATCGAGATTTTCTTTAGCCGCTGTTATCAAATGATGGTCACTCCATGATCGCTTGCATAAGCGTGAAGGAACGAACGCATCGAACCGGAACGCATCTGCATACGGTAGTCTAATGTATGCTTAAGATGCGCGAGGTCAAGGCTGCGTATCATCGCCTTCAGCGGGCCGATCACGGGTGGGGGTACGGAAAGAGAGCGGATTCCTGCGGCTAGCAGCGCCATCGCTTCCAGCGGACGCGTCGCCATGTCACCGCAAAAACCAAGCGGCACATTCGCATTTTTGCAACGCTCCGCTACCTGAGACAGAACCCGGATGACGATTGAATCCAGAGTATCGTAGCGGTCGGCAACTTCCTCGTTGCAGCGGTCGGCGGCAAATAAATACTGCAGCAGGTCGTTACTGCCGATGGAAAGAAAATCGACTTCCTTAAGCAGCACATCGAGATCGAACAGCAGGGATGGGATTTCCAGCATAGCGCCGACTTTGATCGATTTCGGCAAAGGAAATTTGTTTAGTGCAAAGCGTTCCTGCTCCTGTATCAGCAGGGATTTTGCATTCTGAAATTCCTTTACGGTGGCGATCATCGGAAACATGACATGAAGTGTTTCACCTGCCGCCGCGCTGAGTAAAGCCTGAAACTGATCTTTTAATAATTTTGGGCGGTCAAGCCCGATACGGGTCGCGCGCCAACCGAGCGCCGGATTTTGCTCCGCCGGCAAATGGAAATACGGCACTTGCTTGTCGCCGCCTATATCGAATGTACGGAAAATAACCGGTTTTCCATACGCATGTTTGATAACGCCATAGTAAATTTTCGCTTGCTCATCCACGCCTGGAAAACGCGTAGCGGTAAGGTAGGGAAGTTCGGTACGGTAAAGGCCGATGCCGTCAATATCTTTGGCCGTCAACAGCGGTGCATCCAGTGTCAGGCCGATGTTGAGATGCATGGCGATGCTAACCCCGTCCTTTGTTTCGGTAGGCAGATGCTTCATCGCTTCACGAAGCTCGACGCGCTTTTGGCGCTTTTCAATCTGCATGTTGACGCCCAGCATCATATCATCGGGCGGATTAATACTGACTTCACCGTGATCGCCGTCAACGACGACATCATCCCCAGCGCGAATGATTTCCGTTGCATTCCAGACGCCGCCAATGACCGGTACGTCAAGCATTTTGGCGATAATGGCAATATGCGATGCAGCTGAGCCTTCTTCTAAAATAACGCCTTTGACACGGCGATGCCCGTATTCCAGCAGTTCGCCGGGACCCAGCGTCCGTGCAACTAAAATGAAGTCATTAGGAAGCGCGCCTTCCATGGCGGTAACTGCCGTGCCGGAAAGATGCGCAAGCACGCGCGAGGAAATATCTTCAATATCTTCGATGCGCTGGCGTATATGCGGATTTGCTACTTTACTCAGACGTGCGTGCAGGTCTTCATACACTTTTTTAACGGAGGCTTCCGCCGTGAAACCGGACTTAATGCGCTCGGTAATACGCCGCATCCAGCCTTGATCGTAGAGAAACATGCGGTACGTTTCGAGGATATCGCTATATGCGCCGGCATCACCTAACTCCGCTTCGGAAATCAACTGATCAATTTGCGATCGTGTAGCATCGAGCGCATCGTGCAGGCGTTTTTCCTCAAGTGCGGTGTTTTCGGTAACCAAACGTGTTACTGCGACATATGGGCGGTGAAGCACAGCAGGCGCACGCGCAACACCCGGCGCGATGCGGTGCGCATGAAACGTATGGGTGAGCGGCGTTTCGCTTTTCTCGCGCAATAAGGCCTGGCGGTCTACCAGTTGCTGACCGACGGCAAGTTCGGCCAGCACCATGGCGATCGTTTCCAGCACTTCCACTTCTTCTTCGGAATAAGTGCGTGCCGCAATGCTCTGCACGACAAGGACGCCGATCACTTCGTCACTGGCACGAATCGGAACGCCAACGAAGGAATGATAAATCTCTTCACCCGTCTCCGGGCGGTAGACGAACTTGGGATGGCTGGCTGCTTCGGCGAGATTTAAGGTTTTGCCGGTTGCAGCGATATCACCAACCAAGCCCTGGCCGATAAGCAGGCGCGTATAGTGAATGGCGGAAGGATTCAAACCGGCGGATGTGACGAGTTCTAAAACCTGGCCAGGGCGAATAAGATAGATTGAACAAACTTCCGAATGCATTTGCTCGGCAATTTTCCGAACCAGGCGATCCAGCTTGCTCTGCGTGCCATCGCCACCAGCCATGATTTCGCGCAGATGACGCAGCAAAACCAGAGGGGAAGGGGCGTCGTGCTGTATCGCCTTCCGTTCAGCCATAGTGCATATCCCGGGGTTGTTGCCTTATTGTAAGGAAATGCCCTGAAAAGTCCAGAAACTAAGGTGATGCAGCGCAATAAAAAAGGGCTGGTTTGGCATGGCTTTCGCATGATGCCATGCGTTTATCGCATGGCTGCTGAGCCTAAAAAAATTTATTTGAATTTCGCTAAAAATGCCCCGGCTTCAGAAACAAGCTCGTCGATAATTTCCTGCATCGGCTGGATTTTATCGACAAGTCCCACGCTTTGACCCGCCATAACGGATCCATTCTCAATATCACCATCGACAACGGCTTTGCGAAGAGCACCTGCCCAATAATGTTCAATTTTGAGTTGGGCATCTTTTTTTTCCAGTTTGCCGGATTTGAATTCGGCGATGACTTCATGCTGGAAACGGGTGAAATCTTCGGTTGCCTTATTCATGATGGCGCGTACGGGAATGACCGGGAAATCGGGGTCAACTTGTACGGATGGCATTGCATTGCGCGCGGCGCTTCTGATGAAAAGGTTTTTAAAGTTCTGGTGCGCGATACATTCCGTTGCACAGACAAAACGTGTACCGAGCTGTACGCCCGCGGCGCCCATCATTAGGTAGGTGGCGATCTGATTACCGCGGCCAATGCCACCCGCCACAAACACGGGAACATCCGTGATCGTGGGCAAAATTTCCTGCGCGAGGACGGAAGTGGATACCGGGCCGATATGTCCGCCTGCTTCGGAGCCTTCGATCACAAGCGCGTCCGCCCCCATCTTGATCAGTTTTTTGCCAATACCGGCTGCAGGGGCAAAGCCAATCACTTTACAGCCACCTGCTTTCAAAGCTTCGATCGTTGGGCCTTTTGGAATGCCCCCAGCCAGAACGACATGTGAAACCTTTTGGCGTACGCAGACGGTAACCAATTCATCCAGTTTCGGATGCATGATGATGAGATTTACGCCAAAAGGCTTTTGCGTAAGCGCACGCGTGGCAATAATTTCCGCCTCCAGCATTTCCGGCGGCATCGAACCGCAAGCAAGTACGCCAAAACCGCCGCTATTGGAAAGTGCGGAGACGAGATTGCGCTCGGAAACCCACGTCATAGCACCGCCCATAATGGCATACTTGGTGCCTAGGAAATCCGTACCGCGTTTCCAGAGGGAATCTAACTTTGTCACAAACTAACCTTTTTCAACAACGGCGTCGAGTCCATAGGCAGTGTGTAGAGCACGCAGCGCCAGTTCGATGTACGCTTCTTCAATCAACACGCTGACTTTGATCTCCGAGGTAGAGATCACGATGATATTGATGTTCTTTGCAGCAAGCGTTTTGAAAAGTTCCTGAGCGACACCTGCATGACTCCGCATGCCAACGCCAATGATAGAAAGTTTTGCCACATTTTTATCAGTGTGAATCGATTTGCAGCCGATTTCTTTTTTTACCGATTCCAATACCTTCATGGTGCGGTCAAAATCCGTGCGGCTGACGGTAAAGGTCATATCTGTCTGCTTGCCGTCTGGCGTGACGTTCTGAACAATCATATCGACATTGATATTCGCTTCTGCCAGTGGACCAAAAATGGCTGCCGAAATGCCGGGGCGATCGGCGACTTCCGATAAGGTGATCCTTGCCTCATCACGGCTGTAGGCGATGCCGGTGACACGTTGCTTTTCCACGATATCCTCCTCTGGGACGAGCAGGGTGCCGGGCTTATCCTCAAAGGAGGAAAGCACCTGCACCTTTACATGATGGTTCATTGCGAGTTCAACGGAGCGCGTCTGCAATACTTTTGCTCCTAAAGACGCCATCTCCAGCATTTCTTCGTATGAGATAACATCAAGTTTTCTGGCTGCGGTAACGATGCGTGGATCGCAGGTATAAACCCCATCTACGTCGGTATAGATATCGCAGCGTTCCGCTTTAAAGGCAGCGGCAATGGCAACGGCGGACGTATCCGATCCACCTCGTCCTAACGTGACGACGCGGCCATCTTCCGTGATGCCTTGGAAGCCGGTGATGACAGCGACATGGCCACTATCCAGCGCTTTCTTTACATTTTCGGTTTCAATACGCTCAATGCGTGCTTTGCTGAAGGCATCGCTGGCAATGATCGGCAATTGCCATCCGGCAAAACCTCGCGCTTTGAGTCCAATCTCCTGAATGCGCAAAGCAAGAAGACCGGCTGTAATTTGTTCGCCGGAGGAAATCGTGAGATCTGCATTGGCGAGTTTTTCGTTCTCATCAAGTGAGGATAGTTCAGACGCAAATGCGACGAGTTGGTTTGTAACACCCGCCATCGCCGAAGGGACAACAATTACCTGATTTCCCTTTTTAACTTCATGCGACACCTTCTCGGCCACATTCGCAATACGCTGCGTGTCGCCGACCGAGGTTCCACCAAATTTCATGACAATCAGGGCCATAGAGCGGTTTTCTTACGGGGAACGCATTGAAAGTGCAAGACTTTATTAAGTTAGCCGCCGGATTTGATGTTGATTGACCTGACGCTCGCGCAGCCAGTTGAAATATTGCGTAAGGCTGTCCACCTGGTCATCGTGCGGCACATGCGGGAAACTGAGCAACTCCGTTTCAAAATCAGTGAGCCACGGCGCCTGTTTCGGTAAATGAAGGCGGCCTGCTTCGATCATAGCGGTGATCGCCGCAAAGCGGGTGAGCTTATCGCTCTTCGGATTGCGTGCCACCAGCGGCAGGTTCGTTTCGCGCTTTAAATCCTGCAGGAGGGATTGGCCGCTCGCTTTGTCTTCAATCAACACGCTATTCACGTCCCAGCGCGCCGCTTGTTCAATGACCGTGCGTTTCAGTTCAGGATATTCGGCACGCAGGCTGAGTACATCAATAATATAATGGTTATGTTCATACTCGCCGAAAGTAATGCAGACGCTGGCATCGTTTTTCGCTTCCGCTTTGATCGCCGTATCCCAACTTTGCACTACGCGTGTGAATGTCTCCGGCAGGCGGTCATACCGTTGCAGCCAGTGCGAAGAAAGCATCGCGCTATCGGTGTGTAGCGGCTCCTGCTGATACTGCGCGGCAAAGGCGAAACTGCCAAGGTCATTTTTTGCACGCTCGATCAATGCCATATCTTCACGTTCCGTATGTAACGGCTCGCCAGCGTGTCGCGTTTTTAGTAATAGATCGCCGAGGTAAATAGAGTGCTGCGTTTCGGCAATGGCAGGGAGTTTTAATTGTTCCCAGCCACCTTTTGCCAGTAAATGGCCGGATAAATCCTCCGGATGCAGCCGCTGCATGACGACGACAATGCGCCCCGTTTTCTTATTGTTGAGTCGGGTGGAAAATGTTTGGTCGAACCAGTTATTCGCATGATCGCGCCGCGTTTTCGACATTGCCTGCGAGGGATTCAGAGGGTCATCAACGATCAAAATGTCGCCGCCTTCGCCCGTCGCCGTGCCGCCGACGGAGGTGGCGAACCGAAAGCCGCGTGCGGTTGTGACGAATTTATGTTTCTGGTTTTCGCCGCGCTCGATCATGCATTCCGGAAAATGCGCCTTGAAACGATCGGAAGAAACAATCAACCGTGTATCAAGTGCATGTTTCAAGCTTAGCGTGGTGGAGTAACTTGCAGCCATGATGCGCGTTTTCGGGTCGTTGCCGAGCAACCACGCTGGCCATGCTACCGTGACGCACACTGACTTCAAGGTACGGGGTGGCATATTGATAACCAGACGCGTAATTTTAGATTCGCGTGCCGCTTCCAGATACTCAGCAATTGCGTCAATGTGCCAGTTGGGGAGGTAGTCGGCACCGGGATTTACAACCTCAAAACTTTGGCGAATAAAATTAGAAAAAGTAAGTTTATTATTTATGTACAGACTGTTGTCGGATTTATCGAAAATCTGGAATGTCATTAGCTTAGCGTATGATGTTATGAATAGACCTGGAAGTGGGAAACGATAGTAAATCAACGTCAAAATTTGATATATTCATTCAATGGAAACTATCCCTCAA
The DNA here is from genome assembly GCA_046348685.1 of Rickettsiales bacterium. Classification (GTDB taxonomy): domain Bacteria; phylum Pseudomonadota; class Alphaproteobacteria; order Rickettsiales; family UBA998; genus JAXMDT01. Next base: position 136,564 of record JAXMDT010000004.1, read on the forward strand.
AGATTTCACGCGGCCCGGCATATCGGTGAAAAAATAAAAGTATTGGGTGATTACATGTGGCTAAAGCATGGTGAACTACAAAGAATTACAGGCCTAAGTTATTCGGTTTATAGCGATGTTGTCTCAAAAGGCTTTGAGAGAAATAAAGAATATGTATTGAATTCAATATTAAAAATTGCGGATGAGGTTGAGAAATTTGAAGCTCGCGAAGGTTTTCATTGGTTTAGGGGAGAAGTGAAGCAAAGCTTCCTTAATGAAGCACGCAGAGAATTTTATAATGCACGATGGGCATATTCTAAAAGTGCAAAAGAGCTTATTCACACCGCAATGGAGTATGCCCGCGATACACGGATAGACCTCGTCATTAAATCGCGCATACCTGAAACTACGTTGCAGCAACTTGAGGCAGTGGTAAATGATGATGCTGTAGCGCAAGGCAATTCCGATGTGATACTCAAACTCGCAAATTATTTTAAAGAAACGTCACCTGAGTGGTTTGATAGCGAAAAATATCGGTTTTTCGTTGGGAGTTTTTTTGGAGGCCATAGTAAAATTCCAGATGTATTTCGTATTGAAAAATTTCCAGAAAAGCCTGCCACCGTCATTGACACAAATACGGTCGAGCCCAATCATATACAAAATCACATTCGAGACGAGATAACGTATCGTTATAATTTTCTACAAAATCATATGCCCTATGGCCATGCATCGCTTATGGTAGATTTACGCGCATCAAAAGTGCCAGGCTTGCGTGACTGGACTTATGCAGAGACGAAAAATATTTTCGAAGCTGGAACAGAAATCACCCTTACGCTTTTAAAGGCATTGGATAAAGTTTTTACAAGACGCGTTGCTGAAGTAAAATTTGTGCCTGTTGGACGTCGCCCTACAGGCAGCTTGGAAGAAAAATATGGGGACTTAGTGCGGGACGATACATCCTTGAAAACTCCATCCCGACGCAAATAAAAAGCCGGCCTTGTTTCCAAGGCCGGCTTCGTTCCCTCTTTGTAAATCCAGTTAAGCAGCGCGCTTTGTTTTAGCGAGCGCGTTATGTTTTCTTTCCTGCGCGGATTTTTTGCCCAGGCCGATTTGTTTTGCCAGCGAGCTACGCTTTTTAGCATAGTTCGGAGCAACCATCGGGTAGGTTGCAGGTAAACCCCAGCGGCGTTTGTATTCTTCCGGGGTCATGTTGTAATTCGTTTTCAGGTAGCGCTTTAACATTTTCAGCTTTTTACCGTCTTCCAGGCAGACAATGTAATCCGGAGTAATGGAGGATTTTACATCTACGACCGGCTTCAGGCTGTTGCCGCGGTTGTCCTGTCCCAGTGTATTTACCGCCGAGAATACGCGTTGAATCAGCGTATCCAGCTGCTCAACTTCAACCTTGTGGTTCAGCAGGTACGACGACACGATATCGGCGGTTGCGCCCAATATCGGGTTTTCATTGGTGTTATCTTCTTTCTTCGTTGCCATGGTGCTCTCCAAATCTTTTATTATCTTTATTCAAAATTTCTTTTGATTGAGGCCAGTAGCTATAACAAATTAACCAAAGATTAGCAAATTGTTTTTTAACTATTCGCTTAAAATACTTGTAACCCGCAGAAATCAGCCATAATCTTAATAAAGACTTTAACTTATTAAAGGTTTTTCTATCCTCTTTACCTGACCAATATAGTTAGGTACGTAAGTATAGGCAAAAAAAGGGGCCGATATGTCTTCTACATTGGAAAAAAAGTGTGCGGCCAATGGCTTGAAAATGACTGAACAGCGCCGGACTATAGCCCGTGTGCTTTCGGAGTCGGCGGATCATCCTGATGTTGAGCTGCTGCACCAGCGGGCAAGCGCTATCGATAACCGCATCAGTATAGCAACCGTTTATCGTACTGTGCGCTTATTTGAAGAAGCGGGTATCATCGAACGGCATGATTTTGGCGATGGAAGGGCGCGCTACGAAGAAAGCAGCGACGAGCATCACGATCATTTGATTGACCTGAAGAGCGGCAGAGTTATGGAGTTTACGAATACTGCTATTGAAAAACTGCAGGATGCGGTTGCCAAAGAGCTTGGATATAAGCTGGTTGGACATCGCCTCGAGCTGTATGGTGTACCGCTCGAGAAGAAAAAGTAGGAGTTCACTTGCCATCATTCGTACCGGTTTCCATGAAACCCGCACCTTTTGCTCCGATCGTGCTGGGCAATCTGAAGGTAAAGGTTGCGGAAACACCTGATGAGGTTGTGGCCGCACAGCGCCTGCGCTATCAGATTTTCGTTGGCGAGATAGGCGCACATCCTACTGCTGAAATGCAGGCTGAACAAAGGGATTTTGATGAATTCGACCTGCACTGCGATCACATGCTGGTCATCGCTATCGGAAATGATGGAAATGAGGAAATTGTCGGCACCTACCGCTTGCTGCGCGCCGAGGGCATGAAAAAAGTTGGCCGCTATTATAGCGAAGATGAATTTGATGTTTCTGCATTGAAGAAACTGCAAGGCGAATTGCTGGAGCTTGGACGTTCCTGCGTGCGTGAAGATTTCCGAAACAAAGCCGCCATGCAGTTGCTGTGGCGCGGTATCGGTGAATATGTCACTTATTACGACATCAAATATATGTTCGGCTGCGCGAGTTTTGCCGGTTCCGATCCCAAAGCGCACGAACAGGAGCTGGCTTTCCTGCATCATTTTCATTCCGCTCCGGAAGCGCTTTCGCCCAAAGCGTTGCCATCACGCTATGTCGATATGAACATGCTGCCGAAAGACAAGGTGGACCAGAAACGCGCTTTCTACGATCTGCCAGTGTTGATCAAGGGATATCTCCGTCTTGGCGGATTCATCGGCGATGGAGCGGTTATCGATGCGGTCTATAATACGGTCGATGTCAGCATTGTGGTCGATACATCCGGCGTTGGCGAAAAATATGTTTCCAAATATGCGCCAGATAAAAAGAAATGAGCATGCCATCGTTCCGCGCGCTGTTTAAGACGGCTCTGTTTCTTTTATTCGCAATCGCAACGTTTCTCTGGATGGGCGGCCTGAAGCTTGCCGGACTGGATCAGTTAAGGCTGCAGAGCCAAACCTATGTTTATAAGCTTGTTCTGTGGCTCGCGAATCTTACGGTTAGTGTCGAAGGGGGACTGGCGCCGCCACCTTCGGTTATCGTCAGCAATCATTGCAGTTATATGGACATCTTTGTGTTGGGGTCGCTCGGCAATGTGCGGTTTACACCGAAAAGCGAAATTAAATCCTGGTTCTTTGCAGGCTGGATTGTGACATTATTCGATGCGGTTTATGTGGAACGCAAAGCGCAGAAATCGAAAGAGGCGCAAACAGATGTGCTGAATAAACTGAAAGGCGGTGCGCGGCTCTCCATTTTTCCGGAAGGAACGACGAATAATGGCATGCAGTTGCAGCGCTTCAAGTCGTCCTTATTCAGCGTGGCGGAAGCGTGGGATGGAAAAGAACCGCTCGCCATTCAGCCTGTTACCGTGCGCTATGAAACACTCAACGGAAAACCGCTCGATGTAACGACGTGGCCATTCGTTGCCTGGTACGGCGATGCCTCCTTTGCGCCGCATATCATGACTCTTTTCGCGCAACGATCGCTCACCGCGCGCGTTATTTGCCATGCACCGCTTTATTTGGCACAAGGCCTAACAAGAAAAGAGCTGGCGAAAAAATCAGAGGAAATTATTAGAAATAGTCTGGGAAAAGAAACTAATTAAAGCTATCGTTGCGATATGCCTCTCATTGAAATCATTCCACCCGAATATAACGTGACGCATCAGATTGCCTATGCGACTTCGCAGAATTTTACCGGCAAGCCTGTTTACAAACAGGCACGATGCTTTTTACATCCCGAAGCAGCAGCGGCGCTGAAGAAAGCAATCGGTTATGCGGCTGAACTTGGTTTCACGCTGAAAATCTTTGACGCATACCGGCCACCGGAAGCACAATTTAAACTGTGGGAACACACGCCTGATCCGAATTTTCTGGCGGATCCTAACAAAGGATCGCCGCATTCGCGTGGCGTAGCGATAGACTTGAATCTGGTCGATAAAGACGGCCTAGAACTTGATATGGGAACACCATTTGATACGTTTTTCGCCCCTATCGCATCATGGTGCGATGGATATCTCGCTACAAGCAAAACAAAATCGCCTTATCCTCCTAGGTATCATGACATCCGCCGGTTGGGATTTCTACCGGAATGAATGGTGGCACTACCAGCTGTTCAATAGCCGCACCTACCCCCTAATTTCTAACGCAGAAGCAAATGCAGGAATGATGTGATGGCTGACGAAGCGTCGGCACGCCAGTCGTTAGCTTCTGATCCAGCCGCATCGGTCTGGGTGACGGCGAGTGCCGGTTCGGGTAAAACGAAAGTGCTCACTGACCGAGTTTTAAGGCTATTGCTCTCCGGCACTCCGCCTTCCAAAATTCTTTGTATCACTTATACAAAGGCTGGTGCTGCCGAAATGCGCAGCCGTATTGAGAAGCGTCTTGGCCGCTGGGTTATGATGAATGATGATAAGCTTCGCGAAGAAGTCGGGCAACTAACCGGCAAAAACGAGCCATTCCTTGAGAAATCACTTGAAACAGCACGACAGTTATTTGCGCGCGTGATTGAAGACCCTGTCGGCCTGCGTATCCAGACCATCCATTCTTTTTGTCAGTCGTTACTGGCGCGCTTTCCAATCGAAGCAGGCCTTGTACCGAATTTTACCCTGCTCGATGATGTGTCCTCAACACGTCTGCTGGCAGAAGCAAAACACCGGCTTGCCGGAGGTGGCATGGCGGAGGACGTGCCTGAGCTTAACCGCGCCATCAAGAAAATAGCCAGGACCAGCGGTGAATGGGGGTTCGATGATCTGCTTTCGGCTTTAATTTCACGCAGAAAGGATTTCTTTGCCGTTCCTGACGGTGAAATACGCGAAGTTGACTTGCAACGTGTGCAGAAAGCGATTTTTACTGCGTGTGGAGTGCCGGAAAATATTATAAATGAAGAAAAACTGGCGGAACATTGCTGGCTCACGCCCGAAGAAGAAGAAAAACTTCATGCACTATCGCACCTTTTAGCAACAGGAAATAAGACGGTTGTTGAGCGTGCAGAAATCATGCGTGCTTATTTTAAAAAAGAACAGCAAGCGCTAGATACTATCTACCATATAAGAGATGCGTTTTTTAATAACAAAGACCAGCCATATGCGAATTGGGATGTAAAGCTAAGCGTCAGGCATCCTGAAATGGGAGCGCATATAGATTGCCTGACCCAGCGTATTCAAAGCATACAAATGCTTATCAGGTCTTTTGAAACAGCCGAGCGTGCTTATGCTTCATATGTAATTGCAGCATATCTTTATGCCACTTACCAGCAATTGAAGGAAAAGCAGGCAGCGCTCGATTATGATGACCTGATATTTAAAGCTCAACAGCTTCTGGCCGGTGATCGTGCGCTGGCATGGGTGATGTTCAAGCTCGATGGCGGGATTGATCATGTGTTGGTGGATGAAGCGCAGGATACATCGCGCGCGCAGTGGGATATCACAGCGGCGCTAGTGGATGAATTTTTTGCTGGTCAGGGAAGAGGCGAGGGCAATACGCTTTTTGTCGTCGGCGATCCAAAGCAATCCATCTTCCGTTTTCAGGGCGCATTTCCGGAAGGATTTACCGAACGTTTTCAGTACTTCAAAGAGCGCGCAGCGGCAGCACGCATTGATTTCCGCCATGTGCCTCTTACAACCTCGTTTCGATCGTCACCGGCAATTCTGAATTTCGCGGATGCGGTTTTTTCCGGTGATGCAGCGCGTGCAGGTCTCGGTGAATATCTACCACATATTGCCCATTATAGTGCATTCGCCGGTCGTATTGAAGTATGGCCGCTGCAGGAAAGTGACCAGAAGGAAAAAAAATCAGCATGGGAACTGCCAAAGATAACGCCTGGTATGCGAACTGGCACGAATAAATTAGCCGGGGAGATTGCCGAGACGATTTATCAGTGGCTTAAAGAAAAACGTGTGCTGCCTGCAACTGGAGAAGTGATTGAGCCGCGCGACATCATGATTTTGTCGCGCCGCCGCGAGCCTATGGCAAGCGCACTTATTCAAGCGTTTCAAGAAAAAGCAATTCCGTGCACAGGGCTTGATCGCCTGGCGCTGACAGAGCATATCGCAGTCAAAGATATGCTGGCGCTTGGCAGCTTCCTGCTGATGTCAGGCGATGATTTGTCGCTGGCTTGCGTACTTAAATCGCCGCTCTATGGGCTTTCGGAAGACACGCTGCTGACGCTTTGCGCCAATCGAGGCAGGGAAACGCTTTGGAGCCAGGTAAAACAATATGCTGGCAATGACGATAACGTTTTAGCGGTCCAACGAGAACTCGACTTATTGCTAGGCAAGACAGATTACATTTCCCCATACGATTTATTCGCCAAAGTGCTTTATGAATTGGGCGGCATGCGCCGAATGTGCGCACGTCTCGGCGAACATGTTTCCGAGGTATTGGAGATGTTTCTTGCCGAAGCGCTGGCATATGAAGAAAATACCACGCCCAGCCTGGAAGAGTTTTGCCATACGATGACACTCAATAAGCGCGAGGTGAAGCGTGATCAGGAAGAAATTGGCAACGAAGTGCGTATTCTGACAGTACATGGCGCTAAAGGCTTGGAAGCGCCGATTGTCTTCCTCGTCGATACAACAAGTACGTCAGGTATCCGTGGCGATGACCGTTTGGCAAGTTTGGAAGGCATACCCATTCCATTGCCATCAAAAAGAGAGAGCAGCGCTTTAACGGCTGCTTTGCGCGCCGAGCAGGAAAAGCAGATCGAGGAAGAATATCGCAGGTTGCTTTATGTGGCGCTGACGCGTGCAAAGCATGAACTCTACATTACGGGCGTAAAGCCGGGCGGCAATCGCCAGCTATCGCCGCAAAGCTGGTATGCGTTGGCGAATCGGGGACTTGACGCAATAGGGGTTGGGAACATTGAAGGGCAAAAGCGTGTGTTCGATGAAACCGGAACTGTGCTAACGAAAGAAAGAGTGGAGATACCCGCTTTGCCCGTACCGCCCGCGCCGGAATATCTGCTGGCAAAAGCAAAGCCAGAAGCGCTGCAAACCATACGTAATCCGTCCCACTTGGATGAGGTTGTGGAGGAAGTAACCCAAAACCGCTTCTTTTCTGCGGAAGATAGGCAGAAGCGCATTGAGCGCGGAATAGTCATTCACCGGCTGCTGGAGGTGCTGGCACAGGTTGATCCGGCCCAGCAACTCAACGTAGGAAAAAAGCTGGTCGCTGCGCACGCGCCGCACGTTTCCGTAGCAGAAAGAGAAGCATGGATCGAAAATACGGTTAGGCTCATGCAACACCCAGATTTTTCCACTGTTTTTGGGAAGGATTCGATGTCCGAGGTACCGATTGCCGGTCCCATGGAAGATGGAACGCTCATTTCCGGCCAGATTGACCGGCTTGTAGTGACGGATACCGATGTTCATGTGATAGATTTTAAAAGCGGAATATGGAAAAAAGGTTCTGCAATCCCTCTGAAATATAAGAACCAAATGCGAGCTTACAGTAGCGTTCTTCGTCAAATCTTTCCGGGCAAAACCATCCGCAGCGGTCTGCTGTTCACGGAAGGGCCGGAGATGGTCTGGGTTAATGAAGACTCTTGACCGGAGCGGATTCCGCATTATGTATTTCAGTAGGATAATTGAAAGGAATTGATCTATGAGCAAGCAAGTAACCGACGGTGGATTTGAACAGGACGTGCTGAAATCGGCAACGCCTGTGCTGGTTGATTTCTGGGCGGAATGGTGTGGCCCGTGCCGTCAGCTGGGTCCGATCGTAGACGAACTGGCTTCGGAATATAATGGCAAGCTCGATGTCGTGAAGATTAATATCGACCAGAATCCCGAAACGCCGACCAAGTATGGCATTCGCGGCATCCCGACTTTGATTCTTTTTAAAGGTGGTCAACCGGTCGGCACCAAGGTTGGCTCGCTACCTAAGTCGCAACTGAAAGAATGGCTTGATACGCTCGTTGCCTAACGGCGTCATTCCAGTTATTGCACTGGAAGTAGAATGGTATCTGCGTGCCGAAAGCGCCGTTGAGGATGCCAGCCAATATATTGAAAATTTTTTGAAATGGTTTACGGCAAGCGCAGCGCATCTGCCCTTGCATTCTGCATCGGGCGAGCGCGGCTATCTACAGGCAGAGGCAGCTTTACTGCCTACGAAGAATATCAACCAGCTTATTACAGATTATTATACGCTGCGCGATGTCGCGGAAAATTCAGCAAGGAAAATAGGCGCCCAGGCGGATTTTTCAGCAAAACCTTTTGCTGAAGATTATGGCAGCGGCATTCATGTGCATGTGCATCTGGAGGATAAAACCGGGCAGCATCTTTTTTTCAAAGATGGTGAATCGCTGTCCGATGCACTGCGTTTTAGTATCGGCGGACTGCTTTCGACATTAGAAGAAAATCTGCCAATTTTTATTCCGACATCATCTTCATGGCAGCGCATCGTGCCGGGCTTTCATGCGCCGGTGAACGTCAGCTGGGGGTTTAATAATCGTACGACCGCCATCAGATTGCCGGATTCTATTAGTGAATATCAAGGCGCAAGAGCAATTGCAGCTGCTCCTGCTACGCGCTTCAAGCGCATTGAGCATCGCGTAGCCGGGTCGGACGCGAATATCGAAAACGTTATTGATGCCGTACTAAAAGGTATTGATAAGGGGCTCATTGAACGGATAGAGCCGCCTGAACCCATTTTCGGCAACGCACAGGATATGCAATATGCTTTAAAGAATTTACGGGAAAAAGCCTAGACGTCGAAGCCGTATTTTTCCTTGAGGAAGGCTTTGACTTCATCGTTTGGATCTTCCCCGTAATTGGAGGCGATCACTTTGCCGTAATCCTCCAGGTCAATCGATTCTTCGGATTTCAGCGCTTTCAAAAAAGCTTGCTCTTTATGCGGTTCGACCAGAACAAAATAATATGCCCAGCGGCCAGTGGAATCCTTGGCTTTCAGCTTATGGATCAGATGGCCTTTTTTGGCGATAATCTGATCAACAAATGATTTTTTACTTTGATCTGACATGAAGATAGGAACTGAATAACAAATATTAAGCTATTGTAAGCTACATGCAAACCGTCGGTGTTTCAAGAGAGCCTGAACAAACAACACAAAATAGTGCAGAATTGCCAAAGATTGTGGCGATTCAGTTGCCTAGACCTGAGCCGCTACCTGCGGCACCTGGGCGATTTTCCCCTGCAGTTCTGCCGTATGTGCCATAATATTGTTATTTGCCGGGCCAGGAACGTGCTTCGCATGGGAAAGGCCTTCCAGCGGAACCGATGTTGCTGAAACCGGAGCCGTCGGCAATTGCAGCTTATCAAGGCCGTAATGTTGTTCAAGTGAAGCAAACTGCTGTTCAAGCCCAGCTAAGCCATTTTGGGGGCGTTGGCCATATTTGAAATTACCAATCAACAGCATCGCGTCATTTACAAATGCAGCGACAGGTACTTCCGGATGCGCCAGATGTCCTTTAACGGCAAAGACAATCCCTTTCATGGAAGCAATCGCCGTTTCCGCCATTTCCTGCTGGATATGCTGACTTATTGGGTGCGATTCCATCGCGTGTGCAATCTCAACGAATTTCTGTTCGCTGAGGTGAGTGCTCAGCAAATTTAGTTCCTGTGCTATGCGCTGACCGGTCTGCATTAACTGAATCTGGGTACGCTGTTGCTCGGTCAATTGATTAGCAGCAGGAATGCCATATGAAAGAGGTTGATTCGTCACTGCGGAAGCGTCCAGTGGCTTTGCACCAACAGCTCCGGTGTTTTGAATATGTTCCGGTCTTGGGGTGGGGGCGATAGATGAAACACCTGCTGGTACGGCTTGATTTGCCGGCGCTGGCGCTGCAGTTGGCTGAACAGGTTTCGGCTCGGGTGCGGGCGGTTCGAAACCGAGAAAGTCATTGGTATCAGCGGAATCGGGAATATTCATGGCAACCCTCAACGTTTATCTTAGGTTTAATGTACCTTAGATAGGCTGCGGCGTGTATGAAGCTTTTGTGAAGAAGGACTTAACGACTGCGATCCGTGTGATTTTCAGCCGAAATACGATCGACCCAGCTTTTTGGATTATCGTTGGCGGCGCTGAAGCCGATGCCTTTATCGCGGAGATTAGCCATAAGTTCCGAATATTGTTCCTGTGAGAAAAGGCCGGAAGCAACCAATGCGTTTGCCTGACGCGAAATCTTAGCGTAGTTGGCATCTTTGCCAATCTCTAGCGCTAGAACGGCCGATAATGGATCCTGAATAGCAAAGCCATGGCCATTATTAGTCTGGAAGTAATTAAGAGTCGGGGCAGCGGTCATTTCTGTCCTTTTACTTAGCGTCCAAGGATAGTACCGAAAAATTAACAGTTAGGCAAGGATTTAGGCAATCTGGCGAGACTGGAATTCCATATCCGTAGCGACAAGAATAACCTCGGCAAACTTGGGATTAATCAGTTTTGCCAATACCATACGGCGGATGGAATCTTGAAAGAAACGCTTCCTTTCGCCATCCAGATTAATGTTTACCGTCATCGCCGTGAGGCCGCCATCAGCCAGGGGGTTTTTGCAAAGGGCCATGCCGTCTTGCATAGTTTCAATATAATCCAGGGGATCAAACATCTTATTGTCCTTAATACTTGAGCTATAGTATCAAAAAATTATCTTCTTTGGTTGTTACAGTTTGGTGAAGTTTCGGCTTATATAGTGCGCTTCACGTACCTTTCCAGGAGCTTATGCAGCATCTAGACTCACTTTTGGCGCGCCTTGGCACACATCCTTTGCCGAATATCGCGCTCGGCCTGGAACGCATCCGCCAAGCGCTTTTTCTGCTTGGCCATCCGGAGAATCATCTGCCGCCGGTCGTGCATGTGGCCGGCACAAACGGCAAGGGATCGACAATTGCGTTCCTACAGGGGATTTTGCAAGCGGCAGGATATCGCGTGCATGTGTATACATCGCCGCATCTGATGCGCTTCAATGAGCGTATCCAGCTATCAGGCGAGATGATTGATGACGTTCTGTTAGCGGCGCTCCTTGAAGAAGTAATAGAAAAGACGCGAAATGTGCCGCTAACCTTTTTCGAGAGTACCACGGCAGCCGCCTTTCTTGCATTCGCGCAGCGCCCTGCAGATATCCTGCTTTTGGAAACGGGGCTGGGCGGCAGGCTTGACGCCACAAATGTTATTGATCATCCTGCGCTGACGATACTTACGCCGATTTCCTTTGATCATATGGAGTATCTGGGAAACACGCTGCAGGCGATCGCAACAGAGAAGGCAGGGATTTTAAAAAGTGGCGCACCGTGCGTCGTCGCACCGCAGGATGAAGAGGCGCTGGCAGTGATCGAACAAAAAGCGCAAGAAAAAAACGTGCCGTTATCTGTCTATGGCATCGAATGGAAACAGCGTTCCGGTTCCGAAGGATTCGATTATCATTCTTCGGTGTGGCAGCTGGATCAGTTACGGGTATCACTGCCGGGCACGCACCAATATATCAACGCGGCGACGGCAATTGCGGCGGCGGAACAATTAAGAAATTTTACGGTCACGCCTCACCACATAGCGCATGGACTGTTATCTGCTGTCTGGCCGGGAAGGTTGCAGCGTATCTATCCGCCAACATTGCCCGAAAAGGTAGAGGTTTACCTGGACGGCGGACATAACGTGGCCGGGCTGCAGGCTCAGGCTGTATGGATAAAATCGCAGCCGAATCCGGTGCATGTCGTCCTGGGAATGCTGCGTGATAAGGAAATTATTGCTAGTGCAGCATTGTTAAGCGAAGCAGCGGCATCGCTTACGATTACGACAATTCATGACGAAGCACGTGCCATGGATGGCCGAGATTATTCTGAGCAACTGCAACAACAAGGGATCGCAACCGCGTTTGAACCAAACTGGCAGGCTGCGGTTAATGCGATTTGTGATAATAATTCTGCGCCTTTCAGCATTTTAATCACCGGTTCGCTGTACCTGGCTGGTGAGGTGCTGCTTGCATTGTCTGGTAATTGATGCTCGTATGGGGTAATATATCCTATGGTTATTACTTCAAATGATCTGGCCGAAAAGCGCCGCGTAAACGAGTATCTCAAAACGTATTGGGAAGGTATTCGGCGCGGGCGGCCGTTTCCGGCGGAATCGGAAGTCGACATCAAACAACTGGAGCCGATCTGGGATTCCTGTTTTCTCGTTCGCAAGGAAGATGCGGGAGATCAACCCTATAATTATCTTTATCTTGGCTCGGCGCTCATTGCTGCGTATGGCGACGATATGAACGAACGCGAAGTATGTGAGCGTCTGATCTTTCCTTCAAACATGTCGCTCGTGCACCGCTTCGATGAAGTGATTGAGCGGGGAATGCCCGTCATGGAAGAATCCGAATTTACAAATACGAACGATCTTCTGATTCGCTATCGTTCCGTCCTGCTGCCTTTGGCAAAAGAAAACGGCACGATTGGATTTATCATTGGCGGCATGCGCTGGAAGGCGTTTCGCTAATGAACAGCTTTGCCTCACTTTCTATCAAGCGCGCGGCGGTTTTAGAAAAAGAAAAGGACCGCTATCTGATTATCAGTCATACGGGCGAGAAAAAAATCGTTGCGGCATCGACAGCGGCGGATGCCGTGGAAATCAGCGGCTTCAAAGACGTGAAACGTGTTGCAAATCTGGCGTATGAAGCAGAGCAAATTCTGGAAAAAGGGGTGCTTGCCAACCTGGATGAGACGTTCGAAACGCGAATTACCCTGGAAGAAGAGCTTATCGAATTCAATACGGCGGACCTGCTTGACGAAGCGCGAGATGAAGAAGCCTTTGTCGAATATAATTTAATTGAATTTGCGGCGTTGAATCATGTCGAGGCATCAAAACCGGAAATTGCCATCGCTCCGGAACCGGAGAGCGTAGCGAGCATCGAGGCCGAGCCGGTTGTAGAGCAACCAGAGCCAAAACCTGTTCAAATCATTGATGCGCCTGTGGAACATCCCTTGCAGCAAAGCGAAAAGCAACTTTCCGAGGCGGATGTAGAAGCCTTGCTTAAGCCTGAATGATTGCAGTTGGCAGAAGAATTCGCTAGATAAAGGCATGCGTTTTTTTTCTGCACTCGTGATCAGTGTTGTATTTTTTAGCTTCAGCGCTTCGGCGCGTGATCAAATTCGCATTGTAGGCTCCTCGACAGTATTTCCTTTTACTTCTGCCGCAGCCGAGCAGTTCGGCGATAAAACAGATTTTAAGACACCGGTCGTGGAATCAACAGGAACAGGCGGCGGCATAAAGCTTTTCTGCGATAACAGCGGTATCGAACAGACGCCGGATATCGCCGATGCTTCACGTCCCATGAAAGATGCGGAATATGCGTTATGCAAAAAGAACGGTACTGAGAATGTGATCGAGATTGCTATTGGTTATGATGGCATCGTGATCGCTAACAGCTACGGCGAAACTCTTTTTGAGCTTTCTTTGAAAGATTTATTTCTCGCGCTTTCTCACTATCAGATCAAGGACGGAAAGCTCATCGATAATACCTATAAGACGTGGAAAGAGGTAAATCCTCAATTGCCCGACACAAAGATCGAAGTCTATGGCCCGCCGCCTACATCGGGCACGCGCGATGCATTCGTTGAAATCGTGATGGAAAAAGTCTGTAAGCAGTTTCCGGAATTTGAGGCTGCTTATCCCGACGAAGATGCCCGAAAAAAAGCGTGCGGCATGGTGCGTGAAGATGGCGCTTACATTGATGCCGGAGAGAATGACAATATCATTGTGCAAAAGCTTCGTGCCAACCGGACGGCGCTGGGAATCTTTGGATTTAGCTTCTTAGAAGAAAATGCGTCCTTAGTGCAGGGCGCGGTTATTGATGGCGTGGCGCCTACCTTTGATAATATCACCGATGAAAAATACCCAATTTCGCGTACGCTTTATGTTTACGTAAATGGCGGGCATCTTGGCAAAGTCCCTGGGATTAAAGAATTTCTAGCTGAGTTAGTAAGCGATGATGCTGCCTCGGAAGATGGCTATCTTTCGCTGCAGGGGCTTATTCCTTTGCATGAAAGTCAGCGGCAGAAAATGAAAGAAAAAGTGGAAAATCTGCATGAATAATATACTTCCCAGCGTTGGCTTAATCGCAGTTTTATTCGCCAGCACGCCGGCAATGGCGATCATGTACCGCATCGAATGCCCGCAGCAGATTTCAACGCAGCAATCTTTAATGCAGCCAGTCGGCAATGAGTGGACGCCAATGACGGATACTTCTAACAGTCCGCAAATCTTGAATGGGGTTTCGCTTTTTGATGGCATTCCATCGAGCCTGGGAGAGCTAAAGCCGGATAATGGCGACTCCGATGAGCCGTATCGTGCATGGAGCTTCGGACAGGGAGGCGTTAATAATTTGTGGGCTGTTTGCCGGTATTCCAATACCAGCATGTATTTAGCGCAGCGCCTGCCGCCAATGATTCGCGCCTGTAAAGCAACGTATAATCAAGGGGTGCGTGTGGAAGGTAATGCCCAGGTTCGCGATTTTATCTGCCATCGCCGTGCAACGCGCGACGAGGTAACGCCGGGGTTGAACGCAACGCCTGATTGAAAGCCTTAGCGGTTTTTACCTCTCGGCGGGCTGGTATTATCTACCAATGCTTGGAACGAGTCCAAAGAAAGCGCTGCACGGCCTGCCACCAGATTAGAATCCATTGGTTCCAGAAAACTGTCCGGAATAATTCCTTCTAATTCCACGAGTGCTGCGTGCAGTTTTGAGGTTGACTTATATCCTATATATTTTCTTCCGGAAGACGAGATGTCGACTTTCTCAACCACTCCCTCTTGACAATATGAGTCAAGCAGATTGCGCGTGCTATGCTCGCTGCTCATGAAGGCGCTGGTTTTATGCCCTGTAAAATGAGGCTGCATCAGTCGCAATATTTCGCTGCGTAATGTTGAAATGGTTACCGGCTCAGTATCGAATGCTTCCAGATTCTGCAATGCTGCAAGCAGGAAATAGCGTCTGACTTTTTGTATTTCTGTAAGTGTCAGTCGATGCGTATGCATAATCGCTTGCAGGGTTCTATATATCGAGCGCTTCTGTTATTTTGTCGCCCATAAGCGCTGTCTGTTCCTGGATAAAGGCGAAACGGGTTTCTGCTTTTTTACCCATTAACTCTTCCACGCGAAGGTCTGTGGCAGCTTTTTCAGCATCCTCGACATTTACTTTAAGCAGGGTGCGTGTCGCTGGATTCATTGTGGTTTCTTTAAGCTGTGGCGGCGTCATTTCACCAAGGCCCTTAAAGCGCCCGATGTCAATCTTGCCGCGCTTGGCCGAAAGTTCCTTTACCAGTCTTTCCTTATTAGCGTCATCTTTTGCATAATAAGTCGTATTGCTTTGCGTTAGCCGATAAAGCGGCGGCTGCGCCAGGTAAAGATGGCCGCGTGTAATAAGCTCAGGCATTTCACGATAAAAGAAAGTCATGAGCAGCGATGCAATATGCGCACCGTCTACATCGGCATCCGTCATGATAATGATTTTTTCGTAACGAAGTGCATTGGGGTCGAACTTGCTCCCGCTGCCGCAACCGAGCGCCTGAATTAAATCACCGATTTCCTGATTCTGCAGGATTTTTTCTCGCGTGGCGCTGGCTACATTAAGTATTTTACCGCGCAGGGGCAAGACAGCCTGGGTATCGCGATGGCGCGCCTGTTTCGCAGAACCGCCTGCGGAATCGCCCTCGACGAGAAAGAGCTCAGTGCCGTGCGGTGTCGAACGCGTGCAATCAGCAAGCTTGCCCGGCAAACGCAGTTTCTGCGTTACGGATTTGCGAGAGATGTCTTTTTCGTTCTTTTTGCGCAGGCGATCTTCCAGCCGGCTCACAATATGCTCAATCAGCGCTGTGGCATTTGCAGCATCGCCGGACAGCCAGTGATCGAACGGGTCGCGGATGGCGTTTTCAACCAGTTTACTTGCTTCCTGCGTTACCAGTTTATCCTTGGTCTGGCCCTGGAATTGCGGCTGCTTCAGGAAAAGCGATAGAATCACATGCGCCCCGCCAAAAACGTCTTCTGCCTGAATATCTTTGGCCTTGCGGTTATTCGTCATTTCCCCGAACGCGCGCAGGCCTTTGAGAAGAGCGGCGCGAAGACCTGCTTCATGCGTGCCGCCTTCCGGTGTGGCGATCGTATTGCAGTAGCTATGCATCGCGCCTTCCTGATCGGTCGGCCAGGCGATAGCCCATTCGACACGGCCCATTTTTCCTGCGAGCGGTGCATCGCCTGCAAAAATTTGTGGGCAGGCAAGGGGACGGTTTTGCAATTCGTATTGCAGGAAGTCATTTAAGCCTTCCGGGTAATGAATCGTCGCTTCGGCGGGAACAGTGCCATCGGAAGGCAGCAGGCTTTCATCGCATGCCCAGCGAATTTCCACGCCACGGAAAAGATACGCTTTCGAGCGAACGAATTTATACAGTTTTTCCGGACGGAACTGCGCGGATTTTCCGAAAATCTGCGTATCTGGGATAAAGGAAATCGTCGTGCCTCGACGATTGCTGGCTTGGCCGGCTTGTTTAATCTTACCGAGCGGGGTGCCACGTTCGTAATCCTGCACGTAAACTTTCTTGTCGCGCACGACTTCGACATGCAGGGTTGATGCAAGTGCATTGACAACGGAAATGCCGACTCCGTGCAGACCGCCCGAAGTGGCATATGCCTTGTCGGAAAATTTTCCACCGGCGTGCAGCGTCGTCAAAATGATTTCGAGTGCTGATTTTTTCGGAAATTTTGGATGCGGATCGACCGGGATGCCGCGGCCATTGTCACGTACGGTAAGTTTATTGCCAGGCTCGAGCGCGACTTCGATACGGCTGGCGTGACCGGCAACGGCTTCATCCATAGCGTTATCGAACACTTCCGACAGCAGATGATGCATGGCATTTTCATCCGAACCGCCGATGTACATACCGGGGCGGCGGCGGACAGGTTCAAGCCCTTCAAGAACCTCAATGTCCTTGGCAGAGTAGCTGGAGGGGGTATTGCTGTTTTTCTTGGCAGCGGAAAAAAGGTCGCTCATCCGGGCGAAATTACCAGTGGAATATAAGAAAAACAAGGAATTTCCTTAGTTTTAGCTGATTTTAATAATTCACGGAATTGCAACAAAAGGGCAAAATAAATGTCATTAATTTGGGCTAAATTGTAGATAAGCTATAAAAGCAATAAAAATAAAGCTTAGCATTTGAATTTATGAGTAATTTCTTAACGTTATCGCAGGTTGCCACCTCG
Organism: Rickettsiales bacterium; assembly: GCA_046348685.1. Classification (GTDB taxonomy): domain Bacteria; phylum Pseudomonadota; class Alphaproteobacteria; order Rickettsiales; family UBA998; genus JAXMDT01. Next base: position 153,871 of record JAXMDT010000004.1, read on the forward strand.
TCAGCACTGATGGTTATGAACGCAGCCGTGGAGCGTTTCCGCCTGTTCAAAGGCGAGACTGCACTTGGAGTCATGGGCGATTCAGCATTCGGCCAAGGGAATTTTCTAATTATCGATTCGACCGGTACGGGTGAGGAAATCCGGCTTAAAATTGCGAATGGTTCGGCAGAAGAAGCTATTACGTTTACGGTTAAGCAAAGACAGGATGACCTAGCGCTTTACCATCTCTACGATATCATGTCTGAAAAGCATGCGCGCGTTTTGTTAGAACAGACGCCTGATACGAAAGATGATACGCATTTTCATACGCTGATTTTCCCAAAAACCGATTTTCTGAAATTTATAAATGCCATGAGGGAATGCGCTTCCGAGCGTCAGATGCGTCTTCATGTGGTCAATTATGCCAGTGAGCTTGCCTGACTAAACTAATTTCTAAGCCAGTTTTGCAATATTGGCGACCATGTCCCGCACCTTGCGAAGCACGTGGCTGCCTTCAAATTCACCCTTGACCAGCAGTTTCTGATCCCCGCGCAGTTTCATTGTATCTGCGTGTCTGGCGATGTAACCGATGAGCGCCTCAGGATTGGCAAAAAGATTGTTGTGAAAAGCGAGGATCGCCCCTTTTGGCCCTACATCGATCCGCTCGATACAAGCCTGTACACAAAGTCGCTTGATACGCAGCACGGCAAAAAGATTTTCAAGCTCAGTCGGCACGGGCCCAAAACGATCTACCATTTCCGCAGCGAATGCCTCGATTTCCTGCTCGCTTTCCAGGCTGCTCATGCGCCGGTAAAGTGACAGGCGGAGAGAAAGATCTTCAATGTAGGTTTCCGGAATCATCAATGTCAGCCCCATATTAATCTGCGGACTGAAACGTTCCTGATCCGGCGCCACTTTTTCCTCTTTGAGATGCTGTTGGCGTTGCGCCTGAATCGCATCCTCCAGCATCTGCTGGTAGAGCTCAATGCCAACCTCACGGATATGTCCAGACTGTTCTTCGCCGAGCAGATTACCGAAACCGCGGATATCCATATCGTGACTGGCAAGCTGGAATCCTGCGCCAAGCGTATCAAGCGTCTGCATGACTTCCAGGCGTTTTACGGCGTTGGCAGTCAGCGTTTTTTGATGCGGCAGCGTAAGATAGCAATAGGCTCGCGTCTTAGAGCGGCCAACGCGCCCGCGTAGCTGGTAGAGCTGCGATAGTCCAAAGCGATCGGCGCGGTGGATGATCATCGTATTGGCGGTAGGAATATCGATTCCGGATTCAACAATCGCGGTCGAAAGCAGGATGTCGTATTGGCCATCGTAAAAAGCGTTCATAAGTTTATCGAGTGTAGTGGGCGGTAACTGTCCATGCGCAACGGCAAGGCGGGCGCCAGGCACTAATTCCTCGATTTTAAACCTAAGCTCAGTCAGATCGGAAATTCGCGGGGCGACATAAAAGACCTGCCCACCGCGATGCATCTCACGCTGGATGGCTTCACGAATGACAACTTCATCGAACGGCAGTACGAAGGTGCGTACCGCCAGCCGGTCCACCGGCGGCGTGGTGATAAGCGAGAGTTCCTTGACGCCGGAGAGTGAAAGCTGCAGCGTACGCGGGATAGGAGTGGCCGAAAGTGTCAGCACGTGGACATTCGCTTTAAGTTGTTTCAGGCGCTCTTTTTGTTTTACGCCAAAATGCTGCTCTTCATCGACGATGAGCAAACCTAAATTTTGAAACTGTATGGATTCCGCGAGCAAGGCATGCGTACCGACGACGATCTTGACGCTGCCATCGTATAGCCCATCTTTAATCTCACGGGCTTCCTTCGCAGCGGTCAATCGTGATAACATGCCAATCTTGATGCCGAGACCTTCGAAACGTTTTTTGAAAGTATGGTAATGCTGGCGTGCGAGTAGGGTGGTAGGGCAGACTAGCGCGACCTGCGCCACGTTTTCCGTATCATTCACGGCAATAAACGCAGCGCGCAACGCCACTTCTGTTTTACCGAATCCAACATCCCCACAGATCAAGCGGTCCATCGGCCGTCCGGAATGCAAATCTTCTTTCACATCCTCGATGGCGCGAGCCTGATCTTCAGTCTCCATATACCCGAAGCGCTCGGTAAATTCATCATAAAGTCCAGCTTGCGCGGCGAGGGGCGTTCCTGGCTTCAATGCGCGCGCCGCCGCAATATGCATCAATTCTTCCGCAGCCATGCGAATGCGCTCTTTCATTTTTGCTTTGCGAGCCTGCCATTGCGATGCGCCTAATTTATCGAGTTCAGCATTTTCGCCTTCACTGCCATAGCGCGAGACAAGGTCCATGTTTTCCACGGGCAGAAAGAGACGATCGTCATCTTTGTAGACGAGTTTCAAGCAATCATGTTTGGCGCCGCTTACTTCCACAGTCACCAATCCGTCGAATTTTCCGATACCATGATCGCGGTGTACGAGCAGCTCACCCAAATCGAATGCTGCCGCTTCCGCCATGAAAGCTTCGGTCGGTTTTTTCTTCTTGCGGGTTTGCTGCAATCGCGCTCCTAGCAACTCCTCTTCGGAAACAAATAATGCGAGAGGTGTACTGAAACCCTGTTCCAGCGGCAGCACGGCAAGGAAAGGCCCCTTGCCGCTGACTTCATCGAAAGCGGAGATTTTTTGCGATGCAATCATCTGGCCGATGCGTTCCGCGGAACCATTTGTTTCGGCTGCCAGTACGATAGCTTTTTCCGAAACGGCTAGCTCTGATGCAATCATTTCCGCAGGTGAGCTATTTTTTGCTTTCGCCAGCGCGTAAATATTTTTACCACCGCGAAATCCGAGATCCGTAGCATTGCCTGAACCAGCAAAAGGTGAACATTCAACTGCTTTGCCTTTTTCCAGGAGAGCAACGCGTTCACCATCTAAAAAATACATCTCGCGAGGCGGCACCGGAAAATAAAGGTTTCCGTGCTTGCGGGCGTCTTTATGCTCTGAGTTAATCTGACGTGATTGATAATAATCGAGAATCGTTTCCTCGCGCTCGGCAATGGTTTTACTGCTTTGCGCAGCGAGCACCAAACGGGCGCCTGGCAAGTAATCGAGCAGGGATTCAAGTTTAGGATAAAAGAACGGCAGCCAGTGCTCCATGCCGGGGTAATGTTGGCCAGCACTGGCAGCGGCATACAGCGCATCTTCTTTCTGTGCTGGGCCGAAATGAGAACGGTAGCGCTCACGGAAATGCTCAATGCGGCTTTCATTGAGCATCAATTCACTGACAGGCAGCAAATGGATGTTTTCTGCATCGCCTGTAGTGCGCTGGCTGAGCGGATCGAAGGGACGAATCGATTCGATTTCATCACCAAAAACATCGATACGGAAAGGCTCGTTTGCGCCTGCCGGAAAAAGATCGATCAAGCTGCCGCGGAATGCGAATTCTCCTGGCTCCATAACCTTTCCTGCGCGATGGTATCCAAGTTCACCCAGTATGCGAATGACTTCTTCGTGATAAAGTGCACCGCCTTTTTTAAGATGCAGGCTTGATCCCCGCACAACATCGCGCGGCAGTATGCGTTGCAAAAGCGCGTTGACCGTGGTGACGACTACCGCCTTATTGTCTCCTTGACGGGACGCAAGATAGGCAAGTGTCTTTAATCGTTCTGCGCTTATGGTATTATGTGGAGAAGAACGATCATAAGGCAATGTATCCCAGGCAGGAAACGAAAGAATGTCTGTATTCGGGAGAAAGAAATGCGCAGTATTTAAAAACCGCTGCATATGACGGTCGTTCAATGCAACGAAGATTACAGGCTGCTGAGCACCTTCAATAAGTGCACGTACCGCCAACGGCTCGGCAGCTGTCGGAACGCCGTTGAGCTGCGGCATTCCTGTGGCGCTGTCATCGTTATGATGGATGTTCTTCAAGTTTTCCGGCATTTTACAAAGCGTCAGTATCCTAATGGCAACAGGTGTGGCAATCTCCCCTCTTGTCAGTGCGGGACAATAAGAGGTATTCTTATTCCAGTAACGAAATTATTTGGTTCTCTCCCAGTGAAAAAAAGCCCTCCACCATCTGTGGGGGGCTTTTTATTTAAGCGTTTTTTGTGAGGATGGGAAGGAGGGGATCATATTTTCCTTCCTTGAGTGGGGTTGCGCCGATGAGCCAGTTCCAAATATCGAGATCTTGCTCTTCTAATAATTCTTCATACATATCAAGTATTTCACTTGGAATCGATGATAGTTTTGTATCGGCAAAATGGCCCAAAATAACGTCTGTTTCCTTACAGCCGCGATGCCAGCTACGGTAATAAAGGCGGCGGCGCCGCGTATCATCAGAAGATTCCATAGAATTTACGTAATATTAAGGTGAGTGGAACATAGTGAGAGAGTATCCACAAATGCAATAGTTTTCATGGAAGCATTTCATAGAAAGAACGAAGGAATGTTGCTGGTCTGTCAGAATAATGACGCACGCAGTATCACCATACAATCTATGAACGGTATTATGGAGCAGATTCTCGGCTATCGCGAAGATGAACTGAAGGGTGAAGAGTTTTCTTCCGTACTTGCGCCGAAACATGCTGAGATGCTCAGCGATTATGTTGAATATGAAGAAGATGCAAACGATCTACATGCCGTATTGCAGAAGGTGGCGGAAATCCGTTTGATGCGGAAAAACAGGTCTGAAATTAAAACCGGTTTCAAACTGGTACGCGCTGAGGCGAAAAATCGCCATCACTGGTTCCGCCTGCTGGTGGAAGACCAGGAGATCAACGATGAAGCCGTCGCATTCAAACAAGCAGTTGTTGATAATTTCAAAGGCCATGAAGTTATTGACAATGAATCGGGACTGCCAGATGCGGCTTCCCTCAATAAAGATCTGGAGCTTGCGCAATTCTATGCGGAGTCGAAAAATCTTCGTGCCTGCTACGCGTATCTGCGCGTCGATGATTTTGTAGAGCTTGAAAAACAGTATGGCCGCAAGACCGCCGTCGATGCCATCTACCATATTTCACGCGTTCTGAAACGTAATCTGCGTGCAGACGATACAATAGGACGTGTTGGTGATATGGCGATTGGCGTTATTCTTATGGACCTGCCTATAGAGTCAGCGCGAGTGGTGCTGAATCGTCTGCGTTGGCATATTTCAGCGGATGCTTTCCCTCTGCCGGACGGCGCACCGAAAAGACCGCTTACCGTCAGCGTCTGCCTTGCTAAGATCGGCGAGGATAAGGCAGCCAATTTAAATGACCGCTCTGCACAAGTGCTGAATGAGTCGCCTTTGCCAAACGCATTTCTGGAACTTTATAAATCCTAGTTTCAACTCGCCATTCCTTGAGATTTTCGTTACGCTGATTTCATGGCAATTACCCCGATAGGCTATCTGCTTTCGGATATTACGGCAGCGCCCGGCATCGGCAAGGCTACGGCGGAGCCACTGGTTCGTTTGCTCAGAACTATCAAGCCCGCCTTAATTACAGAAGAACCGCAATTACCCTCACTACCTAAAATCCGTGATTTGCTATTTCATCTGCCAAGCCAGATGATCGACCGCAGGCGCACCAGCCTTCCTACTTTACAGGAGGAAAAAGCTCTGGTGACAATGCTTGTGGAGGTCGAGACCCATCATCCTCCTCGTGGGGGTAAGGGCGGGAAGCGACCGCCATACCGGGTTGTCTGCAGTTATCCGCACGGCACCGTGACCCTGATCTTTTTCCATGCCGATCGCGCTTACATGGAACGTCTGCTCCCGGTTGGAGAGAAGCGGGGTATTAGCGGTGTTGTGGAATGGTATGACGGCATGTTGCAGATGCCGCACCCGGATGTGATTGTCGCGGGCGAAAAATATGAATCATTGCTGCGGCAGGAAGCAGTCTATCCATTAACGGCGGGACTCTCTCATCGGCGGCTTGGTAGCTGGATACAGAAAGCCCTGGACAAATTGCCAGCTTTACCTGAGTGGCAGGATATAGCGGCCCGTGACGCCAAGAATTGGCCAAGCTTTAAAGATGCGCTGCGCATACTCCACAATCCTGAAGATGCGGCAATGCTCGATCCACAGCATCCGGCACGGCAGCGCCTTGCCTATGATGAGTTGTTCGGCAGCCAACTGGCGCTGCAGCGCCTGCGCAAGCGCATGCAGACTGGCGGCGCCATAAAAGTGGAAACGCATCCTGAAAAAGGCCAGTCGGCCCGGCTGAAAGCAACATTGCCGTTTCAATTAACGCATGGGCAGCAGGAAGTGCTTGCGGACATCTTTTCCGATCTGGCCTCTGGCGAGCGTATGCTCAGATTGCTGCAAGGCGATGTGGGCAGCGGCAAAACCGTGGTAGCGTTTCTGGCGATGATGGCTGTTATTGATGCCGGGTATCAGGCCGCGATTATGGCGCCGACAGAAATCCTGGCCCGACAGCATGCTAAAACAATCGGCGGCTATTTAAAGGAAAGCGGGATTTCGTGGGCACTGCTAACCGGCAGCATGAGCACGGGTGAGAAAGCAGATGTCCGACGCCGCATGGAGTCAGGGGATGTCTCGCTCGTCATCGGGACGCATGCTTTGTTTCAGGAATCCATAGCTTTCAAGAAATTGGGATTAATCGTCATCGACGAGCAGCACCGATTCGGTGTTACCCAGCGCATGGCGCTTTCCAAAAAAGGATTCCGGCCACATGTTCTTCTCATGACTGCGACGCCCATTCCGCGCACGATTACGATGACGCTTTACGGCGATCTCGATGTTTCTTCGCTCAAGGAAAAGCCGGCCGGCCGCCAGCAAATTATCACGCGCGCCGTGCCTGCATCCCGAATCGCTGAAATTACGGAGCGTTTGCAGTTAGCGATTGCGGATGGGCAAAAGGCATACTGGATTTGCCCGCTAATTGAAGAGACTGTTACAGGCGCTTCGATGTTAAACTCCGTACAGGCTGCGGAGGAGCGTTACCGACACCTAAAGAATATTTTTGGCGAACGGGTCGGGCTTGTACATGGCCGCATGAAACCGGCCGAAAGGGATAAGGTCATGCAGGGATTTGCCGGAAACAAGTTTGATATTCTGGTAGCGACGACGGTTGTTGAGGTTGGGGTGGATGTCCGGGACGCAACCATTATTGTCATTGAAAATGCGGAGCGGTTTGGTTTGGCGCAGCTGCACCAGTTACGCGGCAGAGTAGGCAGAGGAGAGCGCCAATCCAGCTGCATTCTGCTCTATCAAGATCATTGCACGGAGCAGGCACGCGAGCGGCTAAAAGTCATTCGTGAGCACGACGATGGCTTTCTGATCGCGGAAAAAGATTTGGAGTTGCGCGGCGGCGGTGATTTGCTCGGAGCGCGGCAAAGCGGTTGGGCAGAATTATACTTGGCGGATTTAGGTGTGCATCGCGACCTGGTAACGCAGGCGCGCACGGATGCAAAAGCGCTTTTTCAGACTGATCCAGAATTGCACACGGCACGCGGAATGGCGGCTAAACAGTTGCTCGCACTATTTGGTTATACGCAAGGAAGTTTCGCAGAAATTGAGATGACAGGCGCCGCTTAATCCGTCGCCCATTCGCAGGCTTCATCTTCTTTCGAAATACACTTATTAGGGTTTTTATCAGCCGTATTTTTGTAGTGCCACCATGAAGCATTAGCATGCTCCTTGAGATGCTCAACGTCATCGGCAATCACATCTTCATCGTTGTTGGCAGAGAAAAAACGGTTGTCCATAATGCCCTCGCTTGCTGATGCACAAAGTCTATGAAAAGATCAGGACACACGTCAACAAAAGAACGCACGTAAAACGCGAAAAAAGTTTTTGCAACGCAACAGAAAAGCTACTTGTTCTGCAGCGTGTCTGTAGACCCTACTGACGGTTTTTGTGCAAGCAGTGCTGCGACATGATTGCTTAGATCAAGCAAGGATTTCTGGAATGATTCGTCAAATGCAGCGACGATCTGTTCCATGCTGTTTGCTCCAGCCTTAACGCTCGAAGTAGAGATAAATGTACCAAAAACTTTTTGCGTTGCAGCATCAGAAAGCTTGGCTGATAAAGTAACATGTACAACCGGCGCAGCATCATTTCCCATATATTCCGCCTGAAAGTCCTGAATGGAAATGGAGAGAATATCATCTGCAGCAGTAGGAATCTCATCATTGGTAACGGACGTGGCCACCGCTTGCTGCTCCAATGTTTTTACGATCGTCGCCTGCACCATCTCCGGTAGCGGACTTGGCCACCGGCTATCAGCGTAATAATCGAAACTGGTAGGGCTATGTTTTAATGCAATACGGTCTGTGGAAAGCCCGGGGGCTGCTGTCGGTGCGACAACTTCCAGATCACGTGCAACCTGCTGGGCGGCCGGAGACGTCTTTGGCGCATTCAGGATATAAATGTGAGCAGGATCTGATTGGCTGAGGCATCCGCCAAGCAACAAAAGAGCAGGAAATAAAAGGCATGTTTTCATGGTACTTTATAACCTTTATAATTAGGGGAGAATAAAAGCTGAGCCGGATCGCGATTTAAAGAATTGCCTAAAGCGTCCAGTTCCCGCAGCGTTTTTTTCATCTCGACCAGCACGCCATTTAACTCGTGATATCCTTGTCCTGCGAAGCGGTTGCTTTTTTGCAAAAGCGAGGTGAGTTCCTCAACTGCCTCTTTGGTTTTTTCGATCGTGACTTTTACATCGTAACGGCTTTCATCGGAAAGCTTACGTATGCTTTCGGACGTCTGGGCAAGATTTGTCATCGCAACATTCGTTTGCTCCAGCAGCGAATTAATTTGCTTGGTGTTATCATTCAGATTTGCCGTAAAGCCCTGAACATTTCCAAGCGTAGCGGAAAAGGCGGCTACATTTTTATCGTCGAACATTTTATTGGTCTGCTCAACAAGCGTGTTCAGCTTTTCCATCAACATGGGAATATTGGTAACGATCTGGTCAAAAGAAGAAGGAGTGGAAGGGATAACGGCAACTTTGCCTTCTTTCGCTTCCAGCCTAGGTGCCTCCCGTGTCCCGCCCGTAAGCTCAATGTACGTAAGGCCGGTAATGCCTTGTGGCTTAAGCGTGGCATAGGTATCTGTTTTGACCGGCGTTGTATCCTGAATGCGAATGGTAACCCGTATGCGCTCGGAATTGCTGGGATCAATGGAGATCGTCTGGATGCGGCCGACCTCTACACCCCGGTATTTCACCGTCGCGCCCTGGTTTAATCCGCTAACCGACTGAGTAAAATAAATGCGGTACTGCTTATACTGAATATCTTCGCCGTTTCCCGTCAGCCAGATCACGAAAAAGAACATGGCGACAATACCCGCCAGCACGAAGCATCCGACCACAAAATAATTCTGTTTGCTTTCCATTAGCCTTTACCATCCAGTACCGCCCGTGCACGCGGCCCATGGAAATATTCATAAATCCATGGATGTTTATGTTCCAGCAGATTCTGCAGCGTATCGACGATGATTTTCTTATCCACCAGAACGGCAATGCGGTCGCAGATACTAAACAATGTATCCAGATCATGCGTGATAATGACAATAGTGAGCCCCAGACTTTTCTGTAAATCCTTTACAAGTTCATCAAACTTGGCAGCGGCAATGGGGTCAAGGCCGGCAGTCGGCTCATCGAGAAAAAGAATATGGGGATCGAGTGCCAATGCACGCGCCAACGCTGCCCGTTTGATCATCCCGCCAGATAATTCCGAGGGAAATTTTGCAGCGGATTCCGGAGGCAGCCCGGCAAGCAGAATTTTTTGCATTGCCAGCTCCTGCAGAGCGCCCCGCGAAGCATCGGCATGCTCCTGAAGTGGAATCATGACATTCTGCAATACGGTTAACGATGAAAACAGCGCTCCTTGCTGAAAAAGCACGCCGACATCGCGCGCATCCGTGCATTCGCCATCAGGACGGCGGTTACCGAGAATAAAGATTTCGCCTTCTTTCGGCTGCTGCAAGCCAATAATACTGCGCATAAGCACTGATTTGCCAGATCCGGAGCCACCCACAATGCCAATGATTTCGCCCTGACTGATTTCAAATGACAGGTTGTCGTGCACCAGCTGTCTGCCAAAGCGATTGACCAGGCTTTTAACGCGAATAGCGGGTGTATCATTCATATTTTCAAATTTGAGAAAAGTATGGAGAACAGGGCATCCGCGAGCAAGACAAGAAAGATTGACGCCACGACTGAAATGGTTGTCAGTTTACCCACGCTTTCCGCCGAGCTGCCTACTTTCATCCCGCAAAGGCAGCCGACAATCCCGATAAGGAAAGCAAAAACCGGAGCCTTCACAAAACCGACCCAGAAATGCTTGATGTTGACCGCGGTCTGTATTCGCGACAGATATTGTTCAATAGGTATGCCAAGCAGGTTGTTGGTGACAACGCCAACTCCGAAAAGCCCCATTATATCAGCAATAAAGGTGAGAATTGGCAAGGTGATGACCAGTGCTATCAAACGCGGTACGACCAGAAGTTCGAACGCATCCAGTCCCATGACCCGCATTGCATCGATCTCCTCGTTTACCTTCATAACGCCAATTTCTGCCGTGAACGCGCTGCCAGAACGCCCGGCTACCATGATCGCGGTAAGTAAAACTCCCATTTCGCGCAGGATGGAAATGGCGGTAAGGTCAACTGTGAAAATATCAGCGCCGAATTGACGCAGTTGATTGGCTCCCTGGTAAGCAAGGACTACGGCAATTAAAAAAGCAATGAGGGAGACAATCGGAATTGCATCGACACCGGTTTCATCTATATGCCGGATGATCGAATTCCAGCGCGCCGAGGCGGAGGTGAAAATACTCCGCATGATAGTGACCATCGCCTCACCGAGAAACGAGATCAGCAGATACGCGCCGCCCATAACGCCTACCGTACGATGCCCGAGCCTTTCAATTAGCGATTTCAGGGGGTTGCGAAGATGGTGATGAGGGTCAGGCGGTGTCGTGTCAAGGTCGGTCAGGGTGAGAATTTCCTGGTGCCTGGGCTGCAGATTGGATGTGGTGATATCGGCGCCGGATGCCATCATCCTGCTTAACAATTTACGTAGCATCCAGGCTCCGGACGTATCAAGCTGCTCTAAGCCGCTGCCATCGATTTCCATTTGCGAGAAGCGATTTTTTCCAACCTCCTCCGCATCTTTTTCAAGCGTTGCCAGATGCGCAAGATTCCACGCGCCCTGAAGATGCAGGATTGCCTGGGAGCCTTGTTGCTCTAACGTGAAAAAAGAAGAGGGCACGGCGGGATTGTTTCTGACCGGTACGAATTAGTCAAGAAGCGTTAGGATTTCCTGGCAACGTTCGATTCTACCCATTGCTTCAGATTGACATAATCCACCTTGCCCGTGCCGAGAATAGGCAGGCTCTCGCGCGTCAGGATTGTTCGTGGCAGCGATAATTCGCTGATGCCGTGATCACGGTGATATTCGAGGATATCTTCCCGGTGCGCGCGGGCATAGGTTGTTACCAATACCAGTTGCTCGCCTTTCTTTGCATCTGCAACGGCGATAACTGCATGTTCGTATTGCGGCCAGAGTTCATGGATGTAACTTTCGACTGCAGTAAGCGAGACCATCTCTCCGCCTATCTTGGCAAAACGCTTGGCCCTTCCCTTGATGCTGACGAAACCATGCGCGTCCACTTCGACAATATCGCCGGTATCATACCATCCTTCTTCTGGAGGGGTGAGTACGCCCGGATTATCGGAAAGCATGTATCCTTTCATGACATTCGGGCCTTTGACGTGCAGTCTCCCGCCTGCATCGATGCCTGGGATGGACTCGAGTTGCCAGGCAATCCCTGGCATAAAGCGTCCAACAGTCCCGGCCCGGCTATGCATAGGCGTATTGCTGGCAATGACGGGAGCGGTTTCCGTTGCCCCGTAACCCTCGAAGATGCGTACGCCAAATTTGTCTGCCCAGACTTTACGGGTTTCCTCACGTAATTTTTCCGCACCGGCGAATACATAGCGCACGCTGTAAAAGTCATAGGGATTGGCATAGCGTGCATACCCGGAAAGAAATGTATCGGTGCCGAAGAAAATCGTCGCATTGATGTCGTAAACGAGTTCCGGTACGACGCGGTAATGCAGCGGTGAGGGATAAAAAAAGGTTTTGATACCCGATAAAATCGGCAGGATCGTGCCACCCGTCAGGCCGAAAGAATGGAAAATTGGCAAGGCGTTAAAAACAATATCAGTCGGGCCAAAGTCTACTGAAGCGGCAAGCTGAAACCGATTTGCCTGTAGATTAATATGGCTTAGCACTACGCCTTTTGGCGTGCCTTCCGAGCCGGATGTAAAGAGGATAACCGCACCATCTTCGGACTGTGGCTGCTTATAATATTTAAGAAAAATTGCTGGATAGAGGCTGAAGAGAAACCCCTTTAACTTGCAGAAAGTTGGGATAGATTTAGCAATATCTTCGAGATAGAGGATAGTGATATGCATTTCCTCAAGGCTGGTGACAATATCCTGCAGTTTTGCGGTTTCAACAAAGCGGCGCGAGGTAATTACCGTTTTGACGAGAGCAATGGTGCATGCTGATGACACGCTTTTGCTTCCCATCGAAAAATTCAGCATGGCGGGGATGCGCCCGTAAGCTTGCAAGCCAAAGAAAACGGCAATACTTACCGCCATGTTCGGCAGCATAACGCCGACGGCTTCGCCTTTTTTTGTGGTGTGCTGCAATACATCGCCAAGCACCAAACTACGGAGAATCAATTGGTCGAAAGAAAGTGGTTGGCGCAATGCATCGTCAACAATCTTATGCCTGCCTCCATGAATATGTCGTGCATCAATAAGGCTTTCGAATAAGGTTTTTCTTACATCGGAGGTTTCAAAAACCATTTCTTTCATCATGTCGTAGAGGTGCAGGCCGGCGGCTGCACGGCGTTTGCGGCCTTTCAATTCATCCGGCAGCTGGAGATGACGCGGCGGCAAAATGATGAGCGTAATCTTCGGGAACCAGCGCAGGCGCACTTTGCCACGCAAACGTGAAAATGGCGTATATTGCGCTCCATCGATGCGGATTGGCAGTATCATGGCATGCGATTTGTCGGCAATCATTCCCGGGCCTTCGTAAACTTTCATCAGCGAGCCGGTGACTGTGATGCGGCCTTCAGGGAAAATCGCGCATTTTTTACCGCCAGCGACCAGATCGATCAGCGATTTAGTTGCCATTGGATTGGATGGATCGAGCGGAAAGGCGTCGACCAGCGGCAAAAAGGGCTGCATCCACCATTTTTTCGCAACATGCGTGTTAATGGCGAAGGTGATTTTTTCCGGCAAAAACGTGGCAATCAGGGCTGCGTCCAGAAAGGAAAGATGATTAGCGATAATCAGCGCCTTATCACTCGCCGCCTGATAATTTTCCAACCCCTGCACTTCAACGCGGTAGCAGAGTTTCAATAAAAAGCGGAGAAAAGAGCGGAGCATTATTGGCCTTGGGCTTTTTGTTTCGCCTGCTGGTCGACAACTAACTTACGAATCAACCAGGTGACGGGTACATTGACGACGCCGATAGTTAGAAATACATCCAGTAACGTGAAATCCAGATGCGACATGATGTAAGTAAGCACGGAGGAAAGCACCATGAACAATGCATTGATGACATTATTGCTGGCAACCACGCGCGAACGGTAAGCCTTCTCCGTACGCGACTGCATGATGGCATAGAGCGGTACAATGAAAATACCGCCGCTGATAGCCAGCAGCAACATACTAATCAAAATGGGAAAATTTTCCGGGTTGGTCAAAAAACCCATAAAATTCTGTAATGGCGCAGCAGGATCCATGTCATACGCACGGCTGGCAAAATAAATAATGAAAATAAAAAGCGTCATGCCAAGCGAGCCATAAGGTACGTAACTGCCGTGAATGCGACCTTTCATGAGCGCATTGCAGAGAATGGAACCAATGCCGATCCCCAGCGAAAAGATAGTAAGGAATAAGGTTACTACCGTTTCATCGGCATGCAGGAAATCTTTTATATAGGCAGGGAACTGGGCGAGGAAGGTAGCGCCGATCAGCCAGAACCAGGAAATACCGATGATGCACAGGAAAACATCTTCACGGACACGGGCATATTTCATCAGTTTCCAGGTTTCACTGGCGATATTCCAGCCGATTTTCAGCTCAGGATCGGCCGCGGTGCCGCGCGGCAAGAAATAGCTTGCTCCCCAGCTGATGAGCGAAGCACTGACCATCACTAATGAAACAATGATCATGCCATTTTCCCGCAGAATCAATAAACCGCCAGTAATCGTGCCGATCAGGATGGCAAGGAAAGTCCCGGCTTCGACAAGGCCATTTCCGCCCAGCAATTCATCTTCCGGCAGGATTTCTGGTAATACGCCATATTTGATGGGGCCGAAAAATGTCGCCTGAATACCGAGGAAAAACAATGCCGCCAGCATCACCCATTCGTTTCCAGTAAAGAATGACACGCTACCAAAGACCATACATGGAAGTTCAGTAAAGCGGATAATGCGGATCATGCGCGCCTTATCGTATTTATCGGCGATCTGGCCTGCCATGGCGGAAAAAAGAAAGAAAGGCAGGATGAAAAGACCCGCAGCGAGCGCCAGCAGTTTTTCATTCGGCATTGAGCTGAGACCGTGAAACGTTAGGAGAATGACCATCGCATTTTTGAATACGTTATCGTTAAACGCACCAAGAAACTGAGCCACAAAAAGAGGCAGAAACCGCCGTTTCGTCAGAAGAGAAAGACCAGTGCTCATAGATTACCGTTGTTGTCACGCGCGTTGCCAAATACGAAGCGTGTATAGAAATAGCTGAGACCCATCAAGCAGATACCAAGTCCCAGGAAAGAAAATACACGATAAAGTCCGGTCAGTTCCGATGCATCGTAAAGGAATACCTTACCGACACTGAGCAAAATGACGATGAGAGAGGCAATACGAATCATGCGCTCATGCCTTAGCGTTCCTAGGAAAAGAAGCGCAACCCCAAGTAGCAGCCAAACGGCGGAATAAGTGTAGATTTCCGCGTTCGTGATCTCGCCGATGCCAAGATATTCACCATGATAGAACTGGCTCACTTCGCAGGTGACAAACATAAAAGCCAGTACCAGCAGAAAAATATTGGGGACTAGTGTTAATTTGTGTTTTTTAAGCAGCCTGAGTTCACGATTCAGTATTTGAATGAAAGCCACGGGCACTGCATACGTGATGACGAGACTGTTCAACAATTTCACGGTGCCGACTGATTGATCAGACCAAAACGGGTTTGGCAAAATCAGGTCAAAATAAGCCGTTCTGAAGAGCGCTATCGCTGGGCACATGCCGCTCCAGCTGGCAGCGTGCGTGTGTAGCGACGTCCGGCGACAAGACGGCCAAGTCCAAAGATAAATAATATTGCGGTGATTACGCCACGTTCGGTGAAACCTGCGATAACGAAGACGATCTCCTCAGGGTGTATGGAAAGCATGGCGGGCAAGATAATATCATGATGCCGAACAGGGCAGCGGCGGCATGAAATTCAAAAAAGCCTTGCGAGCCAGTCATCTTTTTCCGTCGCAGCAGGGCTTACTGCTGGCAGCAAAAAAAGGCGGGCAATCAGAAGTTGAAATAGAGGCCAAGTGACGATCGGTATCGCGGTTTGTGCATGCCGTAGCTTCGCTCAGACTGTAAAGTGCGACGCACGGCAACAGTATTGTACGGCATCAAAATAATTGCGAAGAGTACGCCTACGCCCAGTGCCGGGCCAGCGTAGCGCATGAATATCGAAACGCAGGTTGATGACAGCGATGGCGAGAATCTCCAGCGCCGGCGCCACCGACAGGAATTCGCGCGGTATTTCGATACCGATCAGGCAGACAAAGGCCGTTGTATGCCAGCGCATGAGCCAAAACGCTGTTGTCAGATTCATTTTTTGAAAGGTGCATAAAGACTAACTTGGTCATGACGAAAGAGGCTGCCGCCAACCCCATGGCGAGGAAGCCCCATAAATGCACATCACGAGCGGGCTCACCCAAAAACGCAAGAATCCGGTCATGAACACTCAGTTTAATGTGGGCGACGCGATGGCAAAAATTGGCACCGACAACGCTGATGACTGCCCAATGTACCGGTCGCTCGCGCTACAACAGCCAGAAACGCTCAACACGAATAAAGCAGCAAAACCGCCAACGACTACTATAATATCGCCCTGGACGCGGTGGGTTCCGGGAAGCGATCATGATCAGGCTGACGGCTAGCGATAGCCAGGGCGCGAACCGGTATACCTTATAGTTAAACCATGAAGCGCAATGCTACCCAGCGCAAGCAGGCCAAAATCCCCATTCAAGCTGGGTAAACCCACTATGATACGCCGCAAAGCCCGCATTGAGTACAGGCGCCACCAAAGTGATGTAATTTAAGATGGCCGGCAGAGAGAAGCGGCGTGCCCTCGGTATCGCCTTCTTCCATCTCGCGGCGGGATTGGGCCACTACCGTAGCGCTGATACCGAGAAGGAAGAGTCCAATCCATAAGGAATCGCCCGATTGATAATCCGTCATCAACCATAGGACAACCCAGCCGAAAGCTCCGAGCACGGTAGGAATCGAAAGCCACCACCACCGCTCTTTGCGGATGATGACCATCAATGCACTGCTGACGGCATAGAGGTAAATGAAAAGAAGGGGCGTGTTGGGTTCGTTCGAGCCAACCAGAGCGGGTGTGAGAAATCCGCCGAGCAGCCCGAGAAGGGCAATCGGCGCGCCATGACGCAGTGACAGCACTACGGGCAATCCTGTCACAAAGGCCATTCCTATGAAAGCAGTGACAGGGGAAATCAGGTGATAAAGGTTGGCAGCGGCAAACAGGCTGACATAAAGATCGGCGATACCGGCGCCGGACAACGCCTGCGCAATCCGCGTGCCATTAGAAAAGCTGGGACGACGGCGTACCCAGTTGCCAGTTGCTAACAGCAGAATACCAAACAGAGCACCAAGCATGACGCGGACGTTTTCGTCGAGCAAATCTTTTTCAATTGAGTATTTAATCATGTAAAAACCAGCGAAAGCGAGCGCAATCCCGCCGATCCAGACGGGGAGGCGTGCGCCGAATTGTTGCTCAAAGCCGATTTTTTCCTTCTCTTTTTTCAGTGGCTTCTGTTTTGTCGTAACAACGATTTCCGGTGAGACAGCCGGTTGCTGTTTCGGTTTGTGCGCTTTGGCTAATGGAATTTCCTGAAAAGAAGATTCGGGTGTAGCAATAGGCGCTGCAGGGATGCCTGAACCTGATGTTAGCGGTTTGACTTCGATGCCTTGCTTTTCAAGTGCAACCAGTACGCCATTAAGATGGGCGCGCAAAACGCGGACATCTTCTTTCAGTTTAGAAATACGGCTCTGGTTTACCCATGGCAAAACCAAAGGAGCTATCAGAATAATCGCAATACCCACGCCAATTAGCAGTTCCATAGTGCACTCTTTTTAGGGTTGCATTTTGGGTAGAATAGCATATTATTAAACACTGTTCAATAATTAATTATACAGTGTTTAATATATTATGGCCCGACGGTCCGATCATAGCCGCGACGAACTTAAAGCGTTGATGATAAAAGCAGGTTTGGATCTTATCCGCAAGGATGGTCTTTCAGGATTCAGCGCTCGCAAGGTTGCTGGCAAGGTAGGCTACACGGTTGGTTCCGTATATCATGTATTCGGTTCCTACGACACGCTCATGCTGGAAATGAATGCGGTGACGCTGGATGCATTGAAAGGGGACGTCTTATCCGCGCTTGAGCGGACACATAGGAAGGAACCGCTGCAAGTGCTCGCAAATGGGTATTACGAATTCGCCCGGAAAAACTATGCACAGTGGACGGCATTGTTCGAATACCGGTTGCAGACCGAGAAAAAACTCCCCGAATGGTATCGTACCAAACTTCGGGAACTTTTCTGTCTCATAGAAGAGCAACTCCTGGCATACTGCATGGATTCCAAGCATGAAGCCCGCCGCCACGCCTATGTTTTATGGGCAGGGATTCATGGTATTTGCGTTCTAGGTCTTTCTGGCCGACTTTCTGTGGTTGGGGGGCAATCCACGCACGCTCTGATCCAAACATTTCTCAAGCATTATGTTATGGGTATAAAAGCAGGAAATAAGCATTAATAACGCACTGAAATTGAATAAAAACCAATAATTAATTAAACGCCCGTTAACGATACTGGGCATATACTGATATGGTATAAAAATCCGCCAGTATAACGGCATCTTATGCCACGCCTGCGAAAACTCTTGAATACATTCCGTTTTTATCGCTCTGAAGAGGGGGTGACTGCGATTGAATTCGCTTTTATCGCGCCTGTCCTGTTATTGTTCATGTTCGGGACGATCGAATTCTCGCTCGTTATGTTTGTACAAAGCGTCATGGAAGGCGCGACCACGCTTTCCTCCCGTCTCGGAAAAACGGGATATACTGAAAGCGGCCAGAGCCGTGAAGATACAATCATTAATGCGCTCAAAGCACGTGCCGGAGTATTTTTTGATCCCAGTCTTATAACTATCACCAGCAAATTCTATGGCCAATTCGACCAGATCGGCGACTCCGAGCCATATACGGATACCAATCATAATGGCCGCTATGATACCGGTGAAACCTATTCCGATGTAAATGGCAACGGCCACTGGGATGCGGATATGGGGCAGCAGGGATACGGGGATGCAAACGATATTGTGGTTTATACCGTGACCTATCCGTGGCGTATCAATACGCCGCTTATATCGAAATTTATCAGTAATAACGGAAACGTGACGCTGCGCGCTGTCGCTGTTGTCAAGAATGAACCGTATTAGGAATATGCATCACGTAATACAACATATTAAGCATTTTATTGAGGCCCGAGATGGGATTGCCATGACGGAATTTGCGCTTTGCGCTCCTGTATTACTTATTCTTCTGCTTGGCTCTATAGAAGGCTCACGTTTCCTGCTAGTTAATCAGAAGCAGGAAAAAATCGCTTTTACAGTGGCGGACGTTGTCGCGCAGTCTACCGATCTTACCACGGCCGGTATGGATCAGTTGCTGGCTGCGACGCAGGATATGATGAACCCTTATACTTTTGGTGCCAATGGAATCGTCATGGTGACTTCTGTTACTAAAAATCCAGGACAGAACCCGATCGTCAATTGGCGCTATACAGGCGGCGGAACACTCGCCGGAAGCTCCAGCCTCATCGGAAATGTCGGTTCAACCGCAACATTGCCAACAGGCTTCACGCTGAATGATCGAGATAATATTATAATTGCGGAGGTATTTTACCGGTTTACGCCATTGTTTAATTCGAAGCTGTTCGGCAGCCGGACATTGTATAAATCGGCGATTTATAAGCCGCGCCTCGGCGAACTAACCAACGCACCGTCCTGATTCTCTCCTGATGGAGTATAGTATGAAACGTACATGGATGCAATTTTTCCGCTCGGAAGAGGGTTCTGTCATACCTCTTGTAGGCTTTGCTTTTCTGGTGCTGGTGGGTTCCGTTGGCCTTGCCATCGATATCAGCCGCCGAGAACTGGCGCAGGCTAAACTTTCCAGTGCGCTGGATGCTGCCGGCCTGGCGGCAGGAAGTACGGTCAATACCACTAATTTGACGACCGAGGTAAACAAATATTTTTACGCGAACTATCCGGTAGGGTATCTTGGTACCTCTGTCACGTCCCTGACTGCGGTTGTCAGTGCTAATAATACAATTATCAATCTTACCGCAGATGGCACATTGCCGACAACGTTCGGCAAAGTATTCGGCGTGATGACAATGCCGTTACACGCGGAATCGGAAATTACGCGCAGCACGAAAGGCATGGAGCTGGTACTAGTCATGGATAACACCGGTTCTATGGGCGATAATAATAAGCTCGAAGATATGAAAACCGCAGCCAAATCGCTGGTCGATATCCTTTATGGCAGTGATAATACGGTAGACGATCTGTGGGTGGGCGTGGTTCCGTTTTCACAGACGGTAAATATAGGCTCGTCCCATACAAGCTGGATGAATACATCGTATATGAACGGCCTTGCCTGGGGCCCGACAAGCTGGGGTGGCTGTGTAGATGCGCGCTATACAGGCAGGGATGTAAACGACGATCCTCCCGCATCTGAAAAATTCAAAGCGTATTATTGGCCGGATGACTCGAATAATGACTGGATACGCACAAACGGACAGTATCGCACGGTCAGCAGCACGTTAGGGCCCAATAAAAATTGTCCTGAACCAGTGCTGCCGATGGTTGCAGAAAAATCAACGGTCAAAGCATCCATCGATGCTATGGAAGCACGCGGCAATACCCATGTCGGCTATGGCGCAGTATGGGGCTGGCGCATGCTTTCCCCGCGCTGGCGTGGATTGTGGGGCGGCCAGATGAACACAAACAGCCTGCCGCTCGACTATAACACGCCGCTGATGAATAAAGCAGTGGTCATTCTGACCGATGGGATGAACACGATGGATAATACCTCGCGCACCGCATACTGGTACTTATCTAACGGGCGCCTTGGCAGCACAAATCAAAGCAATGCGGTTACTGCCCTTAATAACAAGCTTTCTTCGGTATGCACTTCAATGAAAAGCCATGGCATCATCATTTATACGGTGGCATTCGACAATCCCGGCTCCAGCATTGAAACCTTGCTACAGAATTGCGCGAGCGATCCCAGTTATTATTTCGATTCACCAACCGGCTCGGACCTGCAGCAGGCATTCCGCGTCATTGGGGATTCACTCTCCAATCTTCGTATCAGTCACTAATCTAGGCTTGGAAGCTATTACTTGACGCTGCTTTATGGGCGCGGTTATCCTTCTGCCAACACCTGTGAGGTAGGCCATGAATCGTTTTTTGTTCCATACGGCATCCGTAATTGTCCTTCTTGCACTGAGCAGCTGCGCACAGGGTCCTGTTCCAGAAGCTCCAAAAACACCGATATCCGAAAAAGAAACCAATTTTTTGCGTCTGGGGCGTAATGTGGAAAAAGGTGGGGACGTCAATAGCGCCATCGATCTTTACAAGCAGGCGATAGAAGTTTCGAAAGGCGGAGTGGAGGGCCACCTGGCGCTGTCTCGCGTTTATCTCGAGCAGGGACATCGGACTCAAGCCAAAGATGTTCTGCTGCAGGCGAAAAAACTGCAGCCAAATAATCCCGAGGTAAATTTACGCCTGGGTAAAATTGCCATTAACCGTAATGAGCCAAAAGATGCTTTGGGTTATTTTGAAGCAGGGCTTAAAGATCTTTCCGGAAACGTCGACCTTTTGAACGGCAAAGGTATTGCTCTTGATATGCTGGGCCGTCATGAGGAAGCGCAAATCGAATACCGTCAGGCACTGAGTGACGGAAATGGAAATTTCCCTTTTGTGGAAAATAACCTTGCCATGTCGTGTATTATGACCGGAAAATATAATGAAGCGATCGATGTATTGCAGGGCATCAAGAATGTGGAAGATTCTCCTGTTATGCGGCAAAACCTGGCGCTGGCATATGGGCTGAAAGGCGATATGGACAAGGCACGCGAATGGGGCGGCAAAGATTTGAATGAAAGGGAAATGAACGAAAACATTGCCTTTTACCAGTCTTATGTTGATGATTTACAAAGCCGTCACGATCAATCGGTGCCGGTGCCGACTATTCCTGCCCAAACCCTGGATGCGCCGAAAGCTGTACCTTCTGCCGCCGCTACTCCAGTCGCTGCAGGACAAGTTGAAGCCGTGAAGCCAGAAGAAAAGACAATTGTCACGCCCTTTACCGAAACAAAAATTGTTCCAGCGGAAGTGGTGACTTCGCTGCCCGCTACAAAGCAAGCTCCCGCTCAAACAGTAGAACCCTCTCGTATCGAGCCTATACAGGCACCACATGCAGCAAGCACGGACACGGTAGCAACAGACATAAAGCCCGTGGACGTTATTTCTCCCGATGCCAACGATCATTCAATACAATTAATATCACCGCCAGAAACACAGATTCCTGTTGCGGCAACTCAGGCCGAGCCTGAGCCAAAAACAGCATTGCCACCGCACTGGCGTACTCTGCCTTGGATGACCGGTGACAATGAGAAGGATTGAACGTTTTAGAAAGCGTCCATAACGCCAATCATGGCAGGCGTCATCACGATCACGAACAGGGTTGGCAGAATAAAGATGATCATCGGTACAGTCATGATAGCAGGGAGCTTGGCGGCTTTCTGCTCCGCGCGCAGCATACGCTGCGTCCGGAATTCCCTCGAAAGCACACGTAGCGCCTGCGCGATTGGCGTGCCATATTTTTCGGTTTGCAGCAAAACATTCACCATGCTGCGTACTTCCTGCAAATCGACGCGTTCAGCAAAATGTTTAAGCGCCGTATTACGGTCTGGCAAAAAGCCGATTTCCACAGAGGTCAGGCTAAGTTCTTCTGCCATTTCAGGGTAAGCCTGGCCTAATTCACGGGCAACGCGGTCAAGAGCTGCCACAAGGCTCAGTCCTGCTTCCGCGCAAATGAGCATAAGATCCAGCGTATCAGCAAGTGACTTTCTGATCTTGTCGCTGCGTTTCAGTTTCATATTCGTAACCATAATATCGGGTAAACGGGCGCCGATAAAACCTGCACCGACAACAATCAACCATTTCCAGAAATCTGTCTCGGCGAATGGATTGCGCCAATTCATATCGGAAAGAATTGCTCCGATCGCAAGGCAGATAAAAGGCAGGGTCAGTTTTGCAAATGCATAGACAATAATGGCATCTTTCGTACGATAACCTGCCTGAATCAGTTTCATGCTGACTGCATCCGCCTGGCTTTTTTTCAAGATTTGAAGTCTGGTTACAATGCTGCGCATCCAGTCCGTATTCTTCTGCGGTTTTTTGCGTTTACGCTGTGCCAGCAGCTCATTTTTCATTTCCTGGCGGCGTTCCTGAATCGCCTTCATACGTGGGCCAAGCCTGTCGCGAATGAAAAATGCTTTACCTATCGACCATATAGTCAAAAATGCAAGAACGGCGGTAATCGCCGTATAGAAATCGTTTTCCGTTAGCCCGAACGGAAGCAGCGCGGTAAAATTAAGTGGCTGGCCTGAGATCATATCTCGAACCTCGTCATTTTAGCCATGATCAGAACGCCGGTTCCTAGACTTGCCAACGAGCCGAGCGCAGCTATGTTGCCGCGATAATCGTCGTAAAGCGGCTGAAGATAATCCGGTGAAAAAATACTAAGAATCGCGAAGACGAAGAAGGGTAGGGAACCGACAATGGTCGCTGACGCCCGCGCCTCCATTGACATCGCCTTGATCTTCATCTTGAACATATGGCGCTGGCGCAGCACTTCAGAGAGATTGTTCAGAATCTCGCCGAGATTACCACCGGTTTCCCGCTGCAGAATAATACTTGTCACGAAGAAATTGAATTCCGTTAGGTCCAGCCGGTCTGCCATGGAATATAGTGTCTTTTCTAAAGGCACGCCCAGACCCATCTGATCAACCATTTCGCGAAAGACGCCAGCTACCGGATCGGCGATTTCGTCGGCTACCGTCTGCATTGATTTAGTTACCGGTAAACCGGCGCGCAGCCCGCGTACAACCAGATCGATTGCATCCGGAAATAAGCTAAGAAAGCGCTTTTTGCGTTTGCCAATACGGAGTCCGACATAAATGTGGGGAAATCCTAGTCCGATGATCAATCCTATTAGTGCGGCAAGGATAAAAGGCTTTCCTGAAGTGAAATAAATAATAATTGTGGAAAAAAACATTAAGGCGAGGGACACGATGACATAACGCTCAGGTGCCAGCGCCATTCCGGCCATATCGAGCCGGTTACGGAGTTTCTCGATAAAGCCTAGCGTTTCGGCAACGTTGCTGACATACGCTAAAGAAGGATCATTCGTTTGGCGGCGCAGAGAAGTTTTCTCGTTCTTCTGGCCTTTTTTTACTGGTGCGGCATGACGAACGCGGGCGATGCGAGCGGCAAGCTGTTCCTTACGCTGCGATTCCTTAACCAGCAGAAACACGACAGCGAAAAATAGCGCCGCGCCGCCAAACAAAGCTATATCAACCATCATCGGCGTGCGTTGCATGTTTAACCTATTGCTTCCAGAAGCGCATCGGACAAGCCGAAATAAGCAGCCTGTTTGACGAAATTTGGACGTAATTTACTGGACATGAATTCGCCAACCAGCTTGCCGTTTTCATCTTCGCCCTTGAATTCAAAGGTGAAAAGATCCTGCGTGACAATAACGTCGCCTTCCATGCCGACGATTTCAGTCACGTGCGTCACGCGGCGTACGCCATCGCGCATACGCTGAATTTGTACGATCATCTGGACGGCGCTGGCAATCTGATGGCGGATAGCGCGGCTTGGCAGCTTTGCTTCGGCCATATTCACCATGTTTTCAAGACGGGTCAGTGCTTCACGCGGATTGTTAGCGTGCAACGTTCCCATGGAACCATCATGGCCGGTGTTCATGGCCTGCAGCATGTCGAGTGCCTCGCCGCCGCGGACCTCACCGAGAATAATACGGTCAGGGCGCATACGCAGTGCATTTTTGACAAGCGCGCGCATAGTGATTTCGCCGTGCCCTTCCAGGTTCGGCGGGCGGGTTTCGAGAGGAACGACATGTGGTTGCTGTAGCTGCAGTTCGGCAGCATCCTCGATGGTTACGACGCGCTCCGCTTGGTCGATCAGGCGTGAGAGCGCATTAAGCATCGTGGTTTTACCCGAACCGGTACCACCCGAAACAATAATGTTCAAACGCGAGGCCGCTGCAATTTTCAGGACTTTACAGAGATTTTCGGAAATATTGTTCTGCTGCGCCATGATTTCGAGCGTGATTTTCTTTTTAGCAAATTTTCTGATGGATATCGTGCAGCCACGCAGGGCGAGCGGCGGCGCAATGACGTTAACGCGGCTACCGTCTAGTAAGCGTGCATCGCAAATCGGCGTCGTTTCATCGACCCGGCGTCCTACCGCCGTTACGATGCGCTGCGCGATGCTCATAACATGTGAATCGTCCCGGAATGTCACATCGGTCAACTCCAGCTTTCCTTTACGCTCGACATAAACCTGATGCGGGCCGTTGATCATGATATCGGTAATTGCTTCATCTTTCAGCAAAGGCTCAAGTGGTCCCAGGCCCAGCATATCATCAACGATCTGATTAGCTAAATGCTGCTGTTCGTGATGATTGATAATGAGTTTTTGCTCAGCAACGATATCACCGATTAAGTCGATGATCTGCTGACGTAGTTCCATTTTTTCAAGTTGCGATGCAGTGGGCAGATCAATCTGCTCCATCAACGTCGTGAAAATCTTTTCTTTGGTTTTAATGAGCTCATCCGTAATGACAGGAGAAGCTTTTATAGGTTCCGGAGTAGGTAGGGATTCCGGCTCTTTGATATCTGTTGCGATGGGAGCAGTTAAGAGAGGGCCGCTTGCGGCAGGTGAAGCTGCTGGTAGATTTTCTTCGCTGGAAAGTCCGCGCCGTCCGAACACATTCAGCTCCCTTTAGACTTACTGAAAAATACTGACTTTTTTGTTTTTGCTACCGGCTCTGATGTTTCACCAGTGATGAGTTCTGCTAAAGTCTTATACGCAGATTTTATGCCTGCGTTTTTACTGGCATCCAGTAGCATTTCACCATTGGCAGCCGCTGAGATCGCTTCAGGTGCGTAAGGAATGTAAGCGTCTAAAGGACGTCCATAATGTTTTTCAAAATCAACTTTAGCAATTTCGTGCTTCGGCGCGAAGCCAGCTTTGTTGGAAATGACGATTGGCAGCGGTTTACGGAGAGTGTCTTTTATTAAATCATGATGGCGCAGTAAATCGCGCAGGCTAAGCAGCGTTGGGTCGCTGATCAGTGCGATGCGGTCAGTCTGTAGCAAAACAGCACGTGTAAAGGGCGTAAGCGCGCGCGGTATATCGACCAGTATCAGGTCGTATTTTTCGCGAACGCGCGATAGCAGGACGTCAGCAGCTTCGGTTTTGACAGTAATATTCTCCTTAAATGGGATTTCAGCGCTTAGAATATCCAGATTATCATTTATCCGTATCATCACACGGTCGAGGAACAGCCCATCAATTCGCTCTGGGTTTTCGAGTAGCGTATGTAACTCCCGAGTCGGATCGACATCGAAATTCATCGCTATCGTGCCGAAATAGGGGTCGAGGTCGAGCAGCGCCGTACGTTTCCCCATATCCCGGGAGATCGTTAAAGCCAGATTGCTTGCTATGGTTGAGGTGCCTACACCTCCACGCGCACCAAGGAAAGTTATGACGGTTCCTTTTTTCTTTTCATGGGTTTCGGGTTTTACACTTTGAGTTCCTTTTTTAATGGCATTCTCAAGCACGGCATCAGTAAAGGGTTCAAGCAAATAGGTAAATGCCCCGATTTCCATCAGCCAGGAGTAAAAGCTGAATTCATTGACGGTGCCGGTGACGATTAGTTTGACATTTGGATCACAGATTTCAGCCAATTGATCGAGTAGCGCAGGGGCTTCGGCAGCGGAAGGCACTTCCACCATTAAAAATGCCGGAGTTTTATGCTCTTTAAGGAAAGCGATTGCATCGACGACCGTGCCGTGGCGAAGGCAATCCGCAGGCCAGCCGAATTTAGGCGCGCACGTTCTTATTGCTTCCTGACTTGCCGTATCGGTAAGAAACGCAAGAAAAGAGCTGGCGGGTTTGGAACTGAGGGAAGGACCAGCTGTCATGAAGCTTAGTTTCCTCCGGTTGTTTCAGAAGAACCGCTATCTGACGGCGCATTCGCGGCGGCGGCGACGGGCGCATCGCCATTATAATAACGCTGAATGGCGGGCACGGATGTTTCTGAACCGTGCTGATTACTCGATTTGCCTTTCACGAGATCACTCGGATCAGCAACCATGGCAGTTAGGTTTAAAACATTTGCGCACCCTAAGTGGCTGGAGAGATAATCATCCTGGTTAAAAGTTCCGGTGCTATGCCAGTTCGGGCATTTTTCCGGCAACGGAAAAAATTTATAGCGTACATAGAGGCTGAGCGGGTTGGGATCATGATCGACCGAGACGGTGATCATATCCGCATCAAAGCCATTATCGACCAGGAAAACCTGAAGATCGCGCACTTTCTCGGAATAAGCAATAGAAGGCAGGTTTGTACTAATCACTGCTTTCTTCAGCGAATCGCGCGGAATACCGGACAATGCGTGCTGGAGAGAAACGCGCTCTTCCATATCGAGCATATCGTACGTTTGATCCGGCGGAAACACATAGCTTGTCTCACGAAAAACTGGATCGGACGAAACGCGTTGTTCATCGTAGCTGGCGCATCCGGCAAGAAGCAGAAGGGTCAGCAGCATGGGAGCGGTATGTTTCATGATCAGTCTCCTATCGCATGATGAATCCGGCCGGACCATTCAGTCGCGGATGGTGTTTTGGCTCATCCACGGCCTCATTGCTGGCGGTCGTTGTCGGGTTTTCTTCCGGTTCGCGGTAGAGTTTACCCCACAGAATACGATCGATATCCGATGCCGGCTGATACGCATCGACCGGCGTACGCAGCTCGGCATCGCGAACGCCTTTCACAATATAAGGCGTCACAATGATGACGAGCTCGGATTGATCCTGGCGGAATTCATTGGAGCGGAAAAGAGCGCCCAGCACCGGCAAATCCCCAAGGGCGGGCACTTTGGAAATATCGTTTGAGTGATCACTGCGCAGCAGGCCCGCAATCGCAAAACTTTCACCGCTGCCAAGCTCCACTGTCGTTGAAGCACGGCGTGTCAGAAGAGATGGAATATTAAATCCGTTAGCTTGAATGCCGTTTGCGGTCGTCAGCGTGCTTACTTCCGGGCGCACCGTCAGGTTTATTTTCTGGGCAGACATCACGACAGGCGTAAAATCAAGGCTTACACCAAATTGACGGTATTCAATCGTCACCGCGCTATTTTCCCCTACCACAGGAATCGGAAATTCGCCACCGGCAAGAAAATTCGCAGCGACACCGGATTTCGTCGTCAGGTTCGGCTCTGCAAGAACGGTCAGAAGACCATCATCTTCCAGCGCATCGATAACGCCATTTATATCTGCGTCATTGCTGTGATAACCCAGCGCGATACTATTATCCGTACCGGAGCGCAGAATTGCACCAGTGGCGTCGGCAATGATGTCGCGACCGGTTGCCAGGCCAAAGACAAAGTTTCCTACATTAAGGATGGATTCCAGATTGATGCCAAAGCGTTTGAGCTCAGAGCGCGAAACCTCAGCAACTTTTACTTTGAGCATGACCTGATCGCCTTCATCAGTGTCGATCATGTTGATGATGCTCTGGTTTGATTGCAGAAAGCTCGAAGCGACGCGCTGGATGCGCTCCGCTACGGCGGGCGAGGGAACGCTGCCTTTCATGACGATGGCGTTATCCGTCGATTCGAAATCTACCCTTGCATCCGGCATGGACTTGAGAATGGATTGTTTCAGCTTACTTAAATTATGCGTCACCGTCAGGCTGCCTTCGAGCACGACTTTATCGTTATCGCCGATGGCAAGCACGCTGGTTTCACCGATCCGGCGGCCGCTGGCATAAACCAGGTGAGGGGAGAGCACCTGTACGTCAGCGATCTCCGGATCGGAGACGACAACCGTGGCAGCGCTATCTTTCAAATGAATCAGTTTACCCTTGTTGATTTCGACTGAAAAACTGCCCGTTGTAGCTTCGGCATGGGCAGAGCCGGCACCCAGCGCCAGCAGGAAGCTGATGGCAAGTGCGCGTAATGTGGTATGGATGTGCATAACAATCCCCCTTTAATTTCGATCAAACTCAACTTCTTTGCTTTCATCGCCCCGGATGACTTTCACTTTGATTGCAGCGGAGCTGCGCGGACCAATAATCTGACTGACATCGCTGTCGCGTGTGTATTTCTGCTTCGAATCATCTTCGGCAGCGTTATCGACATCATCTTTATTGAGGCTTCTCAGGCTGAGCGAGATTTTACCCAGGTCTTTTGCAACATTTATTTTTTCTGCCTGACGCTCCGTCACCTCAAGAGTAATTGTTTTAGCAAGCATAGCTGTATTTTTTTCATTCTCGACCGTTTGATCCACCGCCAGAACACGGATATTTTCAATGAAAGTTTCGCTCGCCAATACCTCTTCGGATTGCTCACCGTCTAAAGAACGGCGGCGGATGCTATGAGTGAGAATCAGATCGACCTTGTCACCCGGGAAAATAAAACCGGCATTACCGGATGTTGAATCAACGGCGATAGAAACGGCGCGCATATTGGGTTTGAGAACTGCCGCCATAAACCCACCTTCGTGAGACTTAACAACACTGTTTTCAGTGACTGGCGTGCCGCGAGTAACCATCTGGCGAGCAACAGCGCCATTGTAGTCCTCAGGATTCACGGTACCTTCAAGAATAAAATTTTTCTGGATTTTCTCTTCCGGCCATTCCGCCCATTGCAGGTGCTTGCCGGTATGAATAAAGCTGCCTTGTGGAATATCTATTGCTGCAACAAGGACGCGCGGTTCGCTAGGACCCTGTTGTTCGTCACCCAGGAAACCGCGCATCATGAAGGCGGCGCCAAAAGCTACCGCCCCGGCGACAATCAGCAGGAGTGTAGAACGTGATGACATCTCAAACTCGTTGGTTACGTTATTTGATTAACCAAATGCATTTTGCATTCGTACGTGTTGATATGTTGCAGTGTAGCATGCATATGCTTAACAAAGCGTTTAGTAAAAATTAACGATCTCGGTGATTTGATTTAATTTTCTATGACTTTATTAAGAGCTGGCTTGTGCCTTATTTTGACTGCGTACCGGAAACGGAGTGCCAAAATAATATCCCTGGAAAAGATCTACCTGGAGTGACTTCAAAGAAAGGAACACGTCTTCGCTTTCAATACGCTCACCAATGACTTTTGCTTTTTTAATATGGGATAGCTGGACGAGTTGCTGAATCATATCCTGGGTTGAGGACTGCGTGATAGATTGCGTCAGCGCATGATCCATTTTTATGAAATCCGGCGAGATGCCATGGATAAGCCGTTCAGCATCACGAAGATTGGTAATATCGTCCAGCGCGATGGCATATCCTTGCTGACGGCAGTAATCGCCAATGGCTTTCAGATGTCCCATGTTTTTCTGGGCTTCTGAGCGAGTGATATCCAGCACGATATGGTTGGAAGGTATGCCATACCGCTCGATCTCGCGCTTTAAATTGTCGAGATATATTTCGGGACGGTGAATGAATCCGGCGAAGAAATTGATAAAAAGCGGTCCGCCATAACCGAACTCAACGTAGGCTTCGATGGCTTTGTGATGCAGGAAGCGATCCAGGCGATACTCTATATTCAGCGCCCGGCCCGCCTCCACGATGGATGCACCGCCAACCACGGTCTCGCTGCCTTGCTCCACTCTGGCGAATGCTTCATAGCCGAATGCCATGCCCTGTGCATCGACGATAGGCTGCAAATAACAGACAAGCCTATTTTCCATTAATGCATCGCCGAGCCAAAGGCTTTTTGCAATGCCACTGACAAAATCCGCGCCTCGTAATTCCTGTTCTATCGTGCCTGAGCTTGGTTCCGACTCGGATGGTATTACCGCGATGCGTGCGCGTCCAAACACATCATGTGCAATTAGAAGGGTGGCTAATTGGTTCCATGCTTCAACCCAGGTATGTTCCGTCTTGATAAGACGCACATCTTGCCGGGTGCTATAGCCGGCTTGCTGTAACGCCGGATAAGCGGCATCGGCGTCTTTAACGACAATCCAGTAACGGTTTGCAGCATTCCAAGGCAAATGGTGTTTTTGCGGCATGTGTCCGCCGTGAGATAAAATTGATCTCTAGTATTATATAGTAGGATACTCTTAATATTCGATTGATGGTAGCAGAAACATTTTATAATCGTTTGAATAAAATGCATTTTATTTTACATAAAACGATATTTTCTGCGTCGTTACCGTTCCATCTTCGCTCTTGATACGGGCCTGCAATCGATGGTGTCCGCGTTGCAGAGGCCAGAGGTAACGCGTTTCGTGTGATGTTATGTTTTCATCGTTTAATAACCATTCAACCGGCGTATGTTCATACACGCCATCTACTTTGAATTCAAATTTTTGCAGTTCGCGCGGAATACGTGGGTCAACTGCAAGGCGCAGACCTTCGGTTGGACTGACAAGAGAAAAACGGTGTTTTGAAATGTGAGGCGCAGGTGAATCGGGTGTATGTTCTGCCATGAAATATTCGCTCCGCGGATAGCAACTTTCTTTTGCTATGACAGAAAGACAGATCTCTTTTTTCACGAGTTTAGGACTTAGGAAAAGTGGCGTCGTTTTTTTATTTTTATTCAATTCTGAAAAAACACCTCGCAGAACGAGGGCAGGGCCAGCGATTCCAGTAACGCCATCGGTTGGCGTTTGATCAAGATTACCCATCCAAACACCGACGACATAGCGGCTATCAAACCCGACCGCCCAGGCATCACGATAGTCGGTAGAAGTGCCGGTCTTGGCCGCGGTCTGAACGGGCAGGTTCAATACGCTGCCGGTGCCGAATTCGCGCCGACGTGCCCATGGATCCGACAGGATATTAGCAATAAGCGATGCCGATTCCTCCGAAAAGATACGTTGTGATTCGCCCGTATCTCCATCCAGTGTGCTGCGCAATGGACGATAGACACCGCGATGTGCCAGCGCAGCATAGCCTTGCACTAATTCCAGCAACGTGACTTCGCCATTACCAAGCGCAAGGCCTTCATCATAAACATCGGCGTTCTGCGTCAGGCTGGAAAACCCCAGATCATGCAGCGTGGTCAGGTAATCAACGGCGCCAACAAAACTAATCGTGCGCAGGGCAGGGATATTGAGTGAATTCGCCAATGCCTCGCGCAACGTCACCGGCCCGTAAAAGGTGTTACTATAATTCTTGAAGCGGTGCAGGCCGTTACCAACAGCTTCGCTAAGTGGCGAATCATTGATGAGCGTCGCCGGAGTCCAGCCCGCTTCCAATGCTTTGGCATAAAGGAAAGGTTTCAGGGCCGAACCCGGCTGACGCGGCGTGATGACGGCGTTAATCTGATTAGCAGGAGTATCCGCATCCTGATTACCGCCAACGACCCAGGCAAGAATTTCGCCTGTTTCATGATCGGCAACGAGCGCGGCGGCATTATGTATATTTTTCTTAGCGAGCGATTGTAGCCGTGTATCAAGCAGATATTGCACACGGCTTTGCACATGCGCGTCGAGCGTTGTGCGGATGCTATGGGACAATAAAGGCTGGCTACGGCGTACATAAGAAATAAAATGCGACGCATCGACAGTATTTTCCGGAGGCTGGAGGTGGAAGGCCTCTTGGCGAATCTGCTGAGCGGCTTCTGCTGGTAGCATATTTTGCACGATGAGTTGCTGGGCTAAACGATTTATTGCGCCGTCAATTTTTTCGGGATGACGATAAAGATCATAGCTACTTGGTGCGCGTGCGAGGACAACCAGTGCCAGCATTTCCTTTTGCGATAATGTCGTAAGATCGCGATCGAAATAATAATGGGTTGCCTGTACGATACCACGGCGGTTGGAAGCATAAGGAATCTGGTTCAAATAGAATTCTAATATGTCGGATTTGCGGTATTGTGTTTCAAGCGATGCCGCTTCAAATCCTTCGAGCCATTTGGACCAGAGATTGCGCGGACGTGGATGCAGCATACGCACCACCTGCTCGGTAATAGTGCTGGCGCCGCGCGCGCTGCGGCCGGTAATATTCTGTTTTAGGGCACCAAGCCGCGCCTGCCAATCGACACCGTGATGCTGATAAAAGCGTTTGTCTTCCGACAGCAGAAAAGCACGTTTCAGAAAATCTGGAATGCGGTAAAGCGGCATGTGATCATAGGTATTCCAGCGGTTCTGATACGATATGCTAAGCGGCAGGCCAGTACGGTCTGTCACCTGAATATGCTGCGCATCGGAAATCACCTGGCGGAGGCTTTTATCTACCGGCTGCAGGTCATAAAGCGTTTTTAAGGAGAAAGCGGCACTAACCAGGATGACGCCAAACAAAAAGTATGAAAATTTACGTTTCATAGATTCAGATCGCCGGCTGCTATTTGCCTACAACCGTCAGCTGTTCGGTGATGCCTTTGCCGAAAACATCCGGATCGTACATTTCCTCCGCGTGGGCAGGCATAACGGTGAATGTTCCCGGTGCGATAGCCTGTGCGGTATAGGATAGGTGATAATTACCGGCGGGAAGGTAGTCGGAGTAATAGCGCACCGAATCATGGCGTATTTCCTGATGGTAGAAACTCCATCGCGAAACGTCATATTCCATCCAGTCGCCGTATTTAAACCACCAGGCGCCGCCAGCGGCTTCAAACTCCCCTTTATTCGCATCGACGGAAGATGTGTTGGCGAGATCGCGGT
Source organism: Rickettsiales bacterium (assembly GCA_046348685.1). Lineage (GTDB taxonomy): Bacteria > Pseudomonadota > Alphaproteobacteria > Rickettsiales > UBA998 > JAXMDT01. The sequence continues at coordinate 187,159 of JAXMDT010000004.1, forward strand.
TTATCGGTTCAAGTCCGCCCGGCACAGCATCGTCAACGACAACGAAGTTACGCGCAGTAGCCAGCGACAGGTAGAGATCGACGCGCACCAGTTCGCCGCGTTTTATCCGGATCGGATTTTTTAGAAGCGTCCATTTGCCGTCGCGTTCAACGCTATATTCGCGCGTAAGTTCGATTCCGGCATTAGTCGGTTTATCAAAGTCACTTTTTGGCGCGTATGAGAGGCGTGTTGCATAATACAGTCTGCCTCCACCGCTACGGTTAATGCCAACAGTTGCTTTTGTGCCAGGATCGGTTGCCACTAGTGGCCGCTCAAAGGTCAGCGGTTTATCCGTAAAGGCATTGAAAGCGCCTTCGCCGAATGAAGTACCGTTTATATCGGCCTTAACGGTCATGGCAGGAGCTGTTTTTTCATAGATACGGCTGAATTCGATCAGCGCATTCATACAGAACATGTTTTCCTGCGTGTTTTCCCAATGATCGCGGCTGCCGCGGCTTTGGGTGATCGTTCGCACAAGTTTGAATGGCACATCACCAACAAGCTCTTTGTCTTCCGGTGTTTCGCCGTATTGGGTAAACGCATCGAGAATTGCGCAATTATCACGCAGCGGCGTCGCTAAAATGCGCGTATAGCTGTCATCCAGCGTTTCATTGAACGAAAATTTACCACCGCTCTGCGAAGCATGAGCCAGAATCATTTTGCTGACTTCCGCAGCCAGTTTTTCACCGCCGGATACATTGAGAGCCGCCTCTAAAAAATGTGTTTGCCCAAACAGGCTCATTTCTTTGACGTGTGGATGATAACGTTCAAGGTCGTCGAGTGAAATTTTACCGGTTTCTGAAAGCGCGGCCAATGCTACAGCGCGAACCGTGGAGCGCATGCCTTCCGAGTAGAAATCCGGTACAGCATCGCGGCGCAGGAGTTCAAGCAGGTATCGGTGCAGACGCGTTTCGACTTCTGCCGGAACCGTATAACCGCTCTGCCGCAGCCAGTTGAAGGCAAGTGCGGTATAGGCGCTGAGATAGGGGTCAGCGTATTCATCGTCAGGAACAAAATAAGCCATACCGCCATTCGGAGCCTGAAAATTAGCGGCCTCGGAAAGCATTTTGTCCGGCAGGCCATCACTGTCTTTCCAAAAATTCTTTTCCATGTAAGGTTTTAGATTTTTATAATGCGCTGCCATCGTGCCGCGCGTCAGTTTCTGTTCCCAGCACGTATACGGATAATCGCGCAAATATCGGAATGCGCCGTCGACATTGGCAATCACAGTGGGTGTGGCTACCACGCTTACGCTACCGACGTCCGTTTCAATATTTTCCGGAAAGAGTATAGATGTTTCCGCATGATCTTTTTCGGTCGTGCCGTAGGTTGCCGCAGTAACCAGCGAGCGGCGTTTTTCCACTTTCAGCGTCTGCTCCATGCCGTCGCTGTCGGACGCATCGCTGGCACGCGCGGTAAAGTGAATGAAACCGCTCAGTGTATCGCGGTCAGCTTTTACCGGCAGCGCTTTGACAGGCATCGATACCGTTTCGCGTTTATAGGGCTCCAGCGTGATTTCTTTAATGAGTTCAGCGGGTGTTTTACTGATGTCAATCAGCCCATCAGCGTGCAATGTAACCGTAAGGGTGCGTTTTTTGTCGGTACGGTTCATAATGCTGAAACCGGCTTCGAACATATCGCCTTCATTGACTTGATTGGGCATGACAGGGCGGACTTCGGTAGGGCGGTTGACCTTAAAGCTGGCATCGCCCAAGCCGAATCTGTCAGTAGGCGTGACGGCAATCGCCAGCACGCGCCAACCGGTGAGATTGTCAGGAACTTCGAAGTTTATGGTTGCATCGCCTTTGGCATCGGTTTTTAGAGAAGGATTCCAGTAGCTGACGAATTTGAAAAGACTGCGCATGCTAAGATCGCTGCCGCCGTCACCGCCCGGATTGGCGCCTTTTTTCTCGAATTTCTGCCGTCCCACCAATCGCGTTAGCAAACTGTAGTTACGCAAATCCAGGCTATCGAGCGTATAGAAACCACGATAGGGATCATAGTAGGATTTACCGCCAGCAACCAGATCGAGTACCGCTTCGTCGAGTACGGCCACGGCAAGTTCAATCGGTTCTTTAGTACCTGGCTTTTTCGGTTCGGCATGTAGTGTTACGGTAACTTTATCGCGTGGACGGTAAACATCTTTATCCGGCTTGGCAGTAACCGTCATTTCCTTGTAGGCATCGTTTACCGGTACGCTGATATAGCCCATGCGGAAGGCAGGTTTGCCGAGGTCTACCTGGCCTTCGCCCAGCGGTTTTTCAACACGCGGTGAGACAACGGTGACGGAAAGATAATAGCCTGGCAGATAGTCGGGCTTCACGGGAAACTCTACGACCGGCGTGCTGCTGTCGAAGGTCTGCACGAAACGATCGATAATCCCATAACGCTCAATCGTGATTAACGCCTTCGCGCCCGGGAAGGGGTTTTTAATGAGATAACGCGCCGTGTCACCGACATGATACTCAGTTTTTTCCGGTACAATGGTTAGATAAGAATCGCTGTCCTGATTCCAGAGCACGAAATCGCTACCCGTCGCCCAGATGGATAGCATGGACGAATGCGTACGGCCCTTCGTGTCCTTAACGGCAGCCGTCAGTTTATATGTGCCTGCCGCCTTCGCGCTGAAGGTGCAGGTTGCACGCCCGCAGAAGAGGTACCAGTGCATTCACCGATTTTTCCGCCAGTATTGTAGTTGGTGATGTAGGCATTACCGGCGCCCAGCGACTCTCGAGCGGCGGTGTGACTTCACTGCTCAATATTGATGGTGACCGCCTGTAGCACCGCTGGCGACGCTAACGCTGGCATCGTGGCGATATACTGGATGTTAGCCGGTTTGCCTGCCTGATAAATCCATTCGGTGCTACATAGCCCGACCAAAGCGATCAACGCCGACATAATCCATCCATTGATCCGAAGCGATAATATTTCCCCCGGTCATCCCTGCGGCGCTTTCACCGTCAGCGTGCCGTAAACAATATTGGGCGTGCCGGTGCTGAAAGTAGTGTTGAGCTCGCCTTTATCGTTAAGCGGCGTGATCGCCTGGAAAAGCTGCTGGCTTTTCGTTTCATCGGCATAACTATCGAAAGAGAATGCCTGTGCCAGAGGGTGCTTTGAATAAAAGGGCTGGCTGTCGAGAATAGCGGTGATTCGGGCTGAAGCGTCTGTGTAAGCGCCGCCGGAATGCAGTACCGCAGCGGTCGCTACAGCAACATTCTGCTCCGGGCCGAATAAATCGCCATTAAGGTCGGTGGTAACTTTAAAAGCGGAAGGAGTGAAGTCGCTGACTAACACGCGCATCGGCGTCCAGGTACGTGCAGTGTCGCTATCATCCTTGGGGGACAAGTCTGTATAAGCAGGTTTCAAAACAAAATTATACCAGCCGACAGCTCCATGCTCTGGTATCTTATACTCACCACTATAACCGCCGAATGCATCGAGTTTTACAGTACTCAATGTTTCAACAGCTTTTCCGGTCGGATCCGTAATGGTTAAGGTATAGCCTTCCTTCGGCGCCGGAATGAGTGTACGATCATCCTGGTTGCGTACATAGAATTTATATTGAATCGTATCACCGGCACGGTAGATACCCTGCGCAGTAGTTCCCCACGTGCGCAAATGACCATATTTCAACTCAACATTGTCAAACATGGTTTCGTTTGAGGCACGCCAGGTATCGATCGAGAAATCATTGTTCAGCGGAATGATGGCGATGTCCTTGCCTTTGTCGACGCGCACGAAGAGTTTCGGCTCATCATCCTTCCAGCTACGCGAGAGCACCAGATCGGGATCAAGCACGTTAGTGCCGGGCAGACTGGCAAGACCTTCCGTATCTGTTACGGATGAGGCGAGTACGGGCTTTGGCAGACCCATCGTCGTCAATGTATCCTGGTAAACAGACAGTTTTGCATCGGCAACGGGTTGGCCCGTTGCAAAATCTGTAACCCAAACCAATGTACTGAAGTGCCCGAGTTTTACATGCACCTGATATGGCGTGACTTCGGCGAAAAGCCGGCGTTCATAATCTTCCTTGCCGATAATATCCGGCTCGGTATCAAGATAACCAAACAATGCGCCGGAAGCACCTCCAAGCGCCTTGCGGACGCCAAACGGAATTGCAAATTGAAGGTCGCGCACTTTGGCGGGCGTGACCGTGTGCGATTGATTTTCTTTCAAGCCATCGGCGGTGATACTGCGAAAATCTAGCGTGGCGGTGTTCAGATTGGTAACATAGAGAGGAAGTTCGCTATCGATTTCTTTTTCTAAAATTGCTTCATGATGAAGTATTTCAAAATTCGGTTTACGGTGATCAGTGGCAAACTGGATGGCTGGGGGCAAAGAAAGCACACGGCCAAACTCATCTTTCAAAACGCTAAGTTTAGGTTTTTCTTCTGAGCTGAAAAACGCGACGATCTTATCCCACAAGCGGGCAAAAAACCCTTTTTCCTCCTCTTTCAATGAGACAGTGTAAGCAGCATCCGCTTTAAAAACGGAAGGGAGGTAAATATCGTAGGTATTATCTTTGCGGTAGGCTTGACCAAGGCTGGAATAATCAGTGACCTCGCCCCAGGGATCATAGTCTTTCCTGCCACCGGACAAATCCGGCTTGAATAAAACCGCTTCTTTCGCCTCCGAACGCATCACCGGCGAGCTGAAAGCGAGCGATATATACCCTAAGGGGTTGCATTTTTCAGTATCACTCTGCGTTTGTCCGGGTGCAATAATAACAGGCTTATCCCTATTGGTAACGCATTTGACGCCAATAAATTTAAACTCGGGGAATGTGAAAAACTGTACTGTTTCACGTTCGCCGACTCCCATTTCCAAACCTGAGGCTGATACAAGTCCCGGCTCAATACGCATGCTGATCGCGCTATCAAGCGGCAACTCGTTTGCCGGAGATACCAACCAGACACGCCGTGTCTCGATGCCATTTTTACTGCCGACTTGATCGTCACTCTTGCGCGGCTTGGCATCTGTATTAATCATCGCCATTTTTTCGCCTGGCAGCGGAAGGTAAACAGGCGGTTCTTCGTCATCAGGATCAGGCGTTGCTACAAGAGAAAAACGCTGATCGGTCTTTTCGCTCCGTGTCAGGTAAAGATGCTGGTCAACTGACTGTTTTGTTACCGGTTGATTGAAAACCACGCGAATCACAGGGGTGCCGGGCGATTTCCAGGTCTTGAACCAGGAATAACGCACATCGGGGCGTTCCGTTATGAAAGAATGATGCTGCGCTTCGGCTAAAGTGACTCCGTCTTCGGCACGAATGCCGGGATTGATGGTCAAATCGTACTTAGTGGCTTGTGCAAGCATATCCTTCTCGCCGAGATTGCACGAGAGGGAGGATGTATCGAGCCACCGCCATTCACATTTAAGAGGCGGCGTTATCGTGATCGGGATTTCTTCAGAAGCGCGCTCCATGCGTCCAAGTGGAACCACAGGGCGATTGAATTCGAGGACGATCTGACGTCCGGCAGGGACATCTAGCCCTTCCGGTGTGATGCGCAAAATACGCAATTCTTTTTCCTGGTTTTCGGCTGAATCGAGTGCGGCGAATGCAGTAGAAGGCAGGCCCAGAAAAAGGGCCGACAGAAAGGCAAGGGTGCGAATATGCATGGGAATAATCGTTGTGCAGGAAGCGCAACTATAGAGACTCTGTAAAAGAAGGCAATGGGGATTTAGCGGGCAAGCTCGTCATGAGGATTGCCGGGATTGCCCACACAAGTGGAGCGAAATGCCGCCAGAGAACCACTGTGAGCTGCAGTCCCAAGTTGGTGATCACCGTCCGCTAATTCGTCGAAATATGAGTAATAAAGCACTTTGTTGGCGTCGTCTTTCACCCACGTGCATAAATTCCGGATGAAAGTCGCGTTGTCGCCGCCACCGCGCGTATCCGGTGGCAGGCTGGACCATATTGCCCATTCCGAAATGCCGATAGGTTTTCCAACGGAATCGGCGAACGATTTTAACTTATTCAGCACAGGCTGTGTCCGCCGCTCCCACCGGCAATCCCCACTTGCGCGGCAGGCGGCATCACTGGAATAAAACGCATCGTAAACATCCGTCGCGACGACGTCGACGAATTCATTGCCAGGCCATGCTGCCTGTATTGCCTCTGGTTTTCCATCCTGATGGAAATTCCATTCATAAATAAATTTATTTTCGGGGTAAACTGCCTGAACGCTTGCCACAAAATTACGGAAGCAACCCCGGTATGCAACGGATTTTTCTAACACGTTATTGGTTCCCCACGGCCACCCCTGCAGCGTAAACTCCCAACCGGGACGTATGATCATGCTAGTGACGCCCTGCGCTTTCATACTGGAGCCGAATGCTTTGAAGTAATCGTTAAATAGGCCTGCAGCGCATTTGGACAGCCCAGCGCCACGCGCGCCTTCTTCTTGCGGTATGAAAGAGAGCGAAAGCAAAATCATCATGTTTGGATTGGAATTAGATGCGGCAACCGTTCGCGCCCATTGCTTGTTGCTACCGACAAAGTTGCTCCATCCACCGGACCTGCCATTAAATAGTGTTTTGATCTTGGTAGGCACGCCCGTATATCCTTGGAACGTTGTCGGCGAGCCGCTGGTTCCGAGGAACGGCTTTCCGAAGCTGGCTGGATTAAGTGGTATGCGCCCAGCTACAAGTCCACAATCCGGGCAATATTCTACGGCAGGGGGCATGGGTTTGGGTTTTGGTGGCAATTTGACGCTGCCCATGCATTTATCTTCTTTGAATACGGCAGGAACGCCCTCGCTGGCAATCTGGCAGTGATGCTCTTCAGCAGTTTTGGAAATATTTAGAGGTAAATCCTTTTGAGGAACAAGTAAGCTCAAAGCGATCCATGGCCATAGCATCATGCCGTATTATACCTGAGAATTAGAAAAAATTAAATATATATACTCGGAAATAAATAGCGTCCCGAAAGCTATTTTGGATTAAATTTCAATGCAATGCCATTGGTGCAATAGCGCAAACCCGTCGGCGCCGGGCCATCTTCGAAGACATGCCCCAGATGTCCTCCGCATTTTGCACAATGATATTCAGTGCGTGGTGAAGCTAGTTTATGGTCAGTCTTTGTTTCAATACTGCCTGGCATAGCATCAAAAAAACTTGGCCATCCGGTACCGCTATCATATTTGGCATCAGAGGCGAATAATTCATGCCCGCAACCTGCACAAACGAATGTTCCTTGACGTTTTTCGCTATTGAGTGGGCTGGAAAAGGGATGCTCTGTTCCTTCTTTTCGCAGCACCGCGAATTGTTCGGGTGTCAGGCAAATCTTCCATTCTTTTTCATCTTTTGGCATGGAATTTAAAGTATCGTCATTTGACATATATTTCTCCTAAAACTGTACTTAGGTTCTTTTTACTATTTTTGCCAGTCCATCCAATGGTGAACTTATGCTTTTTACTGCATTTTGAGTGAAAGTCGAGTGATGGTCATTCGATTCATTTCAAACCACAAGGAGTCTGTTATGAATAAAGAACAAGCTCAAGGAAACTGGAACCAGTTCAAAGGTAAAATCAAAGAAACCTGGGG
>JAXMDT010000005.1:0-152637 GCA_046348685.1 Rickettsiales bacterium
ATAAGGGAAATAGCCATGCTGAACCAGAAAATCCGCATTCGTCTCTCCGCGTTCGACCATTCCATCCTGGACCAGTCGACAAAAGAGATCGTCAATACGGCAAAGCGCACCGGCGCCCGCGTGCGCGGTCCGGTTCCGCTGCCGCGTAATATTTCCCGCTTCACGGTTAACCGCTCACCGCATATCGATAAAAAATCGCGTGAGCAGTTCGAGATCCGGACGCACAAGCGCCTGATCGATGTGATTGAGGCAACCCCGCAGACGGTAGATGCTCTCGGCAAGCTCGACCTATCCGCCGGGGTGAATGTCGAAATCACGGTACTTGGTAACGCGTAGTTTTTCGTCTTTTGACGGCAAACGTCGCCTGGCTCAAAAAATTGTGCTTTTAAACACGATTTCGGGCTGGACAAATCGAGCGGTCTCGGCTACATCAGCCGCCCGTTCAACGCTTCCTCTGCTTAGGGCTTAGGTATGAAGCGCCTGGTAACTACAAGGCAAACATTGTTTGTCTTGTGAAAGTCGCCAGAACTTAAAACAGGGTGTTTTCGAACTTAAATCCAGCAGGGTTTAAAGCGAGGCGCCAGGAGTAAGAAAATGCGTACAGGCATTATTGCCCAAAAGGTCGGCATGACCCGTTTCTTCGACGAAGACGGCGAACACGTTCCCGTCACCGTCCTGAAGCTTGAGAAGGTCGAGGTCGTCGCCAAAAAAACAAAGGAGACAGACGGTTACACCGCGCTCCAGATCGGGTATGGCACCCGTAAAGCCAAGAATACATCGAAACCGCTGCGTGGCCATTTCGGCAAAGCCAAAGTACTGCCGAAAAAGAAGCTCGCTGAATTCCGCGTTTCGGAAAACGCTCTGCTCGACGTCGGCGCTGAAATTCTGCCCTCGCACTTTGTCGCAGGCCAATTCGTCGATGTCGTAGGCACCTCGATCGGTAAGGGCTTTCAAGGGGTTATGAAGCGTCATAACTTTGCAGGTCTGGAAGCAACGCACGGCGTATCCGTCTCCCACCGCTCACACGGTTCCACCGGCCAGCGCCAAGATCCGGGCCGTGTATTCAAAGGCAAGAAAATGGCCGGGCATATGGGTCAGGTTCGCGTCACCACGCAGAATCTCACCATCGTCGAAGCCAACGATGAAAAAGGCTACCTGCTTGTAAAAGGTGCGGTGCCGGGTTCTGAAAACAGCTTCGTGCTGGTACGCGATGCGGTAAAACGCTCGCTGCCGCCTGCCGCGCCGTATCCGGCGAAAATCCGTGATACCAAGGCAGCTGCTAAACCAGAAGCCAAGGAAGAAACCAAAGCTGAGCAGGCTGCTCCCGAAGCGCCAGCCAGCGATGAGCAGCAAGGGTAATCACCATGAAACTGAACATCACCACTCTCGATGCGAAGGCTTCAGGCGAAATCACCCTGAATCCGGACATTTTCGGTCTCGCACCGCGTAAGGACATCTTGCAGCGCATGGTTGAGTACCAACGTGCGAAAAAACGCGCCGGTACCCACAAGACTAAAGGCATCAGCGATATCAGCGGCACGACCAAAAAGCCGTTCAAGCAAAAAGGCACCGGCAATGCCCGCCAGGGTTCGCTCCGCTCCCCGCAGTTCCGCGGCGGCGCGACGATTTTCGGCCCTGTGGTGCGCTCGCATGCCGTGTCGCTTAACAAGAAATTCCGTAAGCTCGCGCTGAAGACGGCGCTTTCCGCGAAACAAAAAAGCGGCGAGCTGGTCATCCTTGCGGATACGAATGTGAAAGAAGCAAAAACCAAAGACCTCGCGCAGAAATTCGAGAAGCTCGGCTGGAAACGCCCGCTGATCGTCGATGCCACGGTGAATGAGGGTTTTGCAAAAGCGGCTCGCAATCTGAAATATGTCGATGTGCTGCCGCAGATCGGAATCAACGTGTACGATATCCTCCGTCATAAAGAGCTGGTGCTCACCAAGGCGGCGGTTGAGAGCTTGGAGGCTCGCCTGTCATGAGCGCAAAAAAAGAAGACGATAAAAAACCGGCTAAAAAAGTAGCTGCTAAAAAAGCGGATACTAAAGCTGCGCCGAAGAAAGCTGAAAAAGCGGCTGAGAAGCCGGCCAAAGCGGAAGCGAAAACTGCCCCTAAAAAAGAAGCAGTGAAAGAAGCGCCGAAGAAAGCTGAAAAAGCAGATGAAAAGCCGGCGAAAAAAGAAGCAAAGCCGGCAGCAAAGAAATCATCCGGCAAGTTGCTCGCCGATGTCACGCTCTACAGCGTCATCGAGCGTCCGGTCATCACCGAGAAATCAACGATGGCTCTCGAGCATAACAAAGTTGTTTTCCGCGTCGCCAAAGATGCAAGCAAAGACCGTATCAAGCAAGCCGTTGAAGGATTGTTCGGCGTGACGGTAACCGCCGTCAACACCATCAACATCAAAGGCAAAAGCAAACGTTTCCGTGGCTTTGAAGGAAAACGTCAAGATGTAAGGAAAGCGATTGTGACCCTGAAGCAGGGCGACACCATCGATCTGGCGGCAGGAGTCTAATATGGCGCTTAAATCATTCAATCCCATCACCCCCGGCACGCGTCACCTGATTCTGGTCGACCGTTCCGAACTGTGGAAGGGCGAGCCCGTCAAACATCTTACCGAAGGTAAGAAAAAGACTGGTGGCCGCAACAATAATGGACGCATTACCGTGTTCACCAAAAGCGGTGGCCACAAGCAGCGTTACCGCTTGGTCGATTTCAAGCGCACCAAGTGGGATGTCGCCGGTAAAGTCGAGCGCATCGAATACGATCCGAACCGTTCGGCATTCATCGCGCTGATTAAATATGAAGACGGCGAACTCGCCTACATCCTGGCGCCGCAGCGCCTCAATGTCGGCGACACGGTGATTGCCGGCGATAAGACTGATATTAAGCCAGGCAATGCAATGCCGCTGAAAAACATTCCGATCGGAACGATCATTCATAACGTCGAGATGAAGCCCGGCAAGGGTGGTCAAATTGGCCGCGCTGCAGGTGGTTACGTTCAGCTCGTCGGCAAGGATTCCGGTTATGCGCAGTTGAAGCTCCGCTCGGGCGAACTGCGCATGGTGCGCAGCGAGTGCATGGCATCCATTGGCGCCGTATCCAATCCGGATCACCAGAACGAGATCATCGGTAAAGCAGGCCGTAACCGCTGGAAAGGCAAAAAACCGATCGTTCGCGGTGTGGCAATGAACCCGGTCGACCACCCGCATGGTGGTGGTGAAGGTAAAACCTCCGGCGGCCGTCATCCAGTGACGCCGTGGGGTAAGCCGACGAAAGGGAAGAAGACCCGTTCGCGCAAAAAGAATTCGAAACTTATCATCAGAAGCCGCCACAAGGCGAAGAAGAAGGCATAGGAGATTTACATGGCTCGTTCTGTTTGGAAAGGCCCGTTTTTTGATGGCTACCTCCTGAAAAAGGTAGAAGAGGCCCGTTCCTCCGGCCGCAACCGCGTCATTCAGACCTGGTCGCGCCGTTCGACCATCATTCCGCAATTCGTCGGCCTGACCTTTGGCGTCTATAATGGCAAGCAGTTCCTGCCGGTGCTGGTCACCGAGGAAATGGTTGGCCACAAGCTTGGTGAATTCGCGCCGACCCGTACCTTCAAAGGCCACGGCGGTGATAAAAAAGTAGCGGCGGCAGCGCCGGCTAAGAAGTAGGGAGTAAACCATGTCGAAACCGGCCCGCAAAAGAGATTTGGATAATACGGAAGCGAAAGTGGTGCTGCGCTCGGTACGTGTCAGCCCGCGTAAGCTCAACCTGGTCGCGGGCCTGATCCGCGGCATGAAGGTAAGCGATGCGCTGGTGCAGTTGACCTTCAGCTCGCGCCGCATTGCCGATGACGTGAAAAAAGCGCTGCAGTCGGCTATTGCTAATGCAGAGAACAACCACCAACTGGATGTCGATAATCTAATCGTGAAAGAGGCTTATGTAGGGAAAAGCATCGTTATGAAGCGTTTCCATACCCGCGCTCGCGGCCGCGGCGTACGCGTCATGAAGCCGTTTGCGAACCTGACGATCGTCGTAAAAGAATCTAAGGAGAATGCGTAATGGGTCAGAAGGTTAATCCAGTCGGCCTGCGGCTGAAAGTCAACAAGACCTGGGATTCGCGCTGGTATGCGAAAGACGGGTATGCGGACAAGCTGCATGAAGATATAAAAATTCGTAAGTATCTGCAAAAGCAGCTGAAAGCGGCTGGTATCGCGCGCATCGTCATCGAGCGTCCTGCGAAAAAAGCCCATGTTTCAATCCACACGGCCCGTCCGGGTATCGTGATCGGTAAAAAAGGCGCCGATATCGAGAAAATGAAGAAGGATCTGGCCCGTTTCACCAAGGACGAAGTATCCATTAATATTGTGGAAGTCAGGAAGCCGGAGCTGGATGCTACGCTGGTCGCTCAGTCGATCGCCGAACAGCTTGAGCGCCGCGTCACGTTCCGCCGCGCCATGAAGCGTTCCGTCCAATCCGCCCTCCGTCTGGGCGCTTTGGGTATTCGTATTAATTGCTCGGGCCGCCTGGGTGGAAACGAGATTGCACGCATGGAATGGTATCGCGAAGGCCGCGTGCCACTTCACACCTTGCGTGCCGATGTTGACTATGGTATAGGACTCGCCCTCACGACCTACGGCATTATCGGCATTAAAGTCTGGATTTTCAAAGGGGAGATACTGGGCAAGCAAGACGAAGAAAAGGAAAAGGCGCTGGCGCAGGTTGCGTAAGTGCTTAAAAGATAACGAAGAAGGAACTGGGACATGTTAAGTCCGAAGAAGACGAAATACAGAAAGGCCTTTAAAGGTCGTATCCGTGGAAATGCCAAGGGTGGCTATACCCTGGCGTTCGGTGAATATGGTCTGAAGGCTATCCAGCCGGACCGTATCACAGCACGTCAGATCGAAGCGGCCCGCCGCGCGATCAGCCGCCATGTGAAGCGTGCTGGCCGTATGTGGATCCGCGTATTCCCTGATGTGCCGATTTCGCGCAAACCCGCCGAAGTTCGTATGGGTAGCGGTAAGGGCGGCGTTGAATACTGGGCAGCGCGTATTGATGCTGGCCGTATCCTGTTTGAACTGGATGGCGTGCCGGAGCAAATCGCCCGCGAAGCGTTTGAGCGCGCTGCGGCGAAACTGCCGATCAAAACCAAATTCATCGCTCGCGTCGCAGAAGGGATCTAGTCATGGCTAAGAATGAAGATTTCCGTGGTAAAAGCGCTGACGAACTGCAAACGCAGGTCGCTGAGATGAAGAAAGAACTCTTTAATCTCCGCTTCCAGCTGGCAACCGGTGAACTCGCCAATAACGCCCGCTTCCGCGAAGTCCGCAAAAACATTGCCCGCGCTCTGACCGAGCTCGGCAGCATCAAACGCAAATCGAAGAAAGCAGCATAGGTTACGTCATGCCAAAAAGAATTCTGCAAGGTGTCGTCGTCAGCGATAAGGGTAACAAAACGGTAATCGTCAATGTCGAGCGCCGTATCACGCACCCTGTCTATAAAAAGACGATCAAGCGCTCGAAAAAATATGCGGCGCATGATGAAAAAAATGAATACAAGGTCGGCGACGTGGTTCGTATTTCCGAGTCGGCACCGATCTCCAAAACCAAGCGCTGGGTAGTGCTTGAGAAGGCGGCATAAGGGGATAGGTCATGATTCAACAGCAAACCAGACTCGAAGTCGCTGACAATTCCGGTGCACGCCAGGTGATGTGCATTAAGGTGCTCGGCGGTTCGCACCGCAAGACCGCTAGCGTCGGCGACGTGATCGTTGTGTCCATCAAGGACGCGATTCCGCGCGGGAAAGTAAAAAAAGGTGAAGTACACCGCGCTGTAATCGTGCGCACCCGCGCCGGCATCAAGCGCCAGGACGGTAGCCTTATCCGTTTCGATAAGAACGCGGCCGTTCTCGTCAACAAACAAAACGAGCCGATCGGCACCCGTATTTTCGGCCCGGTCGTACGTGAACTTCGCGCCCGTCAGTTCATGAAAATTGTCTCGCTGGCGCCGGAAGTATTGTAAGCGGAGAAATGCGATGAAAAACAAACTGAAGATTAAAAAAGACGACGAAGTCATCGTTATCTCCGGCAAGTATAAAGGCCGCAAAGGTACGGTTGTGAAGGTGATCCCCGAAGATCGCCGCGTGATCGTATCCGGCGTCAACCTGGTGAAGCGGCATGAGCGGCCTTCGGCTGCGGGCGCCGGCGGCATCACCGAAAAGGAAGCGCCGATCCATGTTTCCAACGTAGCGATTGCCGATCCGAAGGATGGCAAGCCGTCCCGCGTTGGGTTTCAGCAACTGAAAGACGGGACGAAAGTCCGCGTTGCCAAGCGTTCTGGTGAAACCTTGAAGTAGCCATGAGTTTGGAGAGGAATTATGAGTCATTCGCAAGCACTGTATGAAAAAGAAATTCGCGGCAATCTGACCAAGCAGTTCAGCTATAAGAACAGCATGGAAATTCCGCGCGTTACCAAAATAACCCTCAATATGGGCGTGGGCGATGCGTCGCAGGACGGCAAGCTGATTAACGGCGCCGTTGAGGACCTGACGCTGATCGCGGGCCAGAAAGCCGTGATCACCCGTTCGAAAAAATCGATCGCCGGTTTTAAGCTGCGTGAAAATGCGCCGGTCGGCGTCAAAGTTACGCTGCGCCAGCGCCGTATGTATGAATTCATGGACCGCCTGGTAAATATTGCGATGCCCCGCATCCGCGATTTCCGCGGTATCAATCCGAAGAGCTTCGATGGGCGCGGTAATTATACTTTTGGTATCAAGGAACATATTATTTTCCCGGAAATCAACTACGACCGAGTCGAGAAGGTTCGCGGGTTTGACGTTACGATTAACACCACGGCGAAGACGGACGAGGAAGCGCGTGCGCTGCTTACTGCGTTCAATTTCCCGTTCAGAAAATAAATAGGCAGGAGCAACACGTGGCTAAAACGAGTTCGATCGAAAAAAACAATCGCCGTCGCAGAATGTCAAAGAAATATGCGAACAAGCGTGCGAAGCTGAAGGCGACTATTATGAGCAAGGATACGCCGATTGAGGAGCGTTTCGCTGCCCAGATGAAGCTGGCTGCGCTGCCGCGTAACGGTGCAAAGGTTCGCATACGTAATCGTTGTGAAGTGACGGGGCGCCCGCGTGCATATTATCGTAAGTTTAAAATGTCGCGTATCGCGCTGCGCGAGCTGGGCAATTTCGGGTACATCCCGGGCCTGGTGAAAGCGAGCTGGTAGGAGAATCTTATGTCGATGAACGATTTACTGTCTGATCTGCTTACCCGTATCCGCAATGGCCAGCAGGCGAAACTCGCCAGCATCGAAGCGCCATATTCCGGTCTTTCCGCGAGCGTACTCGATGTACTGAAGCGAGAAGGTTACATCCGCGACTGGCGCATGACCGAAGATGGCAATAAAAGGTCGCTTGAGATCGAATTGAAATACCATGAGGGCCAGCCGGTCATTCATGAACTGAAACGCGTCTCTTCCCCGGGCCGCCGTCAATATACTGCCGTTTCCAAAATCAAGCCGTTCTTCAATGGGCTTGGCGTGGTTATCCTTTCCACTTCGAAAGGCGTGATTTCGGATCACGAAGCCCGTCAGCACAATGTCGGCGGCGAAGTTCTGTGTGCGGTGTTCTAGGAGAGTTACATGTCACGCGTTGGTAAATTACCTGTTGCTATCCCATCCGGCGTCACCATCGATGTGAAGCCAGACCGCCTGGTTGTCAAAGGCAAAGGCGGCGAGCTTTCAACCGTTGTCACCGGTGATGTCACCGTCACTGTGGAAGGTGGCCAGGTGGTCGTCAAGCCGGCGAACAACTCTAAGCGCGCCCGCGCCATGTGGGGAACGGTTCGCGCTAACCTGAATAATCTGGTTAAAGGCGTGACCGAGGGCTTCACCCGCAACCTTGAGATCAATGGCGTTGGATACCGTGCAGCGGTTCAGGGCGACGTGCTGAACCTGTCGCTCGGCTATAGCCATGAAATCCGCTACATGATCCCGAAGGGCATCAAGATCGCGGTCGATAAACAGACGGCGCTCGCTATCAGCGGCATCGACCGTCAGCGCGTCGGCCAGGTTGCCGCTGAGATTCGTGCGCTCCGCGGTCCGGAACCGTATAAAGGCAAAGGTGTGAAATACTCAGACGAACGTATCCTGCGTAAAGAAGGGAAGAAAAAATAATGTCTAAGCATCTCTCCACATTCGACAAGCGCGCCCGTCGCGTCCGCACGTCGCTGAAAAAGCGTGCGTACGGCAAGGTTCGCCTGTCCGTTCACCGTTCCGGCAAGCATATCTACGCCCAGCTGATCGATGATTCGAAAAGCGTTACTGTCGCTTCGGCATCCTCTCTCGAAAAGGATTTCGGCGTGAAGAAAACCTCCGGCGTGGAAGCGGCCAAGAAAGTTGGCGAGCTGATCGCGAAACGCGCGAAGGAAGCGAAAGTCTCCGAGATCGTATTCGATCGGGGTGGCTATTTGTTCCATGGCCGCGTTAAGGCGGTTGCGGAAGCGGCACGCGAAGCCGGACTCAAATTTTAAGGATAACAGGATAGGATTATGGCAGCGCCTCAGGAAAAACAGCAAGAGCAGAACGAATACATCGAAAAGCTCGTCTCCATCAACCGCGTCGCGAAGGTGGTGAAGGGTGGTCGTCGTTTCGGTTTTGCTGCACTCGTCGTGATCGGCGATGGCAAGGGCCGCGTGGGTTACGGTACCGGTAAGGCGAAAGAAGTGCCGGAAGCCGTGACTAAGGCAACCCAGGCTGCAAAAAAATCGATGGTTCGTATTCCGCTGCGCGAAGGCCGCACGCTTCACTACGATGTATACAGCACCTTCGGCGCCGGCAAAGTGACGATCCGCACCGCTCCGGCTGGTACCGGTATTATCGCCGGCGGCCCGATGCGCGCCGTGTTCGAAGCGCTGGGCGTTCAGGACGTCGTGGCGAAATCCACTGGTTCGTCGAACCCGCACAACATGGTGAAGGCAACCTTCGCCGCACTGAAAGAAACGCATGCGCCGCGTGATATCGCAGCACGCCGCAGCATGAAGATCGGCGATGTCATCGCTCGCCGCGAACATGCAATGGGTCTTGCCAAAACCGGCGAGGCGACCGACATTAAAGGGGAATAATCATGGCTGCCGCAAAGAAAGCTGAAAAGAAATCCGCAGGCGGGACTGTTACCATCGAGCAGGTGGGCAGCCCTATAGGACGGCGTTTCGATCAGGAAGCAACGCTGAAAGGCCTGAAGCTGAACAAGCGTCATCGCCAGAGCACGCTGCAGGATACACCGGAAGTACGTGGAATGATTCACAAAGTCCGCCACCTCGTAAAAGTGGTGTCGGAATAACAAGGGAAGCCCGTTAGGGGAGAAGAGATATGTTGCTGAACGAACTGACAGATAATCAAGGTGCCCGCCATCGCAAGATGCGTGTTGGCCGTGGCATTGGCTCCGGCAAAGGCAAGACCTGCGGTCGTGGCGGCAAAGGCCAGACGGCGCGTACCGGTGTGGCGATCAAGGGTTTCGAGGGCGGTCAAATGCCCCTTCACCGCCGCCTGCCGAAACGCGGTTTCAACAATATTTTCCGCGAAGAATTCGCAGTGCTTAACCTGAAAGACATTCAGCGCGCCATCGATTCCAAGAAGATCGATGCGAAAAAAGACGTGACGCGCGAAGCGCTCGTTGCTGCAGGTTTGATCAAAGAAACCTCCCAGCCTGTCAAGCTGCTGGGTACTGGTGAGCTCAAAGCAAAAGTAGCACTGACGGTGGCGAAAGCCTCCAAGTCTGCGATTGAAGCTGTTGAAAAAGCTGGCGGCAGCGTTACCATCGCGTAGCTATGCGCCGCTGGTTACTAGCGGCTGGTTGCTAGTAATGCGGTTTTAACCAGAACCAGCATTCGGGACAACTATCACTCATGCCATCACCCGCTGAACGCCTTGCCGCTAACATCGATCTTTCTGTTCTTGGACGCGCAACGGAGCTGAAAAAACGCCTCTGGTTCGTGCTGGGCGCGCTTATTGTTTACCGCATTGGTACGTATATTCCGATTCCGGGAATCGATCCGGGAGCCCTGGCCGAAATCATGAAACAGCATGCGAGCGGCGTGCTTGGTATCTTTAACATGTTTTCCGGCGGTGCGCTTGGCCGTATGACCATTTTCGCGCTGGCTGTCATGCCGTACATTTCCTCATCCATTATTGTGCAGTTGCTGACGATCGCTGTGCCGCAGCTGGCGCAGCTGAAAAAAGAAGGCGAAGCGGGGCGCCGCAAGATCAACCAATATACCCGCTACGGCACCGTGTTCCTGGCCTTCATCCAAGGGTACGGGATCGCCGTCGGTCTCGAAGGCACGACGAGTTCACTCGGCTCCGTTGTGCTTGATCCCGGCATGTTCTTCCGCGTCTGCACGGCGGCGACGCTGACCGGCGGCACGATCTTCCTGATGTGGCTCGGAGAACAAATCACGGCGCGCGGCATCGGTAACGGTACATCTCTTATCATTTTCTCGGGGATTGTCGCCAACCTGCCGGCAGCACTTGCCAACACGTTTGAACTCGGCCGCACCGGCGCCATGTCGACGACGGCGATTCTGGTCATTGTTGTACTGGCACTCGCCCTGATTGCCTTTATCGTTTTCATCGAGCGCGCCCAGCGCCGCATCGTGGTGCAATATCCGAAGCGTCAGATGGGCAATAAAATGTTCGCCGGCGACCAGACGCACCTGCCGCTGAAGCTGAATACCGCTGGTGTTATTCCGCCGATTTTCGCGAGCTCTATTCTACTTTTTCCGCTGACCATCGTAGGCTTCAACGCCGGTCATGCACCGGAATGGCTGACGACCGTGACGTCTTATCTTAATCATGGCCAGCCGCTCTATATTGCGCTTTATGTCAGTATCATCATCTTCTTCAGCTTCTTCTACACCGCAGTTGTCTTCAATCCGGAAGACACGGCGGAAAATCTCAAAAAAAATGGTGGTTTTATCGCGGGCATCCGTCCCGGCAAGCAGACCGCGGACTATCTTGATTACGTTCTTTCGCGCCTGACGCTCATCGGCGGGATTTACATCGCATTCGTTTGCACGATTCCCGAAATCCTGATCGCCGAGTATTCCGTGCCGTTCTATCTCGGCGGCACCAGCCTTCTCATCGTTGTCAATGTGACTATGGATTTTGTCGGCCAGGTGCAGTCGCATCTTTTTGCCCATCAGTACGAAGGCCTTATCAAAAAGGCAAAGCTGAAAGGCAGGCTGAAATAATGAATATTATCCTTCTTGGTCCCCCAGGCGCCGGCAAAGGCACGCAAGCTTCGTTCCTGCATCAGCATTATGGCCTGGCCAAACTCTCGACGGGCGATATGCTCCGCGCCGCGGTTGCTTCCGGTACCGAGATTGGCAAGCAGGCAGATGCCATTATGAAGCGCGGCGAGTTAGTGCCCGATGAGGTAATGATCAATCTTATCCATGCTCGTATCAATGAGCCGGACTGCGCGAAAGGATTCATTCTCGATGGGTTTCCACGCACCGTTGGCCAGGCCGAAGCCCTTGATGAAATGTTAAAGGAAGAGGACAAATCCCTCGATTTTGTAATTGAGCTCAAGGTGGATGATGAGGCGCTGGTCGAGCGGATCAGCGGCCGCTTTTCCTGCGCAAAATGCGGCGAAGGGTATCACAAAGTCCATAAAAAACCGGAAATTGAGGGTATCTGCGATGTGTGCGGCTCGAAGGAGTTTTCCTGCCGTGCAGACGACAATGCAGAAACGGTGAAGAAGCGCCTGGTGGCCTATCACGGCATGACAGCGCCGCTTTTGCCCTATTATAAAAAGAAGGGGACCCTTCGCTCTGTGGATGGCATGGCAGATATCAGCCAGGTCACTACAGAAATCGAATCTCTTATTGAGTCCGAGAAACGCAAGAGGGCTTGATACATTACCTTTGTAAAAAGGTAAAACTTGGCATTGACTTCGTACAAAATGTTCGTATGATTCAGCCTCTTTTTTGTAAAAATGCGGATATTATCCGCTAAATTATTGATAAATGGCAAGGATTTATGGCTCGTATTGCAGGCGTCAACATTCCATCGGGTAAGCGGCTCGTTATCGCGCTGACCTATATTCATGGTATTGGTGACAAGCGTTCCAATGATATCTGTGAAAAAACAGGTATTTCCATCAATAAACGCGTCAATGAATTGACCGAGGCGGAAATTATCAAGCTGCGTGAGACGATCGATGCCGATTACACCGTAGAGGGTGAACTCCGCCGCGAAGTGGGCATGAACATTAAGCGCCTGATGGATCTGGGCTGCTATCGCGGCCTGCGCCATCGCAAGAAACTGCCGGTTCGCGGTCAGCGCACGCACACCAACGCGCGTACCCGTAAAGGCAAGGCCGTTGCAATCGCCGGCAAAAAACTCGCTCCGAAGAAGTAAGGATTAGAACATGGCCCAGGCTCAGAAAAAAGATCAAGAAGGCGCCCGCGTTAAGAAGCGCGAACGCAAGAACGTCACTGTTGGCGTCGCGCATGTCAACGCATCGTTCAACAATACCATCATCACCATCACCGATCAGAACGGCAACACGATTGCATGGTCGTCCTCCGGTGCGAATGGTTTCAAAGGTTCTCGTAAATCCACGCCGTTCGCAGCGCAGGTTGCTGCGGAACAGGCCGGTAAAAAGGCACAGGAACATGGCATGAAGACCATCGAAGTGCTGGTTAAGGGTCCTGGCGCTGGCCGTGAATCAGCGCTCCGCGCACTGCAGTCGGTTGGCTTTAACATCACCTCGATCCGCGATGTAACGCCGATTCCGCACAATGGCTGCCGTCCGCCGAAGAAACGTCGCGTTTGATTATTTGAAATATCTAACACTGCAAAGGGCAACACCACATGTCAGCAATGCTCAATAAAAATTGGCAAGACCTCATTAAACCATCGAAACTCAATATCGAAGGCGCAAGCTCCGACAAGAACCGCGCGACCATCGTCGCTGAACCGCTCGAGCGCGGCTTCGGTATCACGCTCGGCGTCGCCATCCGCCGCATCCTGCTTTCCTCGCTGCAAGGAGCGGCCGTTACCAATCTTAAGATAAACGGCGTGCTGCACGAGTTTTCCTCGATCAACGGCGTACGCGAAGACGTTACCAACATCGTGCTCAACATCAAAGAACTGCGCCTTAAAGCGCATTCTGCTGAGCGCAAGCGCATGGTGCTGAAAGCAACCGGCCCGGGTGAAGTTACCGCCGGTCAGATCCAGACCGATCATGATGTCGAAGTCATCAACAAAGACCTCGTTATCTGCACGCTGGATAAAGGCGCTGAGATCAATATGGAATTCACCGTCGAAACCGGCAAAGGCTATGTTCCGGCTTCGAAGAACCGCGCGCAAGATGCTGCAATTGGCGTCATTCCGGTTGATGCGCTCTTCTCGCCGGTGACGAACGTCTCCTATAAAGTGGAAAATGCCCGCGTCGGCAACCAGACGGACTACGATAAACTCATCCTCGATGTCACCACCGACGGTTCTATTGCTCCGGATGATGCGGTTGCACTCGCAGCGCGTATTCTGCAAGATCAACTCCGTCTCTTCGTCAACTTCGAAGATGTGCCGGTCGAGCAGGCGAAAGCACCGAAGAGCGAACTGCCGTTCAGCCCGTATCTTCTCAAGAAAGTTGATGAGCTGGAATTGTCCGTCCGTTCGGCAAATTGCCTGAAGAACGACAATATCGTCTACATCGGTGATCTTGTGCAGAAAACGGAAAGCGAAATGCTGAAGACCCCGAACTTCGGCCGCAAGTCGCTCAATGAGATTAAAGAAGTACTGACGAGCATGGGTCTGAAATTCGGTATGGATGTTCAGGGCTGGCCGCCGGAAAACATTGAGGAACTCGCACGCAAGTTCGAGGACCCATACTAGAGATTACTGTTAGGAAGTCGTGAGGACGAAGTTCGAATGACTTTAAACGAAAACAAAAAAGGAGAGTGTCATGAGACACGGTAACAGAGGCAGAAAATTCAGCATGACGGCAGCACATCGCAAAGCGATGTTCAACAATCTGTCAATGGCGCTGATCAAGCACGAGCAGATCACGACGACCCTGCCGAAGGCAAAAGACCTTCGCCCGATCGTTGAGCGTCTGGTTACCCTCGGCAAACGCGGCGGTCTGCATGCGCGCCGTCAAGCGATGGCGATCCTGAAAGATGCGACGCTGGTTGATAAATTGTTCGACACCCTGGCAACTCGCTACAAATCCCGCAATGGTGGTTATATCCGCGTTCTGAAAGCCGGTTTCCGTTTCGGCGACAACTCGCCGATGGCGATCATCGAGTTCGTTGATCGTGATGGTCCGCTAAAGGCGCAGGCGAGATTAAAGAAAAGAAGCAGCACGCAATGTCTTCCCTAAGTGAATAGCTAAGGGCGGTCGCAAGGCCGCCTTTTGTTTTCTGTAAATAGCATTATATATCGAGGCATGCGTTTCATCCGTTATGCCTATTGTTTGGCTGCCGCCGCGCTCGTCGCCACCTCACCCGTGATGGCGCAGCCAGTTCCGCAATCGCGCGAACAGATACAGCTTACTTTTTCACCGGTGGTCAAGCGCGTTGCGCCGTCCGTTGTTAATATCTACACCGCACGGCGTGTGCAAGTGCGCTCGCCCTTTTCCCCGCTCATGCAAGACCCGTTCTTTGAACAGTTCCTCGGCCGCTCCTTTGGTGGGCTGCAACGCGAGCGCGTTGTCAATTCGCTTGGATCGGGCGTCATCATTGATGCCAAGGGAACTATCGTCACCAGCAACCATGTCGTGGAAGGTGCCGAAGACATCGTGATCGCGCTTGCCGATGGCCGTGAGCTGAAAGCAAAGATTGCGGTGCAGGACCCATCTTCGGATTTGGCGCTCATCAAATTGACGGACAGCACGCAGGCGCTTCCTGCCCTACCGATCGGTGATTCCGATGCCATGCAGGTGGGTGACCTGGTGCTGGCAGTGGGCAATCCGTTCGGCGTGGGACAAACCGTAACCAGCGGCATCGTCTCGGCCCTGGCACGCTCGGCGGAAGGTGTTTCGGATTACAGTTTCTTCATCCAGACCGACGCGGCTATCAACCCTGGCAATTCGGGCGGCGCGCTCGTTAATATGAACGGTGAATTGATCGGCATCAATACGGCGATTTACTCCCAAACCGGCGGATCGCTCGGTATCGGCTTTGCCATTCCATCTTCGATGATTACCGCGCTTATGAGCAACACGCAGCAAGGCGGCGCCGTCTTGCGCCCGTGGCTGGGAGCAACCTATCAGGCGGTCTCACCGGAAATCGCCAATTCACTTGGGATGGAAGCCCCCCGCGGCGCTTTGATCAAGCAGGTAACCTCAGGCAGTCCGGCAGCTGAAGCGGGTTTGAAATCAGGCGATGTGGTTACCGCCGTCAACGGAGTTGCTATCGATTCGCCCAATGCACTGCGTTTCCGGATTGCGACAGCTAAAATAGATAATCCCGGTTCCCTTTCGGTTCTTCGTGATGGCAAGCCGGTTGATGTTAGTGCCGCCTTAAAGCTGCCGCCTGAAACACCGGCGCGTGATCAGCGTACATTAAAAGGCCAGCACCCGCTGAACGGGATTACGGTTGTAAACATTTCCCCCCGAGTTGCAGATGAATTCAACCTGGCATCTGATAAAACCGGCGTGCTTATCGTGAATGGCAGAGGCAGCCGCTTTGGATTTAATGCAGGCGATATTATTCTCTCCGTCAACCGCACAGCTATTGCCAGCACTAAGCAACTTGATGAGCTAATGAAAAAACCATTCGGCGGATGGAATATCGATTTTGAGCGCGGCGGTCAGAAGCTGACGCTGCAGGTCGTACGGTAAGTATGGCAACGGCAACTCTCTTTTCGCATACGGCTCCGAAAGCGCCTCTGGCTGAGCGCCTTCGTCCCAAGACGCTTGCAGAGGTCGTAGGGCAGGAATCGGTAGTGGGGCCGGAAGGCGTTCTTACCCGTTTGATTGCGGGTGGGCATATGCCCTCGCTTATTTTCTGGGGGCCGCCGGGTTGCGGCAAGACAACGATCGCGCGCCTCCTTGCCAAACAGATTGATTGCGAGTGGATGACATTATCCGCCGTCACGTCCGGCGTTTCGGATTTAAAGGCAGCGTTTGAGAAAGCCGCCCGCTTCCGGCAGGACGGAAAACGCACGCTGCTGTTTGTCGATGAGATTCACCGTTTCAACCGCGCCCAGCAGGACGCTTTTCTGCCGGTCGTAGAAGACGGTACGATTATTCTTGTCGGGGCGACGACGGAAAATCCCTCGTTTGAACTCAATGGCGCTGTGCTGTCGCGCTGCCGCGTCGTAGTGCTTTCAAGGTTGACGGAAGATGATCTCATCCAGCTCATGCACCGCGCTGAAGAAGAGGTAGGGCATGCGCTGCCGCTCGTCCAGGAAGCGCGTGTCATTCTGGCTCGTCTGGCAGATGGGGATGGGCGCTATGTGCTGAATCTGGCAGAAGAACTTTTTGCCCTTCATATGCAGGACCCGCTGACGGCAGAGGAAATCCTGGCCTTCGTGCAGAAGCGGGCGGCTCTTTATGATAAATCG
This sequence comes from Rickettsiales bacterium, assembly GCA_046348685.1. Classification (GTDB taxonomy): domain Bacteria; phylum Pseudomonadota; class Alphaproteobacteria; order Rickettsiales; family UBA998; genus JAXMDT01. The sequence goes on from JAXMDT010000005.1 coordinate 16,572, forward strand.
CAGGAAAGCCATTACAATCTCATCAGCGCGCTGCATAAATCCATGCGCGGATCGGATGTGGATGCGGCGCTCTACTGGTTCTGCCGCATGCTGGATGGCGGCGAAGACCCGCGCTATATAGGCCGCCGCCTCGTTCGTTTCGCGAGTGAGGATATCGGCATGGCCGATCCGCAGGCATTGCTGGTAGCCGAGGCAGGCATCAATACCTATGAACGCCTCGGCTCGCCGGAAGGGGAACTGGCGTTGGCGCAGGTCGTGGTGCATCTGGCGACTGCCCCCAAATCCAATGCCATCTATAAAGCCTTTGGCGCGGCGATGCGCGATGCGAAGGCGGAAGGCTCGCTCATGCCGCCTAAACACATCCTCAATGCACCGACTAAGCTCATGAAAGAACTTGGTTATAGCGAGGGCTATGCCTATGATCACAGCACCGATGAAGGCTTTTCCGGCCAGAATTACTTCCCCGATGGCATGGTGCAGCAGGAATATTACCATCCTGTTGAGCGGGGCTTTGAGCGCGAGATCATCAAACGGCTGGACTATTGGAAGCAATTACGGGAAAAGAAGAGTTAAACGTTATTCCGGCTTTCGCTGGAATCGCGGAAGGGGAAAATGTCACAACTTTTATATGTCGCAGCAGGCGGAGCGGTAGGCGCTTCGGCACGGTACCTTTCCGTGATGGCCGTCACGAGGTGGCTTGGGCCGCTTTTTCCTTATGGTACGCTCGCCGTGAATACGCTGGGATCTCTACTGATCGGCATTGGTGCTGGGCTCATGATTAAAGTGCATATGAATCAGGATATGTGGATGTTTTTAGTGGTTGGCATTCTTGGTGGATTTACGACCTATTCCTCTTTCTCTTTTGAGGTCGTCAGCCTGATTGAACGCGGGGAGGCAGTAGCTGCGTTCGGCTATGTGGTGGCATCGCTTATCCTTGGCGTCGGATGCGCTTACGCCGGCATGACTTTAACCCGTATGGCCGTCGCATGAAAAATATCGTCATCAAGGATAAGGATTCCGGGATGCGCCTTGATCGCTGGCTGCGGCAGGAATTCGATATGCCGCAGGGACTCGTGCAAAAATATCTGCGCAAGGGGCTAATCCGCATCGAAGGGAAAAAAGTAGAAGCCTCGGTACGGCTTGCCGAAGGCCAGACCGTGACCTTAAAGCTACTTGCCGAAAAACGCGATACGGACATAGAGCAAACACAAACCGAGCGCATCTCCAGCAAGCTCACTCCGCACCAGATCAAGGAGACCCAAAGCTGGGTGATGGTCGATACGCCGCGTTTTGTGGTTATCAACAAACCGGCCGGTATTTCGGTGCAGGGCGGTAGCGGGGTGAAGGATTCCATCGATGCGCGGCTGTTTGCGCTCACCAAAAATGGTGAACGGCCACGGCTGGTACACAGACTCGATCGTGATACTAGTGGATGTCTTTTGCTCGCCCGCACTCGTAAGGATGCAGCGGCGCTGACAAAACTTTTTGCAACGCGCCATGTGGAAAAATTTTACTGGGCGCTGGTGGTCGGCGTGCCGCAACCCTACACCGGCATCATCGACGCGCCGCTCGCTAAAGAAATGTCGGGTGATGAAAAAGAGAAGATGCATATCTCCGAGGAAGGCAAGCACGCGCGGACGGAATATAAGCTTATCGAAAAACTCAGCACGTCGATGTCACTCGTTGAAATGAAACCGCACACTGGCCGCACGCACCAGTTACGCGCACATATCGCTTCTATCGGCTGCCCCATCGTAGGTGACGGGAAGTACGGCGATGAAAAGGCTTATGTAGTGGGGGAGGGGATTTCGCAAAAACTACATCTGCATGCCCGCCGCCTCGTCATCAAAGAAAGCGGCTATAAACTTGACGTCACGGCGCCGCTGCCAAAGCATATGAGGGAGACCTTTAAGTCGCTGGGAATCGATGTTTAAATCAGTTGAAAAAACCAAAATAGAAAACGGTTTTCACATCCTGCTCGATGGCAAACCGATGCGGACGGCAGCAGGAAATACGGTCGTCGTTTCCAAAGAACCGCATGCGGATGCGATTGTTTTCGAATGGCGCGGTATCTCGGGGAAAATCAATCTGCTCACCATGCCGCATACCCGTCTGGCGATGGCGCTTGCGGATTTCAATGATGCTTTAAAAGAAGAAAAGATCGCGCATGTTCTTTCCTATGCCATGACAGATATGCTTTGTTTCCGCGAACCGCACGATGAAGCCCTGATCAAACGCCAGAAGGCATCCTGGGATCGGTGGGTGGCGTGGATTGAAAAGAGCTTTGGAGCGAAGTTTTCGATTACCTCCGGCCTGATGCCGCATCAAAACCATCCCGATCTGACGAAAATAGAATCGCACCTAAAAACCTTATCGCCGATGAAACTCATCGCACTGGATCATTATGTGAACGTTACCGGCTCCTTGATTCTGGGGTTTGCCTATCTGGAAAAGGCGATTTCACTTCCGGAGCTGGTTGCCACTGCCTTTCTCGACGAGGAATATCAGGCAGAAAAATGGGGTGCGGATGAGGAAGCGGGAGAGCGCCGCCGTGCTATTACGGAAGAGCTGAATGTTATATCCTCAGTGCTAGATTGAGCGAATTATGGATATAGAAACTCAGATTGCATCAGGTAAATTGATTTGCGTATTTACTGGACGGACTTTGCAGCGTCAGGGTGGTCAACTTGTGACTGCGGATAATCATCATGCCTATCCTTTGTTGGGTGGAAACATACCGCAGATTCTGCGTGATCCGCCAGCCATGCATCAATATACGAATTCCAATGAGGCAATGGTTGCGGAGTATGCTCCCGCATCCCTGCAATCCTTTCGCCAAAAAATTCGCCATATCCTCTTCAATGATTACCGGACACGTGCCAGCCAGAATGCGTTTGAATCATTGTTTGCCGGGCTCGACCAAAACGCGCTTATCTTATCTGTAGGCGGTGGACCCAGCAGGCCTCATCCGTGGCTGACAAATTTGAACATTGAGGCCTTTGAAAATGTCGAAATTGTAGCGGATGCCCATGTCTTGCCATATGCCGATAATTCCGTGGATGCTATTTATTGCGAAGCGGTGCTGGAGCATTTGTCCGATCCTGGAAAAGCGGTCGAAGAAATGCAGCGTGTGTTAAAACCTGGAGGTAATGTGCTGGCAACAACACCGTTTCTACAAGCCTATCATGGGTACCCGCATCATTATCAAAATTTCACTTTGGCAGGACACGAACTGCTTTTCACCAAACGCGGTTTTATTGTACTGCAAAGCGGATCCGCTGTCGGTCCGGTTAATGCAATTGTCACATTGATGGCGCGCGCATGTGAACTCTATATACCTGGAATATTTGGGAAAGCCTGCAAGCGTTTATGTCAGGCTATTACATTTCCGTTTCGTGGACTTGACAGGCTGATCGAGAACCATGCCGAGCGGCACATGCTGTCTTCGACGACTTTTGTTTTGGCTCAAAAGCAATAATAATGGCGGCGGCATTTTTGCCACACGCGTTAGAAATGGCGTATTTCCACGGTGTGGCAATTACTCGCGGAGAAAAAATACGTTCCAGACTGTGGTATACTCTTTCTTAAATAATATCGGCTATCCGTGAGGACTCTCGAAAAACGGAACCAAAAATAAATAAGGGGATGGCATGGCAATCGGCGTGCTTAGTCTTGGCGAGTATACGTTCTGGCAACGCGTTCGCGTGCATGCTGTCGGACTCATGCTCTTTTTAATCGGCGTTTTCCTGCTGGTGGCTATTTTAAGCTACCACGCAGCTGACCCCTCTTTTAACCGCGCCACTGAAGAGTCCGTTCAAAACATTACCGGTATTGTCGGCGCATCAATGGCCGACCTGCTGCTGCAGGTGCTGGGCATGGGAGCGGTGTTTTTCGTCGGCGGGCTGATCACCTGGGGCTGGCGGCTGATTGACGGTTCGGGCATCACTTTTGTTGCGCCGCGTATATTAGCCATTGTGGGCCTGCTCATTTCCTCTTCGATCTTGCTGGGCTTGATGCCGACCCCTGAAAGCTGGCCATTTGCGAGCGGCCTTGGCGGTGCAATCGGAACCGTTATCGTTCAGAAAATCGGTACATTAATGCCTGGATGGGTCTTAGGGACAATTGCAACGTTGCTCTCGCTTGTCTGTCTGCCCTTTGCATTAGCGCTGACAAAGCGCGAAGGGCGCGCTCTTATTTATGTAGTGCTAAAGCTTGCCGCTTACGTTGCCGTAGCTGTCAATTTCCTGCGCGATCTGTGGCAGACCGAACCGGATGCGACGCCTAAGAAAAAGATCCGCCGCAAGACGGCAAAGCCAGCCGAAGTAGATGAGGGTGAGGACGAAGACGAGCTGGGCGAAGAGGACGATGAAGAGGAAGAATCGCCAAAGCCGGTAAAAGTCACGCAGCGCAAGATCGAGAAAAAAGTTGAACCGCAGGAGAAAAAGCAGACGTCGCTAGAGCTGCGTCCGCGTTCGGCGAACTTTGAATTACCGCCTTACAATTTGCTTTCAAAAGCCGTGAAGAACAAAAAAACCGTGCTGAACGAAGGCTCACTGAAACAAAATGCCGCGATGCTGGAGTCCGTTCTGCAGGATTTCGGCGTCAGCGGCGCGATCACCAATATCAAACCGGGCCCTGTAGTCACGCTTTATGAACTCGATCCCCCGCCGGGCACGCGTTCATCCCGCGTTGTCGGCCTCTCCGATGACATCGCCCGCTCTATGTCTGCCGTATCGGCGCGTATCTCGGTTATACCGGGCAAGAATGCGCTCGGCATCGAGCTGCCGAATCGTGCCCGCGAAACGGTCTATCTGCGCGAGATGCTGGAAAGTGAAGAATTCACCAACACCAAGCTGGCGTTGCCGCTTGCGCTCGGTAAAGACATCGGCGGCGAGCCTATCATTGTCGATCTCGCCCGCATGCCGCACTTGCTCGTTGCCGGTACGACAGGCTCCGGTAAATCGGTTGCCGTTAACACCATGATTATGTCGCTGGTTTACCACCTGACACCGGAGCAGTGCCGCTTCATCATGATCGATCCGAAAATGCTCGAGCTTTCGATCTACGACAACATTCCTCATTTGCTTGCTCCCGTCGTTACCGAACCTGGAAAAGCCGTCGTCGCGCTGAAATGGACGGTGAAGGAAATGGAAAACCGCTACCGCCTGATGGCGAGCCTCGGCGTCAGGAACGTCGATGGTTACAACAAGCGTATCAAGGAAGCGAAGCGCTCGGGCGAAGTGCTGAAACGCACGGTGCAGACCGGTTTCAACCCGGAAGACGGCAAGCCGATTTACGAAGAGCAGCAGATCGACATGACGCCACTGCCCTATATTGTCGTCGTTGTCGATGAAATGGCTGACCTCATGCTGACTTCCGGTAAAGAGATTGAAAACTCTATCCAGCGCCTGGCGCAAATGGCGCGCGCTGCCGGTATTCATATCATCATGGCGACGCAGCGTCCGTCGGTCGATGTCATCACCGGCGTCATCAAGGCAAACTTCCCGACGCGTATCAGTTTCCAGGTCACCTCGAAGATCGACAGCCGCACTATTCTCGGTGAGCAAGGGGCAGAGCAACTGCTCGGCCAGGGGGATATGCTTTATATGGCGGGCGGCGGCCGTATCAGCCGCGTGCATGGCCCGTTCGTCAGCGACAAGGAAGTCCAGGAAGTCGTCGATCATCTGAAAGCGCAGGGTGAGCCTTCCTATATCGAGTCCGTTACCGTGGATGAAGAAGCGGAAGCCGCGCTCCTCGGTGAGGAAGAGGAAGAATCCGAAGAGGATAAGATGCTATACGATAAGGCCACGGCCATCGTCATGCGCGACCGCAAGGCTTCGACCAGCTATATCCAGCGTCACCTCAAGATCGGCTATAACCGGGCTGCCCGCATTATCGAGAAAATGGAACGGGAAGGGCTTGTCGGCTCGCCGGATCATATCGGCAGACGCGAAGTTTTGGCCCGCGATTAAGCCGCCAACCAAATGAAAACTATAACTATTAGCGCATGTTTTTGGAATTCGCTTGGGTTTAACCCAAGGATTTGCTAAAAGAGCGCGTTCATAACGGCGAGAGACGCTTAAAATGCCTCAATTGGCGATTATTACCGAACTGGAAAAAAAACGTGATCTGGCCCGCCGCGGCGGTGGGGCTGACCGCATTGAAAAGCAACACGAAAAGGGCAAGCTTACGGCGCGTGAGCGCATAGAAGTGTTGCTCGATCCGGATTCATTCGAGGAATTCGACATGTTTGTCGAGCACCGTTGCACGCATTTCGGCATGGAAAAGAAGCAGATTCCGGGCGACGGCGTCGTCACCGGTCACGGCACTATCAATGGCCGCCTCGTATTTCTTTACAGCCAGGATTTCACCGTCCACGGCGGCTCGCTTTCAGAAACCAATGCCAAGAAAATCTGCAAGGTCATGGATATGGCGATGGAAGTCGGCGCGCCGATCATCGGCATCAATGATTCCGGCGGCGCGCGTATTCAGGAAGGCGTCGATTCGCTTTCCGGTTATGCCGAGATATTCAAGCGCAACGTGCTGGCCTCCGGCGTTGTACCGCAAATTTCGCTGATTATGGGGCCATGCGCGGGCGGCGCGGTCTATTCACCGGCGCTGACCGATTTCACGATCATGGTGCGCGGCTCGTCCTATATGTTCGTCACTGGTCCGGATGTGGTGAAAACCGTGACGCATGAAGTCGTCACGCAGGAAGAACTCGGCGGTGCTTCCGCGCACGCGAAACGCTCCGGTGTTGCCGATCTTGCCTTTGATAACGATGTCGAAGCGCTTCTGCAGGTTAGACGCCTCGTCAATTTCCTGCCGCTATCAAACCGCGAGCAGGCGCCAAGCCGCCCGGTTTCCGATCCGGCGGACCGCGTTGAGATGTCGCTCAATACCCTGGTGCCGGACAATCCGAACAAAGCATATGACATGCACGAACTGCTCGAGCGCCTGGTAGATGAATATGATTTCTTTGAGATTCAGCCTGAGTTCGCCAAGAATATTATTGTCGGCTTTGGCCGTATGGAAGGCCACACGGTGGGATTCGTGGCAAACCAGCCAATGGAGCTTGCAGGCTGCCTCGATATCGATGCCTCGCGCAAGGCAGCGCGTTTCGTGCGCTTTTGCGATGCGTTCAATATCCCGATTGTTACGTTTGTGGATGTACCGGGTTTTCTGCCAGGCACCAATCAGGAACATCACGGCATCATTAAGCATGGCGCGAAATTAATTTATGCCTATGCGGAAGCAACCGTGCCGAAGATTACCGTCATCACCCGCAAAGCCTACGGCGGCGCGTATATCGTGATGAGCTCGAAGCACCTGCGCGGCGACGTGAATTATGCGTGGCCTTCCGCCGAAATTGCGGTGATGGGGCCGGAAGGGGCGGTAGAAATCGTTTTCCGCGGCGCACTTAACAACGCCGCCGACAAAACGAAAAAGGTCGAAGAATACCGCGATACGTTTGCAAGCCCCTTCGTTGCCGCATCACGCGGTTATATCGATGATGTGATTCGTCCGCAGAACACCCGGTGGAGACTCTGCCGCACGCTTGGCGTCCTGCGCACGAAAAAAGTGACAAGTCCATGGAAAAAACACGATAATCTGCCGCTGTGATTCTTTCTCTCTCATCTTCCGATAAGCCGACACCGCCAGCGAGACCGCGCAAGCGTCCGTTCAAGAAAATCCTGATCGCGAACCGCGGTGAGATCGCCGTGCGCATCATGCAGACCTGCCGCCGGCTCAATATCAAAACGGTGGCGGTATATTCGGAAGCGGATACAAACGCAAAGCACGTGAAGGAAGCAGATGAAGCGATCTACATCGGCCCGGCGCCGACGCGGATGAGCTACCTCAATATCGATGCGATCATCAACGCCTGCGAGCAAACTGGCGCGGAAGCGGTGCACCCCGGATACGGATTCCTTTCTGAGAAATCCGATTTTGCGAAAAAACTCGCTGAACGCGGCATCACGCTGATCGGCCCGTCTGCCGATGCAATCCGCTTGATGGGGGACAAGATCGAATCCAAAAAGCTCGCGCGTAAAGCGGGCGTGAATATTGTTCCTGGTGGCCTTGAAGCTATCTCTAACGAGAAAGATGCAAAGCGCCTTGCCAGCAAGATTGGCTATCCGGTTATCATCAAAGCGGCGGCAGGTGGCGGCGGTAAGGGAATGCGCGTCGCGCGCAACGAAACCGAACTTGCCGACGGCATGCGTCTTGCGATGAGTGAAGCAAACTCCAGCTTTGGCGATGCGCGCGTTTTCATCGAGAAATATTTTGAAAATCCGCGTCACATCGAAATTCAGGTGCTCGCCGATAAATATGGCAACACGATCCATCTTGGCGAGCGCGAGTGTTCCATCCAGCGCCGTCATCAGAAGGTGATCGAAGAAGCGCCCAGCGTTTTCGTCGATGAAAATCTCCGCAGCAAGATGGGTAAGCAGGCCGTGCAGCTGGCGAAGCAAGTTGGCTATCACTCCGCTGGTACAGTGGAATTCATCGTCGATCAGGATAAGAGTTTTTACTTCCTCGAAATGAATACGCGCCTGCAGGTCGAGCACCGCGTCACCGAGCTTATTACCGGTATCGATCTTGTTGAGCAGATGATCCGCATTGCCGCCGGCGAGAAACTCACTGTCGATCAGAAAGATGTGCAGTTCCGTGGCTGGGCGATGGAAACGCGGGTTTACGCCGAAGATCCAAAACGCGGCTTTCTGCCTTCCATCGGCAGGCTCATCAACTATCAGGAGCCGACTGCCTCCGAGAGCATCATTGTCGATTCCGGCGTCTATGAAGGCGGCGAAGTCAGTATGTATTACGATCCGATGATTGCCAAAGTCTGTACGCATGCGGCTACGCGCTCGCAGACGATCGACATGATGAAGTCCACCTTGTCCGCCTATCTTATCGACGGCGTTTCGCATAATATCAGCTTCCTGCAAACGGTGCTGTCGAATCCGAAATTTGTTTCCGGCGATATTTCTACTAATTTTATCGCGCAGGAATTCCCGGGTGGCTTCGCCAATGCAGAGCTAACCGAGGAAATGACCAAAGTATTCCTCGGCGTGGGTGTTCACATGTACCTGCGTCAGCTGGAGAGAGCGGCGCAGACATCAGGGCAGTTGCCCGGGCGCGCCCGCGTCATCGGAGCCAGGTGGGTTGTCAACCTGGATGGTATCGATTTTCCGGTTATCACAAAGTCCAAAGATCAGGGATACGATATCAGCTACGATACCGGCCTGATCGTGACGCGTTCGTCATGGACGATGGGTCGTTCGCTCTTTCAGGGAACAATCAACGGTAAACCGGTTTCCGTGCAGGCCAAAGTGCTCAGTGAAGGTTATCGCCTGATTTATGATGGGGCGGAAGTCATCGCCAAGATCCGTACGCCGCGCATTGCAGAACTCGCCACATACATGCCTGCCAAGCAGGAGCGCAAAATCGGCAATCAGCTGCTTGCGCCGATCGCCGGTCTTGTGACATCCGTCGCGGTGGAAGAAAATACGGTGGTGCGCGAAGGGCAGGAGGTCATGGTGATCGAAGCAATGAAAATGGAAAATGTCATGCGTGCCGAACAGGAATTTACTATCAAAAAGGTTCACGTCGCCAAAGGCGAAAGCGTGCAGGCCGATCAACTGCTCATCGAGTTCGAGCCGATCAAAGCTGAGTAGCGTTATGGCTACTGTCTCCAAGCACCTTATTATCTCGGGCCGCGTGCAGGGTGTGGGCTACCGTGCCTGGACGGTGAAGAATGCCGAAAGGCTGGGACTGACCGGTTGGGTACGTAACCGTACAGAAGGAACCGTGGAAGCGGTGTTGGCTGGGGATGCTGCTTCTGTGGATGAAATGATTGAAGCATGCCGGAAGGGGCCGCTGGCAGCAAAAGTAACGGACATTCAGATCAGAGGCTGGGATGAGTCCGTGGCGGCACATTTCCAGCATCTGGACACGCTCTAATATTAGCGGCCATTTTGTAACATCTGATCCCTTCAGCGATACTATCTGTGACGTTGTTGCATGTTGAAACGGCAAAAACGCTCAGGGTTGCCTGTGGATAACTTTATCCGTTGACAAAGTGTTTCCTTAGAATCACCATATGCAGTATACGTATGGTAACTTAATACTATATGTAGTAGGTTTTTCACGAAAACAGGTAGGGGCCTGTCTTTCATGAATAAAAGGGGAAAGGGAGTAATAAGGGGGAGAAGAAAAACAAAAATTGCACTGTACAGACGCTAGGAATGGGATAAGCTGGGTAGTCACACACAAACACTAGTGGTGACGAATGAATCGAAAAAACAGAATCTTACCAGACAGATCGCATTCCGGGGACCAGACGGTACGTAGCATTGAGGATGCGTATCGCAAAGATAAACAAACATAAAAAGGGAAAGGGACATCTCTATGACGTCCACGCGATATACTATTGTCACCAACGACAGCCGTGATGCGAAGCTTACGGAATTCGGAAAAGCAACCTTGCGGGATCGTTATCTCCTTGATGGTGAAACGTTTCAGGGCATGTTTGCACGCGTGGCATCGGCATTCGCGGATGATCAGGAGCATGCACAGCGTCTCTATGACTATATCAGCAGTCTCTGGTTCATGCCGGCAACGCCAATCCTTTCCAACGGCGGCACCAATCGCGGCATGCCGATTTCCTGCTTTTTGAATGAGACCAGCGATTCACTGGAAGGCATTGTTGACCTGTGGAATGAAAATGTATGGCTCGCGGCGCGCGGCGGCGGTATCGGCAGCTATTGGGGCAATCTGCGCTCCATTGGCGAGCGCGTGCGCGGCAACGGCAAAACCTCCGGCGTTATTCCATTCATGCGCGTTCAGGATTCGCTGACGCTCGCCATTTCACAGGGCTCGCTACGCCGCGGTTCCTCGGCCGTCTATATGCCGATCTCGCATCCGGAAATTGAAGAATTCATCGAAATCCGCCGTCCGACCGGCGGCGATCCGAACCGTAAGACCCTGAACATTCACCATGGCGTTGCTGTTACCGATGATTTTATGCAAGCCGTGGAGAAGGATGAGGAATGGAATCTCCTTAGCCCGAAAGACCAAGCCGTTGTTTCGACGGTGAAGGCGCGTGATCTCTGGATCAAGCTGCTCACCGCGCGTATGGAAACCGGCGAGCCGTATTTGCTCTTTATTGACAACGTCAATAAGAGCATCCCGGAACACCACAAGCAGCTGGGCCTGAAAGTAAAAACCTCAAACCTCTGCAGCGAGATCACGCTGCCGACCGGATTTGACCATCTTGGCAAAGACCGCACGGCGGTGTGCTGCCTGTCTTCGATCAACCTTGAGACCTATGACGAGTGGGTGGATCACCCGCGCTTCGTCGAGGACATCATGCGCTTCCTCGATAACGTGCTGCAGAATTTCATCGACACCGCTCCGGCCACCATGTCCCGCGCCACCTATTCTGCGATGCGCGAGCGTTCGGTTGGCCTCGGCGTCATGGGTTTCCATTCTTACCTGCAGTCACGCGGCATTCCATTTGAATCCGTCATGGCAAAAGTATGGAATAACCGTATGTTCGCCAAGCTGAAGCACGATGTTGACGCAGCGTCCATCAAGCTCGCCCAGGAGCGCGGTCCCTGCCCGGATGCGGCCGAAGTCGGCGTTATGGAGCGTTTCTCCAACAAGATGGCAATTGCGCCTACCGCTTCCATCTCGATTATCGCAGGAAATTCCTCGCCGGGGATCGAGCCTTATGCGGCTAACGTCTTTACGCAAAAGACGTTATCCGGCTCGTTCATGGTCAGAAATAAGCACCTGAAAGTGCTGCTGGCTGAAAAAGGCCAGGATACGGACGAGGTCTGGAGCACGATCACGACAAACGAGGGTTCCGTCGAGCATCTCGACTTCCTCACCAAGGAAGAAAAAGAAGTGTTTCGCACCGCGCAGGAGATTGACCAGCGCTGGATCATCGAGCATACGGCCGACCGCACGCCCTATATCTGCCAGGCGCAGTCGGTCAATCTGTTCCTGCCACCCAATATCCATAAGCGCGACCTGCATATGCTGCACTTCACGGCGTGGAAAAAAGGTGTCAAATCGCTCTACTATTGCCGCTCTTCTTCTCTGCAACGGGCAGAAAAAGTTTCGCGCAAGGTTTCGGAGTCGCATTTGCAGCTCGAAATGTCACTCGTCAAAAAGCCGGAACCAATGGCTGCGAGTGCCGATAAATATGAGGAATGCTTGGCCTGCCAGTAATCGCTGGCAAGTCATTTCTGCAAAAATTTTCGTAAACGAAAACCCTCTGACTTCCGAAATAAAATTGGGACCACTTTACGAAATATTAAACTTTTAGGTGCAAATCTACAACCATAGGAGACGTTAATGTCCTTACTCGATGCGAAACCGATTTATAAGCCGTTCGATTACCCGTGGGCCTATGAAGCGTGGTTGATGCAGCAGCGTATCCACTGGCTGCCGGAAGAAGTTCCGCTCGCGGACGACGTCAAGGATTGGAAGGCGACGCTTACGCCGGATGAAAAACATCTCCTCACGCAGATTTTCCGTTTCTTCACGCAATCTGACATCGAGGTCAATAACTGCTACATGAAGAAATATTCGCAAGTTTTCCAGCCGACCGAAGTGCAGATGATGCTCGCTGCATTTTCTAACATGGAGACTATTCATATCGCTGCATATTCGCACCTGCTCGACACGCTCGGCATGCCTGAGACCGAATACCAGGCCTTTCTCACCTATAAGGAGATGAAGGACAAATATGACTACATGCACTCTTTCGATGTGAACGATAAGACAAACGTGGCGATGACTCTTGCTGCGTTTGGCGCGTTCACCGAAGGATTGCAACTCTTTGCCTCCTTCGCGATTTTGCTTAACTTCCAGCGTTTCGGCAAGATGAAGGGCATGGGCCAGATCGTTGCATGGTCGGCGCGCGATGAGTCGCTGCACACCGAATCCATCATACGTTTGTTCCGCACGTTCCTTTCGGAGAATCCGGAGGTTGCGACGGAAGAATTGAATCGTGAAATCTACAAAATCTGCGACAAGATCGTCACACTGGAAGACGCATTTATCGATTTAGCGTTCGGTGTTGGCGGAATTGAAGGACTTACGCCGACGGATGTGAAAAAGTATATTCGCTACATCGGCGATCGACGCCTTCTGCAATTGGGTTTGCAACCGCTGTATAAAATCAGCAAGAACCCGTTGCCCTGGATGGACGAGATCCTGAATGGCGTTGAACACACGAACTTCTTCGAAAACCGTGTTACGGAGTATACCAAAGCGGCTACGACGGGAACATGGGAAGAAGCCTTTGCTTAACAATTCACTACAGAGGAGGGAAACCAATGGTGAAGAAGAAAGCTAAAAAAACGACGAAGGCGGCTGCAGTTAAGTCGGCTTCGAAAACGAAAAAACCGGCTAAGAAAAAAGTAGCGAAAGCTAAGTCGGCTCCGAAAAAGACGGCTACCAAAAAAGTAGCTAAGAAGAAAGTTGCAAAGAAAACCGCAAAAAAGAAGTAAGTAATATACTTTACTTCTTTCCCCGCCCGGCGGGGAGCGAATATTCTTAGAAACACCCCCTCGCTCTTTGCACGGGGGTGTTTTTTTATGTGAAAAATCATGATTTTTCTAGTGACAAGGCCCAGCCTGTCGGCTATACCGCGCCCCAATTAAGGGGCTAAATGGCCAAAAATATACAGGAAACCCTGACATTTGATGATGTGCTGCTGAAGCCGGCGGCCTCCGATGTCCTGCCCGCCGAGGCCAATGTCAAAACCCGCGTCACCCGCAATATCGAGTTAGGCATTCCACTGCTTTCCGCCGCGATGGATACGGTTACCGAAGCCCGTCTCGCCATCGCCATGGCGCAGAACGGAGGAATCGGCAGCATTCACAAGAACATGACGATCGAGCAGCAGGCGATCGAAGTCCGCAAGGTGAAGAAGTTCGAATCCGGCATGGTCATCGACCCGGTGACGATCACGGTGAAAGACGCTTGCCGAGGCGCTTGAGCTAATGCGCTTTGTTCAATGGCATTTCCGGCGTTCCGGTGGTCGAGAAGAAAATGGCAAGCTGCGGGGCATTCTGACCCATCGCGACGTCCGTTTCGCCTCCAATCCAAAAACGCCCGTCTCACAATTGATGACGAAGGACGACCTCATCACGGTGAAAGACGGTATTTCGCCCGTTGAAGCGAAAAAGCTGCTGCATAAGCACCGTATTGAAAAACTGCTCGTCGTTGACAATGCCTATCGCTGCATTGGCCTCGTTACCGTAAAGGATATCGAAAAAGCGGAATCGCATCCTTTTGCCGCCAAGGACTCGCAAGGACGCTTGCGCGCCGCGGCTGCCGTTGGCGTTGGCAAAGCCGGACTTGAGCGTGCAGAAGCGTTGATTGCGGCAGGTGCGGATATCATTGTTGTCGATACGGCGCATGGCCATTCCAAGGGGGTGATCGAAACGGTGCGCCTGGTGAAAAAATTTAAAGGCGATTTCGATGTGATCGCCGGTAACGTTGCAACGCCAGAAGCTGCTGAAGCACTGATCAAAGCCGGCGCCGATGCGGTAAAAGTAGGTATCGGTCCGGGTTCCATCTGCACGACGCGTATTGTTGCAGGCGTCGGCGTGCCGCAGCTGACGGCGATCATGGACGTCGCGCCGGTCTGCAAGAAAAATAAAGTACCGCTGATTGCCGATGGCGGCATTAAATATTCCGGCGATCTTGCCAAAGCGCTTGCCGCCGGCGCGGACTGCGCCATGCTTGGTGCGCTGTTCGCTGGCACCGAAGAAAGCCCGGGCGAAGTCATTCTGTATCAAGGCCGCTCGTATAAATCGTACCGTGGCATGGGTTCCGTCGGCGCCATGGCTCGCGGCTCGGCAGACCGTTATTTCCAGCAGGAAATTGCTGACACGCTAAAGTTGGTGCCGGAAGGCGTGGAGGGCCGCGTGCCGTTCAAAGGCCCAATCTCCACCGTGATTCATCAACTCGTCGGCGGCTTGAAAGCAGCCATGGGTTATACGGGCTGCAAGAATTTAAAAGAGCTGCAAACAAAGGCGGAATTTGTGCGTATCACCAACGCCGGCCTGCGCGAGAGTCACATTCACGATATTACCTTAACGCGCGAAGCGCCGAATTACCGCGCTGATCAGTAATTAAATATTATGCAAGGCGTGCTTCAACACCCATAGATCCTGAGACAAGTTCAGGATGACAATGTAACGATAGCCCATTACTACTGAATCCCATGAAACCTGCTGCCCGCATTGCTGCCGCGATTGACTTGCTCATGCTCATCAACGATGCGTGGGAAAAAGGCAAGCGTACGCCCGCGGACGGCATTATCGGTTATTATTTCAAGCAGCGGCGCTATATCGGTTCGAAAGACCGCGGCGCCATTTCCGAACGCGTCTATTTTATCTTGCGCAATGGTGCGGCGCTTGAATGGTGGCTGGAAAAAGCAAAAATGAAACCTTCGCCGCGCCTGCTTGTATTGCTAAGCCTCGTGTTTAAAGATGGTTTTGCCTTGGAAGCGATTGAAGAACTGTATTCCGGCGGGCCGCAATGTCCCATGCCGCTGACGCATGAAGAGCGCGACATCGTTGAAGCGTTTCATGGTAAAACCTTTCTCGATCCCGCGATGCCAAAGCCGGTGCAGTACAATTATCCGAGCTGGATGACATCGCTCCTCGAAGAAACGTTCGGCGGAGAATTCGATATGGGAATGAAAGCGCTTGGCGAGGAAGCGCCGGTGGATTTGCGTGTCAATACGCTGAAGGCGATTCGAGAACAGGTGATCGCCGCGCTGACCAATGAGGATTTTGCTCCCGAGCCGGCGAAGCGCGCGCCGAACGGCATCCGCCTCAAAAAACGCGGTGCGCTTTTCGCGTCTAACACGTTTCGCCTCGGCTGGTTTGAAATGCAGGATGAAGGCTCGCAGCTGGTATGTGAGTTGGTCGATGCCAAACCAGGGCAAAAGGTGATCGATTTCTGCGCAGGTGCCGGTGGCAAAACGCTTGCTATCGCGGCACGCATGCAGGGGAAGGGGCGTATTCTCGCCTGGGATACCAGCAAAGAACGCTTGAGCCAGATGCCGAAGCGACTGGCGCGTGCCGGTGTGAATAACGTGCAACTGCACCTGATTGCGAATGAGCAGGATCAATTTATCAAGCGGCATAAACAATCGGCAGATTGGGTATTGGCCGACGTGCCGTGCACCGGTAGCGGCACGTGGCGACGTTCACCGGATTTGAAGTGGCGTACGACGGAAAAAGATATGCAGGAAGTAATGGCGCTCCAGAAGTCGATTCTCGAAAGTGCGGCGCGCCTGATCATGGGGACGGGCAAACTCGTCTACGCCACCTGTTCTCTATTTCGGGAAGAGAATGAAACGCAGATCGAAAATTTTCTCGCCGCTCATTCTGATTTTGCAGTCGAGCCAATTTCTGAGCGCGAGAAATATCTGCGTTTATTACCGCACCGGGACCATACGGATGGTTTTTTCGCGGCTGTGCTGACACGAAAAAAAGCGTAAAATTTTTTCGTACATCTGGTGTGTGCTTGTCATACCAATACCACACTTAGTGAAAAAAATTTTCCTCAAGGGTTGATTCTCATTTTTTCATCTGCAATAACTTATGCGCATAAACGGAATATAAATAATTCTAGTTTAAGGGACGCTTGGGATGAAACATAAAGTACGGAAGAAGGTGGGCACTGCCCTTTACCGACTATTCCATGCCCGAAACATCATTGTTGTTTCCGACCATGCAGTTGAGCATTATCCCCTCAGCGGCAAGCTGCAAATCCTAGGACTTCTCAGCATTGCTGGTTTTATTGCCTGGGCTTCGTATTCCTCAGGCAGCTACATGGCCGCTAAAAATCAGATTGCTCAAAAAGACCGGCAATTGCGCGAGATCAATCTTGAGAATCAAAAAATGGTCAGCAATTTTTCTCTGCTGCGCCGCGATCTCCTTAAGATCAAGGATAAAAATGGCGACGTCGGCGAGTACACCAAATATCTCATCGACCAATATACCAAGGACGACCAGTTCGGCGTCAAAAACCTGACCATGAGCAATGCGGTGACACCGGAAGAAGGAATGGTGATCGACCGCATTAACTTCCTTGAGCAGCGTATCGAGAAGATGCAGCATGATCGTGAAAAGCTGGTGAAGACAATTCGGAAAATCACCGAAGATAAAATCGATGTGCTGGAAGAAGCGATCAATATGACGGGGCTTGATGGCCGCATTCTGCAGCAGAAACAGATTTCAGCTTACGAAGACGAAAAAGACCCGTCGCGCGATATGAACAATCTCGCTGCTATCGATATCGGACCGAAAGGCGGCCCGTTGATTCCGCTCAAAAACGAGACCGCGCAGGATATCGAGAAAGAAGCCATTGCCGATGTGAAATATCTGATGATCTTGCATGATGTGATCGAGGATATTCCGCTCGCATATCCGATCGAGCATGTGAAGGCCACCAGCGGCTTTGGAGTTCGCATCGATCCATTCACGCACTCGCTAGCGCGCCATACGGGTATCGACCTTTCCGGCCCCATCGGTTCTAAAGTGCATAGCTCCGCGGATGGCGTGGTGCGAAGCGTCGGGCGCAAGGGCGCTTATGGAATAGCGGTTGAAATTGAACATGGACTTGGTATATCCACCCTTTACGGACATTTGGGGCGCGCATTGGTGAAGCCGGGCCAGCATATCAAAAAAGGCACGGTCGTTGGTATTCAAGGCAGCACGGGCCGCTCCACAGGAAATCACCTGCATTATGAAGTCCGTTACAATGATGACCCGCGTAACCCTTCAAGCTTTCTGAAAGCAGGACAATATGTTTCAAAGAACATCGACTAGCACTCCGGTTGCGAAAGTAGAAGCGCCTGCTCCGAAAAAGGGAGGCAGCCAGCCGACTGTCATTGCATCCGATGTCAATTTCATGGGAAATATCGTCAGTGAAGGCACACTCGACCTGGATGGCAAAATCGAAGGCAATGTGCGTTGCAAAAGCCTGACGATCCGCAAGTCAGGCCGCATCAATGGCGACGTATTCGCCGACAATGTCCAGGTGTTCGGTGAGGTGCATGGGTTGATCCAGGCGCGTGAAGTACAGCTGCACAACACGGCGCACGTCGAAGGCGTTGTCATGCATGAAACGCTTATCATCGAAGATGGCGCGTTCGTTGACGGCCAGCTAAAGCGCATCGGCCATGCCAATGGCACGTCATCAAACATCCTGCCGCCGGTCGGCACCGACGATATCGATATTTTCAAAAGCCTGAAGCTGATTCCCGAAGGAAAAAAAATTCCCGAGGATGCTTAAAGCAGAATAAGCGTTGCTAATCCGAGGAATGTAAAGAATCCGACAATATCGGTAAAGGTCGTAAGAAACACGCCGGATGTGATCGCTGGATCGACCTTCAGCCTCGTCATGATAATGGGTAACGCACAGCCCGCAAATCCCGCTACCATGAGATTGATAATCATCGCGATGCCGAAAATACCCGCCACTTTGCCATCGCCATAAAACGTGTAGATCGCAAGAACCATGATCGACGCGATGCCGAGACCGCTGATCATACCCACGCCGACTTCCTTGATGATCGTGCGAAATGCCTGTCCGGAGGTAAGCCGTTTGGTGGCCAGCGCGCGCACCGTGACGGTGGCCGCTTGAATGCCCGCATTGCCGCCCATGCTGGCGATGATGGGCATGAGTACGGCGAGAATCACCAGATGCTGAATCGACGCGCTGAATGAGCCGATGACCGCCGCCGCTGCAACGGCGGTCAGCAGGTTGATAAAGAGCCAGGGAAAGCGCTGCTTCGCGGTATCGAGCAGCGGGTCATGAATATCCTGACTGCGAACCCCCCCGGCTTTCATCATGTTTTCTTCTTCTTCCTCCTGCATCACGTAGACGATGTCATCCACCGTGATGGTGCCGATAAGCCGGCCCTGATCGTTGGTCACCGGTGCTTCGACAAGGCCATATTTACGGAAATCGTAGGCGACATCTTCCTGGTCGTTCTTCACATGCTGAACGTGCAGGTCTGTCTCCATGATGTCGCGAATAGGCACCTCACGTTTGTTCTGCATGATCTTGGCGAGGGCTACCGCGCCAACGGGATGAAATTTCGGATCGGTCGCGAAGATGACGTAGAAGTCATCCGGCAGCGTCGTCTGCTGCGAGCGAAGGTGGTCAATGGTGTCGCCGACATTCCAGAATTCCGGAATGGATACCATGGTTTTTCGCATCAGACGGCCGGCGCTGCCTTCGGGATAGGAAAGACCTTCAACCAGTTCCTCGCGCGTACGGTCGTCGACAGATTCTAAAATCTCCTGCTGCTCTTCGGCGTCAAGATCCTCAAGGATGTGCAGCGCATCGTCGCGCTCCATCTCGGAGATGGCCTCGGCGCTTTTCTCCGCGCCCAGCATCTCGATAACGTCCTCGGCGGAATCCGGCTCCAGGTTGGCGAAGACTTCGGAATCGAGCGTATCGCCAATAAGCGAAGCCAGTTTCTGGCGGTCGGAAGACGTCAGCTGGTTGAACAGCTCAGCGATATCTTCATGCAGTAGATCATCAAGCTTGGGCTTGATATCCTCAATGCGGTTCTCGTGCAGCGCCTCGATGACCTCGGCGACCAGCGTGCCCGAGATCGGCTTTTCCGGCTCGCCGACAGCATAAGTATCATCGATGTTTGGCCCGTTATTCATGCCGCTTACCTAACCACGGCAGGGAAAAAGAGCAACCTTATAGTTATTTTGAATAAAATCCGTATGGATTTTATTCAGTTTCGCTCGCTTCGCGGCGGAAATCGGGCTTCGCCTCGATTTTTTCATGGTGATTCCAAAGTTTGGAATCACCATAGAATGACTTAAGGCGGTTTTCGCCTCTTCCGGGCGGATAAATCCTTCCGTAACGTGCTTTCCATGAACGATATTTATCGCAAAGCCTATGCACGCTATTTGCGCCGCGGCACACCGCTTGATGTCTCGCTGAAAGCAGCGGAGCACCCGACGCCTTATTACATCTGGCGCACACGCGGCGACGATAAAGTGCGTATATCCCACGCCGAGAATAACGGCAAAATCTTCGCTTGGGACAACCCGCCGCCTACCGGTAACCCCGGTGAAGATTACGGCTGCCGCTGCTGGGCGGAGCCATATTATGACCTTGTTGAGCGGACATTGAATGGAGCAAGTGATGCGTTAGTTTCTGTTCTAAACTATTTTAAAAGTATATTGGCTCAGGCTGGAAAGTGGGATAACCGACATTTTGTTGCCCACTATTACATAGGAAGCGGTCGTACAGTAACGCTAGAGGAAACAGGAAGTTTTGAAGATATAAGGTCATACTACAGAGAACATTATCTATCGCGTTTTATTGATCAGATTCGACTTAAAGCTATTTGGTCATCAGATGGAGTTCTTAATGATAACTTTGAAAACTCTTATAGCTTTGGAGAAGTTCTTTATTCACATGGCGGCTCAACAATATCAGGAGTTTTTGTAGGTAGAGTTGAAACGCTTGCCTTTGGTAAAAAAGCCGTTTTTGGCAAAGCGCAGATTAAATTCAATGATGAATTTACTGATCCGTTCAGAATTATTGATAGGGTTTTGCCGTTTGTAGGGATCTACTACCCTCCCGAATGGGTTAAACTTTTGGCAGATCTCGGTGGAGCTAAATATCCAATTATTGGAGAATGGGAGGAAGATATAGTTTTTTCTTTTTGAAAATTAGGATGAATGAAAACACTATCTACCAAAGCTGCTATAATAATGAGAAAGATAATAAAGCCAAATAAAGTAGTGAAAAACGAGATGATTATCACAAGATTGCTAAACCAATCGTCTCCCAAACCTTTTCTCAAACTTATCATTTTAGAGCGGTAATATTTTCGCCAAGCGAGTTCCCACCAACCGACATACATAGTGGCGGGTATCCAGCCGAAAAAAAGGAAAAAGACAAAGCTTGCGCCACTTCCAACATTTAAAGGACACCCTTCATGATGGCTGATATCGCTAAATTGACTCTGGCACGCCTCATATTTCTTCCATTCCAAGGCATCATCAGTGCCGATTGCTAAAATAGCCAAAGTATAAGTAGCTCCAATAGCTATGAGTAATCGTCCAGCCCTTATCCAAACATTTTTTTCAGGCTTAACTGAAAAAACGCAAAAGGGTGCACCAATAATTAGTAACCAAAACCAAATATTAAAGGGGACATCAGTAAGATATTTATATATTTGAAAAAGAAAGTCAGACATTGTGCAACTATACCCATTATGCACACTAACACTTCCATTACTTTTATCGGAAGAAATAAATGGTGCGGTCAAGAAGACTCGAACTTCCACTCCTCACGGAACAGCGACCTCAACGCTGCGCGTCTACCAATTCCGCCATGACCGCACGGTAGGGGGGTGGTGTAGCAAATGAAGCTTGGGGTTTCAAGTAAGTTATTGTATTTCGCTAGCATGATCGAATGGAAGCACGCCGAAGGCCTCGTTCCCTATCCAGAAGCAGTCGCCTTTATGGAGTCGCGGGTCAAGGAAATTCGCGCTGGAACGGCGTCGGAATGCGTCTGGCTGGTTGAGCATCCGCCGCTTTATACCGCGGGCACCAGCGCCCGCGCCGATGATTTATTAGGAAATATGCCGTTTCCGGTCTATGAAACCGGACGGGGGGGGCAGTTTACCTACCACGGGCCAGGCCAAAGGGTAGCGTATGTAATGCTCAACCTGAAGGAACGCCAGCAGGGTCAGATCGATATCCGCCGATATGTTAAGTCCCTTGAGCTATGGCTAATTAATACAATTGCCCGTTTTGGCATCACTGCTTTTGTACGCGAGGGGCGGATCGGTGTTTGGGTGGAAACAAAAACAGGTGAGAAAAAGATTGGCGCGCTCGGCATTCGTATTCGTTCCGGTGTGAGCTATCATGGTATCGCGCTGAATGTGCATCCCAATTTAAGCCATTTTAGCGGCATTGTACCCTGCGGTATTCGAGAATTCGGCGTCACATCTCTTGCTGATCTTGGCGTTACGGCGGACCTCGTTGATGTCGATGCTATTCTGAAACAAGAATTTTCCATTGTGGCATCCTGAAATTTTGGTACAAGAGTCGGCATGATGAATCCATTTATCTATCTTGTAATGATGGTGCTGAACCTTCTGGAATTCGCCCTGTTCGTCTGGGTGATCCTGGGTCTTCTCATTGCATTCAACATCGTCAATCGCTTTCACCCGATCGTCCGTCGTGTCGAAGATATTCTCAACCGTATCTTCGAGCCGTTACTCAGGCCCATTCGCCGTTATATCCCCACGGCAGGCGGCATTGATCTTTCGCCCATCGTGCTGATTATTCTTATTAATTTCATTAAATACGCGATTGTGTATTATACCTAGCCAGAATCGACTATAATCCTCATTCGAGACAAAGGAGTATTTCATGAATTTTGGCCTCGCTTTAGGCATCGTAGGTGCCGTCGTCGTCATCCTGATCGTACTGTATAACCGCATTGTCGCATTGAAGCAGTCCCGCGCCAACGCTTTCGCCGATGTCGATGTGCAGCTCAAGCAGCGCTATGACCTGATTCCCAATCTGGTTGAAGCAGTGAAAGGCTACATGTCGCATGAAAGCGGTGTCTTCCAGAAAGTCACCGATGCGCGCGCGGCAGCCATGAGCGCTTCTACCATCAATGGCAAGATTCAGGCGGAAGCAGTCCTTGACCGCGCGTTGATGGACCTCCGCGCGGTAGCGGAAAATTATCCCGATCTCAAAGCATCCTCCAACGTTTCGCAGTTACAGTCCGAGCTGGCCGATGTGGAAAACAAAATCGCCGCGGCGCGGCGTTTCTTCAATAATGCGACGAACGAATACAATACCGCGATCCAGCAATTCCCCGCTATATTGATTGCGCGCATGTTCGGTTTCCAGCAGGAGACATTTTTCGATCTCGGTGCCGAGCGCATCACGTTCGATAAAGCACCGGAAGTGAAATTCTAGTTATTTGCACTATTTAATACGCTATGGCATTCGCATCCGTAGGCCTGTCCACCCACATCTGGAACAACCAGATCAAGTCCGTTCTGCTGCTGATAGGGTTTCCCGTACTGCTGCTCATGCTTGTGTTTACGGCATTCGGCTTGCTCGGTAACGGGCCGGATTTCATCCAGGGCGGCATCTTTGGGATTGAGCATTATGGGCACTATGCCATCCTGATCGCTGCAGTCTGGTTCAGCATCGCATTTTTCTTTCATCAGTCATTGATCAATGCGGGTACGGGCGCCAGGCCGCTCTCGCGTACGGATAATCCGCGTGCGTATAATCTGCTAGAAAATTTGTGCATCTCGCGCGGGCTTACCATGCCGAAGCTCTACGTGATCGAATCGCCGGTACTTAATGCTTATGCGAGCGGTATCAGCGAGAAAAACTACGCGATCACGCTGACGCGAGGCATTATGGAAGCACTGACAGATAGCGAACTGGAAGCGGTGCTGGGCCATGAACTTTCCCATATACGTCATAAGGATGTGCGGCTGCTTATCATCGCCGTCGTTTTCGCGGGCATGATCACCTATCTCTCCGAGATGATTTACCGTGCACTGGTATACGGTCGCGGCAAGCGCGATGGGCGGGTCATTCTCGTGGCGCTTGCTATCATAGCCGTCGGCTACGTCTTTGCCATTCTGCTGCGGTTTGCTTTATCGCGCCAAAGGGAATATCTCGCCGATGCCGGAGCCGTCGAGCTGACGCATAATCCAGACAGCATGATCGGCGCCTTGCAGAAAATCTCCGGCCGTTCGCGTCTTCCAGGTATAGTGGACGATGTGCGCCAGATGTGTATCGATAACGATGTCGGCTTCATGGGCGGTTTATTCATGACACATCCACCTATCAAAAAACGTATCGAGGCTCTAGTTTCAGTCGGCGGCAGGGTGATTGAATCCAGCGAGGCGGGCAATTCTTTTACAAGCCCGTGGGGTAACCCGAATAATTTAAAACGCCGTTATGGGCCATGGGGATAGCATGTATTTCCGTAAACACGTCTTCTGCTGCACGAATAAACGCCCTGCCGGGCATGAGCGCGGCTGCTGCATCGACCGGGGCGGCGGCGAGATTCGCGATTACATGAAAAAACGCTGCAAGGAATTGGGTATAGAAGATGTGCGTATCAATGCATCCGGTTGCCTCGATCGCTGTGAAGAGGGGCCGGTAATGGTCGTCTATCCGGACGGTGTCTGGTATCGCTGTACAACGAAGGAAGATGTCGATCAAGTGATCGAGTCGCATCTGATCGGCAACCAGGAAGTCGCTTCTCTTAAAATATAAATTGTTCTCCGCATTTATTGCGGAGTCTATATGATCCCGCAACGAGTGAGGGATACGATTATTGATTATTGCCCGCAGTCGGGTTTGTGCGTGTAGCGCTCACTGGAATCCACGACGAATTTTTCTTCACGCAGCATATTGCGGCCGATCAGCACCGGGTAGATAAATCGTGAACGATTGCCAAGGGTGACTTCCGATTCCAGTATTTGCCCTGCGATGCACATTTTTAAATGCACGACCGGGCGCTTGATATAACCCGCCGTGCCTTTCTTCTTGATTTGCGCCCAGCGTACCAGCTCGCGTTCGACCTTTTGCTTCTCGCCGTGCTCATTGATAATATCGAACGTGACGCGCTGTGGATCGGATTTCGTTGCGCCATCTTTGATCTCGATCGAACTGGCGTTGATCGAAGAGAGGTAAGCGCCGGTATCGATCCGCGCCCGCATGGTCATGTCGCTGTCGTAGACGTAAACTTTTTCCGCCCAGCCTAGTGTTTTTTTACCGGTTATCCACTCGGCAAATCCCGCATGTGCTGGCGATAGCGGCAGCATTGTGAGTGTGAAAAGAAGAAAAAGCGTACGCATGATGCCGGGGAACGTAGGCGGTTCTTCGGCAAGACACAAATTAAATCGCTGTCATTTTGATTTAGATTCGCTTCGCCCCTTTAGGGGAGAGGCGAAGGAAAGGTTGCATCATCTTAAGAATGCAGCTTGCGCTTCAGTTCGTAAATGATTTCCAACGCCTCTTTCGGCGTCAACTCATCCGGCTGAATCGCATCGATAAACAGGGCCAGTTCCGAAGTAGGTTCACTTATTTCCAACGCCACCTCTTCCTTATAGGCAAAAAGCGGCATCGTGGTTTTGGTGAGTTCCGCGACCGGATTATCTTTGCGTGCTTCCAGCGCATGCAGGATGGCGCTGGCGCGGGCAATGACTTTGTACGGCAGACCAGCAAGTTTGGCAACATGGATACCATAGGAGCGATCCGCATTGCCACTTGCGACTTCATGCAGGAAAACAACGTTTCCTTTCCATTCCTTGACACGCATCGTGTGGCAGGAAAGGGCAGGCAGCGCTCCGGCAAGTTCCGTGAGTTCATGAAAGTGCGTTGCAAATAACCCCCGGCAGCGGCTTTCATCGTGCAGATATTCAGCGACCGACCAGGCAAGCGACAAGCCATCATAAGTGGAAGTGCCTCGCCCGATTTCATCGAGGATTACCAATGAACGCGGCGTGGCTTGCGCGAGAATCGTTGCCGTCTCAACCATCTCCACCA
Organism: Rickettsiales bacterium; assembly: GCA_046348685.1. Classification (GTDB taxonomy): domain Bacteria; phylum Pseudomonadota; class Alphaproteobacteria; order Rickettsiales; family UBA998; genus JAXMDT01. Next base: position 42,191 of record JAXMDT010000005.1, read on the forward strand.
TGAAAGTGGAACGCCCGCGCGCCAGATCGTCCGAAGCACCGACACGGCTGAAAACTTTATCGAAGATGCCGATATGCGCCGATTCCGCAGGGACGAAACTGCCCATCTGTGCAAGAATGGCGAGCAGCGCATTTTGCCTTAAAAACGTACTTTTACCCGCCATGTTGGGGCCGGTCAGCAACCACAGGCGCTGCCCCTCGGAAAGGTCGCAGTCATTACCGACGAAGCGTTCGCGCGAGTTTCGCTGCAGCATGGTTTCCACCACTGGATGACGGCCATGCGTGATGCGGAAAGTTAGTGAATCGTCCACCGTGGGACGTACGAAGTTGCAATCCACCGCAAGCTCGGCTAGCGAGGCAAAACCATCCAGCGTTGCCAGTGCGCGCGCTGCCTTGATGATCGTGGCGCTCTCACTGCTGATGCGCAGGAATAGCTGCTCGAAAATATCAAGTTCCAGTTTCAGGGCTTTATCGGCGGCTTCGGCAATCTTCTGTTCGATCTCCGCCAGCTCGGTTGTCGTATAGCGCATCGCATTACTCATCGTCTGACGATGAATAAAGCTCGGCAGCACTTTCTTTTCGTTGAGCGCAGTGATCTCGATGAAATAACCGAGGATATTATTATGCTTGATCTTAAGCGTCGTGATGCCGCTTTCTTCCTTGTAACGATTTTCCATGGCCGCGATGAGGCGGCGCGATTCGTCGCGCAGCACGCGGAATTCATCCAGCGCGGCGTGATACCCGCTCGCGATAAAATTTCCATCACGGACGAAAAGAGGTAATTCGTCACGCAGCGCTCGCTGCAATTCGCCCGTCAGCACATCATGCGTGCCTAAACTTTCAGCGATGTCCTGCAGCATTGTTGGCACATCGCCATTTATCAGCAAAAACTTTTGTTTGAGTGTAGTTGCGAGAGATAGGCCATTTTCGATGACGCGCAGATCGCGCGGGCCGCCTCGTTTCTGATGCAACCTGCCCAGCGCGCGCTCCATATCCGGGCACTCCCGCAAATAATCTCTGATCGTTCCGCGCAGGTCGTGATTGCCTTTGAGGAAGCCGACAGCATCGAGCCGGGCATTGATCACCTCTTTCTCCGTTAGCGGTGAACAGAGCCAATTACACAGCAGTCGCTTGCCGGGCGCCGTCATCGTGTAGTCAATCGTCGAGAGCAGCGAACCTTTTTTGCTGCCTGACAGCGTGGTCACCAGTTCCAGATTGCGTCGCGTCGCGGCATCGATGAGCAATCCGCCACGTGAAGATTGCTTCTTCGGCGGATCGAGGCGGGGAGGCGCGTCTTTCTGCGTTAGCGCGATATAATCAAGCAGCGCTGAACATGCGGCAAGATCGGCAAGCGTCAAATCGCCCCAGGCATCGAGTGCGGTGATACCATAATATTCCTTCAACCGCTCCATGCCTCGCTTGCCATGCAGCGCACTTTCGGGAACGGGCGTCACCTTTTCTTTACAATCAGCGAGTGCAGCGGTCAGCGTTGTCTCGGCGCAGAGTTTTTCCGAAAGGAGAATCTCACGCGGCTCCAGCCGCGCGATATCGGATGCAAGCTGTGCAGGCTGCGTTTCCAATACAAAAAATTCGCCGGTGGAAATATCGACCCAGGCCAGCGACCAGCTGCTGCGCACTTCGGCGATGCAGGCGAGATAATTCGCCTCGCCGGGTGCGAGCAATGTTTCTTCCGTGATGGTGCCCGGGGTGACGATGCGCACCACATCGCGCCGCACCACGGCTTTGTAGCCACGCTTTTTTGCTTCCGCCGGATCTTCCAGCTGCTCGCAAATGGCGACCTTTACGCCTTTGGAGATCAATGTCTCCAAATAGTATTCCGAGGAATGTACCGGCACGCCGCACATCGGTATATCCTCGCCCTTGATTTGGCCACGCTTGGTCAGTGCAATATCGAGAAGGGAGGATGCTTGCTTTGCATCGTCGAAGAACAGTTCGTAGAAATCCCCCATGCGGTAGAAAAGCAAATAGTCTGGATGGCGGGACTTAATCTCAAAATATTGCTGCATGCCCGGGGATAGGGCAGCGGCTTCAGGCTCTTTTATATTTAAATTTGAAATGTTTGCGCGCGTCATTTTCCCTGATTTCCGTCATCAAACCGTCATATAGCGTTTCTATACTGTTAACAGAATCGAAAAATCGTGGAAGCACTTATGGCAGATTTATCAACCAAGATAGTCAATGATCAAATTCCTCCCAGTCAGGCCGCGCGTGAGCTGCTCCTGACAGCGCAAGTCAAGGAACTGGCTAATAAGCAAAAAGAACATTCCGATCTCATTCAAACCAATTTTGTCAAAGGCATATTTAAAGGCCTTATCGCCGTAGCCGCTATCGGTTTAGCCGTTGCGTCTCCTATTATCACGGGTAGCCTGGCAGTCGGTGCGGCATTTTCTGCATTGTTCGTAGGCACGGCTGGACTCTATGGATATGAAGCGGTGCGCCACTTTACCTTGCGCAGCCAGCGTCAGGCAGCGCTTGCAGGAATACAGGCAACCAATAACGATATTGCCCATTCTCTCGTCATGGATCAAGGCGTCAAAGTCCTTTCCAACACGATCGAGAGGGAAGAAAATGCGCGTAATGATGGCAAAAAATGGACGCATGCCGTTTCGTCGACCGAACAGCAATTCTCTGAAGTAGCCCGTTGAGAATGACCATGTCTGATACAGCTAAAGGCATACCTACAGCAACTGTATATTCCGCCGATGAATCAGCAAAAATTCAGGCAATCCGCTTAGCAGCTAATACGGAAGGTCCTTTTTCAACCATCGTTGTCACTTCTGACAAAGATACTGCTGAAGCTGTAAAAGCCAAGCTAGGACTACCTGCGGATATTAGCGAAATCACCGAAGCCTGCGACACCAAATATGCCATCACTTATACCGGTAAAGCTTTAGATATTTCGCCCCCCGAAATCGCGTCTGTTACGCCGGATGGAATTCTTCAAAGACTGGCTAAAGCAGGATTTATCTCAGATAAGGCCGTGAAGCAGATCATGGAGGATGGCGAACTGCTCAATGCAATGAGTTATCTTTCGCAGCATATGCAAAACACTGATCCAACTTCAAATATCACACCAATGATAATACGCGGCAAACCGTCTGCTGGTATTTGCGCTTAATTCGATTGAATTAAAATCAGTTCTACTTAAAAATCAGCGATAGATCATATACGCCAGGTTGTTCAATGATGCGTAACAGCACGCTCGATATCCTCCGCATTGTCGCCTGTTTTGCCGTTGTCGGTATTCATGTCTATGCGCCCGTATTTCAAACAGCGCCGGTGCAAAGCGCATTGTGGTGGCAGGCGAATCTGGTAACTGCCTTCTCGCGCTGGTCAGTGCCGGTCTTCGTCATGCTGAGCGGATATCTGCTACTTGATAAGCCCTATAATCTTTCACGGCGACTTCTGCGCATCGGTATTCCACTGATAGTGTGGACGGCAATCTACCTGCTGTTCACGCATCTGTTCTACGAGCAATTATCGCTTGAACAGGTACTGCGTAAGATTATATCCGGTAAGCCGTATTACCATCTTTACTTCCTGTTCATCATGCTCGGTCTGGCAGTGGTGACGCCATTGCTCAATCGCGTTCTGGCGTATCTGACGCGTTCGCAGTTTAGAGCCATGCTGGGGATTCTTTTTTTGCTGGTTATCGCTCATAAGCTGCTGGGCCTCATTTGGCCGCAGATAGTGATGGAACCCAATGCCTTCACATTTTTTATTCGGTTTTTGCCATTCTATCTGCTGGGATACGAAGTGCGCGACTGGCGTGTCTCACCGCGCGTTCTTATTCCTGTGTTTCTATTCATGTGTCTGCTGGCGGCAGGATGGAACGCCATGGCCTATATCTACTGGCATAAAAATGCCTATGCTTTTGCCTACCTCAATCCATTGATCATCCTGACAGCGCTTTTGCTTTTTTTACTTGCGCTTCAGATGCCTGTGTTCCCCATACCGAAATATATACTGCACCTTAGCGACTGTACGCTCGGCATCTATCTGATCCACCCTATATGGCTTGCCATGGGCGTATCCTTTCTGCCGCCGATCGTTTTGTGGTGTGCGGCATTTCTGCTTTCTTATGGATGTATTGCATTCGTGCGCACGATACCTCTGGCGCGAAATTTTGTTGGATAGGTCAGCGATTGCTGCAGCGCACCATTGATTTTTCTTGGTTTTTTCTTGAAATTAACCCGCTAGTTTGGGATGACTAACGCTCTCCAAAATTTGGCACTGATAAGGACTGAAGATGGCTATCGAGAACGAACCAATTACCGATGAAGATGCGCTCGAATATCATATGCGCGGTGAGCCGGGAAAAGTCTCGATCCTGCCAACGAAACCTTTGATCACGCAGCGCGATCTCTCGCTTGGTTACTCACCGGGCGTCGCGGTGCCGTGTATGAAAATTCACGAAAATCCGGACACCGCTTACGATTATACGGCAAAGGGTAATTTTGTGGCCGTTATATCGAACGGTACGGCAGTCCTCGGCCTCGGTAATCTCGGCGCACTGGCATCGAAGCCGGTCATGGAAGGCAAAGCTATTCTTTTCAAGCGCTTTGCCGATATTGATGGGATTGATATCGAAGTTGATACTACCGACGTCGATGCGTTCGTTAATGCGGTAAAGATACTCGGCCCGTCCTGGGGCGGCATCAATCTTGAAGATATTGCCGCACCCGATTGCTTCATCATCGAGCAACGCCTGAAGGAGGCGATGGATATTCCGGTTTTCCATGATGACCAGCATGGAACGGCCATTATTACTGCTGCCGTTATCATCAATGCCGCGCATATCACCGGCCGTAAATTCGAAGACCTCGTTGTCGTCGTCAACGGCGCGGGCTCAGCCGGTATTGCGTGCCTGGAGCTTATCAAGCGCATGGGCGTTAAGGATCAGAATTCCTATCTTTGCGATCGTGACGGTATCGTCTACGAAGGCCGCGAAGCCAGCATGAACCAATGGAAATCGGCACACGCAATCAAGACGAAAAAGCGCACGCTGATGGATGCGATGGAAGGCGCGGACGTATTCCTCGGTCTTTCCGCTGCCGGCGCGGTGACGAAAGACATGGTGAAAGCCATGAACAAGCAACCGATTATTTTCGCGATGGCGAATCCGATTCCGGAAATCATGCCGCACGAAGTGAAAGAAGTGCGCAAGGACGCCATTGTCGCCACGGGCCGCTCCGATTTCAGCAACCAGGTCAACAACGTCATGGGATTCCCTTACATCTTCCGCGGTGCGCTCGATGTGCGGGCGCGTGAGATCAACGAGGAGATGAAAATCGCTGCCGCCGAAGCGCTGGCTAAACTCGCGCGCGAAGAAGTACCGGATGAGGTGATGGCCGCTTATGCAGGCCGCGCGATGGAATTCGGCCCGGAATATATTATTCCGACACCGTTCGATCCGCGCCTGATTACGACAATCCCGATCGCCGTCGCCAAGGCTGCTATCAAAACCGGTGTCGCCCGCAAACCGATTACCGATTTTGAAGCGTACCGCCGTGCGTTATCGGCGCGCCTCGATCCGACCGCCAACACCATGAATCGCATTCTCGACGAAGTGCGCTCCAACCCGAAACGCATCATCTTCGCGGAAGGCGAGGAAGAACGCACCATCCGCGCGGCGGTATCGTGGCGCGATTCGGGTTATGGCGATCCTATTCTTGTAGGCCGTGTCGAGCGCGTCCGCGAAACGATGCGCAAAATGGGCATCACCAACGGCGACGATATCGAGATCACCAATGCCGCGCTCAGCCCGCATGTGAACCAGTATGTCGATTTCCTCTATCGCAAGCTGCAGCGCGAAGGGTTTCTATACCGCGACGTGGCGCGCATGGTGAAAAACGACCGTAATACCTTTGCCGCCTGCATGCTGATGATGAACCATGGCGATGCGATGATTTCCGGTCTGACGCGCAGCTATAACCGCGCGCTTGAAAACATCTCGCGCGTCATCCCGCCGTGCGAGGGCCGTATTCCGTTCGGTATTTCCATGTATGTCAGCAAGGGCCGCACGATTTTCATCTCGGATACGACAGTGCATGAGTTGCCGGAACCAGATGTGCTCTGCCATATCGCCGAGCGCTCGGCGCATATCGCGCGCCTGTTCGGTCATGATCCGCGCGTCGCCTTCGTGTCCTTCTCCAATTTCGGTAATCCGCTGCGCGAAAAATCGAAACGCATCCGCGAGGCGGTCAATATGATGGATACAAAAAATGTCGATTTTGAATATGACGGTGAAATGAATGCCGATGTCGCGCTTGATAAGGAACTGATGAGTCTTTATCCATTCTGCCGCCTGTCGGGCCCGGCCAACGTTTTGGTCATGCCGGCGCTGCACTCTGCAAACATTGCTTCCGGCATCCTGAAGGAACTCGGCGAGGGCGCCATGATCGGCCCCATGATCGCTGGTATGTCGCGTCCCGTGCAGATCGTGCAGATGAATTCGTCGGTCTCCGATATAATCAACATGGCTGCCATCGCCGCCATGGAGGCGATCCACTGGGACGAGCTGCAAGATAAAAAGGCAGCTTAGATTTCTCTCGCGGGATTTTTAGTGGTAAGTTAAAGTAAGGTCGGCACTATGGCTGACATTATTTATAATATTTTCGAGTATTTAACCGACATTCCTTATAATGTTTGGCCGTGGTTTGCTCTTATCATCGCCCCTGCCATAGTACTTTACATACGTCCGTCACAAAGCATTTGGCTTAGGATTGGTCGTTTAATTTTAGCTATTGGATGTGTCTATATTTTTATCAACCTAATGATACAGACGCACCATACAATTGAAAAAGAACAATACGAGCTTTGTAGAAAACAATATCCAAATAGCGCTTTTCAGATGCCCAAAGAATGTGGAAACCCATTCATCGGCAATGGCGCTCAAAATATTTTCTATCTCTTTCTTGGCTGGATACCATCAGCTGCCTATGTAGGATTCTGGGAATGGATATGGCGTAGAAAGCATAAAGAAAACATTCAGAAACTTGGTAAAAGCTTTAAAGGAAAATGGTTCAGCACAGTACTGATTGTATGTTCCGTACCTGTATGGATGTATGCAATTTTGCTTTTAGGACTTGTCCTTTATATGAGAATCGATTGTCCGCCCACTATTGTGTCCAATGGTAAATGCTGGTTTCCCAATTAAGCCTTGCTTCCGCATAAAATTTGGTTTTCCAATAATCTTTAATAGGAAAGTAACTTCCGCCAAATTGTGTAATTTTTTCAATCCACAACATATCTTCAGGTCTTGGATCATTATCGTAAAGCTCTCTAATACTGAGCGAGTCTGTAAACACATCATCATAAAAATATTCCACATTCCCCTTCACGATAATCATACCATTTTGATAATCTGATGTGCCGACGAAAATTCCGTCAACTACTCCTCCACCAAATACGTAGAGGTAATCCCTGAACCCATACGAGTTACTAAATGAATAGCTAAATTCTTCACCTAGGTGCCTTCGTGCGGAATCTATAATTTGGGCATTCACATCGTTATATTTGCCCAATGTGTAAAAATAATAATTTATTAAACCTTTTTTGCGGCCAATTTCAGACAGGCTGACGCCGCGTCCTCCACCCAAATAAAAATGTCGTGTCAGATCGTAATCAGTCCATTTATTAGGCGCGTCGGCTATAACACTAGTTAAAGTCTGATACGCATACTCACTTTTTCCTTCGACATAAGGCTCTGCCACGCAGCGGCAGCCATAATCCTCGCCGGGGTTGCCTGTGGGCGGCGGGTTGTCCCAGGCGAAGATTTTGCCGTTATTCTCGGCGTGCGATGCGCGCACTTTACCATCGCCGCGCGTGCGCCAGATGTAATAAGGTGTGGGATGTGCCGCTGCTTTCAGCGAGACATCAAGCGTCGTGCCGCGCCGGAGGTAGCGTGCGTAGGCTTTGCGATAGAGTTCCGGATATGTGTGCATCGGGAAATGCTAATCCGGTCATAGTCAGCCCGGAAGGGAGCAAAATAATCCCCGTGATTTTTTGCGGCGTACTGTTATAATCAATACTTCGCAATTTCATGTGAGGGTTTCATGCGTCTCTTTGCTTTGATGTTCAGCTTTGTCTTACTCGGCTCCCTGCCTGCGCTTGCAGCGGAGGAAAAAGCAGCGAAAGAGGTAGCCCCGCCCGCCAAGGAAGTGGTCGCTGATCCGACGGCCGCGGCCGACCTGCTGAAAGTCACTTCGGAAGATCATATTCTCGGCGATGCAAAAGCACCGGTGACGATCATCGAATATTCGTCGCTCTCCTGCCCGCACTGCGCGCATTTCCATAACGACATTTTGCCGCAGCTCGAGAAAGACTATATCGATACCGGCAAGGCGAACCTAGTGTTCCGCCCGTTCCCGCTCAATGCTCCCGCGCTGAAAGCAGGCATTGTGCTCTCCTGCGTGCCGAAGGATAAATACTATACCTTCACCCGCGTGTTCTACCGCCTGCAGGAAAAATGGGCCTTTACCGAAAATTACCTCGCCGACCTGAAGACGATTTCCAAAGTTGGCGGCATGACGGAAGAGCAGTTCGACGCGTGCGTCAACGATAAGAAGCTGGAAGAAAAGGCGATTGAAGAACGCAAGAAAGAGGGTGATGTGCTGAAGATCGAAGCGACGCCGACTTTCTATATCAACGGTGAGAAAATTCAGGGTGCATCGGATTACACCATCTTCAAGGACGCGATCGACAAGAAGCTGAAGGAAGCGGAAAAGAAATAGCTGTCATTCCAGCGAAAGCTGGAATCCAGCAGAATAAATATGTTAACTTGAGCGAAGCGAAAGATCCAAATTCTTCGCCTTTGGCTCAGAATGACAAAAACTAGGTCCAGCTTTTGCTGGAATGACGGCAACAGCATGGAATCACTCCCTCCTATCGATCCACTTAAGGACAAAGTCCGCCGAACGAAAAAAGACATGCTGACGCCGAAGCCAAGTGGCGGTGGGCATAATACATCAGGCTATGCGATTGCTATGCGCTATGCTCTTGATTTGGTAGCGAATGTCGCCGTCGGCGGGGCGATTGGTTACTACCTTGACCAATGGCTAGGTACAATGCCCATCTTTTTTATTATTTGTCTGATGTTTGGCATGGCATCCGGTGTGTATACGCTGCACAAGCAGAGCCAGCGCGCCGTGGATAGCGCAGAACCAAAATAAATCGTTTAAAATGACTGGACAAGCAGGGACAAATTCCTTAAACGTGTGCGCGATTTTAAACATTACGCCGATTTAAGGTATCCATGGCAACCGGTCACAGTCCGCTTGAGCAATTTACGATTAAAACGCTGGTCCCGCTCCCACACCTTGCTGGATTCAATATCGATTTCACCAATTCCTCATTGTTCATGGCCCTTGCCGTGATTGCCGTATCTGTTTTCCTGCTGGCTGGTATGCGCAGGAAAGCGGTTGTCCCTGGCCGCTGGCAGTCGCTTGTCGAAATGACGTATGAATTTATCGCCGGAACGGTGCGCGACAATGTCGGGCAGGAAGGCCGTCCGTACTTTCCATTCATTTTCACGCTGTTCATGTTCATCCTGTTTTGCAACCTGCTCGGCATGATTCCCTATTCCTTCACCGTGACCAGCCATATCATCGTCACGTTCGCGCTGGCGCTGCTTATTTTCATCGGCTGTACGCTGATTGCGATCATCAAGCATGGCCCTGCGAAGTTCGCGGCCTTTTTCCTGCCTCACGGCACGCCGTGGTGGATGGCGCCGATGATGTATTTCATCGAGCTCTTTTCCTACATGGCGCGCCCGGTCAGCCTGTCCGTCCGTCTTGCCGCTAACATGATGGCAGGCCACACCATGCTTAAAGTTATTGCCGGTTTCGCCATTATGCTGGGGATTCTCGGCGGCTGGGCGCCCACCGCGCTGCTGGTTGCGCTCACCGGTTTCGAAATAGGGATTGCGGTCTTGCAAGCCTATATTTTTACTGTATTAACCTGCGTGTATCTGAACGATGCACTGCATTTACACTAGAACTGACAAGGAGAGAACGTCATGGAATACGAAGCAATGAAATATATCGGCGCGGGCCTTATGGGTCTTGGCATGCTCGGCGCAGCGATCGGGGTAGGAAATATTTTCGCCGCGATGCTGAACGGTCTGGCGCGCAACCCATCCGCAGAAGGCAAACTGGCAAAATACATTTACGTCGGCGCCGGTCTCTCCGAGGCAATGGGTCTCTTCGCGCTCGTTATCGCGCTGCTGCTCATCTACGCCGTCTAATTTAAGAGAGGCTTACCATGCTGCTTGCAGCACTCGCAGAAGGTCACGCGACCGGCATGCCGCAGCTCGATCCGTCGAGCTTCGCATCACAGCTGTTCTGGCTGACGGTCACCTTCATCACGCTCTATCTAATCATTTCCCGGAGCGCTCTGCCGCGTATCCATGACGTGCTGGAAAAGCGCCGTCAGCGCATTCAGTTCGACCTGAGCCAGGCCGAGGAAATGACAGAACAGGCGGAGGCGGCTCGTATTGCTTTTGAAAAGCAGCAGACGGAATCCCGTGCGCGTTCGGCGGAAATGATCGCCGCCGCGCAGAAGGATGCTGAAAAGCAGCTGGCGGAAGAACAGGCGAAACTGGATGCAGAGCTGAATAAAAAGCTGGGCGAAGCGGCAAAAACGCTCTCCGCCAAGCGCGCGGAGCTGCGGTCAGCCATGCTGCCGGTTGCCGAGGAATTGACGCAGGCGATTGTAGAAAAAATCGCCGGTGTCAAGCCAAATGGCGATAAAGTGCGAGCCCTGGTAAAATCTTTCGACGAACAGCTATAGGTAGTTGCTTCGCTGCGCCTTTGAGCGTATAGTTGCTGAAGAGTTTGATATGGACGTCACCGGTATTGTTGCCCTTGCTTTCTTCATCTTTGTGATCGCGCTTTATAAACCGATCGCACGATTCCTCACGAAATCACTCGACCAGCGTTCGGCGCGCATCGCGAATGAGCTGGCTGAAGCCGAGCGTCTGCGCGAGGAAGCGCAGGCAACGCTGGTGGCTTACCAGAAGCGTCAGCGCGAAGTGAATGAGGAAGCCGAGCAGATTCTAAAGGCTGCTAAATCCACTGCATTGAAATTGCAGGAAGAAGCAAAAGCGCAACTGAAAAAATCCGTCGAAGCGCGTATCGCCCAGGCGAACGAGAAAATCGCCCAGGAAGAACAGAAAGCCGTTCAGGAAGTGCATAAGCGCGTCGTCGAGATAGCGACGCAGGCCGCTAAAACCCTGATCACCGACGATTATCAGGACGAGGCAAACGACCTTCTGACCCAGCTCGCCCTCAAAGACGCTAACCGCGTCCTGCACTAAAAAGCCGCAGTTTTGTCTAAAAACGTTCCGAAAGCGGTTGCTTTATTTACTTTTGGTTGTTTTACCATCGTTTAAAGGCAACGCTGATGAAAACAGCGAGCGTTTATGCGGCTATTGGCACTTTTATTGGCGCTTTTTCCAACACTGGCCTGGGCTGGCGCCTGGACGCTGCCGAAGGGATCGCAAGAACTTTACCTCACCGGCAGTTATTACAAAACAGATGAATATTTCAACCAATCCGGAAATGAAACGGATATTCCCGATTTCAGTAAATGGGAACTGAATCCTTACTATCAATATGGATTCATGGACGGCCTGACGCTTGGTGTTTCCGCTTTCTTGCAGCAGATCAGCCAGGATAAAAGCTTCAGTGGTGGAGAGGACAGTAACTGGGGGCTTGGCAATACCGAAGTGTTTGCGCGCTGGCGTGCTTACCGTAATAATAATTGGGTGGTTTCCCTGCAGCCGCTGCTCGCGCTTCCAACTTATTATGCAGAGGACGATCCGCGTGCGGGGCGGGATGATTTCGATACCGAATTGAAAGGTCTGGTCGGCTATAATTTCGAGGCAATGGGACGGCACCATTTCATTGACGGCGGGTTTGGCTACCGCTATCGGCTCGGCGATGAAGGCAATCAATGGAAAGCAAATGTCACGCTCGGCATCACGCTTGACGAGCGCTGGACCATACTACCGGAGATCGATATTACCCGGGCCACCGATGAGGATAGCAATAATGCCGTTTCCGTAGCTGGCACCAACGATTACGACCTGACCAAGCTTCAACTTTCCGGCGCTTACAAATGGGATGATCATTACACGTTCCAGCTCGGCGCTTTCAATCACGTGGACGGCAAAAATACCGGTTCCGGCGGCGGAGTGCTCTTCTCGGTATGGATGCGTTACTAGCCGGCAGCGGCGGCCTATTGTCGCCACCACTCGGGCAGTGGTTACTCAAGAAAAATTCCATTACGGCAGACCAACTGCAGGATGCTTTGGAAGAACAGCACCGCAGCGGCACGCGGCTGGGTGAAATTCTCATTATGCGTGGCATTCTCTCACCGCTGAATCTTTACGTAACCCTGGCCGAGCAGAAAGAAGCGCGCCTTATCGATTTATCATTGCAACCGCCCGATCCGGATCTGGCGGAGCCAGCGCTGCTTCCACTCTATCTCGCACACCGCATGATTCCCTGGCGTAAGGAAGAGGGGAAACTGGTGATCGCCGCAGCGGAGCCTGACGATCCGGTGGTGCGTGAAATCACGCATCGCTTTGGCAGGAACTGCCGCATTGCGCTTGCCACCCCGCGCGATATCCGAGAAGCGGTGCAGCGTTTGTTCGCGCGTCGCATCGAAGAAGAAGCGCGGTTTGGCTTGTGGCGGCGCATGCCGGAACGCTCGGCGCGAATGCGCTTTCGCCTTGGGCGCTATCTTTTCTTTGCGATACTGTTTGAGATCATCGCCGCGACCTGCTTTTTCCCGCATATCGGCATACCGCTCATCATCGGCGCTGCCGGATTTCTATTTGCCGGCACGCTGCTTTTCAAAATGGTTCTTTTTTCCATCGGCGACATGTTAATCCATAGTCAACAGCAGGTTGAAGTCGTGGATGAGGAAGTGACGGATTTTCCTGTCTACAGTATTTTGGTGCCGCTCTACCACGAGGAAAAAAGTATTTCTGGATTGCTGAAGGCGCTGCGCACACTGGATTATCCCAAAGAAAAACTCGATGTAAAACTGGTCGTCGAAGCGGATGATGTGATGACGATTGATGCGATAAAAGCAGCAAAACCGGAACCGTATTTTGAAATTATCCGCGTGCCGCCTTCGCACCCGCGCACCAAACCGAAAGCCTGCAATTATGCGCTGCGTTTTGCACGCGGTACGTATCTCACCATTTACGATGCAGAGGACCGCCCCGAACCGGACCAGCTGAAAAAGGCTGTCGCAATGTTCCGCCGTTCGCCGCCAGACGTGATCTGCCTGCAGGCGCGGCTCAATTATTATAACCGAAAAGAAAATCTGCTGACGCGGCTGTTTGCCATCGAATACGGCACGCTGTTCGATTTCCTATTGCCCGCACTGTATCACATGCATATCCCGATCCCGCTTGGCGGCACTAGCAATCACATTGCACTTGAAGCGTTGCGCAACATGGGCGCATGGGATCCCTACAATGTCACCGAGGATGCCGACCTCGGGATTCGTCTTGCCGCGCTTGGCTACCGCACCATGCCGCTCGATTCGCAAACGCTGGAAGAAGCGCCGCTTGACCTGCGCGCATGGCTCCTGCAGCGATCGCGCTGGATAAAAGGCTACCTGCAAACCTGGCTTGTCTATATGCGCCACCCGGTCAGCCTGCACCGCACGTTCGGCGCGACAGGCTTCTGGGGCATGCAGTTCTTCATCGGCGGCTCGTCGATGGTCTATGTCGCCGCGCCGTTTCTCTGGCTCCTCTCGCTGTTCTGGTTGCTGGGGCTGCTGCCCGTCCAGGTTCACCTTCGCGAACCCTGGGTAGAGCTTTCGTATGTTGTGCTGATTCTAGGAATTTTATTGCAATGGTGGATGGCCTTTCGCACGGTGGAGCACCGGCATTGGCGTACGATGGGTATAGCCGTTGCTTTATTTCCATTTTACTGGGTCTTGCATTCGATCGCCAGCGCGCGGGCGCTATGGCAGCTATTTCTTAAGCCTTATCATTGGGATAAGACGGAACATGGTCTGACGAAAATGACCGTTGCCGAGGCTAATTCCGCTTGACTTCCTTATGCACCCCCGCTAGAAAACAGCCTCTTTTCAGCACACGAGGCATTTATGAAAGTACTTAGCTCTTTGAAATCCGCGAAAAAACGCGATAAAAACTGCCGCGTCGTGCGTCGCAAAGGTCGGGTGTATGTGATCAACAAATCCAACCCGCGCATGAAAGCCCGCCAAGGCTAAATCATCACTATTATTGCAGGTATAAACGCTCGTTCTCTGCACTAGCGTAATTTTCTGTTTCTAATCACTACTGAACGTAGACGTAGACTTCGTGGAACTGCGTATCCGGTGCGACATCGCGGCTGGTACGGATCTGTCCGCGCGGCACGCCCATGGAGAGCAGCGCATTCACCACGCTCGCCTGCTGGCTTGCCGCCGATGCGTTCACGCGCTCCTGGCCATCTTCGGAGGAGGCCTGCGGGATGAAGGAAACAACGTCGAGCATGACGTTCGGCTTAATGGAAACGGCTTTTGAAACCGCGTTATAAAGCGGTCGCTCGAAGAATACTTTACGCTGATTAAAGCGAATAACGACAAGTGGAATATCGCTCGCGGAGGAATATTGTCCGCCGCCCGCACCCTGCGCTGAAACAGGTGCCGGTACAGCCAGCGCTACAAGCGCAAATAACGGAAGGATCAGTAGTAATCGGTACATGGTTCCATCTATAGCTTCGCTATGCGCGATTGCAATCTAAAACCGGCGGGCGCGGTCGAAATCGCGGTAGAGTTCCTGCTTGTCGTTTTCTTTGCGTATCGTCTCGAGCTGCCGATAACCTTTTTCGCGGGCGACGCATTGATTGAATTCCGGCGTGCCGATTGTCAGACCTTGCTTTGCGCAGACGACTTCCGGCGCGGCAGGGCGCGGCGTAGGGGCGTTGCCGGCACTGCAGGCTGCTAGCAGCGCGAGCACACACATTGAAATAAAAAAATGTTTTTGCATTACGGTAATCTAGTGAATAGGCGCCGGTTTGTCACCGGATTAAAAAAGCCACACTAGGCAATTGGTAATAAAAGCCTATATGCTGGGTTCACACTTATCGAAAGGCACCTTCATGGAATACCGTCAGCTTGGCCGCTCCGGCCTCAAAGTCCCCGTTCTCAGTTATGGCACCGCGACCTTCGGCGGCAGCAATGAATTCTTTAAAAAATGGGGGCAGACCGATGTGAAGGAAGCCACGCGCCTGATTGATCTCTGCCTCGACAACGGCGTCAATTTTTTCGATACCGCTGATATTTATTCCAATGGTATGTCCGAGGAAGTACTCGGCGGCGCAATCAAAGGCAAGCGGGACAAAGTGCTGATTTCCACCAAGGCGACCTTCCCGATGGGCGAGGGGCCGAATGAAAAAGGCTCATCGCGTTATCACATCGTGCGCGCTTGCGAAGCCAGCCTGAAGCGCCTCGGCACGGATCATATCGATCTTTATTTCATGCATGGGTTCGATGGCATTACGCCGGTCGAGGAAACGCTTTCGGCGCTTGATATGCTCGTTACCAGCGGTAAGGTCGGCTATATCGGATGTTCGAATTTCTCCGGCTGGCAGGTGATGAAATCGCTCGCCGTGTCCGAGAAAAATCTCCTCAGCCGCTATGTGGCCTATCAGGGTTATTACTCGCTCGTCGGGCGCGATTACGAATGGGAATTGATGCCGCTCGGCGTCGATCAGGGCGTCGGCCTCATGGTGTGGAGTCCGCTCGGATGGGGGCGTCTCACCGGCAAAATCCGCCGCGGGCAGGATAATTCCAAAGGCCGCCTGGCGCAGGGTGGTGCGGAAGGTGGGCCGCAGGTCGAGGAGAACTATCTGTACACCGTGGTAGATGCGCTGGATCAAGTCGCCAAGGAAACCGGCAAGACCGTGCCGCAGATAGCCCTCAACTGGCTGCTGCAGCGTCCCACGGTCTGCAACATCGTCGTCGGCGCTCGTAATGAAGAACAGCTGAAGCAGAATTTAGGTGCGGTCGGCTGGAATCTCGATGCCGACCAGATCGCAAGGCTCGATGCCGCCAGCGCCCGTACCCCTGCTTATCCCTACTGGCATCAAATGGGCTTCGATGACATCAACCCAAAACCAGTGCAGTGGGGCGCGGCGGCTTAAGAAAAAAGCGGTAGCCAGATTGCTCCAGCTACCGCTCTTAGTTTAGTCCTTTACAATGTTTCTAGTTGCGTCCGGGTTTGGGGCATTTGAGGCATTGCTTTCCTTGTGCGGAAGGCATGGCCGCGTTGCCGCCATTCGGTTCGCAGCATGAACATTGTCCATTCTCACAACACGAACACCGCTTGTCTTTGCAGCATTTCGCGCAGTCACCGGTTTGGCAGCACTCACACTGCGAGCAGCAGGTCATGCCGTTTTGCGTGGGAATGGATTGGGTGCAGGCGCTGATACATACCATTAGCACCAACGGGATTAGTTTCTTCATAGAAAACTCCTTACGTTGAATAATTTTCGAGTGTCAGAAAATCATGCCAGCTTCGGAGGTCTCTCGGGTGTGGCGGGTGCGAGGAAGAAGAGCGAATAGAGCGGCGTAGGAATATAACCGCGTTCAGCCATCGCCGCAGTCGATGCCTTCCATTTTACGGCGTATGGCGTGGAAAAACATTTCGGGCAGGAAAGATCGATGCAGCATTTTTTCTCGGGACCCGGTTTCGGAAGCCCTTGCTCGTGGCAATTTATCGCATCTAAGACATTTTGCTGCTCAGGCGCGGCCATGGGGCAGTCGCTATAGGTAAACCCCAACGCACCTGTTAGAAAACAAAAACTGATCAAAAAGACGGTAATGTGCTGAAACACGCTTCTTTTCATCGCAGTACTTTAGCACGGTTTGGAAAATGGCGCACCCGAAGAGATTGACTCGGGTCTCCTGACCCTCGCCCTGGCGGGTAACTGCGCTATCCAATTTTTCTTCCTAAAAAATTGACGAACCGTTCTCATCCTTCGGAGAACACTATTTTCATAAGGGAGTATCTCCCTCATTGAAAATGGCGCACCCGAAGAGATTCGAACTCCTAACCCCCAGATTCGTAGTCTGGTGCTCTATCCAATTGAGCTACGGGTGCCTTGCCACATGGCGCGATCGCTTGCTGCAAACACTGCTTTCCTGCGCTTCCGGTGCTCATGTACGGAACGTACATTCCGCGCCGGTTCTCGCAAAGCAGGTGTTTTCGCTGGCGCGCTGGCACCATGTCCCTACCTTCGTAAGAGGGGCACACTCCTAGCCAAAAAAAGCTTAAAGCACAAGTACGTTTTATGCAGAAGGAGGCGGAGAATCGGTAGGTTCGGCTGCGGGAGCGTCCTTCAGCCGCCAATGCTTGACCTTGATCACCAGCGTATGGGCGAGTTTATCGTGCCAGCCCTGCTTTTTCTTGTCCCAGGCGATCCAGAAAAACCCCAGGCCGAGCGGCAGCACATCGAGGATATAAGCCGCATAGCGAATGACATACTGGCGGTTTGTCGGCCTTCCATACGTCTTTTCATCGACGATGCGCATGCGGAGCAGCCATTTGCCGGGCGTCGTTGCTGAATACATCCACATATAGATGATGACGACACCCATCAGGCTGAAATTCACAATATTTTCGAGCATGAAGTGAAAAATATAACTGCTGCTTCCCAGCGCCATTGCCATATTGCCCGAGGCGAATTCCGGGCTGTTGACCAGCATTTCCTGCAAGGTTCTGCCGCCATGCAGAAACTTGGCGATAGAAAGCAGCACCGGTCCGAAAAATATCATGGTCAGCACGGAATCGATCGCGCTGGCAAACAGCCGGTCGTTGAAGCTGGCAAGCTCAACACCATCCTCGGTGACAGGCGGCGGTTTTTTCTTGATACGCGCACGCTCCATCGTATTCATCAAAGCGTGCTCATAGCGTTCGCGCCAACGGGTAACTTTCTGCTCAAAAACTGGCTTTTCGGGCGGGATGGGGTCGGTCATAGGTCAAAAAACACCGTTAAATCAGGTATATCTTTGAGAGTGTTTACGTCCGGGTCAAGCGAGATGCGCGGCACGGCGATAATTTTGCACCCTTCCGGTATATGATGCTGCAAACTTGCCTGTATTTCAGGCAGCGGCGTCGCCGATTCCGCCGATTGTGAAATGATAACTCCAGCGGGTTTCAGATGCTTTGCTTTTAGCGCTTCCAGGGCGGTCAGCGTATGGCTGAACGTGCCGAGGTAGCTGCCCGTAACAAGAACAAAAGGTATGCGCAACGCGGCGATCCAGTCGCGCATCGTTTCCGTATCGTTGAGTGGTGCCATCAGGCCGCCTGCACCCTCAACCAGCGTCATCGTATGCTGATTGATTTCGCTGCGGCAATAATCGGCCAATGTGCTTGCTTTCAACGTTTGAAAGACGGCCTTTGCCGCCAGATGCGGTGAGATCGGTTCACGGAACCGCCAGGGCGATATTCTTTCGATCAGCGCAGCATCCAGGTTTTTTCCCATGGCCTTGATAAGGATACCCGTATCGCTGACGGTAGGATTTCCTGCATCGAACCCGCTGATGACCGGCTTTAGCGCAAAAGGCGTATGTCCCTTGGCGGTCAATTGCCGCAGCATCAGCGAAGAGATGAAGGTTTTGCCGATATCCGTGCCGGTAGCCGTAACAAATAAGGAAGGCATCTTATTTTGCGAGCAATAAAGTCATGATCTCATACGTAGCATACACGTTTTTTCCGTGTTCTGCACGCGTTTGGTAGATGTCTATTAGCGCATTCAACTGGCTGGGCTTAAGGGGGCTGCGGTCTTTCGCGGTCGCGCCTAAGCCTTTGAGTTGGCGCAGGAGAGCAACGGTATCGTCATAGATTTGACGGCGTAGCGAGGCATGGCTGGAAAGGATTTTCCAGCCTGTTTGTTGTGCTGCATCTTCCAGACGTGCCAGCGGCTGGAACGTTAGCACGGATTCCGGCACCCCTGCGCGTGCCTGGCATTCGCGCAGTTCGCGCAGCGTTGCGGGTCCAAGTGTGGCGATAGCTGCAAATCCGCGCGGCTTAGTAACGCGATACCATTCTCGCAACGCTGTCATTGGCTCCGATACCCACTGTAACGAGAGCGAGGAAAAGATGGCATCCATGCTGTTATCCAGCAAGGGCAGCTGCGTCATATCGCCGCAGATGGTATATTTACCCGCTTTACGGCACATGCCCTCGGCACTGTCGAGCTGGAAAACGCGCCAGCCGATATATTTTTCAGCTAAGGACCTTGCCAGATATCCCGTGCCGCATCCGGCATCGAGCACACTGGCATCATGCGTGAGGCGCGGCAGCAGGGAAGGATAAGTCGCATCCACTACATCGCGCTGCAGCGTGGCATGCACATCATAATGGTTAGCGGCGCGCGAAAAATCGGCGCGGACGCGCTTGTCGTAGGTTCTGGAATCTAGCGGTTGCGCCATCGCCGGCCGGATTTCCACAAGGTCCATACGGCGATGATGCCGATTACCAGCCAGACGACATTAACGAGCACGTTTGCCCAAGCGACTTTCCAAGAGGCATAGAGCACGAGGAAAAATGAGCCGACCATGTTGATGCCGTGATAGGTATAGCTGTCGCTCACCAGTTTTTTGCCGGAAAGCAGCGCATAGGCGGCGAGCACCATAATCGCGCCAATCCATCCTAATCCTTCAATGATGATATCCATGCGCTACCTATGGCACTAAGCGGCACGGCTGGCAAGCGTATGCCAATGCTCGTCGATCGCCATTTTCACTTGGGCATGGTCGTGCAGGTGCGGCGCGTGTCCGCAGGCTTCGATTACCTGCAGCGTACTGCCCGGTATAAATCGGGCGAGGGCTTCGGCCTGCTGGACCTTGGACACATGATCGTTCTTGCCGTGGATGATCAGCGTCGGCGGGAACCCGGAGGGATCGAGGCTGTGATACGAATAGCGATCCAGCACCTGCAGCCAGGGCAGCCAGCGCTCCTTGTTAGCGCTTTCTTCCCAGAACCCAAGTTCGCGCACGATGCAGTCGTGATAGGCGTCGCCTTTGGCAACCAGCGCACTGAATCTGCGGGCGGTACGCACCGGGTCGGCTTCATAGTTTTTCAAAAATGTATCGAAGGTGAAACGATCCATTCCGAGGGGATAATCATCACTTGCTACGAATTGCAGCGAAGCGCCGATGAGCACCAGTTGCTTCACGTGCAGGTGCCCCTCCGCGATCGCATGCATCAGCAGCGTCCCGCCGAGAGACCACCCGATAGCGGTATCGACCTGCGGCTTTTTATGGGCGATCTGCTTACCGACGCAGGTGATCTCACGGCAGGATTCATAACTTAGATGCAGCCCTCCAGGAGCCAGCATTACCAGGCTATCGTGCGGCTGCGCCCAGCCGGAAACGGTCATCGCATTAAGCATGACATTTTCTAACGCACTCGGCGAGCCGTTGGATATCTTCTTTTTGATGCGCCGCTGAGAAAGAAAACCGCAAACGCGCCGTCCCGCGCGGCACGGTTGGGGGGCGGATAGCAGGTACTAAAAACCCATCCGCCTGCAGCTTTTCTGCGGCTTTTAGCGTCGGCTCGTTTTCTCCGATGATAAGGGGCACAATCGGGCTTTGCACAGGCGGCAAGCCAAGTAACTGCGAAAACAGTTCTGCATGTTTAAGTGGCCTTTTTGCCAGATCCGGGTCGCTTTGGATAACCTCAAGCGCCGCTTTTATGGAAGCCAATGTCGCGGGCGGCAATGAGGTCGAGAAAATGAACGAACGCGCCTTTGACATCAGATAGCTGATCAGCGCGCGCGAGCCGCAAACATAACCGCCGTAATTGCCTGCCGCCTTGGATAGCGTGCCCATCTGGATGGCTGCATATTTTGTATTTTGAAACATGCCATGCGCATCGTCGGTCAGCAGCCAGGCATCGTACTTTCGTGCCAATGCTGCAAGCTCCCCGACAGGCGCCGTGTCACCATCCATGCTGAACGTCGTTTCGGTGGCGAGTAGGCAGCGTTCATACTTGCCGCGAAACGTCACGAGCTGCTTTTCCGCATCCTGCATATCATTATGATGGAACCGCATCATTGCGGCACCGGAAAGTTTTGCGGCATCGATTATCGAGGCGTGCGAGAATTCATCGAGCACGATGAGATCGCCTTTGCCTACCAGCGCAGGAATAACGCCGATATGGGTCAGGTAGCCACAGCCGAAAATCAATGCTGCCTCTGTGCCTTTCATCGTAGCCAGTAGCACTTCGGTTTCCGCATACAGCGGATGGTTGCCAGTTACCAGCCGTGAAGCGCCGCCGCCTGTTCCATAGCGTTCCAGCGCCTCTACACCTGCTGCGACAACCTGTGGATGATGGCTGAGCCCAAGGTAATCGTTGCTAGCGAAAGAGATATATTTTCTGCCGCTTCTTAAGACATTTATCGCATCAACATATTGATCTTCATGCAGCTTACGCGTCAGGTGCGCTTTTTCAAGCGCAGCAAGAGATTGATTTAAAAATGCATCGAGGGCTGGCATCGTTCAGAAAACATGATATACGGCGGAAATAAGCCTATGCCTATAAACACGATTCGTCACGATTGGACAAGGGAAGAGGTGAGCGCCTTATTCGCGCTGCCTTTCGCTGAGCTCCTTCACCGCGCGCAAACCACGCACCGCCAGCACTTCAACCCGGTGGAAGTGCAGGTTTCAACGCTGCTTTCCATTAAAACCGGCGGCTGCCCGGAAGATTGCGCCTACTGTCCGCAAAGCGCGCATTTCGAGACGCCGGTGAAAGCCAGCAAGTTGATGCAGGCTGATATTGTGATCGAAGAAGCGGCGAAAGCCAAAGCAGCAGGGGCAACGCGTTTTTGCATGGGGGCGGCGTGGCGCTCGCCCAAAGAGCGCGATATGCCTGCTCTTGCCGAGATGATTCGCGGCGTGAAAGCGCTAGGCATGGAAACCTGCATGACGCTTGGCATGCTGTCGAAAGATCAGGCGGGCACGCTGAAAGAAGCAGGTCTTGATTATTATAACCATAATATCGACAGCTCCGAGGAATTCTATAAAGAGATTATCACGACGCGCACGTACCAGGATCGTCTGGATACGCTGTCGCATGTGCGGGAAGCCGGCATGAATGTCTGCTGCGGCGGCATCGTCGGCATGGGGGAGACGCGCGTAGACCGCGCTGAAATGCTGCGGACGCTGGCCACACTGCCGGAGCATCCGGAAAGCGTACCGATCAATATGCTGGTGCAGGTTTCCGGCACGCCGCTCGAAAGTAAGGATGGTTTCGATCCCATTGAATTTGTGCGTACGATTGCCGTAGCGCGTATCCTTATGCCTGCTTCGTACGTGCGGCTTTCGGCAGGACGGGAGACAATGGACGATTCGACGCAGGCGCTATGTTTTCTGGCCGGTGCGAATTCCATTTTCTACGGTGAGAAATTGCTGACAACGCCGAATCCGGAGACCGACCGCGACAGGCAGCTTTTCGCGCGTCTCGGCATGGCGATTGAGCCGGAAAAAACGAGCCGCGAATCCTGCTCGCATGCCGCCTAAGCACTCTTCCTGGTATACCGATGGCCTGGCGCATATCTGGCCACCGTATGGGCAATATGCTTCCTCACATGCACCATTGCCTGTGGTACGGACGGAAGGCTGCCATATCGTCCTGGAAGACGGCACGAAACTGGTGGACGGCATTGCCTCCTGGTGGTCGGCGGCGCATGGCTACAACCACCCGCATATCGTAAAAGCGATCCAGGATCAGGCGGCTGTCATGCCTCATGTGATGCTGGGCGGGCTGGCGCACGAACAGGCGTACCGGCTTGCAACGCGGCTTTCGGCGATAACGCCGGGCAAAGGAAAACTGTCGCGCGTCTTTTTCTCCGATTCAGGTTCCGTCGCAGTCGAAGTAGCGATGAAGATCGCGCTCCAATACTGGCTCAATCAGGGTAAGCCAAAAAAGGATCGCTTCGTCTGTTTTCATGATGGTTATCATGGGGATACGTTTGGGGCGATGGGCGTTTCCGATCCGGATCGCGGCATGCATAAGGCATTCAGAAATAATGTCACAAGGCAGTTCGCGTTCGATATCCCGAGCGGCGAATATGAATTTTCCGATTTTGCCGAGGCATTGAAAGAATACGCGCCGCAGATCGCCGGTCTTATCATGGAGCCGCTGGTGCAGGGCGCGGGCGGCATGCGTTTCCATTCGCCCGACACGCTCGCCGAGATCTACCGCCTTTGCAAAGAGTTCGATATTCTGTTTATCGCTGATGAAATTTTCACCGGCTTTGGCCGCACGGGGCTGATGTTTGCCTGTGACGAGGCAGGTATCGTGCCGGACCTACTATGCATCGGCAAGGCGCTTTCCGGCGGCGCGCTGCCGTTGGCGGCAACCTTGGCGCAAGAGGAAATTTATGCGGCCTTCGTCGGCGAAAATCCTGAAAAGGCGCTGATGCATGGGCCGACGTTCATGGCAAATGCGCTTGCATGTGCTGCAGCGAATGCCTCACTCGATCTTTTCGAAAAAGAAGACCGTCTGCAGCAGGTTGAAGCGATTGAGCGGCAGCTTTATGATGAATTGAAAAATCTTTCCGCGCTTTCCGGTGTGCTCGACGTGCGTGTCAAAGGCGCGATCGGGGTTGTGGAACTGGCTCCCGGGTACCAGAACATTCCTGAGCTGCGTAAAGCGTTCATCGCGGAAGGAGTATGGGTGCGTCCCTTCAGCAATGTCATTTACTTAGCTCCGCCTTTGGTAATTTCGAAGGCGGAATTATCGAGGCTAACAGAGGCTGTTCATAAAATCGTTTCATCCTGGTCGGCGGGTGTTCGCGAAAAAATAGGCTATTTATTTGACGGTTAGGCGCTTTCTCGGTAAGGCACATCTATGTTTGAGCCCATTATAGGATTTTTTGCCGCCGCACCGCATATGTGGCTTACTTTTGCGATTATCGCCGCAGCGATTGGATTTTACGTCTGCGAAAAAGTGCCGATGGAATATGTATCCCTCTGCATCATTACGGTTTTGCTGCTGGCATTCCAATTCTTCCCCTATACCGATGCAAAAGGCGTTAAATTCAACGCCGACAGTATTCTCGCCGGGTTTGTCAATCCTGCCGTCATCGCCGTCATGTCGCTTCTGGTATTGGGGCAGGCGGTCGTGCAGACCGGTTCTTTGAACTGGGTTTCAAGGGGCATTTTCAAAATCACCCGCGGGCACGGCGTGCTTTCCATTGCGCTGACGGTTTTTGCCATCATCTGTATTTCCATGTTTGTGAATGATACGCCGACCTGCGTTGTCTTCATTCCCATCATGCTGGCGGTTGCGGCTGAGCTGAACATGTCGGCCAGCCGGGTAATGATGTCGGTCTCCTATGCTTCGATTCTGGGCGGCACGGTGACATTGATCGGCTCCTCCACCAATCTGCTCGTTTCTGCCGCTATTATCAATCTAGGCATGCCGCCGCTCGGCATGTTCTCCATCACCGAACCCGGTCTTATTATCGCGGGCGTAGGTTACGCGTATATCGCCTTCATCCTGCCGCGCATCATGCCGGACCGCGCGCCGCCCGCAAGCTCGCTCGTGGGTGATAAATCACGCCAGTTTGTCATCCAGCTGGAAGTGGATTCATCCTCCAGGCTGATCGGTAAATCGATCGCCGATCCAAACCTGCTGGAAGTCGACGATGTAACGGTCAAGATACTGCAGCGTTATGAGCAGGCTTACCTGGCGCCATTTGCTGAGCCAATTGCCATCAAAGCCCACGATGTGCTTGTGCTGACGGTAAGCCAGCCATCCCTTATCAAATTGATCACCAACAATACCTTTGGCAAAGTGGCAACCCTTGATGCTGAAATGCCAGCCGAAATAGAGAAAGCGCCGGAACGCCTGTCCCTTGTAGAAATCCTTATCGCGCCAGCTTCACGCATGATCGGCCAGTCTATCGATCAGGTCGGGTTCTACCGACGCCTTGGCTGCACGGTGCTCGGCATCCAGCGCCGCTCGCGCATGATCACGGCGCGCATGACGGAAATCCGTTTGGCCGCAGGCGACGTGCTTATGGTGATGGGCACGCGCGAGCATATCAATGCCCTTAGAGATAACCGCGATGTCATTGTCATGGAGGGCTCGCAGCACGAACTCCCTTCCAAGCGTCAATCGATCAAAGTAAATCTTATTTTTCTGACGGTTATTCTTCTTGCGGCCAGTGAAATGGTGCCGATTCACCTTGCAGCGCTATGCGGCGCGCTTCTTGCCATTTTTACGGGTTGCATCAATTCGCGCCAGGCAGGGCGCGCCGTGAATGCAAAAATACTGTTTTTGATCGCGGCCGGGATCGGCATGGCAAGCGCGCTGGAAGTGACCGGGGGCGCGGTCTATCTCGCCGGCAAGATCGTGCAATTGATGGAGGGGATGCATCCGGTGTGGATTATGTCGTCACTCTTTGTGCTCATGGCGCTCACAACCAATGTCCTCAGTAATAATGCGACGGCGCTGCTATTCACGCCTATCGCCGTCAATACGGCAAGGCTTCTCGGAGTAGATCCATATATGTTTATCTTCGCCGTCATCTTCGCCTCAAACTGCTGTTCTTTTGCGTCGCCGATCGGGTTTCAGACCAACCTGCTGGTTATGGGGCCGGGGCATTATACGTTTTCCGATTATATTCGCGGCGGGGGGCCGCTTATGCTGATCGTCTGGGCGACCTATACAACCTACGCATTCGCAACGTTTTAAAGATATGCGGGATGCGGGTAAATTAAATCCAAATACTTTATAATCCTAAACCTTATTTATCCCACCCGATCTGCTGATCGGTCAGGTTTCCTGGCACCAACATGATGGGAATCAGCAGCTCTTCGCCCATCGTGAGGTGATCCAGGCAATCAGTTTACCGCGTAGTTTCGCCCAAGCACCAGCATATTGACGCCATGGTCTTCGATAGCGGCTTTCAGCCGACGGAACCTTCACGTAGCAGTGGCTACTTGTCAGGCGTTTTGCCTCAGCGCTTAATTCGCCAAGAAGTTCTGTATGGCTTCCTGCGCATGGTTTCCACGCCCATCAGAGATTGAAATCCGCCTTTGAACCACGTGCAGGATACTCCACCAGCCCGCCACGTTTTTTTGCTTTGATGGCAAAGCGTAGCGCCACGCGCGAGGCATCGCTGCCATCGGCGCACGTAGAATTTTGTGGGAGTGAGGAGAGCCGACGGACTCGCCGCTCGTTACCTCCAGGCTTGGTTTTGTGTCATGTGCCATTGTCGCCTCCTTAGCGGCGGTTGAAGATGGCTGCCGCAATCCAGCCGCCGGTAAGGGCGACAGTTTTGTTACATATAAGGTTGTTGATGAGCGAGTTCGTAAATAGCGGCATCGATTCCGGTTTTGTAGACCCGGATCGGCGTCATGTGCGCGGCGGAAATCTCGCCATCGCTGACGAGATAAACTTCCGCCGTATAGAGGCCGGGCGGGGTCGTATCCGGAAAGGGAATGGCGGTTTTAAACAGGGTTTCGCTGATAAGCGAAAAGGCCTGCGCATTTTGATAATAGAGGCGCCGCGCACGCATGTCGCGCAGCAATGCGCGGCGAAAATCATTGCGAATATCGCTTTCATGGGTTCCGCTGGCACCCAGCACATTATCCTCGCCGATGCCAATAAGGGGAAAGTAAGCGCTTTTAGGAATTTCTTCCATCGGCCGGGATGATGCTACGGCATAAAAGCCTGGAATGTCGCCGAAAAACTCCGAGTGACGGTTAATCCAGACGCCGGACACATTGCTTTTCTTGCGGACGATGGCGTTCTTTTCCGGCCCGCGGACGATGACGATAATATCAGGTTCTTGCCTTCAAACGCCGCCTGATAGAATCTCGCGTTCGGACAGATCGGTGATGATCGGTTTTGCCTGCGCATTAAGGCCGGTTACAAGAAGTTTACCAGAAGGAGCCGTATCATCGTTTCAGCTCCAGCGCGACGGAATAGAGATTGCTTCATGCCAAAATCGGCGGCCATTTGTATTAACGTGAAGACACCAATGGGCTAGCATGCCCGCACATATTCACCCGGCAATTTAAGGGCGAGAGCCGGGTGCTATATTGCGCACTGATCACCGATCCGACGGCAGCAACGTTGCCAGACATCGACGGTCTGCGTTGAAATCGCATGCAGCAGCGTAACATAGGCGGAGAGATAACGGAACAGGATGTTCTGATACCGTGATGAGGCTCGGTATGCCGAGAATATAGATCATCGCCGGAATCGAAGCCGCCGATGCCCATCAGCGAAACCATCATGCCGACAAGTTCAGGATGCTGATCTTTAATTCGAACGGGGAAATCTCCAGCAACGGCAGGTCAATCCATCTCGCTTGCGCGTACCTGATGCGCCTCGCCCAGGCGGATGGCGCGCACATTGCCGCCGCCAATGCCGCCCAGGATGGCGTCGAGCGATAACGAGATCGATCTGTCCTTTTTGTCAAAGCGGAGAAGATGGATACACCGAGTGTTGACCTGACGAGGCTGCTGATGAGCAATACGGTTCCCATACGGAAATCTACGTTGCCATACGCCGCCACCGATGAAACCCGATAGTGAGGAGGCGATCATCTGGTTCGCGAACTGGCAACGGCGATCGCGGAGGTATCCCGATGAAAATGAGAAGCGGAGTTAGCAGGAAACTCGCCGCTTCACGCCGAACAGTCCGGCGAGCAAACCGCCGCATTTCGCCGCCAAGCAGGTTAATGCCCAGCGCATCAACCGACATTTCAGCGATCGGGAGATAAAGTTGCATACACGCTGAGAACTCGTATTTCCAGCAAGTAAAAGCTTGTTATCAGTTAGTTGGCAGGGCATAAATTTTATCGTGCTAAGCGTTAACTTGTTCCGCATCTACGTTCTTCGCTTCGGCTTTCCCTATGCTTCGGATAACGGCAGATAGCATATAATCCCTGGCGGGCACCCTAGCGTATATAGCTCGGCAAAATACTGGTTGATCTGCGTGGTCAGCGGTCTGTCCAGCGACGTAGCGAGATCGCGCGCTCACGCGAAAGCGGCACGGCGCGCAAACACACTCATTTTCTCGGTCACTTCCTTCATGCGGCCAACACGCGCTTCGGCGCTTGCTTCCGAGATCGCGCGCTCGCCGCCATAAACGCGCAGCGAGAAACGCGAGGCATTGTAACGCTCGCTTGGTTCATCGGTAAAATCGCCTTTCATTTTCTTTATTTGGTTTCGAAGTTACCATCGGTGATGATCGACCCCGCGCATTTCAGGGCCAGCCTTCAGGCGCTCTGCTCTGCCCAAATACGGGCAGCTTTGCCGAGGCTGGAAACAGTTTTTCCGCACTTCCGCCAACGGGCGGGTTGAATTCAATGGATGCGGATCCAGCAACATCGAGTGCAATCGGCGCTTGATCGACAAAGCTTGGTGGAGATAGATCGTATTCCTCTGGCGGCGATGCACATCCGGTCAATCCCAATGCGATGCGAGTTACGAGCGAACGTGGCAGGGATACGGGCAAGCGCGGCATATCTGGGCGATTACTATAAGCGATCAAAATAAGGATGCAATGCCAGAGTTAATATACAATTGCAGACTGTGGTTTGGCGTCTGGTGGCCGGATGTACAGCGGCTCCGGTGAGCTTTCTTCAAATCGCTCGGCATGTTCATGCGCAAGTAATGCCAACCATCCCAGATCTTTAATGGGAACGATATACCGGGCGATTGAGCGGTATCGTGCTGGCGAGTATCCCTTGCACATGTTCCGGATCGGGTGCAGCATTTGCGGTTCACTAATGGACTTTAGATTGCCGGCGAACCGCTGGTGGAAAATCATGCTGCGTCCGGCGGGAAGAACGGCGTGATGAACGGCGCGCCCGCATGCCGCGCGATTATTGAGCGTTGAAAACCCCGCGATGGGTTTTGTGCAGCAAACGCCAATGCCGTGCCGTGGCAAGTCCGATGCGAATGCCGGTAAAACCGCCTGGGCTGATGGAAACGGCAATACCGCCCAAATCCTGGTACCAGATATATTGCTCCTTCAGCAGCGATTCGATCCAATCGACGAGCATTCGCCTGCTGGTCACGCGCCGGATGATGCAGGGCGTGCAGTTTTCCGTTTTCTTGTGAAAGGGCAAGGCTCGTTTCGCCGAGGGCGGTGTCGATGGAAAGGACAAGAGACATAACGCCTTTTACTTCCCTTTGTTATTCCAGCGAAAGCTGAATCCATCTTTCGTTTAAATAACAAACAGGCTAGGAACAATGTATGCCCAAACATTGTATTCCCTGTCATATATGAGCCGGGTATGAGGCCGAGGCGCAAATGTGCTTAGCCGGACTTTCCTGATGGTCTTTTGCTCAGGAGGTGGCCGCGCTATTACCAAGCGCGGCACCAGAAATTATGCGGATGCCCTGCCGTGCGTGTCAGCGCGTTAAGGTTGAAAGGACATCATCCCGAGATTGCTTTTGGCTGGGGCTATGCGGAAATCAACTTCACCACCCACGCCACCCAAAGCCTGCATAAAAACGACTTTGTAATGGCGGAGTTAGTGGATAAGTTAGCGTAAATTGACACCTGAAGTGCCGCGTTCTTCAAGGATTTTGGCAAAACGTGTTTGGCCAGTAGGCGGTGCGTCTGCTCTCTTCTGAGCATTGTAACCCATTCTTTCGCACATAGTAATCATATCATCATGCTCCAAAACTTTTGCCTTACCAAAACCCAAGACAGCCGAAAGTGGTGAAAATGCGCTAGAGTGCTGTCTATCGCGACCTGCCACATAAGACTCTCGATCAACGATTTCCCGTGTCGGGGGATGCAATGTAATGCAAGGTAATCTTATGCCTCCTTCGGCAGCAAAGCGTTCATAGACCTCACGATAAATTTGTTCAATTGCCGTTTCACTATTATATTTTTCTACCTTGGGATAAAGGCCCTGCATATTAAGCTCTTGTTCGCCTCTTGTATGTACGATAGCCACGCCGCCGCGTGCTTCCACGCATTCACCAGCATCAATAAATTGTTTAGTGCTAGAATAGAATCGAACATTTTTTTCTTTTAGCTTGTTTCTCAAGAATGTTGCAAAAGCACGAGTCTGAGGATCTCTTAAATCATTGGTATCGAGATTAAGTCCTGCCACGCCATCTGCACGCTTCATGCCCTGGCGCATATCATCTTTTTTATGCCGAAACATTTCCTGCATGACGGTATGTGGAATCACTAATGTATTCCCATCGCTACTGAGTAAGTTCAGTAAATCTGCAGGATCATGTTGTTTGATTCGATCACCACCGTTCGGTTTTTGCTGCATTTGTTTTCTGCAAATTAAACCGAGCGTCAGTGTATCAATCAAAAAAGTAGTTGGGTGGTAGACCATCTAGGCGTCTCCACTCGAAACGGGTTTTAGAAATTTTGCGAATTCTTCAGCTTGTTTTTCAGCAGCAGTAAAATTTTCTTCAAGATCGCATTCATTTTCCACGAGACGCAGCAGATCGACATAGTCGTCCAGCTCTAAAAGCTTCATGGTTTCTTCGGCATTGCGTTTGCCGGAGAGATAGTCTTTCAGGACCAGTGAGTGCAATTTTTTGATCATTACTCAGTTTAAACGGTGAATGTTACAATTTATTTACGAGATAAATATATGATTTATAACAATGCTAAGCCATTCCGCTTCGCCCTGGACTGCTCTTGTTTCCCTGCCGCTCCGCTTCCAGTTTTCGCCATAGTGTTCGCTCGGGCTCATCGTCCGGATCCACACGTAAACCTTTATCCGGATGCGAATCCATTTTCCCCTGCTCCCCCAGTAATTTTTTTGTATAGATACTGTCCATCTCTCCAGCTGATAACGCTGATGTGCGCTTAAGTAATCGTTCCAAAAGCTCACTGGTAGTGAGAACCTCCGTAAACGCTGCCTGACGTTTTGCTTTATAGCCTTCGGCATGCTCATCATCGGATGCATAATCTTGCTTCACGGCATAAAAAGCCTCTTGAATACCAGCGCGCATCAGCTGCTGGGTAGCTTCAAGTATCTGGTTCATGCGTTCGGAAGTTTTTCCAGATAAAATATCCAAGCCCATATTTTGAAATATATAATGTTCAATGGCATCGGGCGTCGTATCCGTTAAAGCCTCAGGATCAATCTTCGCTGCCGCATCTTTTAAGAATTTTTTTAGATCGTCACTGATTTCAAAATCAGGATTGCCTAAACGGTGTTTAAACGCATTGATTTCATCATCGTGAAGCCGGGATAGTGTACCAGGATCCGGAAACGCAAGTTGCGCGCGACGCAATGTGTGTGGCAGGGTAACGTCTTCTGTTTCTTTATAACGTCCTATTCTCTGTTTTACGGCCTGCAGCGTGTCGGTTTCCTTACCGGATGGCGCTGTCCTTTCCTTATGCATCAGTCTTTGCAGGGAGGCGCGCGCCATTAGGCAATAATCGGTTATGTCCTGTGCGTCTTCCAGTTCCCGCTTATGCGCAGCTAATTCCTCCGTCGTCATTTGCTCTACGGAAATAATGGGAGTCAAATTTATGCTGCGTGATGCTGCCTCAAGTATGCAAAACCCAAGAAACTCACGTTTTGCAGCGCTTAAATCCCGATAAGGTGGGCGCTTATCAATCGTATTTATAACCTCTTCAACACTCTTGCCTTTTATGTCGGCATCCATAGAAAAATCATCTAAGAAAATATCGATGATATTCTCTTCCTCACGCTTGTTTTGTGCATGATAGCTATTTTTTAAAGTGTGCAGTTGCATGCGAAACGACATGGTATCGTTCACATCCAGGCGGCTATTGAGTACGTGTGTAAGCATTTTTAACCTTTTTTGTTTGGACTATAATGTTTTGATTTCGCATATAAAGTTAAGCTTCTATGACAAATGCAGGCCCTATTAATCAATTGACTTTACTGAAAAAATTATTAAAACAGCAGCGCGATGACCAAAAAAGTCCATATCAAAACCTACGGCTGCCAGATGAATGTGTACGATTCCGTGCGCATGGGGGATGTGCTGGCGCCGCTTGGTTATGAGGAGTCGGCCACGTATGCGGATGCCGATCTGGTTATTTTAAATACCTGCCATATCCGTGAGAAAGCCGCTGAAAAAGTCTACTCCGAGCTAGGACGCATCCGCGCTGAAAAGGAGCGCATGGAAGCAGAAGGCAAGCGCATGAAAATTGCGGTGGCTGGCTGCGTCGCGCAAGCCGAAGGCGAGGAAATCCTGCATCGCGCGCCCTATGTGGATATGGTGATCGGCTCACAAAGCTATCATCATCTGCCGCGCATGTTGCACGAGTCGGACAAGAAGCAGGGCGTTGTCGAGCTCGATTTTCCAGAGGTGCAGAAATTCGATCTGCTGCCCGAAAATTTCCGCTCGCAGGGTGCGGCGGCGTTTGTCTCGGTACAGGAAGGATGCGATAAATTCTGCACGTTTTGCGTGGTGCCGTACACGCGCGGGGCGGAATATTCTCGTCCGGTTGCCGATATCGTGCGCGAGGTCAGGACGTTGGTTGATGAAAAAGGCGCGGTGGAAGTCACGCTGCTTGGCCAGAACGTCAATGCGTATCACGGCGTCGATGAAAAAGGGCGGGAAGTCACGCTGGGTAAATTGTTTCACATCCTTGCCAAAATTCCGGGTCTCAAGCGTTTGCGTTATATGACCTCGCACCCGAACGACATGCGGGACGACCTTATCCATGCGCATGGAGAGATCGAGATGTTGATGCCGTATCTGCATCTGCCGGTGCAGTCGGGTTCGGACAGCATTCTTAAAAAAATGAACCGCAAACATACGTCCGCCCATTATCTGGAGATCATCGAAAAACTACGTGCCGTTCAGCCGGATATGGCATTTTCATCCGATTTCATCGTCGGCTTTCCCGGCGAAACGGAAGCGGATTTTCATGACACGATGCGGCTAGTCGAATCCGTATCCTATGCGCAGGCCTATTCTTTCATGTATTCACCGCGTCCTGGAACACCTGCCGCCGAGCGGGAGGATCAAGTGCCCCAGGCGGAAAAAGAATCGCGTCTGCAGTTGCTTCAGGAACTGCTCATCCGCCAGCAAACATCTTTCAACCGCAGTAAAATCGGAATTGAAATGGATGTGCTCCTCGGGCGTCCAGGCAAGCTGGAGGGCCAGTTGATTGGCAAATCGCCGTGGATGCAATCGGTGCATGCGACGGATGCCGCGCATCTCGATGGGCAGATGGTACGCGTTAAGATCGTGGATGCGTTTCAGAACAGCCTTAAAGGAGAGTTGGTAGATTCTAAATATTATGCTACATCTCGTAGGATTACCGTCCAACCACCCACGCAGGCAGCCTGATCGCAATGGCCAAAAAGCCCACCCGCCCGAAGAAAAAAGCCTCCATTCAATCTACCAATCTTTTTTTCGAGGATAACCGTCTTCTGCCAATTTTATTCGGCAGGAACGAAGAGCATTTGAAGCGTTTAGAGACTTTGCTGCATGTGGAGATCACGACGCGCGGCAATATGGTTTCCATCAGCGGCAATGGCCGCGATGTTTCGGTGGCCGAGCAGATTTTGATGGATCTTTATGGCCTCATCTCCACCGGAGAGATGATCGACATTAAGGACGTAGATGCGGCCGTTCGCATGGCGCCGCCGGTTCAGGATCATGAAGTAGGCGCGCATCTCGGCGGTGTTGCGGACAAGCGTAAAAAACCGGTGGGTGATATATCGATCAAGACGCTTAGAAAACCGATCCGTCCATATTCCCATATGCAGGCGAATTACATACGCGACCTGTTCGAGAGCGAGCTGGTATTTGCCACGGGTCCTGCCGGAACCGGCAAGACCTATATTGCAGTGGCGATGGCGGTCTATATGTATCTGAACCAGAAGGTGGAGCGCATCGTGCTGTCGCGCCCGGCGGTGGAAGCGGGCGAGAAGCTTGGATTCCTGCCGGGAGACCTTAAAAACAAGATCGATCCGTATCTGAGGCCGCTCTATGACGCGCTGTTCGATATGATGCCGGCGGAGAAGGTCAATCTGATGACTGAGTCGGGCGAAATCGAGGTGGCGCCGCTTGCCTTTATGCGTGGCCGCACCCTTTCCAATGCCTTCGTCATTCTCGATGAAGCGCAGAATACAACGCCGACCCAGATGAAAATGTTCCTGACCCGCATGGGGGAGAATTCCCGCATGGTCATCACAGGCGATCTCTCGCAGACCGACCTGCCGAAGGACATCAAATCGGGCCTACGCGACTGTCTGCCCAAAGTCGAGCCGATTGAGGGCATTCGTGTCGTCCGGTTCTCCGAAGAGGACGTAGTGCGGCATCCACTTGCGGCACGCATCGTACACTCCTATGATGAGTGGGAAAAACGCAAAAAAGAAATCAAGCCGGAGGATTATTACCGCTGAGGTTGCTATGAGTTCGACTGAAAAAGACATTGTCGATTTAACCTTGGTGCTGCATGATGCGCGCTGGCGAAAACTTATTCCCGATACCGAGCAATATGCGCGCGCGGTCATCCTGACCACGCTTGAATCTATTAAGTCCCGCGTTCCCTCGCCAAAAAAAGATCGTTCACCAGAGATTGCCTGTTTGTTCACGAATGATGCCGAAATTCGCATTTTGAATCGTCAATTCCGTGGGAAGGACGGCGCGACCAATGTCCTTTCTTTCGCAGCGGACCGCAATGCGCCTGCGCCTGACGAACAGCCCGTGATTATCGGCGATTTGATTCTCAGCATCGATACGATCGAGCGTGAAGCGAACGACC
Source organism: Rickettsiales bacterium (assembly GCA_046348685.1). Lineage (GTDB taxonomy): Bacteria > Pseudomonadota > Alphaproteobacteria > Rickettsiales > UBA998 > JAXMDT01. Next base: position 76,955 of record JAXMDT010000005.1, read on the forward strand.
AGGGTAAAAGTTTCCGCAATCACACCTCGCACATGCTGGTGCACGGCGTTCTGCATCTATTTGACTACGATCATCAGCATGATGCCGAAGCAGAAGACATGGAACGGCTGGAACGCGAAATTTTGAAAAAGCTGGATATCAGCGATCCTTATGATTTCAAGGATCAGAAAGACGCTATTGCTTAATGCCCTCCGCTGCTGAAAAGAAATTACCGATGGCTGAAGAAACAGGCGCCAAAATTATAGATCCGCAAACAAGCGCGGATGAAAAGGCTAGCGACAGGCCGCTGCAGAAATTCATGGATCGCTGGCTGCGGGCGCTCTTTCGCGCGCGTAGCGATAATTCCCTGAAGGAGGTTCTTGCCGAAGTGATCAAGGATCATGAGGCAGAAGGCGAGAGTGAACTTTCCTCGGAGGAGAAAGACATCCTTCGTAATATGCTTGCCGTTGGCGAGGTGACCGTCAGCGATGTCATGGTACCGCGCACGGATATCGTCGCGGTGGATATCGGCATTTCGCTCGAAGATTTGAAAAGGGTTTTTCTGGAGCAGCGCCATACGCGCATGCCGGTGTACCAGGATAATCTTGATCATATTCGCGGTTTCATTCATCTGAAAGACATCGTTGCGGCGATTGCGGGAGACGAGGAATTTTCGCTGGAAAAAGTACTGCGCAAATTGATGTTCGTCGCGCCCTCCATGAAGGTCGTAGATCTTCTGGTGCAGATGCGCCTTTCTGGTGAGCATATCGCTATCGTCGTGGATGAATATGGAGGTACGGACGGCCTGGTAAGCCTGGAGGATTTATTCGAAGAGATTGTCGGCGACATTCAGGATGAGCACGACGAAGGTGCGATGCATCCGGAGATGATTCAGGTAGGGCCGCGCATCTATGAAATGGATGGCCGGACATATATTGATTCCGTGGCGGAGAAACTGAATAAAGCTTTTATCTCGGAAGAAACGCGTGAGCAGGTCGATACATTTGGTGGCCTGGTTTTGCTGCTGCTGGGCCGCGTTCCGGCGCGCGGAGAGGTATTGGAGATTGAAGATCTGGGCCGCGTCGAAGTGCTTGATGTGGATCCGCGCCGCGTACGTAAGCTTCGCCTGACAGTGAATGAATAAGCCGTATAAACTATTTTCATCCTGCAGCGATGCTGCTACATCCTCGGCATGCGACTGAGTTTCTATTTTCGTTATCTTGATTTCCTGACGCGGACATCCGGCTTCACGCGAAACATGCAGGCGGTATTGCTCGGCGTGCTGGCGACGCTGGCTTTGCCGCCGGTTCATTTTTTTCCAACGGTCTTTATTGCGTTTCCAGGATTATTCGTCCTGCTGCAATCGGCACCGACTAAAAAACGTGCTAGCCTAGACGGTTTTTACTTCGGACTCGGGCATTTCATCAGCGGCTTTTACTGGATTGCCTATTCGCTGATGGTCGATCCGGAGCGCTATGCCTGGCTGATTCCGTTTACCGTTATCGGCCTTAATGGTTTGATCGCCTTATTTCCCACGCTCTTTGCATTTGTTTTCAAATTCATTTCGGAGAAATTGCACCTGGCCGATCCATCGCGACTACTGGCGGCGATTGGCATTTTTTCCCTGCTCTGGTTGGGAGATGAATATCTGCGGGGGCATATTTTCACAGGCTTTCCCTGGAACCTGATCGGCTATGTGTGGACGGCAAGCGATATTTCGATGCAGATTTTCTGGTGGCTTGGAGCATACCTGACCAGTTTTCTCACCGTGCTTATTTCGCTCGCGCCGCTGCTGCTGAACCGCGCTGCGCATGAGCGCTTGGTGGGATATGGGCTTCTCGCCTGCATCGTGCTCATATGCCTGGCGGGGGCAGGGCGGCTGTCGAATGCGGCGAATGAAATGATCGCCGGCATCACGCTGCGTATCGTGCAGGCGGACATTCCACAGACGGACAAATGGGATCCGAAAAAACGCTGGGCGGCATACCGTCAGCATCTGGCGCTGTCGCGCAGTAAAGGGTATGAAAATATCACCCATATCATCTGGCCTGAAACGGCGATGACCTACATGTTTACGTCCGGCGATCGCTGGGCGCGCGAGCTTGCTGAAGTCGCGCCGGAACATGGCGCGTTGTTAACCGGCGTGGTGCGCATGGAAGGCTCGTTCCAGGATGGAACGGTCAAGCTCTTCAATAGCCTGCAGTCCGTTAACCGCCAGGCACAGGTGCAGCTGGTCTATGACAAGATCAAGCTGGTGCCTTTTGGAGAATTCATTCCACTTAGGGATTGGATACCGATCCCGAAAATCACGGTCGGCACCATCGACTTTTCACGTGGCACCAATCATCAGGCGCTTACTCTGCCCGGGTTGCCGCCTATCAAACCACTGATCTGCTATGAAGCCATCTTTCCCGAAATGAGCAGCGGCGCGTATCCCGCATGGTTGCTCAATATCACGAACGATGCCTGGTTCGGCGACAGTCCCGGGCCGTACCAGCACCTGATGATGAGCCGGGTGCGTGCGGTAGAGCAGGGAGTGCCTCTCATTCGCGCAGCAAATACCGGCATTAGCGCGGTCATCGATCCTTACGGCCGTATTTTGCAACAGCTTCCCTTAAATACGCCAGGCATCATCGATACGCCTTTACCCAAACCCATTCCACGATGAAACGCTTTCGCAATCCCAATATATTGATTTTGGACATAGTTTTAATAAATGGAACAATTTTTTTAATAATTAAGATAGACACGTTCCTAAATCTACCTTAAATAGTTAATGGTTGTGAGCAGATGTTTTTTTTCTACTCATGACTGGAACGAAATGTATTCACGTAATTTTCATGAAAAAATTAGGTTGGATCATTTGAAGGTTGTCCTAAGTCTAAAAAGTTAATTAACGAATTTGAAGTGCACTTTGTTATGACCCCACATCCTGTCGATATTTATGTTGGTAAACGTTTACGCATGCGCCGCGTGATGCTTGGCATGAGCCAGGAATCCGTCGGCAAAGCGATTGGGGTAACGTTTCAGCAGATACAAAAATATGAGCGTGGTGCTAACCGCATGGGCTCTAGTCGTCTTTACGATTTTTCGCAGATACTTACCGTTCCTGTTTCTTACTTTTTCGAAGGTTATGAGCAGGAGACGGGCGGCAGCATCCCGACAACACCAATGGGTTTTGCCGAAGAGGAAGTCCCGTTCGAGCATGAGAAGCTTACCAGCCGCGAGACGCTGGAGGTGATGCGCGCGTATTACAGCATCCGCGATCCGAAAGTCCGGAAGAAAATGCTCGACCTGATGCGCAGCCTCGGCGAAGAAGTTGAAGAGCTGCAGTAGTCTTTACGTCACGCTTCTTTCCACTTGACCCTTAGGTGAATTCTCAGCATGATCGCGCCACGTTTGTAGATTATTTGGGGATTTCAGTGCTTGCCGCCAGACAGGACTAAGCACAGGCCGTCCGTGCCACACTGAGTTCCCATTGCACTGAAGGGATAATTTCATGGTCATGTTTACGTCTGAGGCTTCCGTACGCCCGAGCTATATTTTCACCAGCGAATCCGTTTCTGAGGGGCATCCCGATAAAGTCTGCGATCAGATTTCCGACACGCTTGTCGATCTGTTTCTGGAGAAAAACCCAGTTGCGCGCATTGCGGTCGAATCGCTGGCCACGACCAATTTTGTCGCTCTTGCCGGCGAGACACGCGGCACCGAGGGCATCAGCAAAGATGAAATCGAAGCACGGGTACGCGCCAAGATCAAAGAAATCGGCTACGAGCAGGATGATTTCCACTGGAAAAAATTTGAGCTGATCAACCATCTGCACGAGCAGTCCGCGGATATCGCCATGGGCGTTGATTCTAAAGGCAACAAAGATGAAGGCGCGGGCGACCAGGGAATCATGTTTGGATTCGCCTGCACCGAAACGCCGACCTTTATGCCGGCGGCGATTTATTATTCGCATGAGATTTTGCGCACACTTTCTGAATCGCGTCGAAAAGGTAATACGATTCTCGAGCCCGATGCGAAAAGCCAGGTGAGCCTGGTTTATGAAAATGGCCTGCCGGTGCGCGCTTCGTCCGTTGTCGTCTCGACGCAGCATAAGGCAAAAGCCACGCAGGAGGAAATACGCGAAGTCGTACGCCAGCATGTACTGAAAGTACTGCCGGAAGGCTGGATGCCGGACGAAAAAGAATTCTATACCAATCCCACCGGCCAGTTCATCATCGGCGGACCGGCGGGTGATACGGGACTCACCGGCCGCAAGATCATCGTTGATACCTATGGCGGCGCAGCTCCCCATGGCGGCGGCGCATTTTCCGGTAAGGATCCGACGAAAGTAGACCGCTCGGCAGCGTACGCGGCGCGCTATCTTGCCAAGAACGTCGTCGCGGCGGGCCTTGCTGATCGCTGCACGATTCAGCTTTCTTATGCCATCGGCGTTTCCAAGCCTATTTCGTTTTATGTCAGCACGGCGGGTACGTCGCGCGTCGATGTTGCGAAGCTGGAAAAAACGCTGTTTGAAATGGTTGACCTGTCACCGCGGGGCATCCGCGAGCATTTGCAGCTTAACCGCCCGATTTATGCGCGCACTGCTGCTTACGGGCATTTTGGCCGCGAGCCGGAAGCAGATGGCGCGTTCTCTTGGGAGAAGCTTGATCTCGTCGATGAACTGCGCCGCAGTTTTGGGGAAACGGCCGCGAAGAAAGCACGTGCCTAATCCCACATCCGAATCCAAACCATTCCTGCGCTCTTATGGCCGCCGCAAGGCAAGGAAACTCCGCCCTGCCAAGGCCAAGCTGGTGGACGAAGTTTTTGCGCGTTATCTTTTTACGCTGCAGGAAGGTGGCGTTATGACACCTTCCTCCTTACTACCTGGCAAATCATCCTATCGGCTGGAAATCGGTTTCGGCGATGGCGGCCATCTCGCGTATCAGGCAAAGCAGCATCCCGAAGTGGGCTTCATAGGCGCCGAGCCCTTTCTAAACGGCGTCGCGGCATTGGTTGAAAAAGCGGAAGAAGACTCGCTCGGCAACATCCGTGTTTTTCATGACGATGTGCGTCTGCTGCTGCAGGCATTGCCGGATCGCTCGCTCGAACGCGTCGATATTCTCTTTCCCGATCCCTGGCCGAAAGCACGCCACAAAAAACGCCGCTTAGTGCAGCCCGCATTAATTGATATGATGGCGCGCATTATAAAACCAAATGGCTTGCTGCGCCTTGCCTCCGACGATACGGATTATATTACATGGATGCTCCTTTGTCTGAAAGATCATCCGGAATTCAGCTGGACGGCGAACGAGGCAAAAGATTGGAAAGAGCCGCCTGTGGATTGGATTCAAACCAAGTACCAGAAAAAAGCGGCGGGCGAGGGCCGCTATTCGACGTTTTTAGAATATCGCCGCGTTTAGTGTTTTGTCTCGCTGCCGTGTACGCGGCCAGCGGCATAGATTGCCGCGATTTTGCGCATGACTTCCAAACGTGCCGGATGATCATGCGCTTCGAGTAGTGCCTGCTTATCCTCCGGCGCGAAAGGCAGATTGACAGTCAGCACATCAAGCAATTCCGGCCCTGGCAAGGATTTCAGGGCAGGCCAGTCATAATGAATGCCGTGCGCTTCTAAAAATGGCTGCAGCACATCAACAATATCGCCGCCGCTCACCGCTTTGTCACTCAGCGTAATAAGGTCAGTTGCAAAGGGCAACCAGTCGGGCTGCACGATGCGATAACCAGAAACCGGTTCAAGCTCCTGTACCACGTTGAAACGGCAGACACCCGTCATATTAATGAGATAACGGCCATCATCGGTTTCCTGAAAACCCGTAATGCGTCCGGCGCATCCCGTGCCATAGAGCGGGCCGGTGCCATCGGCAGGGCCGCCGGGCTGGGGCTGAATCATACCAATCAACCGTGCTGAGCGCAGCGCCGCATCCACCATGGCGAGATAGCGCGGCTCGAAGATATTCAGCGGCAATTTGCATTTCGGCAGGATCAACGCGCCGGTCAGCGGAAAGACGGGCAGGGATTCCGGCAGGTCGAGCGTGGTTTTCGGCAGGATATGAAACATGCTGAGATCATAGATTAAATATCCGTTATAATGCCATAGTGATTTTGTCTGCTGGCCAAATCGTGCGAATAGCGATAAGTAGCGCTATGGATTTTCCGCCCATCATACCGGCAGACATACGTTTCGAGCCCAATGGCACGCCGGTTTCGATTGCCTATGACGATGTCTATTTTTCGCGTGAGAATGGCCTGTCTGAAACGGAGCATGTTTTTTTGCAAGGCAATCGTCTGCCGGAGCGTTTTGCGAGAGCAACCTCTTTTACTATCGCTGAAATGGGATTTGGCACAGGGTTGAATATTCTGGCGGCATGCCGCCTGTTTGATGAAATTGCGCCGTCAGATGCACGCCTGCATTGCTTGTCGATTGAAAAACATCCGCTGCCGAAACCAGCGCTCATTCAATCGCTGTCCTATTTTCCTGAGATTGCGACTTATGTAGCGATACTAGCGGCACTCTACCCACCCGCCATTCCCGGACTGCATCGCCTGCAGCTAAGTGAGCGTATTTCGCTTACGTTGGCATTTGGCGACAGCGTGGATCTTTTACCGCTGCTGAATGCCAGCGTTGATGCATGGTTTCTCGATGGATTTGCACCGGCTAAAAATCCAGGCATGTGGGAGCAATCCGCTTTTTCGCATATTGCACGCCTCTCAAAACCGGATGCGACGGCAGCGACGTTTACCGTGGCCGGCGCCGTACAGCGCGGATTGCAGGAAGCGGGTTTCCGCATAGAAAAGCGTGAAGGGTTTGGCCGTAAGCGGGAGATGCTGGTGGCGGAGAAAGCCGCATGAAAGTGGCGATCATCGGCGGCGGTATCGCCGGATGTACACTTGCTGCTGCGCTCGCGTCACGCGGTGCGCAAATCGACCTTTTCGAGCACGGTGAATTAGCCGAAGGTGCGTCCGGGAATCCCATTGGAATCCTGCATCCACGGCTGGAGAAACAGTGGAATCCGGCAACCCGCTTTTATCTTTCCGCTTTTTATCATACGCGCCGACTGCTTACCTCGATGGGCGGGGAAAATATGTGGTGGGCGAGCCCCGGCATGCTGCAATTCCCTAAGCGCCGTGATCCGCAAAAAAGCGAGGCGCGATTACGGGAACTGCCTGCCTTGCTCGGCCTGCCGCCGGAAGTAGCGCGGTTCGTTGAAAAAGACGAAGCGAGCGCACTTGCGGGCCTTGCCGGACACTATGGCGCGCTTTATTTTCCGGATGGCACGTGGGTCAGTCCGCAGGAATGGTGTTTTGCGCTGACCCGTCATCCGGCAATTGCCATTAAACCTTATAATGCAGTATCTGAATTCGAGAAAACAGCCGAGTGCTGGCGCGTCACGGCTCGCAAGGAAACAGTTACCGTCGATGCGGTTATCATCGCCAATGCGGTACACGCGATTCATCTATTGCCGAAGGATTTGCTGCCCATTGGTGCTTCGCGCGGGCAGCTCACATTTCTACCGCCAAATAGCGTTAGCGAACGCATCAAGCCGATTCTCTGCTACGATGGGTATCTGGCGCCAGCGCGGGATGGCCTCCATATCTGCGGCTCGACCTACGATTATGAGGTGACGGATCTTCGCGTGAATCAGGAAGGCCATCAGCATAATCTTGATCTCTTCAAGCGGCTGTGGCCGGATGTTTTTTCTGGAATCGATATCACGCAGCTAGAAGGTCGCGCCGCGCTGCGCACCGTGACGCCGGATCGCCTGCCGATTGTCGGCGCGCTGGAGGAGGGGCTTTATCTCAGCCTCGCGCATGGCTCGCGCGGGCTTCTTTCGGCGCCGCTTGCCGCTGAATTGATTGCTGCCGGTATTTTCGGCGAACCGCTACCTTGCGATGCCGATGTGACCGCCGCGCTGCACCCGTTGCGTTTTATGCGCGAGGCATTATAAGACCCAGATGGTTCACAAATTACTTTTCGTCTGTACCGGAAATATCTGCCGCTCGCCGACCATGGAAGGCACTATGCGGCACTTGGTTCGCCAGCACGGGCTGGAGGAAGAGTTTGAGCTTGATTCGGCGGGCACGCATGATTATCACGTCGGCGATGCGCCCGATCACCGTTCGATCAAAACGGCCGCTAAGTATGGTGTGGATATTAGCGATCTGGTAGCGCGGCGCGTGCATCCGGACGATTTCGAAACGTATGATTTGCTACTCGCTGCGGATCGTGGCCATTACACGCTCTTAAAGGAATTAGCGCCTAAAAAATCCGCAGCAAAAATACAGCTTTTTCTTCCTTATAGCAGAGTTAGTCATAGGGAAGAAGTTCCCGATCCGTATTACGGTCCCGCCCAGGGTTTTGATGATGTTTTCCGGCTGATTGAAGAGGGCTGCAACGGACTCCTGCAGCGGCTTCATAGAATATAGATAGTTACACACGCGTAACTTGACAATTTCCCGCTCCCCGTTATGTAAGGTATATCTCATCTAAGAGAGCTATTTTCTGCATCATGTCTCTCGTTTCGGTTCAACATTTAAGTAAACATTTTGGCGCGTTCACGGCGGTGGACGATGTCAGCTTGTCCGTCGCCAAAGGCGAAGTGCTCGGGTTTCTCGGCCCCAACGGTGCGGGCAAAACCACGACCATGCGCATGATCACCGGCTATCTTGAGCCAAGCATCGGCAGTGTGACTATAGACGGTATCGATATCGCAAAGCAGGCGCAAAAAGCTAAGGCGAAAATCGGCTATCTACCTGAAGGCGCGCCCCTTTATCCCGATATGACCGCGCGACAAATACTGCATTATTTCGGAGAGGTGCGCGGCCTCACTTCAGATTATATTGCTGAGCGTGTTGAAGCGATGATTGCGCTTCTCCATCTGGAATCGGTTAGCGAGCAGACGATCGATACGCTATCGAAAGGCTTCAAGCGTCGCGTCGGGTTGGGGGTAGCGCTCCTGCACGATCCGGAAATTTTGATTCTCGATGAGCCGACCGACGGGCTCGATCCGCTGCAGAAACATGAAGTACGCACCTTAATCCGCCAGATGAGCGGTGAGAAGGCAATCATCATCTCCACGCATATTCTTGAAGAAGTCGAAGCGGTGTGCTCGCGCGCGGCCATCATTGCTGAGGGCAAGATCGTCGCTGACGGCACGCCGCAATCGCTGCTGAAAACGCATGGTCATGCTTCGCTCGACGATATGTTCCGCGCTCTTGCTGGCAGGAAGGAGCCCGCCTGATGTGTAAAGGGCTTACCGCAACGTTCAAGCGCGAATTGGTCGGTTATTTCCAGACGCCGGTGGCCTATGTATTCATTGCCCTATTTTTGCTCGTCTCTGGTTCATTCACGTTTTATCTGGGTCATTTTTTCGAGCGCGATAAAGCCGACCTCACCCCGTTTTTCGATTGGCATCCGTGGCTGTTTTTATTTTTGATTCCCGCTATAGCGATGCGTTTGTGGGCGGAAGAAAAGCGTACCGGCACCATCGAGATGTTGATCACGCTGCCGGTTCCCTTATGGGAAATCGTCGTCGGTAAATTCCTGGCGGCGTGGGCCTTCACCGGGATCACGCTTTTTTTCACCTTCCCGATCTGGCTCACGGTCAATTACCTGGGCTCACCGGACAACGGCGTTATTTTCGGTAGCTATATTGGCAGCTTGCTGATGGCGGGCGGGTTTCTTTCCATCGGCTCTCTCTTTTCCGCACTAACGCGCAATCAGGTCATCGCATTCGTCGTTTCGGCAGCCGTGTGTTTTGCGTTCACCGTCACCGGCTTTCCGATGGTCATTAATTTCTTCAGCGGATGGTTGCCGCAGCCGGTTGTTGAAACAATCTCACTCTTCAGTGTTCTTGGCCAGTTCCAGGACATTGAGCGAGGCATCTTCGAGATGCGCACGCTGCTTTATTTCGTGAGCCTTATTGTCTTTTTCCTCTTTGCGACCCTGGTTGCGCTGGAAGGAGGCAAGAAATGATGCAGCGTCATCTCACCCTCGTCAGCATCCTTATCGCCCTGGTGATATTCGTCGCGGTGAATATGCTCGGCACGAAACTGCTCTCGCCATTTCGAGCCGACTTTACCGAGAATAAAATCTACACCTTATCGAACGGCACAAAAGATGTGCTTGCCAAGCTGGATGAACCGGTGACGGTGCGGATGTTCTTTTCTGAAAAAGATGCCGTCGGTTTTCCCGCCATTCAATCCTACGCAGCGCGCGTAAAGGGTATCCTTGAGCAGTATGCACGCGTCGGCGGCGGCAAATTGAAGTTTGAATATATTACTCCGGAAGCTTTCTCCGAAGAGGAGGATGTCGCGGTCAGCGCCGGTATGCAGGGAGTGCCGATCAATGAGTCCGGCACGAAGCTTTATTTCGGTGTGTCAGCCACGGGCGCTACCGATGAAACGGTTGCCATCCCGTTCCTCAACTCCGACCGCCAGTCATTCCTGGAGTATGATCTTTCGCGCCTGATCGACGATGCTGCGCACCCGAAAAAAACGGTTATAGGCCTCATCACCGGCGCGCCCATGCAGGGCGGGATGAGCGGTATGTTGCAATACAAGAAACCGTGGGCGCTTTATAATCAGCTTCAGGACACGTTCGATTTGCGCACGCTTCAGCCCGACGCAAAAGAAATTCCGCAGGATGTGAAACTGCTTTTCATCGTTCATCCGCACAATATAACGCCCACCGGGCTGCAGGCGGTCGATCAGTTTATCTTGAAAGGTGGGCGCGCCATTATATTTCTCGATGCCAATTCCATCACGCAGCCGGAGGCGGCGCGTTCGGATATGAGCAAGCTGCTAAGCGCCTGGGGCGTGGCAATGGTGCCGGACCGCGTTGCTGCCGATGAGCAGGCAGCCATGCGTGTACAGCTGAATGATGATGGGGACGATGGCACCTCCATGCAGTCGGCGATGAATGTCACCTGGCTTAGCCTGACGGACGACGACACGATTAACCGCGCCGATGTTTCCACCGCGCAACTGCGGATGATCCGCCTGATCGAAAGCGGCTATTTCGTCCTGAAGCCCGATGCGCCGGTTACGGCCACGACATTGCTCAGCACGCACAAACCGGCCGAATCTATCGATGCCAAGGCGCTTATCGAAAACAAAAAGAATCCGGTGCCGCTGCAATCGCTGGCGCAGCCCGAGAAAGAAAAACTGGCGCTCGCCATCCGCATCGAAGGCAAAGTGAAGACCGCTTTTCCGGAAGTCAAAACCGAAGGTCATTTAAGTGAATCTACGGCGCCTATACATGTCGTATTGGTGGGCGATAGCGACATGCTCGTCGATGATTTCTGGGTGAATGAACAGAGCTTTTTCGGCAAGCGCGTGTATGTGCCGACTTCGGATAACGGCGGCTTTGCCCTCAACCTGATCGACTCCATGTCGGGCAGTCCGGAACTGATCGGGCTTAGAAGCCGCGGCACGGAAGACCGCCCCTTCGAAGTCGTCAGCAAAATGCGCCAGGAAGCGGAAAAGCGCTACCACGCCGAGGAGCAGCGTCTGAAGAAAAAACTGAGCGAGATCGAAAGCAATATGCGGGCGATCAGCAAAGAGAAGGAAGAGGGCGGCGCGCTTTTCAGCGATGCCGAGCAGAAAGAGATGAAAAACTTCCGCAGCGAAATGCTCTATACGCGCAAGCAACTGCGTGACGTTCAGCGCGGGTTGCAGGAAGATATCAATGCACTTGGTACGCGCCTGCAGTGGATCAATATCGGCCTGATGCCGGCGATTATCTTGCTTCTCTCCTTTTTCCTGCCCTCTAAACTAGGCGTCCGCCGCCGCAAAAAATCAACGAGGGCGCATGAATAAGCGCCTTCTTATCCTGCTTGGTTTAATGGCGGCACTGATTGCGGCGGTGCTGTTTTCCTATGGACAGGATGAAACGCCGAATACAGAAAAACCCGAACAGTCGCTGCTTTTTCCTGATCTTCAGAACGAGGTCAATAAGGTGACGCGAATCGAACTGGCGCAAGGCAAAGTACATACGACGGTCGCCCGCGATAAGAATGGAATCTGGCGCATCAAACAGAAATCTGATTATCCGGCCAACCGCAACATGGTTCGTAATCTTATCAGTGCTTTTTCGCGTACCTACCTGATGGAAGCACGCACGGCGAAAAAAGAAAACTACAAAGCACTTGGCCTTGATGATTCTTTCGTGCGCAGAATCGATCTTTATACGGATAGTGAAAAGCCGGTTGCCTCGCTCTATGTAGGCCTGCAAAAAGCAGCTCGCGGCGCCACGTTCGTGCATCGTCCAGACGAAGACCAAACCTGGCTTGCCAAAGAGAATTTAGCTTTCGAAGTGTCGCCGGAGGATTGGCTGCAGAAAGAACTTCTTTCCATTCCCGATATCGAAATCAAGAGTATGACGGTCACGCACAGTGACTCGCCGGAGGTGAAAATCTGGCGCGACAAGCCCGGAAGCGATCTCAAGCTGGCGGCGATTCCCAAAGGGAAAACGTTGAAAGATCCCGTATTGTTATCCAGCCAGCTTAATGTGTTTAATCCCCTGACTATCGACGATGTCCGCCCATCAAGCGAACTGCGCGCCTCTTCATTGGACGCGGCGCGAATTATCACATTCGACGGTCGCGATATAACCTTCCGGCTAAACAAACAGGATACGTCTACCTGGGTTACGGTAGAGGCGTCTTACCATCCTGAAATGACGCCAGCGGGTGATAAAGCGTCCGCAGCGCAGGCATTTGTTGATAAACTTTCTCAGGCTACAGAAGGTTTTGCTTATAAAATGCAGCCATATGCGCAGGATAAATTAGCTATAAAAATAAATGACTTAATCAAGTAATTGAACATTTGTTCATTAATATTCTTAATATTTCATCCATAAAATTATGGGCATAATTTACCAAATTTAATTATTTCATTAAAAATTATTAAACACTTTTATGGTGTAATCAGGAAAGATAAAACACCCTTACGTAAAGGGATGTCGATTTATCCTGTTGATGCCGGAGGCGGGAGACAGGGTTCCGGTTGGTTCTGCGAGGTATGCAGACCGTGAATCCACCGTCCCACGCAGCGCACGTAGAAGCTGCCAGGCACAGTAGAATGCACACACATGATTTCCGCAAACTCGGAACTGTACTCCAGTTCGCTTTCCTCTTTGTATGGTCTGAACCAGGCTACAAAGCGCGTTGCCACGGCCACCGAGCGCCTGGCGACCAATTCCCGTCTTAATCACGCCAGCGACGACATTGGCGCACTCTCCATTTCGACGCGCCTGCAGACGAGCGTCACAACGCTTCGCCAGGCGCTATCCAATTCCACGCAGGCGGATAGCTTGCTACAGACGGCTTTCGGCGGCCTCAGCACGATTACCGATATTCTGACTGATATGCTTGCCACGGCAACGCAAGGAACGTCCGGTTCATTATCGGCGGCGGATCGCTCCGCGCTTCAGGTTCAGATCAACAGCTTCTCCGATGAAATCGACAGCATCGCCAGCTCGACGCAATTCAATGGTATCAAGCTGCTGGATGGCTCGATCTCCGAGGAAAATATTCTCAATTCCTATAACACGTCCGCGACGGCAGCGACTGCGAGCCTCAACTTCACTCTCAATCCTGCTGCAGGCCAAACGGTGGTCATCAACGGGGTGACGCTGACAGCAAATACATCATTCGCCGTTGCGGGTAGTACGGCGCTGACAGTGGCCAACATTGCCAACGCCATCAATACGTCCACCAACACAGCCCTGAACGGCATTTCGGCTTCGGCAGTGGGTACCGGCCTCACCTTAACGTCAAAAGCGGGCGGTGCTCTCGGCAACCGCCTGCTGGTCAACCAGGCGGCCTCAACGACGTCGTTCATTGCAAGCGGCGGCACAACGTCTGTTGCCAATCTTTTCCAGTTCGTCAACGGCGCGCAGGACGGCCTGACGGATAACAGCGTCGTTGGCGCAGGCACTATCGGGGATTCGCTGGTCGATACGCAGACGCAGACGAAAGGCCAGTTGCGCCTGGTTGCCTCCACCAACTACGCTAATGGTGAAACCTTCAGCATTGACAACGGTAACGGTGGTCTGCTCGCCTTTACCTTCCGCAATGCCCCGGCAACGCAAACGGAAGTGCTGATCGGTTCAAACGTGGAAAGCACGGTGCAGAATCTCATTGAAACGATCAATGAGTATGTCGGCAACGAACAATATGTCATCAATCAGCTTGATTTTATCCGCGATGGCTCGGACTTGATTATCCGTTCGAAAAACATCGGTAACCCGACCGACCTTGTCTTCACTAACCTCAATTTTGCAGAAGCGGCGGCAGGCGCTAATCTTTCAGGCACCGTGCTCAATAGCGGCGTCAGCAGCGGCATTAATACTTCCGGTGTCACGAACAAGGATTTCATCGGCACCGTCGGTGGTTTTTCGGCAACCTATAATTCCGCCGATAACGTGACAGCAAGTCTGACGGTGGGTAATTACACCTATCAGGCGACCATCACCGATACGACACCGGCGGCAAATGCCAATGTGCGTTTCTCATCGACGACACCGGGCGGCGGCTATTTCGATGTGGAGCTGGCTTCGGCGGGCGGCATGTCCGTGGCAAACCAGACGGCAGCCAATACGTATGCGGCACGCCTGGATGCTGCTTTCTCGACGATCGACTTCTCGCAGAACCGTATTGCCTCCAGCTTCTCGCCGACAGGAAATCTGGTCGGCTCGTCTTTCGAATTTCAACTGAACAATTTTGACAAAGTGATGCTCAATAAAATCGACGTAACCGGCCCAAGCACGCCAGGCGGAAGTGCGGTGGTTGAGTTCACGGTGAATGGTGAGTTGTTCCGCTCGGCCAGCAATCTTGGCACATCGATCGGTACGCGTGAGACAATCGAATTCCAAAGTACGACTACCAGCAACAAAATCACGTTGCGCCAGGGTAGCCAGGATATCGATCTTTCCACCAGTTCAGCGGCGGATGCATTCGAAACGCTGCTGGAAACGGCGTTCGGCGTTGGCACCGGCAACGGTTCGATCAGTTTTCAGCTCGGTGAGACGTCGCAAGATGCTCTGGAAGTCAGCATTGGCAGCGCTGCAACGGATAAACTGTTCGCTGGCCAATCGCTGGATATGTCGAGCACATCATCAGCGGCTACGGCCCAAACCATCATTCAATCGGCTATAGACGAAGTCACATCGATGATCGCCGAAGTCGGTTCGTATCAGGCGCGTACGCATTATGCGGCGGATAATATCAACATGCAGATCACGACGAAGGAAAGCGCACGGTCCGCACTTGCGGATACAGACATCCCGATCGAGGCGACGAATTTAGCCATGGCCACAGTCCAGGCGAAAAGCGCTATTTCGGTGCTGACGCAAACGCAGGCCCTGCAGAACTATATGCTGAATCTTCTCGAGCATGCGGCGTAGCAGAGCGGGCTAGAATCCGGTTAAATAAATGATATTGCAGCCCAGATCCTCATACGTGAGTTTATATGCTGCGGTGACGAGATCGCTCGTTGTGCAGTTAGGCCGTTTGAAGTTTTTATAAGCGCGTATGTTTCCGAGCGCCGGCAACCCGTCATCTATCTTGGTATCCAGCTCCAGCATTTCTGCCGGCGTCAGATAGGTGCCATCCACCTCCGCGAAGATTCCAATGCGCATGACGTGGCCATACATTCCCTCGAACCAATCTGTGTTGGTATTGCTCACCGTACCGCGATATGTATAAGCAAAGCAGGCATCCCTGAAGCCGCTGTTCGGGCAGTTATAACCTGGCTTTGCATCATCTACCCCGCCGGCGGCGTTTGTACCCTGGCCGGTATATTGGCCCGGTATCATGCCGGCATCAGCGAGATGCTGCCACGCTGCCCAAGGCTCCGACCAATCCGTGCTGGTATATTCGATTTTACCATCGCCATCGCCGTTACAGGTCAACTTGGTTGTCGTGTGCGTGGCATCGAAATAGCTTTTGCAGGTTGCGTCCGGCCCGTCCGCCGTGCCACCGGCGCGCGCGCCCCAGTAGCGCACGGCGTTTTTCATGTCTCCCGGAAGGGCCTTGTATTTCTGCTTAAAGGTGCCCACCGCTGTATTATAGGTATTTGACTGTGTAATCAGGCTTCTGATTTTTGCATTTCTGATCATGCTTTGGCCAGTAATCACGCCTCCGGCGACGAGCCCGATGATGACCAGAACAATGCAGATTTCGATTAGCGATAAGCCTTGGCGCATACATCGACTGTAACAAGCGCCTCAGTAAAAACCAGAAAATTAGCGGTTTATGCTCTGAGAAGCTCGTTGACGCCGGTTTTTTCGCGCGTTTTTGCATCAACCCGCTTGACGATAATGGCGCAGGCGAGAGACGGTCCAGGCATGCCATCGGGCAGCGGTTTGCCTGGCAGCGTGCCGGGAACCACCACGGAATAAGCGGGCACACGGCCCTGGAAGACTTCGCCGGTGGCACGATCAATGATCTTGGTCGATGCGCCGAGGAATACGCCCATCGAAATCACCGCGCCCTCTTCGATGATCATGCCTTCGGCAACTTCCGAGCGTGCGCCGATGAAGCAATTATCTTCGATGATGACGGGATTGGCTTGCAGCGGCTCCAGCACGCCGCCGATGCCGACGCCGCCGGAGATATGGCATTTCTTTCCAATTTGTGCGCAGCTTCCAACGGTTGACCAGGTGTCGATCATCGTGCCTTCACCAACATACGCACCGACATTCACAAAACAGGGCATTAGTACGACATCAGGTGCAATGTAAGCCGAGTGACGGACGATAGCTCCTGGAACGGCGCGGAATGCTGCCTTGGCGAAATCCGCTTCCGACCATCCCTCGAATTTGTTCGGCACTTTGTCGAACCATCCGGCTTGCGTACCGGTACGCGCCGCGCCGCCGGCAAAATGCTGGTTGGCATTAAGACGGAAAGAGAGAAGCACCGCTTTTTTCAGCCATTCATGCACCGTCCAGCCAGCGCCGGTTTTCTCGGCAATGCGCAGCGTGCCTTTATCCAGCGCTTTCAGCACGCCTTCGACGGCTAGGCGCGTCTCACCTCCGGTCAGGCTATTGATTTCGCTGCGGTTTTCCCAGGCGGATTCGATGGCGGCTTGTAATTCTGTACTCATGGTTATTCCTTGTTAAGCGCATGATGTATACGCAGATTTTCGTTTTGCAAGCAAGCGGCGTTTTCATCGTAGTGTAATACGCAAAATCCGTATTTCCTGATATAATCTGTAAAAAGGATAGTAATGGTCGATACACGGCATATTAAACAGCTCCTTAAAGAATTATCCAATTTTGGAGCTACAGGCGATGAAAAAGGCGCGGCAAAAGTACTGGCTGAGCTTGTCAATGCAGTACCGTCCCTCGAAATGAACGCCGACATTGCTAAAATTGATCTTGATGCGGTGAAAGCGGCGCTGGATGTAAACGGCGACGGTACGTTTTCGGCGTCAGAAATTGTCGCGTTCGCAAACGATCATGATCGCCTGAACCCTGCATTGGCGCATACATCGTTTGCAGGCGAAGTCTTCAAATCGGCTACGGAGATGGCGCTGGCGCAAAAAGACGATGCATGCTCTATCGATCCCGGAGAATATGAGAAGGAACGTAGACTTACGCAAATAGGCCTGAACGTTGCGTCATACATGCCGAATTTTGTCGTTGCGAAAGCTATAGAAACTGAATTCAACAAAACAATACGTGGCAACCCCCTCACGTTTGATGGAAAAGCAAATGCATGGGCGCTATCAAGTTCGGCAGCTGAATTGATGGGGAAATTTGATAAAATTGAATTACCGCGCCTTGACCAGATATGCCAGGAAACACAAACCGCTGACGTAACGGATCAGCCGGTGAAACCCGCCCCAAAACCAAGAAACCGTTAGCCAATCTGAATCGTATCGTCCAGTTTGATAGTCGCGACGATTTCTTTCACATGCTCTAATTGCAAAGCAACGCAGCCTTCGGTCGGCAGGAAGCCGTGTTTTGCGACGTGCAAAAAAATCGCGCTGCCAAGTCCGGGAACCACCGGTGCATCGTTATAGCCGATCACCAGCACGAGGTCGTAGCAATGGTCATCCCGCAGCATGGCTTCCCGCGAAGCGGCAAAGGGAAGTTTCACAAATTTATTATAGTCCGGATGCGCCGGATCGTCACACCATCCCGACTCGACCGTGATTTCGTGAAGGGGCAGGGCGGTTACCGGTTTTGCAATGCGGTCGGCGCGGTAATACACCTCCCGTAGCGGAAATGTGCCGACAGGTGTCTTATAATCGCCCTCACGTTTTTCGCCCGGTTCGGCAAAACCATTCTTGCCAATTGCGCACGGATATTCATTGCCGGTGAAAATCACAGAAGGCTTGCGGGTGACGATAATCATCCGTTCACTTTATCACGAAAAAATTTTACTGACATGGAAACAAGCAACGGCGATGACATAAACCAGTTGAACAAAAAACATAAATTTATAAGCAGAATTACGAGAAGTATGTTGAATTGGTAAAGGCAGATAGGTATGTGAATCGCAGAAAATATCTTTCAGAAGCGGCTTAAACCTCCTTTTAACATAAGTGCCGCGAGGATTCAGTTTCATCCATTTTCGATAATCGGAGTACACGAAATAACTATAAAACCAGATAATGAACGAGGGGTATACGTATAGCAATACGATTACAACAAGTGCATCCTTATCCACGCCCTTACTTCTTCAGCAGATCGCGAATCTCAGTAAGCAACTCTTCGCTTTTCGTCGGAGCGGCGGGTGCGGCGGCTTCGGCTTTCTTGAAGCGGTTGACCTGCTTGACGAGGATGAACACGGCGGCGGCAACAATCAGGAAATTGATGACGGTATTGAGAAACACGCCGTAATTGATGGTGACGGCTCCGGCTTCCTTGGCGGCCTTCAGCGTTGCATAATCGCCGTCGCCTTTCAGCACGAGAAAGAAATTGGAGAAATCGATGCCGCCCATTGCCATCCCTATCGGGGGCATGATGACGTCGTTGACCAGAGAATTGACGATGCCGGTGAACGCCGCGCCGATGATGATACCCACCGCCAGATCGACGACATTCCCGCGCGAGATAAACTCCTTAAATTCTTTGAGCATGAAACTCTCCTAGTCCAGTTGAAGGTCTAACCTATTAAAACTTATGGGTAAGATTAAAGATGTATTTATGTCATCATTATGTAAACAAATTTATATAATATAATGAGATGCAAAGAATAGCATCCGATGTTTATCCGTGTGACAGTATCCGTGCAGGCAACGGTTTAAAATCCTATATTGGTGTAGTTATCGAATCAGAAACTTCTTCTCTTTCAGAAAGTGAAGCAAAAAAAGTTAGAGACAATTTAGAGGAATTTAAAACTCAACATCCATTACCTGAAGACCACGATGTGTATCTCGCAAGAAGTCCAAGTGGAGTTTATTTTATTATTTATGAAACACCGGGATTCGATTCGCCAAGATTCGCTAATCGCCCTAATAAAACTTCTGCGGCGCTAGGCGTCGCCAAAGCTGCTTCCATTGATTATTTTAGTGAAGATGAAGGATTATGCACTTCTAGCGCAATCGCCAAACATTTATTTGATAAAAGCCAGCAATCCAAAATTTCTAGCTTCGATCCTGTTTATATCATCGAAGAATTGAATAGTATAATGAAGGAAAGAACAGGCCATCCTGCCATCACTAATTTTTCCCCTATTTTAAAGCAGCCTGAAGCATCTGGAGGTTTTGCCGCGCGTTTAGGTGTAACTCAAAGAGCTTGTGAAACCGGCTGGATAGATCGGTCTTAAGTAATGGTACCGAATAATATCTGCTTCAAAAATACTCGCTAAACTCTAATAATTATAAGATTTGCATTACTAAATGCACTAGACGCCTCACTAAATTGCTTACCTGTCATAATTCGGTAAACCGATCTCCTTATAAAAATAGTCGCATATGAATTTTGATCAGTTCCTTTCTGTTTTTAGAATAGCGACCCCAGCTTTTTG
Organism: Rickettsiales bacterium; assembly: GCA_046348685.1. Taxonomy (GTDB): domain Bacteria; phylum Pseudomonadota; class Alphaproteobacteria; order Rickettsiales; family UBA998; genus JAXMDT01. Next base: position 96,919 of record JAXMDT010000005.1, read on the forward strand.
GGAGAAAAGCGGCAAGGGTGATAATACGCTGCAGAAGGTGCTGCCGCAGGATATCGATCTTACGAAAAAAACCATTCTCATTTTGCCCGGGATCGATCACGTCGGATCGAGGTCAACCAAAAGAACATATCTGGATTTAATCCGGGGTATCATCGGCGGAGACCTGGAAGTCGAAGCATCCATTCCCATGTATTCGATGACGTACCGAAATATGCTTGAGAATGCCTACGATTTAAAACGGTTCAATTCCGACCCTTCAGCGTATTGCGGGTATCTTGCGCAACGGCAGGCAAAAGCGTTATTCGATTCTCTGGTGCAGCGGCAAAGCTCTGATGAATTGAGCGGCAGCCTACACAACCTCACGATTTTTGCTTCGAGCTACGGCGCCGTTTTTGCCCGCCAGATGGCAAACGAGCTGGGCCATCTCCTGGATAAGGCCGGATATGACGAAAAGCAGAAAGACGCCTTGCTCCGCCAAGTCCATCTGCTGGCAGTCTGTGATGTAGGGCGCGAGGATGACAAATGCGGGTTCACAACGGTTTCATTCCGCGGTTATAACGACCTGCTGGTTCAGGGACAGGTTCCGGAATATACATCGCAAAGCCGCCTGGATCCTACGCAAACAACGCTCGTCGCGTCCCCTGACCGCAGGATCACGACGGTTTACTGCGCCAATCCCGAAACGATGACGCTACGCCGAAGCACAGGAAAACTCATAGATTCCCCAAACAGGCATACCACCGCCTATTATGCAGCCAAAAAGGTGGATGCCGGACAAAATGTCGTACCAACGCTGATTGAGAATACACTGCTGCACATGGTGCAGAGAACGGAGCCGTTGCACGATCCGGCTTTGCTTAAGGAACCGGCGCCATTTTTTTCAAAAAACGGCGAGGATTACGCGGTACGAAAAGCATTGCTGATGCTGCTTCCGGTGTGGGAAGGGGAAATACCTCATTCAGGCCAGCAGGTCATGTTCAGGAAAATAGCCAACGCTACTTCTTCCGCAGTTCTTCCGCAATCAGGAACGCCAGTTCCAGCGACTGAGACGCGTTCAGACGCGGATCGCAATGCGTATGGTAGCGACTGGAGAGATCGATCTCGGAAATCGCCTGCGCCCCACCCAGGCATTCAGTAACATCCTGACCCGTCATCTCAAAATGCACGCCGCCGGCGTAGGTGCCTTCGGCCTGGTGTATCTGGAAGAACTGGCGCACTTCGGAAAGAATATCCGTAAATTTGCGCGTCTTGTACCCGTTCGGCGATTTGATCGTATTGCCGTGCATCGGATCGCACGACCATAAAACCTGTCTGCCTTCTTCTTTGATCGTGCGCACATGCTGCGGCAGCATCTGGCCGACTTTTTCGGCGCCCATGCGTGAGATGAAGGTCAGGCGGCCCGGCTCGTTATTCGGGTTCAGCGTATCGCACAGCATCAGCAAATCATCGCGCGTCATCGACGGTCCTACTTTGCAGCCGATCGGGTTTTCAACACCCTTTAAAAACTCGACATGCGCCTCGTTCGGGTTGCGCGTGCGGTCGCCGATCCACAGCATATGGCCGGACGTCGCATAGTATTTTCCATCTTCCTCGTCGCGGCGGGTCAGCGCTTCCTCGAAGCCCAGCAGCAATCCCTCATGCGAGGTATAGAACGTCGCTTCGTTCAGCTCCTCCACGGTATTCGGCGAAAGGCCACAGGCATGGATGAAGCGCAGTGCTTCGTTGATATGCTCCACCAATGTGCCGAACCGCTTGCCTTGCGGCGAGGAAGCGACGAAATCCATGTTCCAGCCGCTGATATGATCCAGCGAGGCATAGCCGCCGCCAAACAGGGAGCGCAGGAAATTCAGTGTGGTACCGGATTGCAGGTATGCCTGCATCAGGCGCTCGGGGTCGGGGGCGCGTCCAGCTTCCTCGAACTCCATGGCGTTGATCATGTCGCCGCGGTAGCTAGGCAGCTCGCGGCCATCCAGCTTTTCCATATTATCGGAGCGCGGTTTAGAAAACTGCCCGGCGATGCGCCCGACCTTTACCACCGGCACGCCCGCACCATACATCAGCGCCATCGTCATCTGCAGCATGACGCGGAAAAACGCGCGCAGATTGGCTTCGTTGAATTCGGCAAAGCTTTCAGCGCAATCACCGCCCTGCAATAGGAACCCATTACCGGAGACAACCTTACCCAGATCGGCTTTCAGCTTGCGGCATTCCGCCGGTGTAACGAGGGGCGGCAGGCCTTTCAGCTTGGCCTCGACCGCGCTCACCGCCGCACCATCCTGATAGATCGGCTGTTGCTTAATAGGCAGGGCCCGCCAGGAGGAGGGGGTCCATTTCGGATTTAGTGCTTCTTTTTTCGCTGTCATTGCCATAAATATAGGCGTCGTTTACGAAAAAACGAGTCGAAAGTCTACTCAAAACAGGGAATTCCATGCCAAATCCGCACGATACGATCGCTTTTATGGGTATTGAAGGCGCAAATGCCGACCTCGCCTGCCGCCAGAAAGAGCCTTATATGCACACGCTGGGGCTGCCATCGTTCGAGGATGTGTTCGAGGCGGTGGAGTCCGGCAAGGCGCGCTTCGGCATGATTCCTATTGAAAACTCGCAGGCCGGGCGGGTCGCCGAAATCCATAATATCCTGCCGCGCACACCGCTTCATGTTGTGGGCGAGCATATCCAGCGTATCGAGCATCATCTGGTCGCCCCGAAAGGCGCAACGCTGGAGACAATCAAACACGTCTATTCACACCCGCAGGCGCTGATGCAGTGCCGCGCGCATTTGCGTGAGATGAAGCTGGAACTGCATCCGCATGCAAACACAGCAATGGCGGCAAAGGATGTGGCGGACTGGAACGATCCGGCCAAAGCCGCGATATCGTCCGATCTTGCCGCCGAGCTTTACGGGCTGCAGATTCTCAAAAAGAATATCGAGGATGCGAAGGATAATGTCACCGTGTTCGTGGTGATCGCACAGGAGCCAATCGATCCAGACCCAAGCGAAGGCTCGACATTGACATCGCTGCTCTTTGAACTGCGGAATATTCCTGCCGCGCTTTACAAGGCGCTTGGAGGATTTGCCACCAACGGTATCAACATGATCAAGCTGGAAAGCTACATTCGCGGCGGCGGCTCCACGGAATCGCAATTCTTCATGACCTTTGAAGGCAATCCGAATGAACCGCGTGTGCAGCGCGCCTTGGAAGAAATCGGTTTTTTTTCGAAGCGTATCAAGGTGCTGGGTGTATATCTCGCCGATCCGAAACGGGCGGGGTAATTCAGGCATCAGGAAATTGAGGATTAGGAGCTAGAGGTACTTACTCTTAAGTACTGGCTCCAGCCCCGAATCCCCAATGCCCTAACCTAGTAAATTCCGGGCTGCTCCAGCGCTTTCATCGCGCCCCACTGCGGTTTGAACATAGGATTGACGTAAGCCATTTTATCCCACGACGAAACCGTACCGTAATTTACCTGCTGCGGCAGCGTACTGTCACTGCACGCCGCTAACCCTAATAATGCTCCTATTGTCATCACTCGCTTCAGCATGTCCCCCTCCTACTGTTCGAGTTGGGGACATTATCTACAAGATAAGCTCACATTAAAAATGCCGGTTTGGCAATGGTGCAATGCGATAGCTGCATGAGACACCTACAATAGGTTGTGACAGGATGAGATACATCATCCCCCCTCTCAGGCAGCTTCGCGCTGCCTTTTCTTTTTGCATCAAGATAAGTATGACATGGTGGAGAGATTGTTAATGGAGAACTCCCTATGCGTTTCATGCACTCACTTAGCCTTGTTTTGTTACTTCTGCCTTGTACTGCTGGCGCAACGCCACCACTGGATGCAGATGAAAGCGTTATCTGCACCGTCAGCGGTAAGGTGTTTGAATTCAGCGACGTACATGAGAAGGTCACGCATATTAAGGACAATATCAGCAAATATAAAGACCCCGAGATTTGGAAGAGCGTTTATACACGGGCGCGCATCGAGGTGGAGTCTGTTACCTTAAATCCGAAAAGCCGTTATGCACTAAACCAGCTTCTTACGGTGGATGGTTACGAAGCGCCGAAGACAGGCTGTGCCTATTTCATGAAAGATATGATGTCGGAGAATTTTCCCATCTGCCAAAAAGGTGCGGTGCCTTTGAAACTGGGTCAGCCGATCACGGTAAATGTTATAGGGTCCAATTATCAGAACAACGGCGGCAGCCCATGTCTGCAGATAAAATAATCTAGGCCGCGCCGCGCTGCTTTTTAGTGCCTAGAAAAGCACGTACGGTCTGCGCGATGGATTCTGCGCCGAGGCCCGCGTCTTCATACATGGCTTCGGGTTTGCCCTGTTCCTGAAAGTGATCTGGCAAGGTGAGCGTGCGCACCGCGGCATGATTGGAGGTGTCCAGAATACCCAGATTTGAAAGCAGGGTTAGCACCTGCGTGCCAAACCCTCCATTCACCCCTTCCTCAATGGTCAGCACGAGGCGGTGGGATTTCACCAGTTTCAAAAGCAGCTCTTCATCAAGCGGCTTGGCAAAACGCGCATCGGCCACGGTGACGGAAATGCCTTCCGCTTCAAGTAACGCTGCTGCATCGAAACAGGCTTTCAGGCGGCCACCGAAAGAGAAAAGGGCTGCCTCGCTGCCTTCTTTCATCACGCGTCCTTTGCCGATCGGCAGCATATCGCCTTTTGCCGGAAGCGGTACGCCCATGCCTTCGCCGCGTGGATAACGGAATGCAATCGGCCCCTGGTCATAGGCGCGGGCGGTGGCGACCATGTGCATGAGTTCCGCTTCATCCCCTGCCGCCATGACGACCATATTCGGCAGGCAGCAGAGATAGGCGACATCGAACATTCCTGCGTGCGTCGGGCCGTCGGCGCCGACGAGACCGGCGCGGTCGATGGCAAAGCGCACCGGCAGGTTCTGCACCGCAACGTCATGCACCACCTGATCATACGCGCGCTGCAGGAAGGTGGAGTAAATGGCAACGAACGGCTTGTAACCTTCTGCGGCCAATCCTGCCGCGAACGTTACCGCATGTTGCTCGGCAATCCCGACATCAAACGCGCGATCCGGAAACGCTTTGGCAAACATATCGATGCCGGTGCCGGAAGGCATAGCGGCAGTAATACCGATAATTTTTTCATCGCGCTCGGCTTCACTTATGAGAGATTTTCCGAAAACCGATGTATAGCTCGGCGCCTTGGATACGGTTTTTTTCTGTTCCCCGGTGGTGGTGCAAAAGGCATTCACGCCGTGGTATTTTTCGTGTGCCGCTTCGGCGGGCGCAAAGCCTTTGCCTTTTTCTGTCACCACGTGAATAAGCACAGGGCCATCATGTTTCCAGTCGCGTACTTTTTTCAGGACCGGCAGCAGGTGATCCAGGTTATTGCCGTCGATAGGACCGATATAATAAAATCCCATCTCCTCGAATAACGTGCCGCCCATTGCAATGCCGCGTGCATAACGCTCGGCGCGGCGAGCCATTTTCTGCAGGCCCTCCGGCAATTTTTCGACGACCGATTTGCTGAATTCACGGAATGTCCGGTACGAATGAGATGATACAAGGCGCGACAGGTACGAGCTCATCGCACCGGTCGGCGGCGCGATCGACATATCATTGTCATTCAGTATCACGATCAGGCGTTTGTGCAGGTGGCCTGCGTTATTTAGCGCTTCGTAGGCCATGCCCGCGCTCATTGCGCCGTCGCCGATCACGGCAATCACTTCATGATCTTCGCCCGATAAATCACGCGCTACGGCCATACCAAGTCCTGCCGAAATCGAGGTCGAGCTATGCCCCGCGCCGAACGCGTCATAAACGCTTTCATCGCGTTTTAGAAAACCGGAAATGCCTTCCGGCTGGCGCAGGGTTTTCATGCGCGCGCGGCGTCCCGTCAGCATTTTATGCGGGTAACCCTGATGGCCGACGTCCCAGATAATTTTGTCCTGCGGCGTATCGAAAACATGATGCAGCGCGATCGTTAGTTCCACAACGCCAAGCCCTGCACCCAGATGGCCACCGGTTTCAGAGACGACCTCAATCAGTTCCTCGCGCACTTCGTCGGCGAGCGCCTTCAATTCATCGTCATTCAGGTTACGAAGATCGGCAGGGGAATGGATTTGATCCAGATGCGGGCGGATGGTCACTTTTTTACTATCTTATTACTCATCCTATGTAAGGCGAAATGGCGCTCTGTTCAATGAAAATAGCGCTTCACTTTCCTTCGAAAAACTGGGCAAGAACAGTAAGCCCTGCGTTCAACCGCTTTAGTTCCGGTGGCATTTTTTCAAGCCCGTATTTCTGGCTGACGGCGCCAAACCAGCTGCGGCGTTCTTCAAAAATGGAAATGGCCTGAACGGTCTCCAAGCAGCGATGTTGCTTCAATATGGAAATAGCCTTTTGATATTCAATCTCTTTCTGGGCTCTCCAAGACGTATTGTCCATTCGAAGCCTATGTGATTCGAAAAGATCAAAACTGGCCGCCGTTACATGCGGCGTGCCGAAAACCAGCGTATAAAGCCAGCGGAGCCGCCGCCCGGCAGCGTGCTGCCGTTCCGTGATCAAACGTCTGGCAAGCAGCAGATCCAGCGGCTCGGCGGTACTTCCCGAAGCCCGTTTTTCCTGCAGTTCCGGAGTGCCTTGATCCATGTCTTTTTTCACCAGGCGCGGCCTGCCGCGGCGCGAACGAAATGCCATATGTCCCCTAGATATTGGATAGTTAAAGTTACAATGTGCTGGGAGATGGCAGCGCGGAAGCTGAAATTAATTAAAGCTTCACAAAACAAATCAAAAAATGCGCTAAGATCACGCAAAAGAAAGCAGTGTTATGCCTAAGAAAAATAAGAAAAAAGCCAAGGAAATAGCCAATATTTCAGAGATGGAGGAGCTATCCTTCAACGACAAAATTCTCAGCGCGCACGATGTTTTTTCCTTTTGCATGAATCATCATACATATGCCGAGACATTTATTTTTAATCTTGGCCTGCAGGCATTTATGGCAAGCACTGAATTGCAGGAAGAATATATATTCAAAGAACATGTAACTACTCAACAGGCCCACCGTGCCATCGCCTATGAATGGTTGGCGGACCGGTTGCACTACATACAAAGCCACGGCATGCGGGACGCTGCGGAACATTACCCCGAAGTACGGCAGATTGCTGACGGCATTAGAGAGGAAATAAAAGCGCAAAACGTATCTAAAGGAAAAGAAACATCAGGTCTTTCGCGGCGGAGTTTTACAGGGGGGCTTTTTTGCCTTGGAGGAACGGCTGCGATAGGCACTGCGGGCGTTAAGCGTGTAAAAGGAGAAATAGGTACTGTATCAGCATTGGAGCTTGGCTTAGGTGGAGGCGGGTCCATCGCTAAAGGCGCGCACCAGATTGTCCTAGACATTAAAATCCGGGATTTTGTTAATGAGATCGGCAGGAAGCTCTCCCTTTATATTGAAAGGGATGCGAATAAGCGTATCGGCGGTCAGACTCAGTTAAATGTTGCCCCTTAGAATTTCAAGGAATAAGCAACTGTCCAGCGTATAGCATTATCGGCGGCCTTATCGGAAACACCGCGATAATAAATAAGCTGGTACTCAAGCTCTCCTGCTCCTATTTCGACAGGAATAGTGCCATACGCAGCGGGGCCGACGTAATGCGCCTGGCCATCGAAATCATTCGTATTGCCCCATTCCGCCTGCCACTCGATGCCCGGGTTTAAATAATCCTTGTAATCGTATTGAGCGAGATAACGGGTCTCTACATCGACGCCAGTATGATGATTATCGCCTACTTCGCGGGTCAGATAGGCATTGGCGCGATGGGTGAATTTCCCGTATTCTTTCTGCAGGAGCAGGCCAAGGGAAACCTCTTGCGGGGCATCCTTGTCTTCTGTCCAGGCATAACTGCTATAAACCGCGCTGTCGATCCAGAAAGTCCCCGGCTCAGTTAATGCATAGCGCGCCGCTATATCGGCAAGGTCGAAGCCAATATCGCTACCACTTTGGCGCTTCCATTGTCCTTCTGCATCCAGCTTCAGGCGGTCTGTCGGGCTATAGCCTATTTCCACGACATGGCTTTGCGCATTGTTCTGCGCCTTGCGATCATCTCCCTTGCGGTAGCCTTTATATTCGACGCTGGCCTCGCCCTTGGTCACATGCGGACTGCGGATAGATCCCAGGGCAGAAGCTGTAGATACGCTCGCCATGATCAGAATTAATCCTACGGTAAGCGATTTTATAAAAAGCAAAATTATCTCCTGAAAGTTGAAATTTAGACAGCGAGGTAAAACCTGTCAAAGAATGAGGATTAATAAAAAAACTTAAGATATCTTGACGGAATTAAAAGTTTGATTACTATATGTAGTAGAAGCATTCAGTTCCACCCTAATTGTTCCGGGCAACTTGAGGGCGGTCTCCGGACCGCCCTTTTTTATTCGTTAGATACTTTACATGCTGCTTTATAACCATAGCACCTTAAAAATAAGCGTTATTTAAATTTTACCAACCTTATAAATAGCGCCCAGAAAAAAAATTATTAGCCTAGGTAACAGGAAGGAGCTTTTTCATGAGCACATTAGATTCTCTTGGTTTTACCTATAGCAACCTAAAGGACTTCGGGATTAACGTTTCCACAGCCGGTTCATTGCTAGGCGAAAATTCAGTATATGCGTTTGCGCTGGATCATTTGCCTGCCGCCTCTACACAAGGAACTTTAGAAGATTTATTACAATCGTTTATTATCGTAAATCAAACTAATAGCGCTCTCGTTTTTGATAATACCGAGTACCGCCAGTATCTCAATTACGTAAGTGAAGTTGATAATATTCTACACTCACACGGTTTATCTCTCAGCGACATCGATTACCACATTGACGGTTCCGGCCATATAACGGCAAGCGTTCATGATAGCGCTGCTGGCTCAGCCGATACGAACGCTGAGTTAGCGCAATTAGCGCAGGATTTTGGTATCTAGTTTTAGATGACTGCCATAAAAAAGCCCCGGTATCTCTACCGGGGCTTTTTGTTTTTTGAGTAGGTAGAATTATCTGTCGCCACCACCACGACGGCGTCTGCGGCCTTCACCGCCTTCGCCTTCTTCGTCACGGCGCGGCTTACGGGTCGGGGCATGCTCGATGCCTTCGATCTCCTCGCCGGTTTCCTGATTGACCGCGCGCATGGAGAGGCGGCATTTTCCGCGTCCATCCACTTCGATCAGTTTCACTTTCACTTCGTCGCCGACATTCAGCACATCGGTGACGCTCGGAATGCGCTCACCGGTGATTTCGCTGACATGCACCAGACCGTCTTTGCCCGGCATGAAGGTGACGAACGCGCCGAAATCGACGATCGATGCCACTTTACCGGTGTAGATGGTGCCGACTTCCGGCTCGCTGACGATGGACTTGATCCAATCCACAGCGGCTTTGCCTTGCGTCTCATCCACAGCAGCAACGCGCACGGTGCCATCATCTTCGATATCGACTTTCGCGCCGGTCACTTCGCAAATCTCACGAATGACTTTACCGCCGGTGCCGATGACTTCGCGGATTTTGTCTTTCGGAATCTGCAGCGTGGTGATGCGCGGTGCATTGACGCTGACGTCGCCACGCGCTTCGGTAAGTGCCTTGCTCATCTCTTTCAGGATGTGGGCGCGGCCGCCATGTGCCTGCTCCAGCGCGATCTTCATGATCTCTTCAGTGATACCGTTGATCTTGATATCCATCTGCAGTGCAGTGATACCTTTCTCGGTGCCGGCCACTTTGAAATCCATATCACCGAGATGATCTTCATCGCCCATGATGTCGGACAGGATCACGAAATCCTTATCTTCCAGAATGAGGCCCATCGCGATACCCGCAACGGGGCGGGCGAGGGGAACGCCGGCATCCATCAGCGAAAGCGACGTGCCGCACACGGTTGCCATCGAGGAAGAACCGTTGGATTCGGTGATCTCCGAAACAACGCGTAGCGTGTACGGGAAATTTTCTGGTTCCGGCAAGAGCGGGCGAACGGCGCGGTAGGCCAGTTTGCCGTGACCGACTTCGCGACGTCCAGGTGGGCGCAGCGGGCCTGCTTCACCGACTGAGTATGGCGGGAAGTTATAGTGCAGCAGGAATTTTTCTTTGTACTCACCGGCCACGGCATCGATGATCTGTTCATCAAGCGAAGTGCCGAGCGTGGCAACGACCAGCGCCTGCGTTTCACCACGGGTGAAAAGGGCAGAGCCATGGGTTTTCGGCAGAACGCCGACTTCCACCGAAATCGGACGAATGTCTTTTTCGCCGCGGCCATCGATGCGTTTTTTTGTCTTCAGCATGTCGAAGCGAACGATATGTTCTTCGAGCTTTTTGATCGCGTCTTTCACCGCGACTTCCGTATTGCCTTCTTCTTCCAGCAATTTGGCTTTTGCTGCCGAGCGCGCTTCATCCAGCTTGCTGACGCGCTCTTGTTTCACGGTCAGTTTGTACGCTGCGCGAAGGTCTGCTTCCGCCAAGGACTTTACTTTCTCGTAAAGTGCTTCGGCTTTCTCGTCGGTGGCGAGCGGCCACGGATCTTTCGCTGCTTTTTCAGCAAGCTTGATGATCATGTTGATGACCGGCTGCATTTCCTTGTGACCGAACATGACGGCTTTCAGCATCGTCTCTTCGGTCAACTCTTTTGCTTCCGATTCCACCATCAATACGGAGGATTCCGTACCGGCGACAACCAAATCGAGCGCCGAGGTTTCCATCTCGCTCATCAGCGGGTTCAGCACATATTCGCCGTCGATGTAAGCGACGCGCGCCGCACCAACCGGCCCCATGAACGGAACGCCGGAAATGGTAAGCGCTGCGGAAGTACCGACGAGGGCGACGATATCCGGATCGTTTTCTTTATCATGCGAGAGCACGGTGCAGACAATCTGCGTGTCGTTACGGAAGCCTTCCGCGAAAAGGGGGCGGATCGGGCGGTCGATCAGGCGGGAGGTCAAAACATCCTTCTCGGGCGGCTTGCCTTCGCGTTTGAAGAAACCGCCGGGGATGCGTCCGCCGGCATAATAACGCTCCTGATAATTCACCGTGAGCGGGAAAAAGTCGATATCAGGTTTTGCTTTTTTAGCGGCGGTGACGGCGCACAGGACGACCGTATCGCCGTAGGTAGCCAGCACAGCGCCGTCGGCTTGACGGGCAACTTTACCGGTTTCGAGCGTGAGCGTTCTGCCGCCCCACTCAATGGATTCTTTGAAAACTTTGAACATAATTGTTCCCTTTCCGTTAGAGATGCCAGGCAAATCAAGGTCTTGGAAAGGTTAAACCGCTTTTATGCGCCTGACACCTGTATTTCCAAGCCGGGCCGCAATTTTCTATTCTCCGCACCGCTTAAAAGCCGCTAACCGCAGGGAACTCTATGAAACCGCGAATGCCGCCTATATAGGGGATAAACTCTTAAGCAGCAAGGGGAAAAAAGGATTAAACCCGTCATTCCAGCAAAAGCTGTAATCCAGTAATTATACCCCGTACTTGTTGCGGGGTCTGGTGATCACTCAATAAATGCGGGATACATTTGTGCAAAGACTAGATTCCAGCTTTCGCTGGAATGACGCAGGCATTTTTGATACGGCTTTTCTTTTGAGTATTCCATGCGTCGCTCCTATCTCTGGCTGGCTATCGTAAGCATGATCCTGCTGGGACTAGTGCGCATCATCTCTACTTATTCCACGTTCAGTTTCACGCTCGACGAACGGGCGCACCTTTTGACCGGTATGGAGTGGTGGGACCGCGGCACCTATGAATTCGAAGTATTGCATCCCCCGCTGGGTCGTATCGTTATGGCGCTGCCTCTATACCTTGACGGTAAGCGGCTTGCCCCTGAAGTGCGTGCCTATACCTGCCCGCGCAGTTTCGTCGATGAAATACGCCGCGTCGATAAAGAGGTGAAAGAAGGATTTTTCAAATCCTATTGCCTGCGCAAAAACTCATCCAAATTTCTCATCGAAGGCAACATCTACCGTACTTTGGCATTAGCACGCGGCGCTGCATCTTTATTTTTCGTTATTGCATCGCTTTATGTTTTTCTACTCGGCAAGCGATGGCTGGGCGAGAAGGGCGGCCTTGCCTCGCTGTTTGTTTTCACCATGACGCCGGTCGTGCTTGGGGTATCTTCGCTTGCGCTGACTGACATTCCTTTCACCGCGATGTTCCTGATGGCGCTCCACGCCATGCAATGTCTGATGGAAAATCCAAGATGGCGCATGGCGCTGTATGCAGGCATTGCCGTTGGTCTCGCTTTTGCCACCAAATTCACCGCATTGATGTTTGTGCCGCTTGGTGCAGCACTATTGATCGCATTCCGTTTCTGGCAAAATCGAACCTGGCCATTACCGCCGTGGAAATATATTCTCTCTGCGGTCGCGGTTTGTTTTTTCGTCATATGGTCGATCTACCGCTTTTCCATGGGTACGCCAGCGCAGGTATTTCCTGCCGCCGAGACATTCAGCCATGAAGAGGGTTGGCCAGCGCATCTGATGACGGAAAATATTCTGCCGATGCCGGAGTTTTTCCAAGGCATTATTTCCGTCGCGCAGAAATCGGAGAAGGGGCACGGAAGTTATCTTTTTGGCAAGCTTGATCATCAGGGCGTCTGGTATTTCTTCCCAAGCCAACTGCTGCTACGCACACCGATTCCGATCGTCGCATTGTTTATCATTGGCATGGGGCTGATGATTCGCGACGCATGGCGTGGAAGGGACAGGACGATTCTGATCCCACTCGTTTTGTTCTGGCTGATGCTGGCGATGGTATTGCCGTCGCGCATCAATATCGGTTTGCGTCACGTCATTCATTTCTACGCGCCGCTGGCGATGGTCGCCGGTTATGCGATTGCGCGTTTTTCCGAAAGCGGCAAGAAATGGGGCGCTTCCGGTGTGCTTTCGTTCGGCGCAGTGTTCGTCGCCTCGGCGATGGCACATCCGAATTACTATAGCGATTACTGGAAGCTGCTCGATCCGAATCCCGAATGCTGCATCGACATTCCCGATCTCGATTTTGCGCAGGACAGGAAACGCATTGCGGATTTTGTCAACAAAGAGGATATTCCTGAAATCATAGTGTGCGGCTTCAACACTGACCTTTACGAAGACTACACCAAGCGGAAAATTATACAAAAATGTCCGCACGAAAAACCGGAAGGCTGGTTTGCGCTGGCACTTTCCAAACGTTACGACCGTGCAAGCAAGCTAGAATGGATCGGCGCATATGAGCCGGTCAGACGGCTCGGCACATCGACTGATATTTATTATTTTCCTCCGGAAGAATAGCCAATAAAAAAAGGCGGCACGAAGCCGCCTTTTTCTTTTCGATATACGTAGGATTACTTACGCAGGCCGAGCTTCTTGATCACGTCGTTGTAACGTCCTTCGTCTTTGGACTTGAGGTAATCAAGCAGGCGGCGGCGGCGGCCGACCATCACGAGAAGACCGCGACGCGAGTGGTGGTCTTTCTTGTGGCTCTTGAAATGTTCAGTAAGCGCGTTGATGCGCTCGGTAAGGATCGCGACCTGTACTTCCGGTGAACCGGTGTCACCTTCTTTCTGGCCGAATTCCTTGATTACTTTTGTCTTGCGTTCTGCTGCAATCGACATCGTTCACTCCATAAATTTAAGGTTACTCAATGTGAGCCCTCACACGTGGAAAACGCGTACTGGTTTTAAGCGACGGCCTTGCCGTTCTACCAATGCGACTAATGTATTAGAGCTATATGCTCGGTACATACCTGCCGAACCAAAATCATGTCCGGCGTCTTCCACACATGCGCGGGAGACAAACACTTCACCTCCGTGGCGGAGCCTTGTTTCCTGCGATTGATCCACCCTGAGAGCCGGGATGTCGTCCAGCGACACGTCGAGGGGGAGCAAAACACTCACATCTGTATCCGTGATATAAGTAACATTTTCACTTGGCAAGCCCTTTTCTATTTCTTCCAGTAAAACAGCATTTTGCTCGTCAAATGATCCGACGCTTATTCTCCTGAGGTCGGCAACGTGCCCGACGGTACCGAGGGCAAGGGATATATCCCTTGCTAATGATCTGACATACATGCCTTTTCCGGAAGAGACCTCGAAAACGGCACGATCGGCGTCCGGACGTTCAATGAGCTGCAAATCGTCGATATAAACAATTCTCGGCTCCATTTTGGGCGCTGCTCCCGCACGGGCAAGGTCATATGCCCGCTCGCCGCCAATCTTAATGGCGCTGTAGACCGGCGGAATTTGTTCAATCTCTCCAATATAATTTTTTAAAATTGCTTTTATGTCAGTATCTTGTGGGCGCTTGTCGGAAGTAGTAGTGATTTCGCCTTCACGGTCGTCGGTGGTGGTCTGCTCCCCGAATTTCACCGTAAACCGGTACGTCTTTTCGGCATCCATGGCATATTGCACGGTTTTGGTAGCCTCTCCCAAAGCTAGCGGCAATATACCGGTCGCCAGAGGGTCGAGCGTCCCGGCGTGGCCTATTTTCTCCGGACTTAACAGTCGCTTGACGCGGCTTACCGCTTCAGTGGATGTCATCCCGTAGGGCTTATCCAGATTGATCCAGCCGTTCAGCCGGTTTTTCACTTTTTTCGGTTTTTGACTCATAACCTTAACAGAGTATTTTTATACTGCAGGTATAAAGCACGTCCGTACGCGGACAGAAAGTCTTTTATGGCGGATACGACTAAGCCCATCCCTATGGCGGATTTAATTACATCCATCAGCGACCTATTTGCAGGTAGTAATGGAAAAGATGGCAAACCAGCCAAAGATGATAATGTAAAAGCAGCTGGCATACTCGACCTTGTAGATAAGTATAAGTTAAATGGTTTAGTTGCTACCGCAAGGACTTATCCTGCGCTTAATGCGTTTCTTCTGGATTCTATTGTCGAAGCTGACGCTGCTGGAAGTATCAGTAGCAACCCGGAAGACATGGTTGCCAAGCTAAATAAAGCAATAGAGGCAACATCGATAGATCCAATAGCTGCTACAGCAGCTTTCTTAGGCATTCCTTCTCCTCCCGCTATTCCCGGAGTTTCTAACACGGCATCTTTAAGTTCAATTCTTGAACCGCTAGGTTATTATCCTGTAACGTCAGAAACGGCTGTTAGTATAGGTCGGATTGGCAATTTAGTTATTGAAAAAGTCGGCAGTGAAAAAATCGCCGAAGAATTTTTCAGGCAGACACCGCCGCAGGAATTCGCAGTCTACATCGTTCAGAATGCGAATGCGGACCAGGCGAGTGTCATGCTGCGCAGGGCGATTAGCTATAAACGGTTCGATCATTTCAACGCTATTTTGGATGCGGTCGAGAACGGTGTCGATGGTAAGAAGCCAGACTATACAGCCGAAAAATTGCTGCAGACACTACTAAAACCAGAGAACGGCGTCGATATCGATTTTGTCGCTGAGCGAGTTAAGGATAATGCCGAACTAAGGACATATGTTGCTGGGATCAAAGCAGCGCGCCAGCCAGCACCAGCACCTGAACCCGCTCCACCTGAAACGCATCAAACAGCCTCAGCAACAGGCACACGGTCCAGTTTGCTACTCTTGCCGATCAAGCTTTCCGTGGATCAAGATGCCCTGCCGGATGGCATGGATGCCGAGCAAGCCGCGGATGCTCTCCGCACGTCTTTGCAGGAAAGCCGCATTGCCGACCGCGCCATTACTTCGGTCAATCCGGTAGGTTATGCGCCGCTGATGGCGGCTGCATTTTTGACAACCAGGCCTTCCGCTTTCGGAGCGGCCAAGGATAATATTGATTCGCATGCCGGTGATGCCAACTATAAACTGGCCATGTCAGTTGAAAAGGATAAAGACGGCAAGAATTTTATCTCTGTATTCCTGGCAGAACCAAATGGCGGCAAGGATGGTAAAACGCCGACACGTATTTATTACGCGGCGGTTGATCCTGAATACTCAAACGCGACCATCAAGGCGATGCTGACAGCGGGTACTGCTGAAAATAAACAATTCGCGGAGGCGGTCACAAAATCGCTTGCGGTTGCTTTTGATGATCCTGCAAAAGCAAATAAGCAGTGGGGCACAGAACCGCAAGCTTTCCAGCTTATTGATCGGGAAGCAGCAGAGCAAAGTGATACGACAAAGTATCTTGCTGCACTTAAGGCGGCGGGTGTAAGTCTGGTGGGCACGGCAGGCTTCGCCTATAATGAGGTTTCTAATGCCGTACGGGAGAAAATGGGGCCCATACTAGCATCCGCTAGAACAAGTATTGAATCTGCCCTTGCCTCAAATGAAATCACGCCGGAAGCGGCGAACTATTTACTAAAGGAACCCAACGCTATTACGGGTTTGTCACTAAAAGATTTGCAACAGCTACCTGCTGCACTGGCGGATAAGGGTAGCGAGCTCTATGCAAAATTAGCTGAAAAGGTATCTACGGCTGGATTTACATGGGAACCTGCTGAAACTCCGGCGCCTGCCGCTCCCGAGGCAAAGGTCGTGGAAGTTTCGGAAACGCAGACAGATGCGGGTATCCGAAAAATCACTAAAGAAGACCAATTGCTGAAAATCGCTAAAGACAATCAGGCCGATCTTTCAAAAATCGCTGAGGAAGCGGGGCTCAGCGCATTGGTTTCGGACAAGGATAAAGCG
Organism: Rickettsiales bacterium; assembly: GCA_046348685.1. Classification (GTDB taxonomy): domain Bacteria; phylum Pseudomonadota; class Alphaproteobacteria; order Rickettsiales; family UBA998; genus JAXMDT01. Next base: position 113,536 of record JAXMDT010000005.1, read on the forward strand.
GCGATGGCGCGCTGGGCGTACGTGTTTGCCGCTGCGCATGAAAACGGATTCAAGACGGCGAAGCAGGTCAATAACCTGGTGGTTGATTCCACTCTCGATCTTCCGGAAAAAGAGGACATCGAAGCTGCTGCAAGAGCGATGGCGAAGCTGAAAAGTGAGAATAAAAAAATCACTTATGCGGCAATGGAGGAAATACTGCCGCCGGTCACACCGCAGCAAATGGCTGATGCAAGCCGCACACCTGATTAGGCAACTTGAATATCCTTCAAGAATAAATTGATCTCTTCGTTCAGCGACTCGGACTGCTTGAAGAGATGCTTGGCCGAAGACAATACTTTGGTCGTTGACTGGCTGGCAATCTCGCTCGATTCGGAAACGGTGACGATATTGTGATTGATATCTTCCACGCCGCGTGCCGCCATCTGCATATTACCGGCTATCTCATTGGTCACGGCAGTCTGCTCTTCGATAGCCGCCGCGATATTGCTTGAGAATTCGTTCGCCTTGGTGATCGCATCTTTGATGGTTTTCAGCACGTCGATCACGTCCATCGACATACCCTGCAGATGGGAAATTTGCTTGCGGATTTCCTCCGTTGCCTTGTGCGTCTGGCCAGCGAGCGCTTTCACCTCATTGGCAACGACCGCAAAGCCTTTGCCTGCTTCCCCGGCGCGGGCGGATTCAATCGTCGCATTGAGCGCAAGCAGGTTGATCTGGCTCGCGATCTCTTCGATCAGCTGGGCGATATTGCTAATGGAATCGGATGCTTCGGCGAATTGCGCGATGGAGTTATCGGCGCGGCCGGTACAACTGACCGCATCGCGCATGACTTCCGTGGTGCGGGAAACCTGGCGCGAAATTTCATTGACCGATGCCGACATTTCCTCTGCCGCCGAAGCGACTGTCTGCACATTGACTAGTGTCTGACCGGAAGCGGAGGAAACGTTACCCGTTTTCTGGCTGGCATCGGCAACTACCGTTGCCATGTTTTCCGCTGTTCTGCAAAGCTCATCCGCAGAGTCTTCCACTTGCTTCAGAGCTGATTTGGTATGCTGCTCAAAGCTGAGAATCATCGATTCAATCTTGCTTTGGCGTGCGGCCTTGCGCGCCGTTTCCTTCTTATCCGCTTCATCCATCTCTTTAGCACGAATGGCGGTTTCCTTAAAATATTGCACTGCTTTCGCCATATCGCCGATTTCATCCTTTTTAGCAAGGCTCGGCACTTCTGTATCGAGTTTGCCTTCAGCAAGCTCGTGCATGGCATGCTGCAGCGCTTTGATGGGGCGCACGATGCCGCGGGTAATCAGAAAAAATAAAAACAGGGCGGCGACAATCGCTGCGGAAGTCAATCCCAGAACGCGCGTTTTATAATTATCATAGTCCTGAATACGGGTTTTCAGCAGGACATCCAGTTCGTTCGCTGCCGTATCCCAGAGAGCGTAGCTTGTTTCCCGCGCATTTTCTGCAACCGTACTGAAGTCATTGATAGCCGGGATAGCGCCTGTATTGGCGATGTGATCGAGCATATCGATCAATGCAGTATTTGCCTTAGTGTAATTATCGAGCGCCGGACGGATGTTCTTTTCTAACGTTTCACTTTTGTCGTAGAAATTGGCATCTTCTTTGAACGCGGTATCAAGGCTTGCCTGTACGCGGCTCATGTCGGCTTCTTTCAACATGCTGGCATAGATGCCGATCTGCAGGCGTTCTTCGCGGCTGAGTTCGGTGCCGCGGCTCAAGATTGGATGCAGGGAGGTCAGAATGGCATTTATCCGGTCTTGCGTTTGCGGCAGGGCAAGCAGGGTTACATCCATCGTATAATAGCTGTCCAGATCCGGATCGAGGATCAGGTTCGACGTATCACCGGCATGCGCGATCATGCCCCGTATATCCGCGATCAATGACAAAAGCGCGCCATTGGCATCGGCATTCGCATCCAGTGATTTTTTCATCGCTTCCCATTTCGCCTGCACGACGGATGGTTTCAGATGATCGCGCCCACGCATTTTCAGGCCGTCATCGGTAAATTGCAGCTCTTCCCCGAATTCCGCATCTGTTTTGGCAAGGTCGGCAAAGCCTTCATCGATTACGCCGATCAATTTGTCTGCATTGCTATCCTGCCTTGAAATAGCGATGTGAAGCGCACTGACGTTTTCGAGCAATTTTTCCAGTGGCTTTTGGAACGCATTTCCTTCCACCTCCAGCGTGGAGAAACGGATGTTGGTATTGATGCCATCGATAACGAAATAAAATAATACCCAAAGTGGAATCATGAACGCGACGATAACCGCCATCAGGCGATGGGAAATACGAAAAGAAGGCATATGCATTACTACGTGTATGAGAGTTTATGGCTTCAATCTAGCCGTTTAAAGTTAATAAATTCTTATGTTTAGAAATGAATCAAAACTCGGGAAATCCCTGATTTCCAAGCACATGCAAATATGTTATATTTGAATAGAATGCTTACAATCAAAAACAAATAACGAGCACATGCGTTTTTACCACAAAATTATTTTCCTGTTATTTGGATTTTTTTTGCAGGGCATGTTATTTGCTTTTTCTGCGAACGCTACAGGGCTACTGGAAACGACGCCCGCTATTTTTAAGGAAACCAGGTGCTTCGGCTCGGTAACCATGCCGCCGAAACCCGGGCCGATACAAAATCCCCCGATCGATGGGTTTATTCCGCCGGGCATTGTTCCGCCGTGCCTCCCAAAACCGTCGTGCAGCATTGCCGTCGGATCTTCCGGCCAGCTGCAATCCGCGTTAAATTCAACAAACTGTGGCTGCGAAATCGTCGTCGCTGGCGGAAGTTATTCAGGTGCGTTCCAGGCATCGAAAGCCTGCACTCTAAGCAACCCTCTGGTCGTGCGCTCCGCTTCGCCGCAAGCGGCTGTGCTTCGCTCGCAATTTACGCTGTCAGGCAGCGGCACTTACGTATCCGGATTTACGGTCACGGGTGGAAGTTTTCAGGTCAATAGCGGGAAAGAAAACGTCATTATCGGCAACCGGTTCACGACGCCCGGCGACATTACTGTAGGTGGCGGCGGGGCGAGCAGTAACCAGATCGTCTATAACCATTTCGATCATACCATTGTTCCTGGGATCGACTCTACCGGCGCTCCCGGGGATGCAAATATCTTATTTAATCTTCGCCCTAACGATAATCCGCAAAATCAAAACAACGTCGTTGCGTTCAATCATTTTGATTCCGGAAATGTATGGGGCATATGGGTCGGGACTTACGATCTGGAAAGCCGTTTCGAATATATTTACAGAGCGCAAACCTTGATTTCGAATAATTTATGGACCAACTGGCAGGGGAAAGATGCACTCGAAATCAAATCCCATTCCAACATCGTTCAGTATAATACCATCGTAGGAGGGCGGGCTAAATTGCTGAACCGGAACGGCAGTTACTCAAAATTCATCGCTAATTACATTGAGGGCAGCACGGGGATAGACATTTATGATAACAATCATTTCCTTTTAGGTAATAAGGTTATCAGTTCAAGTATCAAACTGATGGCGAACGGGTATGTCGGTACCGCCGAACGTGCGGAAGAAGGTAAGGGGTTACGCAAAGGAGCCGATAACAGCCAACTGATTGGGAATACCGGGCCTCTGATTTTAGGTTTTGATTTTGGTGATTTAAAAAGCCCCAGCGCCGTAAAAAATCTATGCATTCAAGATCATACAGGGCCGATTACCAACGGCAATCAGGGTGCGACGGGCACGCGCACCACGTGCGGTTGGACAGGGCCTGTTCCTGAGGCGCGCAAATTATCGCCGGGGGAAGTCGGCACGATTCGCTTTGTAGGAGGAAATACCGCAGGCTGCTCTTCGACACCTTCCGATCCCGTTGACCCCGTTGACCCAGGACCTGAACCAGATCCGGAAACATTGATTCCTTGCAAGGGGACATTTGCGCTTGGCCCAGATTATACGCAAGGCTGGGCAGTGCATAAAATAGTGGGTAGCGCGTCGGTGACGCAGGAGCCGAATGGTTTGCTCGTCCAGTCCGGACCTGTCAACGGCTCGGGCGAAGGCACGGGAGGCGTTGCTTTATGGAGCAAATGCCTAAAGGCGAGCCCATGGCGCGTGGAATTTGATTATACGCAGCTCGATGCCACAGCGACGACGAACGGCAATGGTGTTTTCAGCCAGTTTGCCTTTTCCGTGCTGGATAAGGACATTGCGGAAGATGACGGCCCGGAATTTGCAACGCCCGCCGTTTACACGTCCTACGAGCCAACCGATTATTATTACGCCGATCTGGTAACGGGATACCGCATCAGCTTCGATACGTTTAATACGCTCAATCCGTCGCTTTCAAACGCGATACGCATGCGTCAGTTTAATGCCAACGGGGAGCGTCCGCCGATCGATCCCGTATCCGCAAAGCCGTTTCCGTTTACAAAAGATGTGACGTATCATGTGACCGTCATGCGCAATGGCGGAAGCCTGACAGTAACGGCGCGCGATCCTTCCGGCGGTTCGACGACGCAAACGTTTTCAAACGGCGCTCTCGGTACGTATCAAAATGGATTCTTCGGATTCCGCTTCAGCGAAGGCAAGCGGGCACGTATCAGCAATTTCACCGTAAATTAAATTTAGTCGGCGTCGTTCGCATCTTCTTTGGGCTTAAGCAATGCGGCGATCTTGGCTGCTTCGTCGAACGTTTCGTCTACCTTGAAACGGAACGTTGGCGCGTGGCGTAATTTAACGCGCTCGGATACCAGCTTTCGGAACTGTGCATGATGCCGGTTTAACGTCTCAACGACATGGTTTGCGTCTTTACCGGCGAGCGGCATGACATAAGCCGTTGCATTGCTGAGATCAGGGCTGATACGGACTTCCGATACCGTGATCGACGTGCCATCCAGCTCGTGAATACGGTAATCCCCGCGCATGAAAACGGAAGACAGCGCATGTCGAAGCTCCTCGCCTACCTTTAACTGGCGCGGACTGCGTGGCTGGTTGCTGGATTGTTTCATAACTTAAACGGAACGAGCGATTTCCTCGACCTCGAAGGCCTCAATCTGGTCGCCTTCGCGAACATCGTCATAATTCTCGAATGCCATGCCGCACTCGAATCCGTATTTCACTTCCTTCTCTTCGTCCTTGAAGCGTTTCAGTGTTTTCAGCGTGCCTTCGTGGATCACGACGTTATCGCGCAGCAGGCGAACTTTCGCGCCGCGCTTGATCATGCCTTCGGTAACCATACAGCCGGCCACTTTGCCAATCTTGCTGATATTGAAGATCTGGCGGACTTCGGCGTAGCCAAGCAGGTTTTCGCGTTTTTCCGGCGAAAGCAGGCCGGAGAGTGCTGCTTTCACATCATCGACGAGATCGTAGATGATCGAATAATAACGGATGTCGATTTTCTCTTTATCAGCCAAAGTGCGTGCACCCGAAGTCGCACGGACGTTAAAGCCAAACACGATCGCGCCGGTCGCCTGGGCAAGTGAAATATCCGATTCGTTGATCCCGCCAACGCCGGAGTGAATGACTTTCACCGCGACTTCTTCGCCGTTGAACTTGCTGACGCTGCCGATGATGGCTTCGACAGAACCCTGCACATCGCCCTTGATGATAAGCGGCAGTTCTTTCACTTTTGCATCCGAAGCCTGAACAAACAGCTGATCAAGCGATTTTGCGGTGGCGACGCTGAGGCGGTCGCGTTCTTTCTTCGAGCGGTATTCGGTAATGTCGCGTGCGGTTTTTTCATTCTCGACGACGGCGAACGCATCACCGGCGAGCGGCGGCTCATTCAGGCCGAGGACGGAGACGGGCTGCGATGGAATCGCGGTTTTGATGCTCTGTCCCTTATCATCGGAGATAGCGCGGATTTTACCCCAGCTGGCACCGGCAACGACGATATCGCCGACATTCAGCGTGCCTTTCTGCACAAGGAACGTCGCGACGGCGCCGCGGCCTTTATCGATCTGCGCTTCGATCACCACGCCCGTCGCCTTGCGGTTCGGGTTGGCTTTCAGCTCAAGAATCTCCGCCTGCAGCAGGATCGCTTCTTCGAGCTTGTCGAGATTCATTTTCTGCTTTGCCGAAACTTCAATCACCTGGATATCGCCGCCGAATTCTTCGGCAACCAGTTCATGCTGCATCAGTTCGGTCTTGATACGCTTCGGATCGGCTTCCGGCTTGTCGATCTTGTTAACCGCAACGATGATCGGCACGCCTGCGGCGCGCGCATGCGCGATGGCTTCTTCGGTCTGCGCCATGATGCCGTCATCGGCAGCGACAACCAAGACCACAATATCAGTCGCTTTAGCGCCGCGTGAGCGCATGGCGGTGAAAGCTTCGTGGCCCGGCGTGTCGAGGAAAGTGATTTTCTGGCCGTTTCGCTCAACCTGGTAGGCGCCGATATGCTGTGTGATGCCGCCCGCTTCGCCCGCGACTACATTCGCATCGCGCAGCGCATCGAGGAGGGAGGTCTTACCATGATCGACGTGGCCCATAATGGTGACAACCGGCGCGCGCGGCAGCAGGTTTTCTTCCGATTCTTTTTCCTCGATCAGGATGTTTTCCACCTGGTCTTCGGTAACACGTTTAATCTTGTGGCCGAATTCATGAATGATCAATTCCGCCGTATCCGCATCGATTGACTGCGAAACGGTTGCCATCGTGCCCATTTTCATCAATGCCATGATCACATCGTTGACGCGCTCGGCCATACGATTGGCGAGGTCAGAAACGGTAATGGTTTCAGGCACCACGACTTCGCGGAAAATCTTGCCCTGTACATCGCCCGGTCCTTCGGCGCGGCGGGCTTTTTCACGCTGGCGGCGCACGGAAGCGAGGGAGCGGATGCGCTCTTCCTGGTATTCCAGTGCTTGTGCAACAGTGATTTTGTTGGACTGGCGACGTGCACCTTCTTTCAGGCGGATTTTGCCGGTTTTCTTCGGATCGACTGCGGCTGCTTCCTCATCCTCAATGACCGGAGGACGGCGGATTTCGGGGCGCAGCGGTTGCTGGCCCGGCGCCTGCTGTTGCTGTTGTTGTTGTGCCGGACGGGTAATATTCGATTTGTTTTTATCCTGGCGCTCATTCGGGCCGACTACGGTATTGCCGCGCTCACGTTCCTTGTCACGGGCGGTAACGACCTGCGAGCCGGCGCGCTCGATCTGGTTTTTATCGCGCACCTGCGCGTCGAGAATATTGAGCATCGGGCCACGCTGCGCGGTGAAGCTGGTCACTGGCTGATTCGGATTCTGCTGCGGCTGATTGTCTTCTTCCTGCGGTTTGCGGCCTTGCACTTCTTCCATGCCGCCGGTGGAATTGCGTGCAAACGTCCGTGTTTTCTTGACTTCGACCGTTACGCTCTTCGAGCGGCCATGCGTGAATTTTTGCTGCACCTTGCCGCTGTCGACTGTTTTGGTCAGCGACAGGGTGGTTTTGTTAGGCCGGTTCACGGTCAAAGTATCAGACTTATTGTCTTTGTTTGTCATCAGGTTACAGGTGATTGCTTGCCAATTATATTTAAAAAGTAGCCCCTTATAGCGTATCTATTTCGCGAAATCCAGCAAAACGGCGCATTTCTTTTAGTATCTCGCCGGCTATCCCGGAAGTCATTACAACAACATGGACGGCATCCGCGCGTCCTACCGGCCTGCCTAATTCCGTACGGGTAAAATCACGCGATGGTGAAAGTCCGTGCGGCAGGCGCGAAAGCTTTTCAAAATCCGCATCCCCGCCATCTTTTGCATCGAACCAAAGCGCTGCTTTCCGGCTGGTAAGCGCTTCCATGGACTTTGAAAACCCGCTGACCAGTACGCCGCTCTTGTTAGCTAAAGAAAGTAGGTCGAGAACGCGTTTTTTCAAGAGCGTTTCCGTCTGTGCAGCTAATTCAGCCTCTGGTTTGGTTTTCTGTTTCAATGAACGCGCGAACAGGTTTTTGCGCGCCGCCTCCGCCACGGCATTGCGCGTCGCTATCACCCAGACGCCGCGTCCAGGTAACTTGCCCGTAATATCCGGAAGGATATTGCCGCCGGGGTCTGCCACAAAACGAATCATCTCCTCCTTGGATTTTTCCTGGGAGGTGACAATGCACGTGCGTACTGGCGATGATTTATCCATTGTCTACTCGGGCTTGGCGCGATTGCAATCCGGAGGTTTGCAGTAGCAAACCTTACCGGGGAAACCATGCAGTCTGGATCCCCGGGCGAAGCCGGGGATGACAGTTATTTTACTTAAGCATTTGCGGCGGCTTCAGCAGGCGCTTCTTCTTCGCCTTCAAACCAGTGCGCCCGCGCTTTCATGATGAGGTCGTTCACTTCGCGCAGTTTCATGCCTGAATCCGGTACGAGTTCGACGAATTCCTCCGCCGACAGGTCCGCGAGGTCATCGCGCGATTTAACGCCTTTTTCACCGAGCTTGATGACGAGTTCGTTGCCGATGCCTTCAAGCGAGGAGAGGTCTTCCTGAATGCCGAGCGACTTCATCTTCTCGGACATTTCCTTATCACGCGCTTCGATCCAGCTGGATGCGCGGCTGCGCAGTTCGCGCGCGACATCTTCATCGAATCCTTCGATTTTGGCGAGGTCTTCCACCGGTACGTACGCGACTTCCTCAACCGAAGAGAAGCCCTCGGTGACAAGCAGGTGTGCGATCACTTCTTCAACATCCAGCGCTTCGACGAAGAGTTGCGACAGGCGGTTGAATTCCTGGCTGCGGCGTTCGGATTCTGTTGCTTCGGTCAGAATATCGATGTTCCAGCCGGTCAGCTGCGCGGCAAGGCGCACGTTCTGACCGCGACGGCCAATAGCGAGGCTAAGCTGATCGTCCGGGACAACGACTTCGATCTTGTTATTGTCTTCATCGAGAACGACCTTGGTCACTTCCGCTGATGAGATCGCGTTTACCACAAACGTTGCCGGATCTTCGTTATATTCCACGATGTCTACTTTTTCGCCCTGCAGTTCGTTGACGACAGCCTGCACGCGTGAACCGCGCACGCCAACGCAGGCAAGAATCGGGTTGACGCTCATATCGTTGGAAATGACGGCAATCTTGGCGCGTGAACCTGGATCGCGGGCAACGGCTTTGATTTCGATGATGCCGTCATAGATTTCGGGCACTTCCATTGCGAACAATTTCGCCATGAATTCAGGGCGCACGCGGGAGAGCAGGATCTGCGGGCCGGAGCGTTCCCGGCTGACCTGATAAACATAGGCGCGGATGCGGTCGCCCTGGCGGATCGTTTCGCGCGGCAGGATTTCGTTCTTGCGGATAAAGCCTTCTGCATTGCCCAGGTCGACGGTCACATTGCCATATTCAACGCGCTTCACCACGCCGTTGATCACATCGCCGACGCGGTCCTTGAATTCTTCGAACTGACGGTCACGCTCTGCATCGCGTACTTTCTGCACGATGACCTGTTTGGCGGTTTGCGCGGCGATACGTCCGAAATCGATCGGGGGCAGGGGATCGCGGATCGTGTCACCGGCTTTCAGGCTGCCATCTGTTTTTTGCGCGTCCGCTTCGGTGATCTGCGTAAATTCATTTTCAAGCGTTTCGACGACAGTGGTCACGCGGTAAAGCTGAATCTCGCCGGTTTTCTTATTGATCTCGGCGCGGATATCGCGCTCATGCCCATACTTGCGGCGACCCGCGATCTGGATTGCCTGTTCCATCGCATCGAGCACCGAATCGCGGTGAATGTTCTTCTCACGTGCCACGGCATCTGCGATCTGCAGGATTTCCGCGTTACCGAAGGATTGTGCTGTAGCCATAATCTTGCCCCTTTTAAGCGTGTTGCTGTTGTTTCTGATGCGCCTTGAGCAGCGCATCGGTGATGATGAGTTTGGCGCTTTGGATCGCGTCAAACGGAATTTGCCATTCTTTCTGGTCAACAGTAATAACGACCTTGCCGTCTTTAGTGGTTCCGAGCGTACCGCTGAAGCGCTTGCGTCCGTCAATCGGGTGCGCGGTTTCCACTTTGGCATCGAATCCGGAGAAGCGGTTGAAATCATCCTCTTCCATGAGCGGACGGTCAATGCCCGGCGAACTGACTTCCAGACGGTATGCGCCGCTCACCGGTTCGTTCACGTCAAGGAGTGCTGAGGCCGTGTAGCTCACTTCCGCGCAGTCATCCACGGTGATGTCCACGCCGTTGGTACGTTCGATCATAACTTGTAGGATACGCTGGCCGCCTTCGCCGCCGGAAAGTTTGACGCGCACGAGCCTGAACCCCATATGTTCTATGGTCGGTTTCAATAGTTCTGTCACGTTCGCTTCGACGGGGCTCAGCCGCATGATTTTTCTCGTTTTTCTTTTTTTATCTGCCAAAACCAATAAAAAAGGCGGAGTCTTTAGGACCTCCACCTCATTTCAGGCGTAGCAGTAATTTCCGTCACTATACCTCCGAAATCCCTGCGCGCAAGCGTTTTTTAAAGGTTATTGCAATTATATAATGATTGATCTACAAGCGGCCTTTACGCCTAATACCTTAACTTTATTCAAAACCTTATTGGAGTCAATCATGTCACGTACCGCCCTCTGGATCATTGCAGTTATCGCGCTTGTTATCATTGCACTGATCAACCTCAACAAATCGGCGACCAATACCACCGCCACCGCTGCGACTGAGGAAACGGCTCCGGCTACGACCGAAGATAATACGGCTCCGGCAGAAGAAGGCACGATGGAAAAAGCGAAAGACGCTGCTGATGAAGCAGGCGCTACGGTTAAAGATGCGACCGAAGATGCTACGGAAGCCACGAAAAATGCCGTGGAAAACATCGAAAACAATGTTGAAAACAACGAAAACAAAATTGAAACCGTTCCGGCTGCTCCGGAAGTGGATCATAACGAAATGACTCCCGCTACGCCGGAACCGGCGACGACTGAAACGGCTCCGGTTGATTCAGCACCGGCCGATACCGCTCCGGCTGCAGGTGATGAAGACGAGAAGCCAACCAACTAGTTTCTGTCTTTCGAATGAGAAAAACCCCGTCCCTCGCGGCGGGGTTTTTTATTATCATTTACCGTTCCTCGGCTCGTTTCTGCTCGCCAATAAAGGTAACGCCTTCGGCGACTAAAGGCTGGGTCTCCTGGCCTTGATGGTTGGAAGCCAGCCTTTTTATTGACCGCTGCCATGGTTCAGATTATCCGTAGTCCCGCCTGTGGGGGCATAGCTCAGTGGTTAGAGCAGTCCGCTCATAACGGATTGGTCGTGGGTTCAAGTCCCTCTGCCCCCACCATTATCTTAAAACCAAATGCTAAGGCTGGCAGCTAAAGCTGTTATCGGAGGTGGTCAGGCGAGGTTTTTCCGGATTGAAATTCACATCGATGCGTGAGCGGCCCCAGTTTTGCTGAAGCGCCCGGCTAGGCGTCGCAACGCAGGACGATACCTGGCCACGGTTTCCCTGCACTTGTACTGTTTGCGTGAACGGCGATCCCCTACCCGAAAACAGCAGGCGGCCTCCTTTGAAGTAATTATTGATGACGCTGACATGCCGCGGATGCACCGGCCCAAACTGCCCTAAGGTATAGCCATCGTTTGCATCACCGCCGGGCGTCTGGAAGCCGACTTCAATATTGGTTGGATAACCATAAAACTGGTTATTCGCGATAGTAACCACCGTATGATTATCTATCCGCATGGCGGTATCGGCTGAATTCGGCGGCGCAGGATAGGCCCGCTTGAAACAGTTACGCACGATCTGCAGGTCGCCGCCTGTGCTTTCGTGAAATACCTGCCCGTCCACGTTAGAACCAATATCGAAGCAATAGCCGATGCAGCCGCGCACGACGTTATTGGCGATTGTTACGTCATATAGATTTCTTTTCGTAGCTATCGCGTGGTTCCATGCCCCCTCAAACCAGTTTCCCTGGATATCAAACTGATCGCCAATGAAACCGCTTCTGGCCGGATCGCTCTGGAACATCTGAAACCCGTATCCGCCCGGGTTTGCCTCGTTTCTCCGGATGGCGTACCGGTACAGATAATTATTATAGAAACCTATTTTGTGATAACCATTATAGACGCTGATGGAGTATTTTTTCTCGTAGAATACGCTGTTCCGGATAACGCCGCCCGTTCGATGCTCCGTGATTTTTGGCGTATTAAAGCTAATGCCAAAGCCATTCGGCTTCGGAAATGAAACTCCGTCCACGACGACATTACTGGCAAGCACAAGGATCGATCCAGAAAAACTGGAGCGTTTTTCCTCTGGGGCAAGTGCAACACCACCGTCTGAAATTTTGACGGCGGGCGTGGAAGCCATAATAAAAAGCGGTCGGTCCGCCGTCCCGCCTTTGGTGATTTGCATGCCGGAATATGTGCCTGGCAGTGCGATAATTGCATCCCCAGGCCCGGCCATTCCGAGTGCGCGGGAAAAAGTGGTTGGGCTGCTTTCACTCACGCCAGAGCCGCTGCCGCTTGGAGATACAAAGATTTTCCTTCCAGGAGGAGTCTCCCATGCCCCACCCCCAAGAAGCGGGTTTTCTATGGCTCCGACTGAGCATTCCGCATCGGTCGGCGGCGGCTGGATCGGCAGCAGGTCAATGTCACCGCCACCGCCTGGGGGTGGCATGGGCTTTGGCTTCGGCGGCAGCTTAACATCGCCAAAACAAATAGATTCAGTAAAAATACTGGGAACGCCTTCACTGGCGATCTGGAATTCTTTTTCAAGCGGTGTTGACTCAAATGCTGGGAGAGCATCGCTATCAGCGTTGGCTGCACTTACTGCAAAAAGTGCTGTCAGCATTACGTGAAACATATTTAAATGTATCACAATAATAGGAATTTACACAATATCTTAGAATAGGCACTACAGAGGTAACGGCGTGTATATGATTCCAGATAAAAACCGGGATTATCATAAAAATTCGAGTCCGAAAATTTATGATGTACAAGTCGCGCCAACCTGTCATGGGTATCGGATACGGAGCATTGGCATGTTGAATCCCTGGATTATGGTTTTTATAGCAGGACTGCTGGAAGTATGCTGGGCGGTCGGGCTGAAATATACGGAAGGTTTAACCAGACCGTTGCCGACGGCGCTAGTGGTTGTCTCGCTGGCGGCGAGCATGTATCTGATGGCACGCGCCATGACGGTTCTGCCGGTCGGCACGGCCTACGCGATTTGGGTCGGCATCGGCGCGTTCGGTGCGGCAGCGTTCGGTATCCTACTGTTCGATGAATCGGCATCTCCACTTCGATTATTTTTTTTAGCGATGCTGCTGGTGGCGATTATCGGTCTTAAAATGACAACGGGAAAAGCCTAAACTTTTCGCAGCGTCTTATCGAGATTGCTTAGAATCTTCATCCAGCCTTCATGCGTCCGCTGGGCATAATCCGGTGGTACGCCTTCATGCGTAAGGGTGAGCTCACAGCCATTGTCACGCGGTACAATGGCCACAGCGACCCTGGTTTTCTCTTTTGAATATTTTGGTACGCAGAAGGTGAAGATCAGGCGGTAAGGCGGGTCGATCTGCAGATATTCCCCTGTATGTTCCACGTCTTCGGCACCACGTCTTTCGGTGAATGTGAATGCGCCGCCGACGCGTGGATCGGTCTCCGCGCGCACCATGGTGCCTGTGTCCGTGGCAAACAGCCAGTGCCGTGCGGAATCGGGGTTAATCCAGGCTTCGAACACCTGCTCGGATGAAGCATCATAGCGATGCACCGCGCTCACCGTGCCTGTCTGTTTTTTCTTTGAACCGATCATGATTTGCGCCTCCCAGCGGTATCACTGTTCCAGCAGGAGCGTAAAAAAACCATTATAAATGAAACATCATCAGAGGCTTGCGTGGCGTATAGGAAAACCTGACGGGAAATGTCAGGGTTTAACAGCAGGTGCTGTAGCCTTGGGCTGGTCGAACTTACCGGTAGGGCCTTTCACCGCTCCGCCTGACGGGTTGGCAGGCGGTGTGACCGAGGGAGAAGATTCCGGACCCAGCGCGCCGACCGGATTGGTATTCACGGCAGGTTTTGCAGGCTGGTGATTATATACCGGTATTTGATTAGGAAGTGTTTTATTCAGTTTTTTGTCGAACGTATCCAAATCGTCTTTTTGCGGATTAGTGAGAAGTTCGCGCGGCGCCGGTTGCTCCGTCGGCGAAACATTCATATACGCGCCGCGCAGCAGGATAATGGTGATACGGCGATTTTTCGGCGAGCGTGGTGTTTGCGGAAAAAGCAGCTCCTTGTCCGCGAGGCCGACGATTTTCGCCACGCGCTGGGACGGCATGCCCGTGGTTAGCAGGAACCGTCGCGAACTATTGGCACGGTCGGCGGAAAGCTCCCAGTTGCCGTAGCTATTGCCATTAGAAAAGGCAGAGGCATCGGTATGGCCGGTGAGCGAAATATAATTCGGCATCATGGCAATAATTTTGGCCATTGAACTCAGTACATTGCGACCGAATTCGGTGAGTTTCGAGGTGCCGGGTTCGAACATGCTGTCCTTATCGGAATCGACGATCTGGATCTTGAGACCTTCCGGCGATTGCTCGACGATCACGTTATCTTTGTAATCGCGCAGGTTGGGATCGGACTCCATCGCCTGTTTGACCGCCTGTTCCGCCTTCTCAAACAGTTTTGCATCTTGATCCGATTCAATAAGCGTATCTTTGGGCGTCTCCGGCGTAGGTCCTGGCTGAACCTGGCCGACAACGACACCCGGAGGCATCAGATCGCTTTTCTTGACGCCTTCCTCATTCGGGGTAGCGCCTCCTTCAAAGCCGATGCCCATCTCGTCCTTCAGGCCGATAGTGGGCGTAAAGTAATCGGCAATAGCTTCCTTCTGCGCCTCGGAGGTCGTGCTGAGCAGCCAGAGCAGCAGGAAGAACGCCATCATCGCCGTTACGAAATCGGCATAGGCCACTTTCCAGGCGCCGCCATGATGCCCGCCTTCCAGTTTGTAGACTTTCTTGATGATCGGTTGTTCGACCTCAGCCATGGCCTAACTCGCGGCGTTCTGGCACGCTTGTTCGACGTCGAGGAAATCCGGTTTCTCATGCACGCCGATGGAAGTGCGCGCGAATTCGACGGATACGGCCGGCGCATTGCCTTTGATATGGGCAAGAAGCGCCACTTTGATGCAGCCCATGTACTTTACTTCATCGGCATAATATTCGCCGATATAGCGGCCCATCGGCGCAATAAATCCATACGAGAGGAGTACCCCCAGGAACGTACCGACAAGCGCCGCGCCGATCAGGTGGCCAAGGACTTCCGGCGGCTCGGTGATACTGCCCATGGTAACGATTACGCCAAGTACCGCGGCGACGATACCGAGCGCGGGCATCGCATCGGCCATCGTCACGATAGCGTGGGACAGATGTTCGCCATGTTTGCGGTGCACATCCAGTTCGCGTTCCATCAATTCCTCAAGCTGGTAATAATCATCCACGCCGATGGTCATCAGGCGCACATAATCGCACAGGTAATGGCAGGCGTGGTGGTTATGCAGGAATTTCGGATATTTGGAGAAGAGGGAGCTGTTTTCCGGATTCTCGACATGCGATTCCATCTCCAGCATGCCCTTGGAGCGCATGAGCTTGAAGGTGGCGTAGAGCATGACCAGCAGTTCAAGGTAATCCGCCTTCTTGAACGGCATGCCTTTAAACAGCAGTTTCAGACTCTTCAGGATGTCCTTAATGTTCTTGCCGGAGTTCGAGATGATGAACGAGCCGACCGCCGCGCCGACGATGATCAGAAATTCCGTCGGCTGGTTGAGTACGGCCAGCTTGCCTTCGTGCAGAACGAATCCGCCGAGAACGCAGCCGATAGTGACGATAAAACCAATAAGAAACTTCATGAGCCCGCCAGAATAGGTGACGCGAAAGTTGCGTCCCTTTCAGGATATACCCCGCAAGGGTTGAAAAAGGATTAACTTCAGGCCAGATACGTGACTTTTGCCATCACTGACGCACAGATGTTACTGCGTAATGACGAGGGAGGAAATGCGATCCGCAATTCTATCGAATACTTTCGCTAGATCTGTTCCATCCTTGTCAGGTTCAAAGTAGTGATCAGGCTTTTCATCCGAAGCACAATCTCTGAAAATATCTCGAATAAGATTTTCCTTACCTACTGCTTTATCAATGCCAAATGCAATTGTGAAAATCTCAATTCCTTGGCTTTTAATCCCATCACAAAAAACTTTTTGATCAGAATTTGCTAGGAAATCAGTATAAGGTTTTCCATTAACCCAAAATTCATTATTTCCATCAGTTAAAATGATTATAAATTTGAATGTCGGGTCGTTTGGGTCATAAGGCGGGATTCCATCGTATGGAAAAGGTGCAGGGTGCACATTAGGATTGCGATGTACGGTTAAACCTTTACTAAAGATATTTTTATCTTGAGCTTGGGTTCTGAGCGAGCGCCATCCATACCAAGTGCCGATACTGGTATTAGTACCTCCAGGCTCATCAGGTATAACTGGAAAATTCTTCATGCGAGTCAATATATCGTTTGCGACGGGAGTTAATCCCATTGCACTCGGAAGTAAATCAACAGCATCACTGAAATCTGAATCTGAAAGCTTCCAATGTGGCACTCCATTAATATTTACGGAATGATTAAATGGAATGTAAGAGTATTGCGGAACACGTGGATTAGTATCAGCATCCGCTGGTGTTGGTAAACTTTTTAACCGTTTAAAAAGAAGTGTTACAGCTTCGACAATTTTATCGCTCGCGGAGCAATCAGGGTCACATAGAGAACCTGTATGATCTAATACTAATGCAATTTCCGCACTCCGAACGACACGGGTTGTTTCAGAAAAAATATGCATATTCATGTGATCAATAGGCAAAAATCCGCCAAAATAGAGTGGTAAAGAAAGATTCATTTCGGAACGAATCTTCTTTGTGCTTTTATCCCAGACAATTACCAAGGGCGATGTAGTAGATTTTAAATAGCCATCTGGAAAATTTGCCGTGAAAAAAGCTTGGGCACGGTTCTGCAGATCTTGTGGGCTAGCATCGCTTGTGGCAACGCCTGCAGCAGCAAGTACGGCACCATCTAACGCGTTAACCGCTTTTTTTCTGAGTAGAAAAGCCCTGCCTGTTTCAATAGAAACCGCCATGGTCAGGATCAGCAAAAACAAAGCAAAACCAGTCAGGATAGCAACGCCTCCACTCTGGTTTTTAAATAATGTTTCATGTCTCATATTTTAGCCGCCTTTTGTATTCTTTTTCGTATTGCAATATTTTGGATTGCATCTGCAGGCTTTAGTGCTTGGAGTACATGGCTGAGGGGGAGGGCATGAAGGTAAGCATCTTGGAAGTTTATATTTAATTTCAGCGGCTGCTGTCGTTGCGCACATCGCCTTTTCAGTTGAACCCGGAATGTAACAAAAACGGCAGCGAACACCGCTTGGCGGATCATTGCAATAGCTGCCACAACATCCTGTTGGGTTTGGTACTGAAGCAAGATTGTTTCCTTGTGGACGTGGCATTACACGAGCAAGTAAAGTGCTTCGTTGGTAAATAGTTTTATCGAAATTCAGAGCAGATGAGAAAAAGCTGGCACCGGGAATGATGTTTTCGTAATTATAAAAAGACTCGACCGCGATGACGGTATCCATCGCATCATTATCTTGTGATGGATAGATTTGACTAGCCAAATCTTTTACAGCATCAGGAACCTGGCTAATGCCGACTGTCCCAAAAGATTGGCTCCAATTTACTTGCAAAGTAGTACTTCCCGCAGAATTTTTACTCAGACTTGTTACAATAAAACCGCCTTTAAGCGGATCAAATGGCGCCAGCATCGCGTCAAAAGCATTTTTGATGTTTGCATTCAGTGGTGCCTTAGCGTTATCCGGGAATCGCATTTGCGAAATATAGCTGCTCATGGTGTTTGAGGCTGCCGTTACTTTCTGGTTGATCATGACAAAGCGTGTAATTTCTACAGCGCCTAAAAATACAAGCAGAAGAACTGGCAGGATAAATGCAAACTCAATCATCACCGCAGCGCTGCGATCATGAAGTAAATGCCTGAAGCAGGATAAAATTTTTCGCATCAATTATACTCTAGTCAAAATTTTCATTTTTTACGAGCACGTTTGATTGAATCAAATACGTACTGTCACTTGAAAAAAAACGCCCGACGAGTGGTGTAAAAAATTTCCATTTATACGTAACATGATACACTACCGCTTGATTGGGACCACCATAGTCAGGCGCTTTCGGCTTATCGTCATCAAAGTTATAATTATCACGTTTCACGTTATTGAAATTATTGAAGGGCTGCGCTTGGATGTTTACGTCGGCTGGATCTAAAAGGCCCCTCGAATATTTATCTATAGAACATCTGATAAAATCAGCTCGGCTATTTTCATCCTTACACAAATTTCTGTTGTCATAATCGCCATTGGTAATTCCATAGCGAGCCGATGCAGCGGTAGCATTTTCAATAACATTCTGTGCATAGAAAAACAGCCCCAACTCCACAATCCCCATCAAAAGTAGAAAAAAAATGGGTGCAACAAATGCAAATTCAATCAATGCAGCGCCGGACTGGTCTTTGATCAGTATTTTTTTCATGTGTTTTTTAGCCAGGTACGCAAGCGTGGATAATAATGTTTAATCTTACCCTAAATACTGGCCTAAATAAATAAACTTTTTATGAAATGCGTAAAAAAGGTTTATTATTCAGTATGCATAAAATGTGAACTAAATTGTTTGAATATGGCCTGCGTCCGTTTCAGGAACGAAACCGAGCTTAAATCCTGCAGCGTAACCTGTTCAGGATACGAAGATTCCACAATAGTTTTCAGCGCCTTATAATTGCTTTCATTAAAAACGAATGTGCCCGGCAGGTAACGCAGGTGGTCTTTTTTCATTACGACCCGCAGGCGCAGGCAAGCAGGACCGCCGCCATTCTTCATGCTTTCGCGGATATCGAGGTAGCGAATTTCGCGTATCGGATTGTCCGGCGATTGCTTGAGCCGCTCCATCATGGCGCGCGCCGGTTCGCTTTCCTCGCACTCCGCCGGGGCGAGAATACACATGCCGCCCTCCGGCAGGCTGAGAAGCTGCGAGTTGAAAAAATAACTTTTCACGGCTTCTTCCAGCTTCAAATCGCTGTCGGCAATACGAATGGCTATTAGCGGCGCTGGGGATAATTTCTGATTTAGTTCGGCTAGAAACGCATCTTCCTCCAGGAATGCCTGCTCGTGATAGATCAGCACGTTCTCATTACTCATCGCAATGACATCGTCGTGAAACACACCGGCATCGATGGCGGCGGGGTTTTGCTGCACGAATACGGCACGCTGCGGCGCAAGGCAATGGCGGCGGGCAATGGATTCACAGGCAAGCCGCGCTTGCCGCGCCGGAAATTTCCTGGGCGCAGGATTGCCGTGGCGGTCATCGCGCCCATAGACAAACGCTTCGACGCCGGGTTCACCGTGCGCCGCGGTCAGCCGCAGGTGATTGGCGGCGCCTTCATCGGCGAGCGCGGTCGTGGAGAAGAGGGGATCATGTACCAGGCAGTCCGGCACATCTTGGAAGACCTGTTGCAGCAGATACTGGCTGAACAGCGCTTCCTGCTCGCGGTGCAGCGTGCTGCAGAGATTAGCGGGGGTGATATGCAGCGTCTTGTCGTCCGTATCCGGCACGGGAGAGATGGTCGCCATGTTCGCTGTCCACATGCTGGAGGCGGAATAGGCGACCGATAACAGGCGCATATCCTGCTTGGCCGCCGCTTCGATGACCTGTTCGTCTTCTCCGGCAAATCCCAACTGGCGCAACAGGTAAAAATTAGGGCGGGGATGGGGCGGCATGACGACAACGGGAATGCCCATTTCCGCAACGGTTCGCATTTTTTCAAGGCCCTGCAAGGCGGCTTTTTTCGGGTGCGAGACGCTTTTGGCATTCGCTTCCGAGGCGATATTGCCGTGGCTCAGGCCTGCGTAATGGTGGGTGGGACCGACCAGCCCGTCGCATTGAAGTTCGATATAAGTCATTGTTTGAACGTAGGGATTAGATCGGCAGAGTCAATGTATTAAAGCTTAACAAAAGATTAATATTCCGCGGGTGCTTCATATGTTATAGCAAAAACAAAAAAATGGAGACATAGATGGACAGCTACATTCCCGACCAGAAACCAGATAGAACACTCATTGTTTTGGGTACGAGCCAGGATGCGAAAATAATCAAGCAATATTTTGAAGAGTTCAAAGTTAAGCATTTCGAACATCCCGAAGCTGCTGCAGCTTGCTTAAAGCAAGGCGATGTTGAAGGAATAGTCGTTCGCGATAACATGGACTTTGTTGATCAGGTTATTTCTGGCCATGTTGTTGATGATCCAAACGTAATGCTTACTCCAATCCTTCAGCATTCGGTTGCGGGTATTTTGAACAGGGGAACCGCTCATACGGCAGAAGCTCTTGGTTTAGTCATGCACCCGACAGCGGATTGGTTTAGCGAACATCAACCAAAAGATACTTTGCCAGCAAAGGGCATTGGAGAGCATGTAAAGCGTGCAAGAAAAGCGATCGGCGAGGCAATACGTCAACCTTTTGCCTCATCAGCTAGCGCTATGTTTAAACCGGAAGATTTAACCCGATTTAAAAACTTGATTTCCGAAACAGCAGCTATAGGGCGCCATACCGTTTATCAGGCTAGAAATCCTGTCATTACGCCGGATGCAGTCGATTATAATTCGCTTTAAACGGGATTGACACCGACAATGGTTTCAGAAGCGGGAGTAGGAGTTCCCATGCTCGCTACCGGCCAGGCGCAGTAGTCAGCCGCATAGTAGGCGCTGGGGCGGTGGTTGCCGCTATGCCCGACGCCGCCGAAGGGCGCATTGCTGGCCGCTCCCGTGGTCTGCCGGTTCCAGTTGACGATTCCGGCGCGGCTTTGCGTGAGGAATTGCTGCCATAGATCTTCTTTCTTCGAAATCAGCCCGGCAGCGAGACCAAACTTGGTATTGTTAGCTTCGGCAAGTGCACTCTCAAAATCTTTCACCCGAATCACCTGCAGCAATGGGCCGAAAAACTCACGGTCGGAGCGTTGGGCACCAGTAACATCGATAATGCCCGGTGTTAAAAATGGCTTTCCGGACTCCAGCGGTTGCATGTCGACGATAGATTTACCGCCAGCCTGTCGCAGCATATCCTGCGCCGCCAGCAGGTTTTCTGCCTGTTTCAGGCTGACAAGCGGACCCATGAACGGTTCCGGATTATCCGTGTAAGCGCCGACTCGGATGCGGCTAACCAAGGCCGTCAGTGCGTCCAAAACCGCGTCACCTTCCTTGCCTCCCGGCAGGATCAGGCGGCGCGCACAGGTGCAGCGCTGACCGCTCGACATAAAGGCCGACTGCACGATGAGCTGCGCAGTAATATCAAGGTCTTTCGGCTCCCAGACGACGAGGGGGTTATTGCCCCCCATCTCCAGCGCCAGCAGGATTTCCGGCCGTCCGGCTACTCCTTCGTGCAGTTTTTTGCCGGTTTCCCAGCTGCCGGTAAATAATATGCCGTCAATGTCTGAGGCAGCGAGCGCGATGCCTGTATCACGTCCGCCCTGCACCACATTCAGAACGCCTTCCGGCAGTCCGGCCTCCTTCCAGAAAGCTACATAGGTTTCTGCGACAAGAGGTGTTTCCTCACTTGGCTTGAAAACTACAGTGTTGCCGGCGAGCAGGGCGGGCACGATATGGCCGTTGGGTAGGTGGGCTGGAAAGTTGTAAGGGCCAAAGACGGCCATTACGCCATGGGGCTTGTGGATAAGCCTGTTTACAATATGGTTCTGTGTGCTGGATTTCTGCGGGGTACGCTCCTGATAGGCGGCCACTGAAATCGCGACCTTATTGACCACTCCTGTGACTTCGCCCCTGGTATCCCAAAGCGGTTTTCCCATCTCCTTACTGATTGTTTCTGCGAGGATATCGCGCTTCTGCTCGACCACGGCGCGGAAACGCTCAACACAGGCTATGCGCTCATTGAGCGATAGCGCGGCCCAGGCAGGAAAGGCGCGTCTTGCAGCATCTACCGCCTTGTGAACAGCATCCACGGAAGCGGCGTCACCTTCCCAGATTTTTTCCCCCGTAGCGGGATTATACGACTCAAGCTTTGGCATAACGGATCACATCACCTTCTTTTACACCTAAGCGGTCGGCACCGCGTTTCAAGAGAGCGATTTTATCCATTTTATCGCCGGATTCCTTTACTTCCATGCGGTCGATGGTGGCGCGGAATTCAGCCAGCTTGCGGGTCGTGCCCAGCATAAATTTCTCACCGCGCGAAGCCTCATAGATTTCGACGATCTCGGCATTTCTGCTTTCTTTTACCGTTTTGATGTCGCTGCGGGATGCTTCCAATGTCGGCCCGCCGTCGAAAATATCGACATAATCCCGCCACCGGAATCCTTCAGCTTCCAGTAGGCCTACAGCGGGGGCGCTAGCCACATTCGGCTGGCCGATCGTGTCGCGCGCGCTCTTGGGCAGCAGGGAGACATAAATGGGGTATTTCGGCATCAGGTCCGTGATGAACTGGTTGCCTTTCGTCGCATTCAAATAATCGGCATCCTTGAATTCCATCTGGAAGAAGTGCCGTGCAATACCGTTATAGAATGGCGATTTTCCTTCCGCATCGTTGACGCCGCGGATTTCCGAAATCACCCGGTCATCGAACCGCTCGGCATATTCGGCGATTACCAGAAAGCGTACGCGGGAGAGAAAACGTCCCATGCGGTCGCGCCGGTATTCCGGCGAGAGAAAGAGGGAGGCAACTTCGGTCGCGCCCGTGTAGTCATTGACCGCGTGCAGCACCTTTTGCATCGAAAACAGGTTTAATTCCTGCGAACTTTGCGTGATTGTCGCCAATTTATAGGAATAAAAAGGCTGGCGAAGGCCGATATGGCATTTAATTCCCGAAATTCCGGCCACATTCCCCGTGTCTGGGTCCTCCAGAATGAATAAGTACCCCTCATCGGACTTATGTTCGACGGTTCCGGCGAAGGATTTCACCGCTTTTTCGATTTTTTCTTTCAGCACGTCCGCATCCGGCGGCAGTGAGGTCATGCCGAATCCCGCTTGTCTCGCAAGCTCCAGCACGGCGGCGTGATCTTCAATCTGTATGGGGCGGACGAACATGTTTATTTATACCATGTTAAATCGCCGCTAGCGAGCCTGAGCAGCAGCAGGGCGGTGAGAGATGCCCGTTCGAGCAAGCTATCGACAATCATATATTCCTGATCTGAATGGATATTGCCGCCGCGCACGCCCATGGTGTCGATATTAGGCAGACCATACTGCGCGAGGTTATTCCCGTCGCAGACGCCGCCGCTCGGCTGCCAGCCGATCGGAATATTCAGCATGGTTCCGCACTCCTCGATCGCTTTCTGCAGGCGCTGGATGCCTTCCGTAATTGGTTTCGGCGCGCGGCCAAACCCGCCATGCAGCAGCACGCGGTAGCCTTCGCGTGCCGCAATGCCCTGCACGATTTCATCGATTTTCTGCTCGGCGAAGGGCTGATCTTCGGGGGAGTCGATACGGATATTAAAGCGCAGGATAGCCAGGTCCGGCACCGTGTTCAGTGTCGTGCCGCCCTCGATGATACCGCAGTTGACGATGAAGCCGGGGCGGATATTGTTCAGCCCGTCGAGCGCCTTGATAGCATCCGCCATCATGACGATGGCGTTGCGTCCCGAGCCGTAATCCCGTCCCGCGTGGGCCGCCTTGCCATGCACGACGAGGGTGAAATTGCCGCTGCCCTTGCGCGTGGAAACCAGTGTGCCTTCCGGCAGGCATGGCTCGAAAATCAGGCCGAGATGATTGCGCTCGGCGGCTTCCTTGAACAAATGCCGCGATCCCGGTGAGCCGATTTCCTCATCCGGGTTGATCAGCACTTCCCAGCCGATAGTATCCTTGAACGGCGCCTGCTCCAGTGCTTCGAGGGCTTTCAGCATGACGACGATACCGCCTTTCAGGTCGGTCGCGCCAGGGCCGTTAAGGATTGGAGGGCATTCCTCCTCCCGCTTGCGGGGGAGGTTAGTTGGGGGGAATCTTCAGATGCTGCATTCCCACCTCCTGACCTCCCCGCTCGCGGAGAAATTTCATTTAGAAAGCGCGGCGTCTGAAACGGATGATCCTTGCCGAACACCGTATCCATATGCCCGCCGAGGAAAACCTGCACCGGCGCATTGGGACGTTTCTTGATGCGCAGCGCTTGCCCCAGGGCGCGGAATTCAACTTCGCCTTTTGTTACGCTTTCGAGCGGTGGCAGGTCGATCATTTCCTGCTCGCCGCCAAGCCAATGAAAATTATCGGCGAGCGCCTTTGCCATGCGCTCCAGCCCTTCCAAATGGAAGCTGCCGGAATTGATCGCTGACCAGTCGTGCGTCAGCTGGATCATATGTCGTTCCTGCTCGCGAAGGTAAGCAAGATAGGTTGAGTAATCGGTCATTTCTAAATCATGTAAGGTTTTTAAAACAACGGCTTATAGGATTATAGACGGATAAGTTTCATCATTTTGTAACAATCCTAACGCCTGAAATTACGTATAATCAACGGAAAAGGTGAAACATGGCACTTATCCCGTTCGTTCTTCCTGTCTTTAATCCCGTAAGAGCTTTCGATTGGCTTTCCGAGCAAACAGGCACTGCATTAAGTGGCTTTGCAACATGGGCAGGCTTGAAAGAAGAGGAGCCGCAGGTGCAGCCTGCACCGCAGGGTTTTTATGTTGATGGTGCAGGGAACAGAACGCCTATCAATCCCGAAACCGGTTATCCCATGGCTACTCGCAGCCAAGCTCAGGATATACGCGCTGATATTCGTGAACCTGCAATTGAAGCGCTTCAAGCGGAAGCGCGCGCAATGGGTAAAGAACTGCCGGAGAACTTTGTCACATTCATGCGCTTCAACGAAAATCCGTTGTTTCCTATTCCAGGCGTCGACCATCAGGTCTCAATTTTCCTTGCAGACGGGTCTCTCAATCCTGAAGTGCACGAAAGTATTAGGTCTCAGATTGCAAGTGGTCAATTACAGACGACCGCTATAAATCGCGAAGCCTATCAGCAGGCTCACGAACCCGGCTTGGATGCGAATGGACAAAATTTTTAAATACTCTTGAAGCAATGAATGAAGGCTCTTCCTGCTGAAGTCAAACAAGCGCTGATTCAAACCCGTCAGTATGAATATCAAGACGAGCACGGCAATCATCGTATGATTGATCTTAAACAGCCGGATGCAGTTTATATGCTGGCCGGTACGCGAAATGTCGCAGAAATTTTTGAATGGCAAGTCCATGTGGGTGATGGCGATGCGATTGCCCTGCAAAATACGATCACGAACGCTGTTCGTTCGAACGAAAGATCAGTTTAATTACCAACTTTTGCATGCTGTAGCGCCGCTTTCATGCGCTCGAGGCCGACTTTGCGTTCTTCATCCGTGATATTCAGCGGTGGCAGTAGGCGCAGCACGTTCAGGCCCGCCACCAGCACCAGCACGCCGAATTTGCGGCACATCTCGGAAAAGATCGCGACTTGCCCGCCCATTGCTCCCCTAGTTCCATGCCGATCATCAGGCCGCGGCCGCGTACTTCTTGGAACATTTTTAATTCATCGTTGAAAGCTTTTAAGCTCACAAAAAACTTTTCAGATTGCTGTCTAACATTCTGTAAGAGTGCAGGAGAATTGATTTTCTGGAGGGCGGCGAGGGCGACATGCGCCATGATCGGGTTACCGCCGAAGGTCGAGCCGTGCGAGCCGAACTGGAAAACATCCATCACCTTGTCGTTGGCAAGCAGCGCGCCAATAGGAATTCCGCCGCCAAGCGCCTTCGCCGTGGTCATGATATCCGGCTCAACGCCGTAGCCTATATGCGCGAATAAATCCCCGGCGCGGCCCATGCCGGTTTGCACTTCATCGAGCACTAAAAGGAGCTTGTGCTCGTCGCATAACTTCCTGAGTCCCTGCAGGAAATCTGGCGTGGCGGGCGTAACGCCACCTTCGCCCTGCACGGGCTCTACCATAATGGCGCAAGTTTTCTCCGTGATAAGCGCTTTCATTTTTTCGAGGTTGTTGAATACATCGGCATACACAAACCCCCCCGGCAGCGGCTCGTAACCCTGCTGATATTTCGGCTGCGCGGTGGCGGTCACGGTGGCCAATGTGCGGCCATGGAAAGAGCCGGTAAAAGTAATAATCTCGCGCTTTTCCGGTGGTCTTCCCTGCTCTGAGGCATATTTGCGAATAAGCTTAATCGCGGCTTCGTTGGCTTCGGCGCCGGAGTTGCAGAGATAGACTTTCTTCGCGAACGGAACGGCTTTCACCAGCGCTTCGGCCAGCAGGATCGGCGGTTCGGTATAGAAAATATTGCTGGTATGCCAGAGCTTGCCCGCCTGCTCGGTCATCGCCTTGATCAAATCCGGATCGGCGTGTCCCAAGCTCGTCACACTGATTCCGCATCCGAAATCGATATAGTCATTCCCGTCCATATCCCAGACGCGCGCGCCCTTGCCGTGATCGAGGATCATCGGCCGCTGCTTGTAATTCGGGATAAAGTAAGTCTGGCCTTTTTCCATCAGGTCTTTGGAAGCCTGGCCGCTCGGCGTTTCGTAGGGAGTCGGGTGATTGCGAAGCATATAAGAAGTTAGAGTTATGGGTTATGAGTTATAAGAAAGTCGAGGTTTTATTCATAACCCATAACTCATAACTCGTCACTAGCAACTGGCAACTAAATCATGTAGAACAAGCCGGTATGTTACTCCAACATTTTAGCATTCATGACATTTACGCGTGCACACGACGGAGACGTCTATGCCGCCCTTGATCTTGGAACCAATAATTGTCGCCTGCTGCTTGCTCATCCTGCATTCCGCCGCACTCGGGGTGTGCGCTCGCTTAAGGCCGTTGACAGTTTTTCGAGGATCGTAAGGCTCGGCGAAGGCGTCTCGCAGACAGGAAAGCTATCGAAGGATGCCATTGAACGCACCATGGCGGCGCTCAGGGTATGCGGTCGCAAGCTTGAGGGATATCAGGTCGGCAAAGCCCGCTTCGTTGCCACCGAAGCCTGCCGCCGTGCGGAAAATGCGAGGGATTTCGTCGCACGCGTGCAGCAGGAGCTGGGCTTCGACATCGAAATCATTTCTACGCAGGAAGAGGCGAGGCTCGCTATACTGGGCTGCTGCTCGCTACTGGCTCCGCGCATGAAAAAGGCGGTTGCGCTGGATATCGGCGGCGGTTCGACCGAGGTGCTCTGGGTCGATATTCCGTCCTCCTTCCACAGCCAGAATCCGCCGCAATTTCCGTTCGATCCGATGATCCGCGACTGGACGTCCATTCCTTACGGCGTCATGAGCCTCGCTGAAAGTGTGGGCAGCTCGCATTACGCCGAGATGTATTACGAGGAAACGGTAGAAAAAATCGTAAGCCTGCTCGCGCCGATCGCCGCTAAAAACCCGCTCGATGATGAGATGCGCCGCGGCGAGGTGCAGTTTCTGTCCACATCCGGCACGGTGACGACGCTGGCGGCCATTCATCTGAATCTGGCGCGGTATGACCGGGCACAGGTCGATGGCATCACGCTGGATATCGGCGATATCCTGCAAAGTATCCGCCGGTTGCTTTCCATGCGTGCTTCCGAGCGCTTCATGCACCCCTGCATCGGCCCGGACCGGAGTGATTACATCATTTCCGGTTGTGCTATTTTCGAGGCGGTGACGCGGGCTTTTCCCTTTCGCCAGGTAACGATTGCCGACCGCGGCGTGCGGGAAGGGATTATCCTTTCGCTGATGCTTGGCGACAGTAGTTAGCGGGAAGCCTGCGTATGGCGGGCTTTGATATTGTTGACGACCGAATTAAACATTTCAGGTGTCAAACCATTGCCTTGTGCTGCGACATCCAGACCGTTTTCGAACGCGGCGGGTGAGTTGGGCGTGGCAACAAAGAACTGAAGCGCCCCGTCTATTGGATTTCCTGCCTTATAATCCGTGCCGCCGGCGCCGTTAGCGGCAATGACGAAAGCAGCTTCCACGACTTCCTGATCCATACCCGCCGGAACTTGAACGATAACAGACATTTTATGGACATCCCCATCGCCACGCTTCGATTCATTCGCTGCAAGCGGAACTTCTGCCACTTCGGCTGCTTTCACTGCAGCGAGTGCTTTCTTCATCTGATCGTTATTTATATCGCTCATAAACTCTCCATTGGGTGCAAAGAATAACTTTGGTATTTCATTTATCCGGAGAGTGTAGATGTGCTAAGTAAATTTTTATTAAGCTTTTGTTACGCTTTCTGATACAGAGTCGGTATGAAAAAACCATCTTCAAAAGGCGGCAGCACGAACCGCCCGCTCAAAACGCGCGTTAAAACAGCCAAGGGGCGGAAGATTTCCTCCACCCTCTGGCTGGAGCGGCAGTTGAATGACCCCTATGTCAAGCAGGCAAAAGCGGCGGGCTACCGCTCCCGGGCGGCTTTTAAGCTGATCGAGATCGATGACAAATACCACTTGCTCAAGCCCGGCCAAAAGGTTGTCGATCTTGGCGCAGCACCCGGAGGCTGGACACAGGTAGCGGTGGAGCGCACCAAATCCATGCCGGATAAGCCGAATGTGATGGGAATCGATATTTTGGAGATGGACGCCATTGCCGGTTCGCTCCTTGCCCAAATTGACTTTAATAATGATTCCGCTCCCGCAACAATTAAGGATATGCTTGACGGAATGGCAGATGTCGTGTTGTCGGACATCGGGCCTAATACCACTGGTCATACGGCCACTGATCATATCCGCATCATGGCGCTTGCTGAGCTTGCGTACGATTTTGCCAAAGAAGTTTTAAAGCCGGGCGGGGCATTCGCCTGCAAGGTCTGGCAGGGTGGCACAGAGAAGGAACTACTCAACGACATCAAGAAACATTTTGCCAAAGTAGCGCACTTCAAACCCAAGTCCAGCCGCAAGGATTCTGCGGAAATCTACCTCGTGGCAACTGGTTTTCGGGTGACAAAAACCGGCAATTAAGATAGCATTTATGCTATCCAGCAACCTGCGTGGTAAGCAACTCATGATAAAGCTTAGCGGCATCCTGAAAAGGTGTGCACTTGTCGCTACGTTAGCTTTTGCCCCGCACACTTTTGCGGCAGAGGGCGTTCCTTCTATTTTTAAGGAATCGCGTTGCTTTGGCGATAGCATTCATGTTGTAAAGCCTAAGCCTATGCCGCCGGTAAGTCCTTGGCCGACAGGCCCTTTTCCAAGCTTGCCACCTATCGACTGTAGTGCTGAACCGCCGGCGTTTAGTTGTGCGTCTTCCAGGGAGGATTGGTTCAGGAACCCATTTTCTGTCCGCAGCGCGCACCATCGTCCCATTGGTTGCGCCGCATCATACGCAGACGAAGGTCACCCTATCACCCAGGCCATGCGTTCCGAACCGTTCGGGTTTATCAATGTCGGTCTTCCTTACGGTAAGCCGATGTATGAAGGTATTGTTTCGGATCCTTATACACGTATTGGCTGGAACGGTCTTGAGGCCGGAAGAGGCCTGCCAATAGATATCCATGTACCGGCTGCTGCGCAAATTCCGGGCATGCCGGATACTGACGGTACAATCGTCATTTTTGACAGGACGACGCTGATGGGCACCCAGTTACGTAAGTATACGTGGGGTGCTGGACGGCCAACGGCAAGCTCTGGCATCCAAACATCTTTTATCGGGTTGGGTCACCCGGCTTCTCCTACAGGCAGTGCCCGGGAAGGCCCAAGCGCGTCGGGTACATCCGTCATTTTCGGGCTTATTCGGGGTTTTGAAATATGCACTCCAGGTTATCCGATTGAGCATATAACCGAAATGTTTATGCCCGGGAAAGGTGATACACGCTTTCATGTGCTGCTCAATCGCGAATGGATGTGGCCTGCAAACGGACATGACGGCTTTTGTGATAGCGGCAGTCACGGGCGCAGTTGCACCGGCCCGATCAAATATGGACAGCTACTGGCTATTCCCCGTAACATTGATTTAACGGCGCTGGGATTGACCGAGCCGGGATATAGGATGGCTGTTTCCTGGCAGCGGTATGGCGTACGCGTTAATGACGATGGAGCGCCCGTAGGTATGCGCGCCGATCAGGACTTAGCACTTTGTTCTGATAAAAAAAATGAACTGCTCAATGATATCCGCAATAAACTCTATCCTTTATTGCGGGCTGTATTGAATGATAGCCAGGATCAAGCGGCTTCAGGAGGCGGCAATCCTATAGCGCCTAATTGTGCGATAGACGCAAGCAGGTAGGCGCCTTATTCTTTAAAAATCACCCACACCGCCAGACAGATAAGCGCAAAGCCTAGCAGGTGGTTCCAGCGCAGCGGCTCACCCAGATAAAACACGGAAAATCCGGCAAAGACCATCAGGGTAATGACTTCCTGAATCGTCTTCAACTGTGCGCCGGTGAAATATCCATAGCCGATGCGGTTTGCCGGTACCTGCAGGCAATATTCAAAAAAGGCGATGCCCCAGCTGATCAGAATGACGGTCCATAGCGGATATTCCTTGAATTTCAAATGGCCATACCAGGCAAACGTCATAAAAAGGTTGGAGAGGAACAAAAGTCCAATCGTATAAAGTGGAATCGTCGGCATTATTTTATCGCTTCCAAAAGGTTAGAGTAATGATCCGTCCAGACGCTGCCGTTTTTTGGCATAGTGAGCGGTTTCCAGGCCGGGTCATTCGTTCTGAGT
Organism: Rickettsiales bacterium; assembly: GCA_046348685.1. Classification (GTDB taxonomy): domain Bacteria; phylum Pseudomonadota; class Alphaproteobacteria; order Rickettsiales; family UBA998; genus JAXMDT01. The sequence goes on from JAXMDT010000005.1 coordinate 144,194, forward strand.
GACTGCAAATCCGCTTCGTCTTTTGCCATCACGACCCATCGGGAGGGAGTTATCAGCTTGTTATCCCTGGGAGGTTCGTAGGCAAGCTCCAGGGCGGGCAGATGCGCATCAGCGGCCAGCCGCGCCAGGATAGGGCCGAGGTCAAGATTCCTGCTGCTGATATGAAAAGCGAGGATACCGTGCGGGGCGAGCTTGCTGAGATAAAGCCGCAATGCCTCGCGTGTCATCAGGTGCATCGGCAGGGAATCGGAATTGTAGGCATCGATGACCATCATTCCGTAGCGGCTATCAGCAGCGCCCTCCAGCTTGATACGCGCATCGCCGAGAATAATGTTCTTTTCGGGCGGGCAATCACGCAGGTAGGTGAAATAGCGGGTGTCATTAGCGATTTCGATCACGGCAGGGTCGATTTCATAAAGATCGACGTGCTGTTGCTCGCTGCCCACGCAGGAAAGGATGCCGGTGCCGAGGCCAACGACAGCGAAAGGCATTTTGCGGGTTGTTTCGGAAAGGGCATCATACACATAATGCATCGGGAAATAGTATGCCTGTAATGTCAGCCTATGGGTTTCATCTTTGCTTTGAATGCCGTGCAGCGTCGTGCCATGAATGAGGGTATAAGCGTTCAAGCTCTTGTTATCTCGCACTTTCAGTACGCCAAAGAAATTTCGCTCCGAATAAACGAGTCTGGTATCGCCTTCCGACGTGAGTGACGGCATCATAACGTATAGAATCAGGCAGCTAAGCGCCATGCAGAGCGGTTTTTTTTCTGACGATAATACCATCACGGCGAAAAATCCTGTCACGCCGCCCTGGACAATAACAGCCCAGATGCCCTCTTTTGTAGTGATATCGTCCCAGGATAGCTCGTGTATCCCATTTATCGTCTTTACCAAGATAAGCAATCCGATGAAGAGTGCGAAAATTGCGGTTGGATATGACTCAACGATCTGGGCGCGCCAGCTCTTCGGTTCGGTAGGTATTAACAGGCAGATGAGCGCAAGCGTTAAAGGATATTCCAATATGCCGGTAAAGATCAGGGGAGCAAGTATCGCGTTAAATAGTCCGCCTAATGCGCCGCCGAGCGAAATCCATAGGTAATACTGAGTCAGATGGGCGGGGTCCGGTTTTTTACGGGCCAGTAGTCCGTGGCAGGCAAGGGCCAGCACGAAAAAGATAATCAGATGCAGCACCAGCGCGAGATTGGGGCTTGCGTAGAAAACAAGCGTCAGAAACGCCAGGATGATGCTGACCGGCTGAATACGCCAGCAAAGACGTGTTGCCCGATCGCTAAACCGGCTGAAAGCGATCGTAAAGGTCAGCAGGTACAGCGCAAGCGGAAGTACCCATAAAAGAGGAAAGGATGCGATGTCGGTCAAGATGTGCGTTGTCGTGCCTTGAAGCAGGCTGGAAGGGGCAAATGCGAGCAGAACCCACATTGCCTTTTCCCGCCAGGCCAAAACAGGTCTTGCTTTATTTGTTTCGGTAGCGGAATTTTCAAGCGCGTAGGCTCGTTTTAGCCCCAGGATGCAGCTAGCCAGTAAACAGAAAAATATGCCATAAACAACAGACCAAACCTTCGCTTGCGACTCGAAATCTAAACGGGGCTCAACAATAAATGGAAAAGAAAGCAGGCCAATAAAGCTTGCGATGTTGCTCGTTACGTAGAGTGCGTAAGGATTTTTAGCTTTGGAATGGCCCGTATGGGCAAACCAGTGCTGGCTCAAGGTCGCATTGGCGGAAAGCAGGAAATAAGGCAGGCCGACTGAAAGAAAAAGGGTGCCGATCAACCAGAAAAGCGGGGTGGTACTCGGGTCGCCTTGGCTAAACGGAACCAGACCAATAGGCATGAGCAGCAGAGACGCCGCCACCACAATAAGATGCAGCGTTGCCTGACGCCGGGGCCGCAGAAATCGTGCAGTCAGATGCGCATAGCCATAGCCGAAAAGCAGTACAGTCTGGAAGAACAGCATGGCCGTGTTCCACACCATGGCGCTGCCGCCGAGATAGGGAAGGATGACTTTGGTGATCATCGGCTGGATCAGAAACAGCAGGAACGAACCGGCAAAAATCGTCGCGGAGTACAGGAAAAGCAGCATGTTGCGGATACCGTGGTTTTCGTATCCATAATGGAAAGAAGTAAAGAATGGTTTAAGGTTAAAGGTTTAAGGGCAGGCTATGATATATATATTAAACCAAAAACCTATTTCGCTACCTCGCAGAACACATGCACGGTGTAGGTTTCCGCGATCTGCTCCAGGCGGCGGGCGGTGAGATCGCCAAAAGATTCCGTCTGCTGGTACATGACGTATTCGGAGTCAAGGAAGCGCTTAATCGTGTTCATATTGATCGCCACGTCGGATTCGGAAATCTTTTCGGTGCGTCCCGATGCTGCATTTCTGCGGTAGAGCGTGGTTTTGGCGGTGACGACGCCGATGACGTTCCCAGCGAAATCCATGAGTGGCCCGCCGGAATTGCCGTGACGGACGATATTATGAAATTGCAAATATTCCGGCTCGTTTTGCGGGCCGAGCGCGGAAATTACTGTGGACTCAACGGCGGTGGGCGGCACGCCAATATCCTTTGGCTCAGGATAGCCGAGGATGAATACTTTTTCTCCGGCGACGATATCGTCCTGCGACCAGCGGAAGACGGCGATGCGGTTCGGATGGAAGGTATCGCTGCGAATCAGCGCCAGATCAAGGTCGTCGCGTCTGCGGGTCAACTTGGCGACTTGCGGTTGACGATTAGGGCCACGAAAGTAGATCGGGTTATCGCCGCACGGTTTGATCACATGCGCATTGGTCATAATGTGCCCGCTGCGACTAACAAAAAATCCGGTGCCTGACGAAAATTCCTTATATTCGGCGTGGGCTGAAAAGCTTATGAATATCAATGCAATGAAGGCGATCTGGCGCATGGTATCTAGTATCGCACAAAGCCATTAATAAGATGTTAGTATAGCTTAAAAAGCAGGAAATATATCGTAATGCTGCTTTATGATATAAAAAAGCCCGCTCGTTTGAGCGGGCTTTTCAATTAATATTCAAAGAACTAAACCAGTTCGCCTTCTTCTTCGTGTGCCGCTGATTTCTTCGATTTCGGGCTGGATTTGATCTTGAAGGCGAGTTCGCCTTCTTTCACGATCACCAGCACTTCGCCGCCTTTGGTCAATTTGCCAAAGAGCACTTCGTCGGCGAGCGGTTTCTTGATCTTTTCCGAAATCAGGCGGGCCAGCGGACGCGCGCCATTCGGGCGGTCATAGCCGTTGTTAACCAGCCATGCCTTCGCTTCTTCCGAAAGATCAATGGTGATTGCCTTGCCAGCGAGCTGGGATTCCAGTTTGAAGACGAATTTCTCGACCACTTTCGCCACCATTTCTTCGGTCAGGTGGGCGAACGGGATGATTGCGTCTAAGCGGTTCCTGAACTCCGGCGTGAACAGGCGGCTGACAGCGGCCTTGTCCTCACCTTCGCGCACTTCGCGGCCAAAACCGATCGGGGCTTTTGCCATGTCGGACGCACCGGCGTTGCTGGTCATGATCAGAATGGTATTTCTAAAATTCACCTGGCGGCCGGTCTGGTCGGTCAGTTTACCGTAGTCCATTACCTGCAGCAGGATGTTATAGATATCTGGGTGCGCTTTCTCGATTTCATCCAGAAGAACAACCGCATACGGGGTTTTCGAGACGGCATCGGTCAGCAGCCCGCCTTCTTCGTGGCCGACATAGCCCGGAGGCGAGCCGATCAGCGAGGAAACGGAGTGTTTTTCCATATATTCGGACATATCGAAGCGGACCAGCTCCATGCCAAGCGTTTTGGCAAGCTGGTTGGCGACTTCGGTTTTGCCGACGCCGGTCGGTCCGGTGAAGAGGTAGCAGCCGATCGGCTTTTCCTCTTCGCGCAGGCCGGCGCGGGACATTTTGATCGCCGAGGACACCATGTCGATGGCGTTGTCCTGGCCGAAAACCACCAGTTTCAGGTCATTTTCGAGGTTTTTCAGCACTTTTGCGTCATCGGTCGTGATCGAGCTGGATGGCATGCGTGCAATCTTGGCAACGATTTCTTCCACTTCACGCGGCGTAATCGTTTTCTTGCGCTTGTTTTCAGGAACCAGCATTTGCGCAGCACCCGCCTCATCAAGCACGTCGATGGCTTTGTCCGGCAGTTTGCGGTCATGGATATAGCGCGAGGAAAGTTCCACCGCTGCACGCACGGCAGACGGGGTGAAGCGCACCTGGTGGTGTTCTTCGTAGTACGGCTTCAGGCCGCGCAGAATCTTGATCGAGGTTTCGACATCCGGCTCCACCACGTCGATTTTCTGAAAACGGCGGGCGAGGGCACGGTCTTTTTCGATATGCTGTTTGTATTCTTTGAAGGTCGTCGAGCCCATGCAGCGGAAAACGCCGCGGGAAAGCGCCGGCTTCAATAAATTGCAGGCATCGAGCGCGCCGCCCGAGGTCGAACCGGCGCCAATGATGGTATGGATTTCATCAATGAAAAGCACGGCGCCCGGCAGTTTTTCAACTTCACGGATGACGGCTTTCATGCGTTCTTCAAAGTCACCGCGGTAACGCGTGCCGGCAAGGAGGGAACCCATGTCGAGCGAGAAAATAACGGCTTTGCGAAGTACGGTCGGAACTTCGCCGCGCACGATGCGGAGCGCCAGGCCTTCGGCGATCGCCGTTTTACCGACGCCTGCTTCACCAACGAAGAGCGGATTATTTTTAGAGCGGCGGCAGAGGATCTGGATCGTACGTTCGATCTCTTCCTCGCGGCCGACGAGAATATCGGTTTTACCGGCTTCCGCTTTTGCGTTCAGGTTCACGCAATATTGCTGAAGCACGTTCTGGTTTGCATCTTTTTCCTTGTTCGCGCCATGCGGAGCAAAGCTGATCGGATCGGCATCTTCGCCTTCTTTATCCTGGCGTTGCTGCTCGCCGCCTTTATATTCGGCGATGGTGCCGATACGCATATAATCGCCGTATTTGACGATGCCATGCGAGATATAATTCACGATATCGAGGCGGGAGACGTCCTGCTCCTGCAGGAAGAATACAGCGTGCGAATCTTTCTCGGAGAAAAGGGCAACGAGAACATTCGCACCGGTCACTTCATGCTTGCCAGAGGATTGGACATGAATGGCAGCACGGTGAATCACGCGTTGAAAGCCAGCGGTCGGCTTTGCTTCATCGACGGTTTCGATGACGAGGGAATTCAATTCGTTCTCGAGGAAATCAGCGAGATTACGCTTCAGCAGCGCGAGATCGATGCCGACGCCGCGCATGACACTGGCCGCATCCGGATCGTCTGAAAGCGCAAAAAGCAAATGTTCCAGCGTCGCAAACTCGTGGCGATTCACTTTAGCGATGGCCAGAGCGCGATGGAGGGTCGCTTCCAGATTTTTAGATAACATGTTTAACCCTTTCTATTCCTTCTCGAGAACACATTGAAGGGGGTATTCATTTTGCCGTGCCAGCCCGATGACGATTTCTGCCTTGGTTTCCGCGACATCCCGCGTGAACACGCCGCAGACTCCTGCACCCTTCTGATGGATCTGGACCATAATGGCCACCGCATCTTCATGCGCGTGGCGGAAAATCGTTTTCAGGACTTCCACCACAAATTCCATCGGGGTAAAATCATCGTTCAGCATGACAACCTTGAAGAATGGAGGCCTTGCGGTCTTTATCTTCGGCTCCAGCACCATGAGGTCGTCGTGGTGTCTGGAGGGCAGGTCGCCGGTGGCGTGAACCCCTTCTCCAGTCGGAAACCCGCTCATACCGTAGGCTTTGAGCGTCTTTCCAACCGTATCATCGAAGTGTGCCATACAATGTCTAAGACTGCGTTAAGGAATAGTTTTGAAAAGGTTTAAAATAGTTTGGATTTGAGGGAGATTGCGGGAATCCAGGATTTCCGCGCTTTCCCGAGGGAGTTTATAGGCGAAAAAAATGCAACTGTCATGCATTTAAGAATTAACACAACCTGTAATTGTTAACCATGGAAATACAATTTAGGACTTAAAAGGTTAATTTCAAGGGTCCGGTGCCGAAATTATGCTGTGATTGTAGGGGCTTTGCCAGCGTTAAGGGTTTCGCGATGGTAGGGTCCCTGAATCACCCTATACGGTATTGTTTTAGGATCTGCAGCGGTAACCGGTGCGAAACCGACATCAAGCGCTTTTTGACCTTGCATTTTTACCATGAGAAATTTGGCGCGATGATCCATTTCCTTTGGCTTAAGGGTCGCAGAATTCAGCGCGTCTGCGATGTTTCGAAAAGGCCAGTTTTTATCCGTGATAACGGTTTCGGGATCAATATTGGAAGCGCACATCTCATAATCTGTAATGCCTGCGCGCTGCAAAAGCCCTTCAAATTCCTTATGATTTTTGACATAATAGTACGGATGATGCGCTGTTTCACCGTCTTTGGCCGGAAATGGCGTAATCGTTTCACCGTGGTCTCTCGTGTCTTTCAGCTTTAACTCCAACTCTCGAATGCGGGCGGTATCGCCTATCGTTCTGGCTGCTTCCAAATCGCTTCTGAGGCCTTCGAATTCTTGGTAAAGTGCGCGATCGCGATTCTGCGTCGGAATAGAAACGCGGATAGGCCCGTTTACAATATTGGTGAAGGTTTTCAGCATCGCGACGCGGTTTGCATCGCCCATGATGTAGGAAAGCACGCCGAACAAGCAAAGTCCGTAATCAATGTGATCTTTGCCGAAAAGCTCTTTTTCGAGGTAATCCGGATCATAGGTTGCGCCTTGCCCCGGAAAAATATTCCCGTGAATCAATTCAACCGTCAGCGATCCTTTTCCACGGCCGCCCTTTTTGTATTCTGGGCCACGAAAACCAGCAGGCGCCTTTTTTCCATCCAACTGATCTTTTCGTTTTTCCAGGCTTCTATCAAACGAATTATCCTTTAGCCTAAAACCCCATTCTTTCAGGTGTTTTTCTGATATTTCTAATTGCCCAAGCGTTGGCTCAAATGCCAGGCACTTAATATCGAGCCCATGTTTTTTGGCAATGTCTAGATAGAGTGGAAAATAGCGTCCGGTGCCGCAGCCATAATCGATAAGGGTAATCTGCTTTTTGTGGGTAACGTGTGAGATTTGCAGGATATCCTGTTCGATCCAGTTGGCGACATTGGCAGGGATGCCGCCGTACAGACCATGATACGCTGGAGCACTTTCACTCCAGCCGTTTACGCCTGCTACGCTGCCTAATTGAACGTTCATATAAGTGCCTTTTCCTCTTATCGTTTTTCTCCTCATACCGTACCGCGCCAAAAACCGGTGTGACATTTTTGTGAAATGACGGTGACGATTACGCGGAAAAGCCTGTGAAATAGGCGTTTTGGCTGGCCAGGACCGCCTTAATAAAATTGTTATAAAAACACGATTGACAGTGAGGGGGAGGACGGTTATACCAACCATCCTTTCGTCGGGCTTTGTTCCGGCGACGCGCACTTCGGGTGTGCTGCTGTTAAATTTGTGAATATGTTTTCTGCATCATTACGAATGCCGGAAGCGAGGCCGCAAGGCCGAGTGGAAGGTTATTCAATTAAATGAGTAGATACTGGATCGTAAAATAATCTTCAGATTATTTCTAAAATACGTATTTGAGTGTAGAGTTGGGCACGCAGTTTTAAGACGGGTCATCCGCGATAAAATCTCTTCTTTATGGGTTCCTCCATAAAGTACCATGGAGAGCGCTGCTTTGCTCTGTACGCAATGCGACTCAAGCAAATTAAGTATGAAAAGAGCATCTGTGTGGATGCCTTGGCGGTAAGAGGCGATGAAGGACGTGTTACGCTGCGATAAGCTTCGGCGAGGTGCGAAAGACCTGTGACCCGAAGATTTCCGAATGGGGAAACCCACTTTTAGAGTTCAGTACTCAAATCTCAGCGAAAGCCGAGGGTTGGGCACTGAATTCTAGTAAAAAGTATTTTATACTGAATACATAGGTATAAAAAGCAAACCCAGCGAACTGAAATATCTCACGTAGCTGGAGGAAAGGACATCAACCGAGACTCCCCTAGTAGTGACGAGCGAACGGGGACCAGGCCAGTAGTTATAGTTTCTAAAATAGAATCCTCTGGAAAGTGGAGCCATAGTGGGTGATAGCCCCGTATATGTAGATAGTTATTATAATTCTCGAGTAAGGCGGGACACGTGTAATCCTGTCTGAACGTGGGGGGACCACCCTCCAAGCCTAAGTACTCCTTACCGACCGATAGTGCACAAGTACAGTGATGGAAAGGTGAAAAGCACCCCGACAAGGGGAGTGAAACAGAACCTGAAACCGGATGCTTACAAGCAGTCGGAGCACCTATATGGTGTGACGGCGTACCTCTTGTATAATGGGTCAGCGACTTACAGTCACAAGCAAGCTTAAGCCGTTAGGTGTAGGCGTAGCGAAAGCGAGTCTTAAATGGGCGACATAGT